>JAHHQN010000030.1 GCA_020026375.1 Alistipes sp. | reverse complement strand
TATATGCCGATTATATCAGCCTATTATCCTATGAAAGGACTTTTTCAGTGCCCTCGGACAATCCACAGCTCTTTTTTTTGGTCGGATATACACCTCTGGCGGCCTATCGGGTCGAATACCCCCTCAACTCGCGTTGCAGTTCCTTCTCGCGGCCGCCCACCCAATGGTCGAGCAGGGCGTGGAACCGCGCGGAGTGGTCGTGGTGACGCGTGTGACACAGTTCGTGGAGAATCACGAAGTCGCGCAGGTGTTCGGGCAGGGTCATCAGCAGCAGCGACAACGAGATGTCGTTGCGCGACGAGCAGCTGCCCCACTTCGAGCGCGTGAGCCGCACCGTGACGGAGTTATACTTCAACCCCGTGAGGCGCGACAGACGTTCGATACGTTGCGGCAGGTCGGCACGGGCCTCCCCTCTCAGCCGCTCTACCCTCGCCTTCTCCTCCTCGGGGGACAACACGGGCGGCTCGGCAGCACGCCGTGCGGCCATCTTCCGACGGGTGGCCGCCACCCACTCCTCCTTCTCGTCGAGGAAGCGCAAGGCCCGCTCGGGCGACACCGACGGCGGAAACGACAACCTCACCTCGCCCGACAGACGCACCCCCAGCGAGATGCGCCGCGCACGCGGATTGGCCGACAGGCGGACATCGCCCCACAGCCGGTGACGGTAGACGACAATACGGGTCTTTTCCACGCAGTCAGCTCCCCTCGGGGCGGTTAGTCGCCGATACGCTGGCGCACCACCTCGAACAGCATGACGGCCGCGGCGGCCGACACATTCAGCGATTCGATGTGGCCGATGAGCGGAATGGCCAGCTGCTCGTCACAGAGTTTCATCACCTCCTTCGAGATACCCGTATCCTCGGCACCCATCACGATGGCGGTGGGCTTGCGGAAATCGGCATCGTAGAGCAGCTTGCGGCTCTTCTCGGTGGCAGCCACCACCTGGAAACCCTCGCTCTGGAGGAGCTTGAGGGCGTTGCGGATTGAACCCACACGACACACGGGAATGGTCGTGAGCGCACCGGCCGACGAGCGGATTGCCTCGGCATTGACGGGGGCCGAGTTTTTCAGCGGCGTAATCAGACCGTGGGCTCCCGAACACTCGGCCGAGCGCGCAATGGCACCGAAGTTACGCACGTCGGTCACACCGTCGAAGACCACCACCAGCGGGGTCTCGTCGTCGGGGACGCGCTCCAAAATATCCTGCAGCTCGACATACTCGATGGCGGCAATCTGTGCCACCACACCCTGATGGTTGCCGCGTGTGAGACGGTTCAGCTTCTCGACGGGTACTTCCTGAAAACGGATTCTGTGACGAATGCACAAATCCTTCAATTCCTGCATGAGCTGACCCTCGGCACCCTTGCGGATGTAGAGTTTCTCAATCTGCTTGTGCGCCTCCACAGCCTCGGCCACGGGGCGAATACCGAAAATAATGTTATCCATATACTATTGTTGTTCTTCTACCAATTCCAATTCATACGACGCCTTCTCCCACTCGTGCATCTCGTGGTCGTAGCGCGCCTTCAGTTCGTTGTAGGCCTTGTAATCCTCCTCCACATAGTCGGCCGTGGCGGCGAAACGCTCCTCGTAGGCGGCTATCTGCTTCTCGATGTCGGCCAGCGTATTTTCGATGGTCTCCACCGCCTTGCGCATCTTGCGCAGGAGCTTCTCCTGCTCCTTCTGCTGCTCGTAGGTCAGCTTTCCGGCCGCAGCACGGGGTTTCTCCTCGCTCTTTTGGGGAGTGTCGTGACGCTCGATTTCCTGCAGCGAGTCGAGTTTGCGCTTCTCGAGGAAGTAGTAGATACCGCCCAAATATTCGTGTACGGCACCATCGCGGAACTCATAGACCTTGTCGACCAATCCGTCGAGGAACTCACGGTCGTGGGAGACAACCACCACCGTGCCGTCATACTTCTGTATGGCGTTCTTCAAGATGTCCTTCGAGCGCATGTCCATGTGGTTGGTCGGCTCGTCGAGCACCAGCAGGTTGCGCGGTTCGAGCATCATGCGGGCCATGGCCAGACGCGCACGTTCGCCGCCCGACAACACCTTCACCTTCTTCTCGATGTCCTCGCCACGGAAGAGGAACGCGCCCAGAATGTCGCGCAGACGGGTGCGGATATCGCCCACCGCCACACGGTCCAGCGTGTCGAACACCGTGAAGTCGCCGTCCATCAGGTCGTCCTGATTCTGGGCGTAGTAGCCGATGTTGACATTGGCACCCAGCTTCACGAAGCCCTCGGTGGGGGTGAGCTGACCGATGAGCATGCGCGCCAGCGTGGTCTTACCCTCGCCGTTGCGGCCCACCAGTGCGATTTTGTCGCCCTTCTCGATGACGAAGTTCGCGCCGCTGAACACATGCTTCTTGCCGAACGACATGCCCACCTCGTGGATATCGGCCACAATCTGTCCCGAACGCGGTGCAGGGGGGAACTTGATGTTGAGTGTTGCCACGTCCTCCTCCTCGACCTCCAGACGCTCCAGACGGTCGAGTTGCTTGATGCGCGACTGCACCTGATTCGACTTGGTGGGCTTGTAGCGGAATTTCTCGATGAACTCCTCGGTCTTCTCAATCATGCGCTGCTGGTTCTCATAGGCGGCCAGCTGCTGCTGGCGACGCTCGGCACGCAGCACCACATATTTCGAGTAGGGAACCTTGTAGTCGGTCACCTTGCCCAGCGACAACTCCACCGTGCGGTTGGTCACGTTGTCCAGAAAGGCACGGTCGTGGGAAATGAGCAGCACGGCACCGTTGTAGTTCTTCAGATAGTCCTCCAGCCACTGTATCGACTCGATGTCGAGGTGGTTGGTCGGCTCGTCGAGCAGGAAAATCGAGGGGCGGCGCAGGAGCAGCTTGGCCAGCTCGATACGCATGCGCCAGCCGCCCGAGAACTCGCTCGTGGGGCGACGGAAGTCGTCGCGCTTGAAGCCCAGACCCAGCAGGGTCTTCTCGATGTCGGCCTCACGGGTATCACCACCCAGAATGTGGTAGTGGTCCTGTGCGGCATTGAGCTGCTGAATCAGTTCGGTATATTCCTCGCTTTCGTAGTCGGTGCGCTCGGTGATTTCGCGCGTCAGACGTGCGATGTCGGCCTCGAGTTTCAGCACCTCGACAAACGCCTTCTCGGTCTCCTCGACCAGCGAGGTGGTGTCGTGTACGCGCATGGTCTGCGGCAGGTAGCCCACCGTACACTCGCCGTTGACGGTCACCGCACCCGAGGTGGGCTGCTGTTCGCCGACAATGATTTTCAACAGGGTGGACTTTCCGGCTCCGTTCTTGCCGACCAGTCCGATTCGGTCTTTGGGATTTATCAGAAACGAGATGTCATCGAAGAGGGTCCACCCTCCGTAACTCACCGTCAGATTGTCTAATGATATCATCTATGCTTTAAGGATTTTTATGATTTCGGCCGCAGGGTCCTCGGCCTTGAAAACGGCGCTTCCGGCCACCAGCGCATCGGCACCCGCCTCATACACCTCGCCGGCATTGCGCGACGAGATGCCGCCGTCGACCTCGATCATCAGCTTGGGGTTATAGCCGTTGGCCATGCTGCGCAACTCGCGGATTTTGTCAATCGAGCCGCGTATGAACGACTGTCCTCCGAAACCCGGCTCGACACTCATCACCAGCACCAGGTCCACCATCGGAAGGATATCCTTCAGCACATCGACCGAGGTGGCCGGCTTGATGGAGATGCCCACACGCGCACCTGCACGGCGGATTTTGTCGATACACCCCTTCACATCGTTGGTTGCCTCGTAGTGGAAGGTCACCAAATCGGCGCCGGCCTCGACGAACTGCTCCACATAACGCTCCGGGTCCACAATCATAAGATGCACGTCCAGACACTTGCCGGTGGCCTTGCGAATGGGCTTCATGACGGGAAAGCCGAACGAGATGTTGGGGACAAACACGCCGTCCATGACATCGATGTGTACCCATTGAGCCTCACTTTGGTCAATCATACGGGTGTCGCGCTCAAGATGACCGAAATCGGCCGAAAGCATTGAAGGTGCTACTATACGTTGCATAATTTCAGAGTTTAATCATGATTTTATCTTCGCAAAGATACAAAACAATCCTCATTGCGACGAAATTTTACGTCATTATTGAGGCGGCGAATCCAAAATATTGGCTAATTTTGTTGCTATGGATACCACCTTGATTCTTTGTATAGTCATCGGCGGCACCGCTGTTCTGCTGCTCGGTGCCGCGCTGCTCTCCTCACGCAAGGAGCGGCAGCATCTGAAAGAGCAGCTCCACGAATGTGACACCCTCGTCTCGCAGCTCCGCGACGAGAAGCGCACCCTCGAGGCGCGCCACCTCACCGTCTCCAACGAGCTGGCCGCCCTGCGTGCCTCGTCGGAGGCCGAGCTGCGCGCCCTGCGCACCTCCTCCGAGGGGGAGATACGCTCACTGAAAGCCCGCTACGCCGAGGAGCGCGAACGCGAGGAGCAGCGGCGGCAGGAGGAGCGCGAGAGCCGTCGGGAGGAGTACGACCGGCTGAAAAGCGAGTTCCAGAACCTGGCCAACGAGATTTTCGGCGAGCAGTCGCGCCACTTCAAGGAGAGCAACCGCGAGTCGATGGACGCCCTGCTGCGCCCCTTCAGGGAGCATATCAACGAATTCCGCCGCCGGGTGGAGGAAATCAACGACACCCAGACCTCGCAGCGCGGCGAGCTGAAGAACGAGCTGCACCGCCTCATGGAGTTGAACCGCAGCATCTCGACCGAGGCGCAAAACCTGACCAACGCCCTCAAGGGCAACTCGAAGGTGCAGGGCGACTGGGGCGAGATGCTGCTGGAGACCATTCTCGACAACTCGTCGCTGACCAAGGGCATTCACTACCAGACACAGTTCAACATCAAGGACAGCGAGGGGCGCAACCAGCGTCCCGACGTGCTGCTCCACCTGCCCGACAACAAGGAGATCGTCATCGACTCGAAGGTCTCGCTCACGGCCTTCACCCAATACACGGCGGCCGAGTCCCACGCCGAGCGGCAGAAGCATCTGGCCGCCCATCTCAAATCCGTGCGCGAGCATGTCAACGAGCTGAGCCGCAAGGAGTACCAGAAGCTGGTCCATTCGCCCGACTTCGTCATCATGTTCATACCCAACGAGCCGGCCTTCCTCGAGGCGCTGAAGGCCGATCCCCAAATCTGGGCCGACGCCTACCGCAATCAGGTCATCATCTCGTCGCCGACCAATCTGTTCGCCCTGCTCAAGATTGTGGCCGACCTGTGGAAGTACAACGACCAGGACAAGAACACACAGGAGATAGCGGCATGTGGTCTGACGCTCTACCGCCAGCTGGTGGCCATCACCCAGTCGCTGGAGCAGGTCGGTGCGTCACTGGGCAAGGCACAGAACGCCTACGACGATGTCTACAAACGCATACACACGGGCAACGACAACATTGTGCGTGTGGGCGAGCGTCTGCGCAAGAAGGCCATGTTGCAGGTGAAGAACCGCCCCTCGGCGCAGCTTCTGCAATTGGCACAGGCGGACGACGACACCCTCTTCACCGACTACACGCCCCAATAGGTCGGTCATCAGGCCTTGCTCCGCGCCTGCAAAGCGGACTCATGAACAAAAATACTCCGCACGGTGTTTGCCGTGCGGAGTATTTTGTATCTACAAAAGACGCTGCCTAAAGCAGTTTCTTCTTCGACTGGGTGATGACAAAGTCCTTGAGGTAGAACGGCTCGAAGTAGGCGATGTCCTCCTTCTCGCCCTTGTCCAGAGCCTCCCGTGCCAGACGTGCCAGACCGCGTGCCGAAGGGGTCACATTCACCCACACGGCGTCCGACAGTGCCTCGGTACACTTTCTGGCACCGTTGCCGAAGATGACAAAGGGTCGCTCACTGTCGCCCCGGAACTGCGAGAAGCTCTCCTCGGTGATGATTTCGGCCTCCACCTCGTTCAGCGCACGTCCCGCGGTGTCGAACACCTGGGCATAGACCTCCATGCGGCGAGCGTCGACCATCGGACACAGACGTGCATTCTCCCAGTTCTCCACGTCGAGGATACCGGCTTCGTAGTCCTCGCGCGCCACTTCGGTGAGCGCATCGAGCGAACCCACGGCCAGCAGCGGCTTCTTCAGACCATAGCACAGACCCTTGGCAAACGACACGCCGATACGCAGTCCCGTGTAGGAACCCGGACCCTTGCCCACGGCCACGGCGTCCAGCTCGTCGGGTGCGATGCCCGTCTCGCGCAACAACTCGTCGACAAAGACACCCACCTTCTTGGCGTGGTCTCTGCCCTCGTCGCTCTCACGGAGCGATATCAATTCTCCATCACGGGCAATACCCACAGAGCAGATATCGGTACCCGTCTCAATACACAAAATAAGTGACATATCTCTTTCTTTATTTCCTTATACTCTATCTGTAATGGCTCTTCATGGCCTTGTCCATTTCGCGCTTGGCGTCGTTCTCCTTGAGGTATTCGCGCTTGTCGTAGGACTTGCGGCCGCGGGCCAGACCGATGACGATTTTGGCCAATCCCCTCTCGTTGAGAAACATGCGCAGACCCACGATGGTCAGACCCTTGTCCTGCGACGAACGCTGCAGCTTGTCCAGCTCCTTGCCCGTGAGCAGCAGCTTGCGGTCGCGGCGCGGCACATGGTTGTTGCAGGTACCCCACGCATACTCGGCGATGTTGACGCCCTTGATCCACAACTCGCCCTTGTCGAAGTAGCAGAACGAGTCGGTCATCGAAGCCTTACCCTGACGCACGGACTTGATTTCCGTGCCGACCAAAACCACTCCGGCCACCCACTCCTCCAGAATCTCATAGTCGAAGGTGGCGCGTTTGTTACGAATGTTTATCTTT
Source organism: Alistipes sp. (assembly GCA_020026375.1). GTDB lineage: Bacteria > Bacteroidota > Bacteroidia > Bacteroidales > Rikenellaceae > Alistipes. The sequence continues at coordinate 13,160 of JAHHQN010000030.1, read as the reverse complement.
TTCTGTTCGCTCATATTCCATTAAACGGCATACAAATTGTACAATATCTTTCACGGAGCGGTGACGGGAGAAAAGGTATCAAATCCTCGATATGTTTTACACCTCTTTCTGTTTATTTTCTGTTTGCACGACACACCCTCAAAGTGTGTAATGTCCCGTTGCCGCTCCTTTTTTTTATTCCGGCAACCTTTCCCCGACGTTTGCAGACCTGCCCGATGACCCGGACGGCGTCCTCCGCCCCCGAATCACTGCGCCGTCCCGGCTGCTTCCGTACACGGAGGCCGGTTCCGCCCCCGCCACAGGGAAATCAGATAATCAACCGCTGCAATTTCTTGGCCATCGACACCTTGGCGTTGTTCAGTGCCGAGAGCTTCAGCACCACCTGCTCCAGTTCCACCTCCGTGAGGGGGTCCGACAGACGGGTCTGAAGGCGTTTTATCATGTTGTCGATGACCTTGGTCTTGTAGAGCGACACCGCCTTGGGTACGCCCACCGCCAACATTTCCTCATCGCTCTCGATGTGTATCTCCTTCTGTTTCCACAGGTCGCTGACCTTATACATGTCGTCGGAGGTGAGGATATCGACCGACAGACGACACACCTCGGGATCGGTGTGGTTGATGAAGATGTGGGCCGGCACTTCGACCCCTACCCCCAACTTCTCCCACTCCTCGAAGTAGGTGCAGCGGATTTTCTCGTAGACGGGGTTGCTGAAGCGGAGGTCGCCGTCCTCCAGCTCGTCGAAAATCACCTCGGCCACATTGCACGACACCATGTTGGCCCCCTCCTTGAAGTCGAACGAGCGGTGGCCGTACTTGATGAGGTACTTGACCAGCTCATACTCCAGCGCGTCGCTGCTACTGCCGGCCTCCACCGCAGGCTTGTACTCCACACCGATGTCGGTACGCGAATCGCGGGCCAGCGCCGTCTGACGACGGATAAAATCGTCGGTCTCGCGGTCGCCGTAGGTCGACAGACGCTTGCGTCCCACCTCCGAGATGAGAATGCTCTCGTCGATGTCCATAATCTGCGCACACTCACGGATAAATACCGAGCGCTGTATGGTGCTGGGTATCTGGGCGATGGACTGCACCATATCGCCGATGAGCGCGGCCTTTCTGATGGGGTCGCCCTGTGCGTCGTCGAGCAGCAGGCGCGCCTTGAAGGCGATGAAGTCGCGCTCGTTGCGGCGGATAAACTCCTGCAGCTCCTCCGACGAGCGACTTCGGGCAAACGAGTCGGGGTCCTCGCCGTCGGGCAGCAGCACCACCCTCACGTTCATGTCCTCCTTGAGCAGCATGTCGATACCGCGCAACGAGGCCTTGATACCGGCCGAGTCGCCGTCGTAGATGACGGTGATGTTACGCGTGAAGCGACCCAGCAGACGTATCTGCTCCTCGGTGAGCGACGTACCCGACGAGGCCACCACATTCTCCACACCGGCCTGGTGCATCGAGATGACATCGAGGTAGCCCTCCACCATGATGGCGCAGTCGTGCTGCTGAATGGCACGCTTGGCGAAGTAGAGACCATACAACTCGCGCTTCTTGCTGTATATCTCGCTCTCGGGCGAATTGACATATTTGGCGATGTTCTTGTCGCTGCGCAGGGTGCGGCCGCCGAAGGCCACCACACGTCCCGAGATGTTGTGGACGGGGAACATCACACGGTCGTGGAAACGGTCGAAGAGCGAACCGTCGCGCTCGCTCTTGAGCGAAAGACCCGTCGCAAGGAGGAATTCCTCCTTGTAGCCGGCCGCCAGCGCGTCCTTCGACATGCGGCCGCCGCGTGCGGGACAGAATCCGAGTCCGAATTTCCTGATGATGGCATCGGTGAGTCCTCTCCGCTCGCGGAAGTAGCTCAGTCCCACGCTCCGCCCCTCGCTCTCGCCGTGGAGGTAGTTCACAAAATAATCCGCTGCCCAACTGTTGACCACGAACATCGACTCGCGGTTGTCGTTGCGGCGCACCTCCTCCTCGGTCATCTCTTTCTCATGCACCTCGATGCCGTAGCGTTTGGCCACCATCTTCAGTGCCTCGACATAGGAGATGCCCTCCTGTTCCATGAGGAAGGTGACCGCGTTGCCGCCCTTTCCGCATCCGAAACACTTGTATACCCCCTTGGCGGGCGAGACCACGAACGAGGGGGTCTTTTCGTTGTGAAAAGGACAGCACGCCTTGTAATTCACACCTGCACGCTTGAGGGTGACATAGTCGCCGATAATATCTACGATATTCACGGCCGAATATATACGGTCTACTGTTTCCTTATCTATCATTTGCGCAAAGGTAGTGAATATTTTCATACGGACTCACTCTTCGCCACACAAAAATATGCGGCAGCCGTCCTCCTGCGGCGGCGGATTTTGTGGCGGACGGTGTGCTCCACGGATTTGAGGGTGCAAATTTTGGCCGACGATTCCTCCGCCTGCAAAAAAAATGCGTATCTTTGCCAGTATGGAGTTTACACTGAAATCGGACTATGCCCCCATGGGCGACCAGCCGGAAGCCATCGGGCAGCTGGTCTCTTCGATTCGCCACGGGTCGAAGCATAATGTATTACTGGGTGTTACGGGTTCGGGCAAGACCTTCACGGTGGCCAACGTCATCAGCCGCCTCAACCGCCCGACACTGGTGTTGAGCCACAACAAGACCCTCGCGGCACAGCTCTACGGAGAGTTCAAGAACTTCTTCCCGGAGAATGCCGTGGAGTACTTCGTGTCGTACTACGACTACTACCAGCCCGAGGCCTACCTGCCCACCACCGACACCTACATCGAGAAGGACCTCTCCATCAACGACGAAATCGAGAAGATGCGTCTGCAGACCGTGGCCACCCTGCTCTCGGGGCGGCGCGATGTGATTGTGGTGTCGAGCGTGTCGTGTCTCTACGGCTGCGGCAACCCCTCCGATTTCCACGCCACGGCCATCAACATCAAGGTGGGACAGATTGTCAGCTACAAACAGTTTCTCTACAAGCTCGTCGAGGCACTCTACACCCGCACCGAACGCGAACTCGAACCGGCCACCTTCCGTGTCAACGGCGACACGGTCGACATCATGGCCGCCTACGGCGAGTTCGGCAACCGCTGCTTCCGCGTGATGTTCTTCGACAACGAGGTGGAGGCCATACAGATTATCGACCCCGTGACGGGACAGCGCATCAGCTCGCTCGACTCGCTGACCCTCTACCCCACCTCGCTGTTCGTCACCACCAAGGAGCGCATCAAGACCGCCGTCGACCAGATCTGTCTCGACCTGGGCAAACAAATCGACATCTTCGAGCGCGAAGGCCGCCAAACCGAGGCACAGCGCATCAAACAGCGGGTGGAGTACGACCTGGAGATGATCAAGGAGCTGGGCTACTGTCCCGGCATCGAGAACTACTCGCGCTACTTCGACGGCCGCGAGGAGGGGTCGCGCCCCTTCTGTCTGCTCGACTTCTTCCCCGAGGATTATCTGATGGTCGTCGACGAGAGCCACGTCACCCTGCCGCAGGTACACGCCATGTTCGGCGGCGACCGCGCACGAAAGGAGAACCTCGTGGAGTACGGCTTCCGTCTGCCGGCCGCCAAGGACAACCGCCCGCTCACCTTCCAGGAATTCGAGCAGTTGCAGGGCACCTCGATATATGTAAGCGCCACGCCGGCCGACTACGAGCTGATGAAGAGCGAGGGCGTGGTGGTCGAGCAGCTGATACGTCCCACGGGACTGGTCGACCCGCCGCTGGAGGTGAGGGTCACCCTCAACCAGATTGACGACCTGATCGAGGAGATTGACCGCCGCGTGAGAAAGGACGAGAAGATACTGGTGACGACCATCACCAAACGCATGGCCGAGGAGCTGTCAAAATATTTCGACCGGGTGGGTATCCGCAACCGCTACATTCACTCCGATGTCGACACCCTGGAACGCATACAGATACTCGAGGACCTGCGCGCCGGCATGTTCGACGTGCTGGTGGGTGTCAACCTGCTGCGTGAGGGTCTCGACATTCCCGAGGTGTCGCTGGTGGCCATACTCGATGCCGACAAGGAGGGTTTCCTGCGCAACGTGCGCTCACTGACCCAGATAGCCGGCCGTGCGGCCCGCCACTCGCAGGGCCACGTTATCCTCTACGCCGACCACTGCACCGACTCCATGCGCATGACCATCGAGCAGAGCAACCGCCGCCGCGAGAAGCAGGTGCAGTTCAACATGGAGCACGGCATGCTGCCCCGCAAGGCACAGCGCAGCGGCACGGGACAAAGCACTCTGCTGGCCTCGAAGGTCGACACCTCGCAGATCGACATGACGGTACACCCCATCGAGGAGCAGCACTACATGACCGCCGCCGATGTGAGCAAGGGCTACAACACGGGCATGCCTCCCGTCCCCGGTACGGGCGAGGAGCTGGAGACCCTCATCACCAAAGCCCGCGAAGACATGGAGCGTGCGGCCAAGAGTCTCGACTTCCTGGCGGCGGCCAGATTCCGCGACCGCATGTACGAACTGCAGAAACTCCGCGACGCCAACCGCAAATAGCGGCGGCGGAGCGCGGAATGATTATAATGAATGGCAAGGATTTGCAACCGTCTGTGGGAACGACGCCCCGTCACGGCGGACGGCTGCCGAAGGTTTTCGCAAAACAACTCAGTCACAACGGATTGCACCGCCTCTGACAGACTGCGAATTTCGGCCACCCCACCGATACCGCGGTTTTTCCGCGGGCGCAACCACGGACGGCAAACCGTTTTGCAGCAGGGTGAAGACCTTATAATATTACTATATAGTAAATTTTTTGCACAAAAGTGGGGGGAATTGTATGAAAATATAGTTTTTTAATTGCTAAATCGATTTTTTTATTCTACATTTGTTCAATAGAATATTTACTTCAACGAAGTATGCCGAAAGAGATAAAAAAAGCGCAAATACTCCAAAAGAAATATTCGCGCTTCAGTGATCCCGACGGGATTCGAACCCATATCGTAAGAACCGGAATCTCATATTCTATCCATTAAACTACGGGACCGATGGCACAAAGATATAAAAAAATATTAAATTTCACTAGCATGATGCAGGGAAAACCAACAAACTGGCAGAGAATTGAAGCCGTAATCAAATGGGCGAACATGACAACCAACTATTTCGCCTGCTATATTGGTCTCGCAAGAGGCGAAAATCTTTATCAGATCAAGCGCGGCAACAACGGCATTTCGATGGACGTTGCCCAGCGCATTGTCAACAAGTTCCCCCAGATCGACAAACTGTGGCTGCTCACCGGCGAAGGACAGATGTTCGCCGAGGAGCGCATCAAGGGTACACAGATTCCCTTCTATAAAACCGACGTCGAGGCCGGCGTGGGCAATATCGAAGAACTGGAAGCCGACATGACTTTCATCATTCCTCCGTTCGACGACTGCGACTTCGCCATGTACTACACCGGCCGCGCAATGGGTCAGGCCGTACCTTCGGGTGCCGTCGTCTTCCTCAAGCGCGCCGAGGTCAAGGACATCATTCCCGGCAACGAGTATGTGGTGGTGTGCGACCGCTTCACCACCCTGCGCATCGTGCGCTTCATCGACGGCGAAGACAAGCTCCGCCTCGTCCCCGGCGACAAGGAGAACTTCGACGAGATGACCATCGACACCGATGAAATCACCTCGCTGTACAGAGTGAAGGGAAAACTCATTATCAACAACTAAGAGCAGACTATGTTTTCAGGAATCGTAGAAAGAATGGCGGAGGTGGTGGCTATCCGCACCGACCGTCAGAACAAGGACTTTACCCTCCGTGCCGATTTTGCACAGGAATTGAAGATAGACCAGAGCGTGGCCCACAACGGCGTATGCCTCACGGTGGTCGACATCAAGGACGACACCTACACCGTCACCGCCATGCGGGAGACCCTCGAACGCAGCAACCTCGGACTCCTGCGCGTGGGCGACCTGGTGAACCTCGAACGCTCGATGAAACCCGACGCACTGCTCGACGGCCACATCGTGCAGGGTCATGTCGACCAGACGGCCGAGTGCATCGCCAAGGAAGATGCCGACGGCAGCTGGTACTTCACCTTCCGCTACACCCCCCAGGGCGGCGGCCTCTGCACCGTGGAGAAGGGTTCGGTGACCGTCAACGGTGTGAGTCTCACGGTCTGCGACTCGAAGGAGGACTCGTTCCGTGTGGCCATCATACCCTACACGCTCGAACACACCAACTTCTGCCGTATGGAGGTAGGTTCGAAGGTCAACCTCGAATTTGATATCGTGGGCAAATACATCGCCCGCCTCATGACACAATATATAAAGTAAGGGATTATGACAATCAAGACCAAGGAAGCGGCTTCGCTGCTCATCGCATTACTCGCCACCCTCATCGTGGCCGGAGGCATGATGCTCCTCCAGCACGCCTGGTGGCTGACACTCTGTGTATCGCTGGGTGCCTTTTTTGTTGTAGCACTCGTTGCTCTTTTCATTATCCGCAAATATGTGGCCTACAAACTCAAGCCCATCTACTCCATCGTCTACTCGCGCAATGTCCACACCAAGGAGATTTTCTCGGAACTCAAGGACAAGAAGGTCGAGAACGTGGGTGAGGAGCTGACGGCCTGGGCCGACACCAACGACAAGGAAATCACCCGTCTGAAGGAGGTGGAGCATTTCCGCAAGCAGTATCTGGGCAATGTGGCCCACGAGCTGAAGACCCCCATCTTCAACATTCAGGGCTACATCTCGACCCTGCTCGACGGCGCACTGGAGGACGAACTCATCAACCGCAAGTACCTCGAAAGAGCCGAGAAGAGCATCGACCGTCTGATCAACATCGTCAACGACCTCGACACCATCTCGAAGCTGGAGAGCGACATGAACCGTCTCGAAATGGAGCGTTTCGACATCGTGGCTCTGGCCAGGGAGATTGCCGAGCAGACCGAAATCGAGGCCGACAAGAAGGACATCAAAATCACGGTGAAGGGCGGCGACAAACTGCCTTCGCCCTTCTGGGTGGTGGCCGACAAGCACTTCGCGGGTCAGGTGTTCGTCAATCTGATTGTCAACTCCATACGCTATGGCAAGGAGGGCGGCAACACCCATATCCGCTTCCGCGACCTGATGGACAAGATTCTCATTGAGGTGGAGGACAACGGTTCGGGTATCGCCAAGGAGGATCTGCCGCGCATCTTCGAGCGCTTCTACCGCACCGACAAGGGACGTTCGCGCGAGCAGGGCGGCACGGGTCTGGGTCTGGCCATCGTCAAACACATCATCGAGGCCCACGGCGAACGCATCTCGGTACGCAGTCAGCTCGGCGAGGGTACCACCTTCTCGTTTACCTTCAAGAAGGCGAAGAGCGACGCGAAATAACCTATCAGTAAGCAACCGATCAACATGTTACAACCATTAAGCATAGTATGGGAGTTCGACCCCGTACTCTTCTCACTCTTCGGTCTGGAAATCCGCTACTACGGCGTGATGTGGATGCTGGCCATACTGATGGGTGCCAAATTCTTTGAAAATTTCTGTAAGCGCGAGTCGCTGCCCGACAGTGTGTCGGATTCGATATTCCTCTACGGCACACTGGCCACCGTCATCGGCGCACGACTGGGCCACTGCCTGTTCTACGACCCGGTGGGCTACCTCAGCCAGCCGTGGACCATCATCACGGGATTCCGTGACGGCGGTCTGGCCAGCCACGGTGCGGCCATCGGTCTGCTGGTGGGTCTGTGGCTCTTCTCGCGCAAGAACAAGCTGCCCTACATCTGGTCACTCGACCGCATCATGATTGCCGTGGCCATCGGCGGTGCGGCCGTGAGATTCGGCAACCTGTTCAACTCCGAGATTTTCGGTTGTGCCACCACCCTGCCGTGGGGCTTCGAGTTCCACAGCTCGAATCTGTGGCAGGCCTACTATCAGGGTATGGCCATGCACCCCACACAGATTTACGAGGCACTCTGCTACATCATCACCTTCGTGGTGCTGGCCTGGCTCTACTACCGCCGCGACATGGCCACCCGCCGTCCGGGACTGCTCTTCGGCATCGGTCTGCAGGGCATCTTCCTCACTCGATTCTTCATCGAGTTCGTCAAACTCGACCAGACCTCCTTCGAGGCCGGCTGGACACTCGACATGGGACAGTGGCTCAGCATACCGTTCATCATTCTGGGTGTCTACATCATCTGGAAGAGCTGCCGCAACAATTCCTCGTGGAGCGTCGACCGCCGCAACTTCGACGGCAAGGGCTCCCGTAAATAAGTGATTCACCCCCAAAAGAGCAAAACCATGAGCAACTATCCTATGGTTACGGAGCTGAACCGCCTGATTGGCGACCGTCTGGCTTCGGGAAGCGAGATTTTCCTGCCGGGCGTAGGTTCGCTCTACACCGAGCGGTGCGCCGCACGACGCATCTCGCGCAACGAAATAGTACCTCCCTACCGCATCATCGGCTTCTCGTCGCGTGAGCGCGGCGTGTCGATTGTCGGCCAACTCATGCGCGACACCGACTGCGACGAGACACAGGCACAGGAAATCTACAACCGCTGGCTCGACAAGACCCGTCAGGACGACACCCTCGTCATCGAAGGGGTCGGCACGCTCAAACTCAAGAGTTTTGTCATCGACCCCGAATTCGAGAAGCGTCTCAATCCGCAGGGACACACCCCCATACGGGTGAAGTCGAACCGCAGCGACTGGGTCATCTGGTGCGGTGCCGCCGCCATTGCAGTGGCATTGGGCATCGGCATCTACCAGTACGCGGTGCTGCAACCGGCCAAGATGCCCCAGCAGCGTCCCGCCTCGACAGCGGCACCTGTCGCAGAGTCGGCCCCCGACCTTCCGGCAACAACCACTGCCCCCGAGGATTTCCCCACGACAGCGGCAGACGCACCGACCGCGGAGACCCCTGCAACAGCCACTCCTTCCACAGAGACCCCTGCGGCACCGGCTCCGGCTCCGGCCGGGCAGCCGGCAGCGGACGCCCCACGCCGGGACGACGAACCCCACAACATGATTTCGGGACACCGCTATGTGGTGCTGGGTGTCTTCTCCACACCGGAGAACGCCGCGCGTGCCGCACGCCAATACCGCGAGAAGGACCCCGACATGCAGTGTGAGGTGCTGGTCTTCGGCAGCAAATTCATGCTCTCGCCCTTCCACTCCGCGTCGGCCGACGACTGCTCGGACTACATCGCACGCGCAAGACAGGCCCACGAGGGACTTTGGACCTACACGGCACGCTGATGCAGACCGACGAGCTACTGATTCGCTGCATCGATTTCTTCTATCGGCAGCCCTTCGCGCGGTTCATTCCCCGACAGACCTTCAGATATGCAGCCTGCGGAGGATTCACCTATCTGGTCGTCAATCCGCTGCTCTACTTTCTGACCTACAATTATGTCCTGCGTCACCGGTTCATCGACCTGGGATTTGTGGTCATGTCGCCCCACATCGCGGCACTCACGGTGGTGTTTCCGATTGTCTTCTTCATCGGATTCTGGCTCAACAAGCACGTCACCTTCCGCAAATCGACCGTCAGAACCCCCACACAGGTCATCAGATACGCCCTCTCGGTCACAGGTTCCATCATCATGACCTATCTGTGCATGAAGTTCCTTGTCGAGGTCTGCGGCATCTGGCCCACTCCGGCCAATGTCATCACCACCGTCACCACGACGGTATACAGCTACCTCGCCGCCAAATATTTCACCTTCAGGCACTCCGAAGAGTGAACATTCCCAAATACGGAATCCCTCAGCGAGGGGTTCCGTATTTTCGTAGGGGCGTTGTGGAAAAAATTGTTGAACAAAATTAAAAACGGACGGATTCTACCCTAAAAAAATCCATATATTTGCAAAATAAAACCCATTATTACACGTTACATTACAAACACACTAAAAGCACTAATTTTATGATGAAAAAACTTTTCTTACTGGCGGCAGCCCTCACAACGATGACCTCGTTTGTGGCCTGCAACGACGATGACTACCAACCCCTGAGCGGTTGTCTGGTTACCACCAAAGGCAGCGATGTATTCAACTTCTACTACCAGAGCGAGAATCACGACACCTTCTATGTGGCCAACAAGAACGAAGTGGCAGCTTCGGGCCGCTACACCCCCAAAGACGGTCAGCGTGCCACCATTCTTTTCAACGAACTTCAGGAGAAGCAGGAGGGCTATACCCACAATATCCGTCTGATTCAAATCAATCCCCACTATACCGAGGACGCTATTGTAGCCACCACCCAGAACCAGCTTGACACGCTGACTGCCAAGGCCGACAAGATTTACTACAAGCACCAGGGCAACGCCACCTCCTACCTCTCGCCCGAGTACCTCACCCTGAGAATCGGACACAAGAACAACGACCGCAGCAAGCACAAATACCACCTTATCCTCGACAAGGTGAACCCCACATCGGCCAACCCCGAATACCTCGACCTGAAACTCGTTCACCAGAACGACGGCGACAGCTATTCGGAACCCAAGACCGAGCTGATTTCGTTCAACATCGCCCCCATCGGCCGCGAGCTGGGCGGCAAGAAGGGTATCAACCTCATCTACTCCGACATGGAGACCGAGAAGGAGGAGTCGGTACTCATCGACATGTCGAACACCAACGACAAGCAGCCCATCTCCATGAGTCTCTAATTCGGGAACAGGGGCGCAACCCCGATACCAAAGGCGACACGCGACGATGCGTGTCGCCTTTTTCGTCGCCCCCCCCGACCGACCGTCAGATGAAGAAAAAATCGGGGCATTTGTCTGCGGTCTCGTTTCTTTTAGTATCTTTGCTGCATGTCAATCATCAGAAATCCGGAAAGCGACCTCGAATTCGAGAACAAAATCCGTCCGCAGGAGTTGCAAAACTTCTCCGGACAGGACAAGATTGTCGAAAACCTCCGCATATTTATCAAAGCCGCCCTCATGCGCGGCGACTCGCTGGACCACGTCCTGCTCCACGGCCCTCCGGGTCTGGGCAAGACCACCCTGGCCAACATCATCGCCAACGAGATGGGCGCACAACTCAAGACCACATCGGGTCCCGTACTCGACAAACCCGGCGATCTGGCCGGACTGCTCACGGGACTCAATCCCGGCGACGTGCTGTTCATCGACGAGATTCACCGTCTGAGCCCCATCGTCGAGGAGTATCTCTACTCGGCAATGGAGGACTACAAAATCGACATCGTACTCGACAAGGGTCCCTCGGCCCGCTCCATACAGATTGAGCTGGCCCCCTTCACCCTCATCGGCGCCACCACACGCAGCGGTCTGCTGACCTCGCCCCTCAGAGCGCGATTCGGCATACAGTGTCATCTGGAATACTACGACTCGCGGATTCTGGCCGCCATCGTGCGCCGCTCGGCAGGTATCCTCGACATCACCATCGACGACGAGGCCGCCCACGAAGTGGCACTCCGTTCGCGCGGCACGCCGCGTATCGCCAACGCCCTGCTGCGCCGCGTGCGCGACTTCGCAATGGTCAAGGGTGAGGGTCACATCGACCTCGAAATCACACGGTTTGCCCTCTCGGCACTCAACATCGACTCGCGCGGTCTGGACCAGATGGACAACAAGATTCTGGAGACCATCATCGCCAAATTCGGCGGCGGTCCCGTGGGTCTGAACACCATCGCCACCGCCGTGGGCGAGGAGGCCGGCACCATCGAGGAGGTCTACGAACCGTTCCTCATCAAGGAGGGATTCCTCAAACGCACGCCCCGCGGACGCGAAGCCACCGAGCTGGCCTACAACCACATGGGCTACACCTGTTCCCGCAGCGGAGAGTCAACCCTGTTTTAGGAACATCACCGCCGAAAGGCCTACACCTCACAAAAGGGCGCAATATTTGCGCCCTTTTGTCGTTAGAAGGTCGAAACAACATGTAATACAAGAAAAAGAAATATGGAAAACCAAAGACAGAATACCGACCGCGCCGCCCTCGACTACCACAAGGAGGGCCGCCCCGGCAAGATAGAAATACGCCCCACCAAGCCCCACACCACGCAGTATGACCTCTCGCTGGCCTACTCGCCCGGTGTGGCCGCCCCCTCGATGCGCATCGCCCACAACAGCGAGGAGGCCTACGACTACACCTCGAAGGGCAACCTCGTGGCCGTCATCTCCAACGGCACGGCCGTCCTGGGACTGGGCAACATCGGTGCGGCGGCCGCCAAGCCGGTCATGGAGGGCAAGAGCATGCTCTTCAAGACCTTCGCCGACATCGACTCGTTCGACATCGAGGTCGACGAGCAGGACCCCGATGCCTTTGTCAGAACGGTGAAGGCCATCGCGCCCACCTTCGGCGGCATCAATCTCGAGGACATCAAGGCCCCCGAATGCTTCGAGATAGAACGCCGCCTGCGCGAGGAGCTCGACATTCCCGTCATGCACGACGACCAGCACGGCACGGCCATCATCGCCTCGGCCGCCCTGCTCAACGGAGCAGAGATTGCCGGCAAACGTGTAGATGCCATGCAGGTGGTCATCAACGGTGCAGGAGCTGCCGCCACAGCCTGCGCACGCCTCTTCACGGAGTGCGGTGTGAGCAGGGAGAACATCGTCATGTGCGACAGCCGCGGAGTCATCACCTCGTCACGCGACGACCTCACCCCCCAGAAGGCCGAGTTCGCCACTCCGCGCCCCATCGCCACGCTGGAAGAGGCGGTGAAAGGCGCCGACCTCTTTCTCGGGGTGTCGAAGGCCGACGTGCTGACGGCCGACATGGTGCGCACGATGGCCGACAACCCCATCGTGCTGGCGCTGGCCAACCCCAATCCCGAAATCTCCTACGACGAGGCCATGGCCTCGCGCCCCGACCTGATATTCGCCACCGGACGCTCCGACTACCCCAATCAGGTGAACAACGTGCTGGGCTTCCCCTACATCTTCAGAGGGGCGCTCGACGTGCGCGCCACCACCATCAACGAGGAGATGAAAATCGCCGCCGCACAGGCCATCGCCCAACTGGCCCGCCGCCCCGTACCGCACGAGGTGCTGGAGGCCTACCGTCTCGACCATCTGGAGTTCGGCAGCCGCTACATCATACCCAAACCGCTCGACAACCGACTGCTCTTCGAGGTGTCGTATGCCGTGGCGCGTGCGGCCGTGGAGTCGGGTGTGGCACGCCGTCCGCTTCCCTCTGCCGAGGAGTATCGCCGCCGGTTGGAACAACGCATGGAATAACCC
>JAHHQN010000003.1 GCA_020026375.1 Alistipes sp. | reverse complement strand
TCTTTCAGACGCAAACACACAATCGCCGATTTAATATCGGCAGATGCCCCTCCCCAGTACGTTCGCCCCCCCCCGAAACCACCCCGCCGCGCGGAACAATTAACAATTCGACATTTCGTTAATCCCCACTTTTTAACTACATTTTTATTGTCGGAAAGTTCATAATTGAACGAAGCGGATTTTCACAACGGACGTCCAAATCGTAAGTGCTGAACTTTCTGGCACTTACAACAACAGATTATGACGCACGAACGCGACATAATCACCCCCGGAAAGCAGCTGGAGAGCCAGGTGCCTTTCGAGGGTTGTAATTTTGATGAGTATTGTAACATTTACACCAATAAAGCCTTGGAATTCGAAAAATTATTCTCCGAATTGAAGCCACGTTATGTTGCCTTCGCTTACCGCTATGTGCGTAATATGCAGGTGGCAGAAGACCTGGTGTCGGACAGTTTCATGGCTTTTTGGGAAATGCAGCAGAGCCTGAGACCCGACATCAATGTCAGGGCCTACATACTCACCATCGTGAAAAACAAGTGCTTGAACCACCTTCATGCACAAATCTGTCACCGCAATGCCGAAAGTGACCTCCAGAATTCGCGTATGCGTCTCATCGAAACCGATATCAAGTCCTGCGCCGCCTGCGACCCCTATCAGCTCTACTCCGACGACATCCGCGAAATCACGGACAAGACCATTCGCATGATGAACCCCATCACCCGTGACGTGTTCCGACTGAGCCGCCTCGAGGGTAAAACATACAAGGAAATTGCCGACACACTCAACATCTCGATTAGTCATGTCAATTTCGAAATCCGCAAGGCTCTCGACCTGCTGCGAACCGAATTGCAGGACTACATCAGCTATGATTGACACCCCGCCGGCATGATTTGTGGCGGAGACGGGTCAGAGCGTGAGAAATGCACCCGCCCTTGATTTTTTTATTATTTTTTTCGTCGCCAAAGTTCCTGATTTTGGCAGATTTCCGTCAAAGGCTTACAAAATTTTTGCATTCTCTACTACTGAACCCCCTCTCTAATTTGTTATATATTATATACACACGAAAAATGGATAACATTCTACTGCAAAAATATCTCACAGACACTGCGTCGGAAGAGGAACTCGTGGAGGTACTCGACTGGTTGGACGCCTCGGCTGAAAACCGCAGATACCTCGACAGTCTGGACTTCGCATCCAACGCCGCGCTGTTGCATACTCCCCTCGTCGAAAAGGAAGAGGCTGCTCACCAAGCGCCCATCGTCCGTTTGTCGTGGGGCAAGGTGGTAAAGTGGTGTTCGAGCATCGCCGCCACCCTCCTTCTTTGCGGCTTCTTCAGCCAGTTCCTGGCCAACAACATCGTCAAACACCGTGCAGACCAAATGATGAGCATCACCGCTCCCCAGGGCCACAGCATATCACTCACCCTCAGCGACGGCACCAAGGTTCACCTCAATGCGTGCGCAAAACTCGAATACCCCGCCATGTTCTTCGGCAATGAGCGCAATGTGAAGATTTCGGGCGAGGCCATGTTCGATGTACAGCACGACCCCGAACATCCGTTTGTGGTGGAGACCTACGCCTGCAAGGCCGAAGTGCTCGGTACAAAATTCAACATCATCGCCGACGAAGACAACACCAACTTCTCGGCTTCGCTTCTGGAAGGCTCACTCAAAATCTCGACCAAGGGTAACGGCAAGGAGAGCGAATCGGTGATTCTCGCCCCCAATCAGCAGGTCAAGATGGTCAACGGACACCTCCATCTCGACCGCATCGCCGACTCCGACGACCTGCGCTGGGTCGAGGGTCTGATGAATCTCAACGGTCAAACCTTCCGCGAAATCATCGCCAAATTCCAGAAATACTACGGTATCCCCATCATCATAGAGGATTCGTTCCAGGCTTCGGAAAGTCACTACCATGGTAAAATCAAAGTGGCAGACGGCATCGACCGCGCGCTCAACCAGCTCCGACTGCTCTCCGATTTCAACTATTCGCGTGACGAAGCCCAAAACACGATACATATATATAAATAATAACAAACAAAAATAAAAATTACTAAATTCAACGTATGATTTAAAATTCACCAACACCACTGATTTATTAACACACAAACTCTGTCGCCTCCTCTTACGTGGAGGAATTTGCGTCTAATAGGAACAGATAACCGCGATGGAGCAAAACAGTTTAATGTAAAGCTATTATTCCTAATTAAAACGTTATGAAGAAAGTAAGTTTCAGGCACTTAACTTGCCTGACTACACTCATCCTCACCATGATGTTCGGCATGCTCAGCGTAGATGCTCATGCTCAAGACCTTAAGGTGAGCCTCAATATGACACAGGCTTCGTTGAAGAGTGTCATGAGCGAAATCGAAAAGCAGACCAATTGCTTGTTCCTTTACAAGGACGATATCAACACCAGCAACAAGGTTGATATCCACGTTCAGGCCAATCCTCTGAACGAAACTCTCGCGACTTTGTTCGCAGGTACCGATGTCACTTACAAGATTTCGGTCCCCAACATCGTTCTCTCGAAGAAGACAACCGCTGCTCCCGACAACAAGCAGCCCGAGACAGTAACCGGTATCGTTAAGGATGCCGCAGGCATGGAGGTTATCGGTGCCACTGTCATCATCAACGGTACCACCATCGGTACTACCACCGGCATCGACGGTGACTTTATGCTCAACATTCCCAGCGACGTGGAGAACCCCGAGTTGCAGATTAGCTACATCGGCTACGAGACTCAGACTTTCCCCATCGGCACTCGTTCGTCATTTGACATCGTCCTCAAGCAGGAGTCGGTGCAGATGGAGTCGGTCGTAGTTACCGCACTGGGTATCAAGCGTGCAGAGAAGGCTCTGTCGTACAACGTACAGCAGGTTAACGCCGAGTCAATCACCACTAACAAGGATGCCAACTTCATCAACTCACTGAACGGTAAGGTAGCCGGTGTGAACATCAACGCTTCGTCTGCCGGTGTGGGTGGTGCTTCGAAGGTAATCATGCGTGGTATGAAATCTATCTCGCAGACCTCCAACGCCCTCTACGTCATCGACGGTGTTCCTATGTTCACCAAGGCTAAAGACGGTGGTACGGAGTTCGCTTCGCAGGGTACCACAGACCCCATCGCCGATATCAACCCCGAGGACATCGAGTCGATTTCGGTGCTGACCGGTGCAGCCGCTGCCGCACTTTACGGTTCTGATGCTGCCAACGGTGCCATCGTTGTCACTACAAAGAAAGGTAAGGCTGGCAGCCTGTCGGTAACTGTTACCGGCGGTGTGGAGGTGATGACTCCCTTCGTATTGCCCGAGTTCCAGAACCGCTACGGCACCGGTAACCTTTCGTCTCCCGCAGGTGCCGAGATTTACAGCTGGGGTAAGCTCCTCAACTCGGCTAACCGCAGAGGTTACTCGCCCAAGGACGACTACTTCCGCACCAGCACTGCCAACAACGAGAGCATCTCGCTGTCGACAGGTACCGAGCACAACCAGACTTACTTCTCGGCTGCCTCGATTAACTCTCGCGGTATCGTTCCCAACAACAGCTACGACCGTTACAACTTCACCTTCAGAAACACCACAGCGTTCCTCAAGGACAAGATGAAGCTGGACGTCAGCGGTAGCTACGTACTCCAGGAGGACTGCAACATGGTCAATCAGGGTACTTACAACAACCCTATCGTTGGTGCTTATCTCTTCCCCCGCGGCAACGACTGGAACGACATCAAGATGTATGAGCGTTACGACCCCGTAAAGCACTACTCGACACAGTACTGGCCCATCGGTGATGCAGGTATGACCATGCAGAACCCCTACTGGGTAAACTACCGTAACCTCCGCGAGAACCGCAAAGACCGTTATATGTTCAGCGCATCGTTGAGCTACGAGATTCTCGACTGGTTGAACATTTCGGGTCGTATCCGTTTGGACAACTCGCACAACACCTACACTGAGAAGGCTTACGCTTCGACCAACACCCAGCTCACCGAGCTGTCGCAGTATGGTCTCTACGGCATCGCCAAGAGCATGGACCGTCAGGTTTACGGTGATGTGCTGTTGAACATCAACAAGTCGTTCGACGACTGGTCGATTCAGGCCAACATCGGTGCTTCTATCTCGGATATGAAGAACGACGTAATGAAGGTTCGTGGTCCTATCTCCGACGGTTCTAACGGCGAGAAAGAGGGTATTGCCAACCTGTTCAACATTCAGAACTTGAGCAACTCGACTCGTACAACCCGTCGTCAGGAGGGTTGGAGAGAGCAGACTCAGTCTATCTTCGCTTCTGCCGAGATTGGTTACAAGGGTACTTACTACCTCACACTGACCGGTCGTAACGACTGGCCCTCACAGCTGGCAGGTCCCCACTCGACTACCAAGTCATTCTTCTATCCTTCGGTAGGTCTTTCGGTGGTTCTCTCGCAGCTCATCGGCAATATGCCCAAGAACCTCTCTTACATCAAGCTCCGCGGTTCATTCGCTTCGGTGGGTGTTGCCTTCGAGCGTTACATCGCTAACCCCGGTTACGAGTGGGACGAGAACGGTCTGTCGTGGAACACTCAGACTCAGTTCCCCGTCTTCAATTTGAAGCCCGAGCGTACAAAGTCGTTTGAGGTCGGTTTGACCATGCGATTCCTGCGCCACTTCAACCTCGATTTGACTTACTATAACTCGCGTACTTCGAACCAGACTTTCGACCCCCAGATTTCGGGTGCTTCGGGCTACTCTTCGATTATTATCCAGTCGGGTAATGTACGCAACCACGGTATCGAGTTGGCTTTGGGTTACAAGAACACCTGGAAGAACTTCACTTGGGACAGTAACTTCACCTTCTCGACCAACAGCAACAAGATTCTGTCGTTGGCCAACAACGTGCTGAACCCCTCGACCGGCGAGTACTTCTCGCTCGACCGTCTGGATATGGGTGGTCTGGGTACCGCACGCTTCCTCCTGACCAAGGGTGGTACACTGGGTGACCTCTACTCTCAAGTAGATTTCCGCTACGACGACAACAACGCCATCTACGTTGACGAGAACGGTAAGATTGGTACCGAGAACATCAAGGACGTAAACCAGTACATCAAGCTGGGTTCGGTTCTGCCCGATGCCAACCTCTCGTGGAAGAACGACTTCCGTGTGAAGAACTTCAACTTCGGTTTCTTGCTGTCGGCTCGTATCGGCGGTATCGTATTCTCGAGAACACAGGCTCTGCTCGACCTCTACGGCGTATCGGAGGCTTCGGCTGCCATGCGTGACATGGGTGGCAAGGTCATCAACGGCCGCGACCACATCGACGCTTACAACTGGTACACCACTGTTGCCGGCGGTACTGCAATGCCCCAGGCTTACACCTACTCTGCAACCAACGTTCGTCTGCAGGAGGCTTCTATCGGTTATACCATTCCCCGCAAGAAGTTGCACAACGTATGTGAGATTACCTTCTCGCTGGTCGGCCGCAACTTGTGGATGATTTACAACAAGGCTCCCTTTGATCCCGAGGCTATCGCTACCACCGGTAACTACTACCAGGGTATCGACTACTTCATGATGCCTTCGTTGAGAAATGTGGGATTCAATGTTCGACTCAAATTCTAACGCACAATCGATATGAAAATGAAATTTGCAGCCGTTGCAGTCGCCCTTCTTTCGGTAGCCTGCACGGGTAACTATATGGAAATTAACACAAAGCCGTTCACTCCCGGTGCTGAAGACCTCGAGCACAACGGCTACGCCACAGCATCGTTCCTCAAGGCGATCTATGGTACTGTGATTTCTCCCGATGTCAACACCACTCAGTTTACCGACTGCCTTCTGGGCGGTACCCAGGGTGGTTACTTCGCCGATTCACAGAACGGTTGGACCAACACCATCTCCAACTACAACCCTACCAATGACTGGACTCGCGTGTTCATGTACAGCGACCGTATCATTCCTACCCTCTACGCCAACATTTCGCAGTTGAAGGGTGTGAGCCAGGATCCCATCATCCTCTCCATCGCAGAGGTAGTGAAGGTGGCAGCCATGAACCGTATCACCGATACTTATGGTCCTATCCCCTACTCGGCAGCAGGTGCCAGCGGTAGCGTACAGGTAGCTTACGACTCTCAGGAAGAGGTCTACAAGCAGATGTTCGCCGAGCTGAACCACGCCATCAGCGTACTCAAGGAGCACGAGGGTGAGGCTATTCCCGCTTCGAACGACCCCGTATACAACGGTCAGGCTGACCAGTGGCGCAAGTTCGCCAACTCGCTCAAGCTGCGTATGGCCATGCGTGTGGTTTATACCCAGTTCAAGACCGAGGACGGTCAGGGTCCCAAGGAGTTGGCTGAGGCTGCCGTTGCCGATGGCGTGATGACTTCGAACGCCGACAACGCTGTCATTACAGCCGTGATGTTTGGTAAGGACGGTAACCCCTTGCGCGCCGCTTGTCTCTACAACCAGCCCAAGAACTGTGTTACCGGTGGTGATACCCACGCCGCTGCCGACATCATCTGCTACATGAACGGTTACAAAGACCCCCGTCGTGAGAAATACTTCACCAAGTCAGAGTGGTCGGAGATGGAGTATGTAGGTATGCGCCGCGGTATCAAGATTCCCGCACTGAACACTATCGGTCGTAAGTACTCGGGGGTGAAGTTTGCCGACGCATCTGCACCCCTCTGCTGGATGAACGCTGCCGAGGTAGCTTTCCTGAAGGCTGAGGCCAAGGCCATCTTCAACTTCAACATGGGTGGCGGTGACGCACAGTCGTTCTACGAGGAGGGTATCCGCCTCTCGTTTGAGCAGTGGGGCGTCAACGGTTACGACGAGTACATCAAGGGTAACACTCCCGCACAGCCCTACATCGACCCCAACGGTGGTGCCGAGACCGACAAGGACAACGTACTCTCGAAGCTGGGTGTTGCATGGAACGCAGGTGCAAAACCCGCCGAGATGCAGGAGCGTATCATCACTCAGAAGTGGATTGCCAACTGGCAGCTGGGTAACGAGGCTTGGGCCGACTTCCGTCGTACAGGCTTCCCCCGTCTGCTCCCCGCTACCAACAACATGAGCAGCGTGGTGAACACCAAGTTGGGTGCACGCCGTATGCCCTACCCCACAGAGGAGACTACCAGCAACTCGGAGAACTACCAGAAGGCAGTTGAACTGCTGAAAGGTGCCGACAACATGGCAACCCGTGTATGGTGGGACTGCAACCCCGAAATTAAATAAGTCAAACGAAGTTTTACATTTACAGACAAATACGATTCGTAATGAAAAAAGTATTCGTTTCCATGATCATTGCCGCAGCATCATTTGCTGCGTGCAGTGACTGGACAGAAGTCGAGAATAAGAATTTCCTGCCCTCAATGACGCAGAAGGACGAGGCGTACAAGGCTTCGATTCGCGCATTCAAGGAGTCAGAACACAAGAAATCGATGATGATGATCAAGGGCTCGGAGCAGCTCCCCAACCATCAGAACCAGCACCCCATGGCCATGCCCGACAGCGTTGACTTCCTTCTCATGGAGCAGGTAGACAACCTCAACGCGGCTATTGTGGCTGAAATCGCAGAAGTACACGAGCAGATGGGTACTCAGACCCTCAACGTCGTTGACTTCAACGCCATCCGCGAGTCGTGGGAGGCACTCAAGAACGCAGCCATTGATACCGAGAACGAGGCAGACTATGACGAGAGCAAATTCCCCGCATACTGCTCGGCTGAGACTCAGAAGCAGCTGGACAACTGTACAGAGTATGGTTTCCACGGTATCGTTGTCAACTACATGCGCCGTCGTTCGGAGGGTGTGACTGCCATCAAGCCCTTCATCAATGTCATCAGCGCATGGATGAGCCAGAACAGCGACAAGCGCGTCTTCTACCGCGGCTATCCCTCTTACGTAAACGATGCTCTGGCACAGGAAGGTGGTGACAAGGAGTTCTTCAACAAGTGTGACTACATCATCATCCTCACCAAGGACAACAAGAGTAACATCGCCATCAACCGTGAGATCAGATCGCAGATGGAGTCGAAGACTCTGCCCCGCGACCGTGTGGTTCTCGAGGCTTCGGTTCCCGTACTGGCCGATGGTGGTGACGATGCACAGGTAGGTGCTACCGCACAGGAGGCTGCCGAGTGGGTAATGCTTGAGGACGCCAACGCTGCAAAACTCAAAATCGTGAAGGCAGGTTTGTGCCTTTCGAATACTCAGGAGGACTACTTCAACACACCCAACTACAAACGAGTTCGCGAGGCCATCGGTATCATGAACACCGTGGCTGAAGAAAACTAATTCCCGAAAAAAACAGTAAAGACAATGAAAAATATTTTTAAAGTTGCATTGTGTTTGTCGGTAGCCGCTATGGCTGTCGGTTGTGAGGGTAAGCTCGAGAAAGAGCAGGAGCATCACTTCGGCAACCGAGTATTCTTCTCGAAGACTGACTATACCGACAATGTGTACATCAAGCGAGATAACCTCGATGTAACCAAGGATGCCAAGTTTGAGTTCTCAGTATCGATGGCACAGCCCGCCGGCCGCGACATCAACATCTCATTCACCGAGGCTCCCGAGAAGCTGGACCACTACCGTCTGTTCTACGAGGACAAGGAGGCTAAGTTGCTGCCCGGCGACAACGGCTACTATGACTTCTCGACACTGACCACCGTCATCAAGAACGGTCAGGTGAAGAGTACTCCCGTGGAGGTAGTGTTCAACAACCTTGAGCAGCTCCCCATTGAGGAGAACCAGCGTTACGTTCTTCCCCTCTCTATCTCGTCTGCCGACGGCATTCCCGTACTGGAGAGCGGTAAGACCCTCTACTTCATCTTCTCGAAGTCGGCTCTGATCAACGTTGTTGCCGACATCAACAACAACTGCGCTTGGCCTATGTGGGACGAGAACACTGCTGCCGTTAAGGATATGCACTCGTTCACTTTCGAGACCATGCTCTACGCCAACTCGTTCAACCGCGACATTTCGACCGTGATGGGTGTCGAGGATATGTTCCTTATCCGTTTCGGTGATAATGGTCGTCCGAAGAACCAGTTGCAGGTAGCATACGCCAAGAAACTCAACGAGGAGGTAACCGCTCCCGCACGTGGTACTCTGCCCACAGGTCCCGACGCCAAGTTCGACCTCAAGCCCTACAAGTGGTACCACATTGCAGTAACCTTCAACGAAGGTGATTTGAAGGTTTACATCGACGGTAAGCTCAAGGGTGAGACCAAGGTTCAGCTCAGCGATGCGACACTCGGTATGGTAACCGTAGACAGCTTCAACTTCGCCATTCCCCACTCAGACGAGACCGAAGGCAAGCCCCGTTGCTTCTGGTTGGGACACTCCTACCGTCTCCACACCGATGGAGACCTCTACTTCGAGCGCCGTTTCGACGGTCGTCTGAGCGAGGTTCGTATGTGGAACAAGGCGCTCTCGGCTGACGAAATCAACGCCCCCAACCACTTCTATAAGGTAGATCCCAAATCGAAAGGTCTGATAGCCTACTGGAAGTTCGATGACAACGCGATGAACACCACCGTAAAGGATTACTCGGCCAATGGCTTTGACCTGACCACCGAGAGTCCCGTAAACTGGATTAACGTAACTCTTCCCGAGGAGTAATCTTCGCACAACCTCACCATTGAATTAGACTAAAATTCTAATACATTCATTTATTAACTAACCTATTAAAATTTCAACATCAAACATGAAAAAAAGTTCTATTTTTTGTGTTTTTGCCGGTTTGCTCTCATTGGCCGCAAGTGCATTTGTATCTTGTGACGATGGCGAGATAATCGAAAAGCACCACACACTGAAGGTTTCTCCCAAAACCGCAATCACGCTGAAAGCATCGGGTAACGAAGATGTCGTTCTCAATGTAGAGACTGACGCTGAAACTTGGAGTGTAGAGAAGACAGATTGGATTCTCGCAAAGCAGGATGGAGCCACTTTGAAAGTAAATGCAGAAGCAAATACTACCGATGCACCCCGTCCGGGTCGTATCATCATCAAGGCCGGTAATGCAACTCCCGTCAAGATTGACGTGTTGCAGGAGATTGCCGAGGAGGGCGAAACTGTTCTTTCAGTTACTCCTTCAGACGCCATTACATTCGAGGCTAAAGGTAACAAGGCTGTTGAGCTGACCGTTACCACCACTGCCAAGGATTGGTCGTTCACCGCTCCCGACTGGATTGACGCTACCAAGGCTGAGAACAAGCTGAGCGTTAATGCAAAGGACAACGCAGGTGACGAGCGTAACGGTGAGATCGTATTCAAGACTTCGGAGAGCGACGCGGTAGTGAAGATTGCCGTATCGCAGAAGGCCGGTGCCGTAACAGGTGAGTCCGTCGTAGCTACCGTGAAGGTTACCGACAAGGCTCCCATCAAGTTCGCACACGATGCTACCGAGCCCGTTGTCAAGGTCGTTACCGTAGAGTTGGACAAGGCCACTTCGACCAACGTATCTGTTAAGTTCTCGTTCGATGCTCCCCACGTTATGGAGTACAACCTGATGAACAACACCGAGTTCGAGACATTCCCCGTGAAATTGTTCTCGGTAGAGAATGACGGTGTTTTGACCATCAATGCAGGTGAGACTTCGGCTAACATCAACGTTACTTTGACTCCCGGCGCCGAGATTGCTTACGTAACCAACTACATGGTTCCTGTAAAGGCTACTTCGCAGAGCGCAAATGTCACCGTAAACAAGGAGGCTACCTACGCCAACTTCTTCGTATCGAAGGCCAGCTCGAAGAAACTCCGCAATATCTGCTACTTCGAGGTGAACGACTGTAACCCCCTGAATGCCCTTGAAGTTCTACTCGAGGACGGTCAGCCTTTCTTCGACGCCGTGGTTCTCTTCGCCGGTAACATCAACTGGGATTCTGAGAGTGAGGAGGTTTACATGAACGCCAACCCCAACGTACACGCACTGCTCGATGAGTCTGACGTATATCTCCAGCCCCTGCGTAAGAAGGGTATCAAGGTTCTCTTGGACATCCTCGGTAACCACGACCAGGCAGGTTTGGCAGGTCTTTCGGACTATGGTTGCCAGAAGTTTGGTGAGCACCTTGCACAGGTTTGTCTCGACTACAAGCTTGATGGTTTCGGCTTCGATGACGAGTACTCAAGCTACGGCGGTTCCGGAATTTGGTTTACAACTCCTTCGGCACGACAGGCCGCACGCCTGTGCTACGAGACCAAGAAGGCCATGACCGAAAAAGTACCTTGGGAGACTTGGATGCACCTCTACTACTTAGGTTACATTCAGAGCTACATGCCTTCGGTAACTGTCGACGGTGTAACTCACGAGCCCGGCTCGTTCATCGACAACGTATGCGCCGACTACAATCAGTCCGCAGCTCCTGTTACAGGCATGTCGCTCGATCGTTGCGCAGGTACTTCGATTCAGTTGAACTTTGGCAACAGTATATCCGCAAGTAGAGCCAAAGGTTTCATGGACCAGGGCTACGGTTGGATCATGTGGTTCGCCTACGATCCTTCGGGTACCGGTTCGATTCGCAGCAACCGCGCTCACTCGTTCAACCAGTTCGACAATGTGTCCCAAGGTTGCTACAACCAGAAGCTCCAACCCATTAAGCACGTCTATAACAAGATTAGCGAGGGTTCGTACGATCCTACTCCGCACCCCGTACAGTAAATGAAACCAACAATCGGGCATTCCGACACCACCGTGTGTCGGATGTCGCCCGACTGTCAACAACCAACAAAAACGTGGGAACTATCCACATCAACTATTAAAACTAAATTCTAAAAGGAAATGATCAAGTTTTCAAAGTTATTCCTCTTAGCCGCAGCCTCTCTGTCATTCTTCGGAAGCTGTAGCGATGACGATACAATTATTTATCCCGAACCCGAATTCGGCGATTATGTTTCAGTAAATCCCGAATCCGCCAGCGTAAGCAGCAAGGGTGGTAAGGCGTCGGTAATGGTCACCAGCAACGGTGAGTGGACTCTCTCGGGTGAGAGTGCATACGTAACTCCTTCGGCTACCACAGGTAAGGACGGTGAAGTGGTAACTTTCGCCGTTAACCCCAACGACAAGCACGAGGATCAGGTATTCACCTACACATTCAAGAACGGTCAGAAGACCGCCAACTACACCATCACCCTGCTCCGCAAAGCATTGGACGAACTGACCATCGACTTCGCAGAGGGTAGCAACAATGTGGCTTACACCGGTGGTGAGGTGAAGGTTATCGTTGTCAGCAACAACGCATGGACTCTGGAGGGTACTTCAGATTTCGTAACTCCTTCGGCAATTCAGGGTACTGATGGTGACGAGGTAGTATTCACAGTCAAGGCCAATGACACCGACGCCGAGCGTGCTGCCAAGTTTCAGTTCAAGAACGGCGAGAAGGTCGTAGATTTCGAAATCAAGCAGGCTGCATATGTTGAGACTATCGAGTTGGCAAAGGCTGAAGCTAAGTTGAGCTACAATGCCAACAACAAGTATCAGGTAGCTGTCAAGACCAACGTATCGAACCGTGAGCTGACTGCAGAGATTCCTGCCGAGGCTACATGGGTGAAGTTCAAGGGTGCTCTTCCCGGAACCGACGGCGTTAACGCAATGCTCGATATTCAGGAGAACAGAACCACAGCGACTCGTACCGCAGTCATCACTTTCAAGGGTACCAAGGGTGCATCGGCAGTCTTCACACTCATTCAGATGCCCAAGGTTATCTTGAGCGTTCAGTCGAAGAGCTACTCGGTGAAGAAGGACGCTACTTCTTATGAGGTTCCCGTAACTGCAAACGTAGAGTTTGACGTAAAGGTTAGCGCAGAGGGTAACGGTTGGTTCACTTTCAACAGCGTAGCAGAGAACGTAATCAAGTTCGACGTGAAACCTTTGGAGAACGAGACTCCTCGTACATGTACTGTAACTCTGACCGAGAAGAACCCTGCAGAAAATGTAAAGGCTGTTGTCGTGGTGTTCAACATCAACCAGAAGCCCGCAGGTCTTATCAGTTGTGCAGCCGATATGCGCCGGTCGCGTACCCACTTCTCTTCAATACCCAACAGTCAGCCTCTCTATGTGTCTTCATGGTCAATGGAGGCTTTGGTAAACATTCAGGAGGCTCGCGAAAGAGGTAATCTATCTACTATCATGGGTATCGAGGGTACTGCCCTACTCCGCATGGGTGATGCAAACCTTCCCTGGAATCAGCTTCAGGTTACTGCACAAAACGAAACGAGCGTAACCGGTACAGAGTCTCAGCTCAGCGAATTGAACCGCTGGTATCACATCGCCTTCACTTACAACTACGAAACCAAGTCAGCCAAGTTGTACATTGATGGAGAGCTTAAACTTACAGCAGAGAGATATTACCGCACCACCAACTTCGCCGTTGCATACTACGGCAGTGAAGGCCAATGGAACCGTGCTTTCTGGATTGGATATTCTTACGACTCTAACCGCTACTTCCCCGGTTACATGTCTGAGATGCGTCTGTGGAATCGCGAATTGAGCAAAGAGGAGATCAACGCCAAGAACCACTTCTATCAGGTTGATCCCAACTCTGAGGGTCTGATAGGTTACTGGAAACTCGACGACGGTTCGGGTTACGTCGTCAAGGACTACTCGCCTTCGGGTAACAACATGGAGGGTGAGATCAATGTTCGACACCACAATAACAACGACACACACAGTGGTGAGCCGGGTATGAACTGGGTAGAAGTTAACATCGGTTAATTTCTGTCCGTCATACGGAAAACCCAATAACGACAGCCGGGCCGCAAGGTCCGGCTGTTTTTTTGTACCCCTGCCATAGGGGAGTCCGGCGCGATATGCCGATTTCCGCGTTATGACACTCCGATTTTACTGTCCCGATATGAGAAGGCTCCAATTCCGCCACCGATTTTCCCGTTCAACAGACCAATTTGCAGATGTTCACCGCGCAGGATATTCCCCGTTCTCCGCACGCCCCGAATCCAGCCCTATTTGAGGCTGTTTGGAGCCGTTGCATCTCCACGATGACACATTACCCCACTGCATACCGAGACCGTTATACGGGATATTTTGAAGGCACAGCCGAGCCGCGAGGTTCGGCTGTTTTGTTGGGGTACGCCTACCC
This sequence comes from Alistipes sp., assembly GCA_020026375.1. Classification (GTDB taxonomy): domain Bacteria; phylum Bacteroidota; class Bacteroidia; order Bacteroidales; family Rikenellaceae; genus Alistipes. Next base: position 133,172 of record JAHHQN010000003.1, on the reverse strand, counting down.
CACTTTCCAGAGAGCAGCCGCGCACCGCGTGGGGAGTCGGTGTGACGGAAAAGGGAAAGAGCGGAGGGGGAAAGTGGCGGAGGGAGTGGGGAACGGCAAAGGAGGGCGGAGTTTATAACAAGGGAACGGAGGAGTGGTGTCGGGAAGATGCAGAAAAAAGGGAGCGAGCACGCCCTCCCCTCCTCCCATGGCGCACAAAAAAAAGGCCGCACCCGAAGGTGCGACCCTTAAAATCACAATAGCGGTAAATCCGTTAGGGCAGGTTCATCTCAATCCAGTGCATACCCTCATCACCGATGTGGCTGTTGTCAGCGGTGTTGTGGTGAACGTTGATTTCTCCCACCATGTCGTTGCCCGAGGGCGAGTAGTCCTTGACCAGACTGCCCTCCGTGCCATCGAGCTTCCAGTAACCCGACAACTTCTCCGACTTGGGATCAACCTGATAGAAGTGGTTCTCGGCGTTGATTTCCTCGGCAGTGAGGGCGCGTTTCCAGATACGTACCTCCGACATATAACCGGGGAAGCAACGCTCCGAATTGTAGGAGTAACCAATCCAGAAGGCACGCGACTTGTCATTCTCTGTACCGTTGAAAGGACGGGCGAAGTTCATGCCCCAGAACTGTGCGGCGTCATCGTAAACCAACCTACCGTCGATATAGACCTTCACACGCTCTGCCTCATAGGTCACGGCGATGTGGTACCAGCGGTTCAGCTCGGGCAGGCGCATCTCGGGAGAGGTCACCTTGCCGTTCATGGTTGCCAGCTGCAACTGGTTGAAAGGGAGACCGTTGTCACCCATACGCAGCAGGAAGTGATTCTCGACACCCATAATGGTAGAAATAGAACCCGGCAGACGCTCCTCCTGAATATTGACCAGTGCCTCGAAAGTCAGACTGTTGAAGAACATCAGCGGACCACCGTTGCGGATAGTCTTGAAATAGGTACGCGACTGACGCATATCTGCCACATGATTGATGAGTCCCTGGGGCTTCTAGCTGATGGTGAACGAGGTGGTTGCCGCCTCGGCATTGACGGGAGGATTCTGCTCGGTGAGCACCACGGTGCAGCTGCGAGCCTCACCGGTGAGTGCCTCGACTGCAAAATTGAGCTTGCCGCCCTCCTTATTTTGGAAGGTCAGCCAGCCGTCACCGTTGTTCACCTTCACATCGAACTCCACATTGGCGGTGTAGGGTACGGAGAGGGTCTGTGCATCGACCGAAGCGAAATAGGTGAGTTTCTCGACACTCAACACGGCAACAGGCAGCTGAATCATCTTCATGGATGCCGAAGTGCCGTTCGTGGTCTTGATGGTGATGTCCGCCTCACGAGCCGTCTCACCGCGGTTGGCAGTCACCTCAAAGAAGGCAGCCACCGACTCGCCCTCGGCCATGGATGCACGGTAGGTAATCCACGACTCACCGTTGGCCGTAACGACATCGGCACTCAACGCGCGAGGATCGACATCGGTAGAGAGCATCACCTTGATTTTCTTCTCGGCAATAGAGGCAATACGCATCTCCTTGCCGGAGGTAATCTCCAACTGCTCGACAAGGGCAGCCTGCTTGATTTGGAAAGCCACCTTCTTCTCGCCGCATACGAATGTATAGTCGGCGGTGCGCTCCTTGGTGTCGGGGTTCGCGGCAACGGTGAAAGTCACCTCGTCACCATCGTTGCCCTTGTTGGCGGAAGCAGTGACGAAATCGGCACTACCCTCCATCGTCCACTCCTCGGAGCTGACGACATTGACCTTCACCTCACCACCTGTGAAAGCGATGTTGTTTGCGCCCTCGGCGTAGTTCAAGGTCAGCTCGTCGGCAGCCTTGCGGGTCAGAGTCAATACAAATGTGGCCTTCTCCTTGCCACATACGAACTCATAGTTGAAAATCTGGTCTTCATGTTTATCGTTGGCCTTCACGGTGAAGGTCACCTCATCACCGTCCTTGCCCTTGTCGGCAGAAACGGTCACATAGTTGTTGTCCTGTGCAGCGAGTGTCCACTCCGAAGAGCTGGTTACCACCACTTTGGGTTCACCACCTTTGCTACCCACAGTGGCATGGTCGGGGGTTACGGCCACCGCATCGGGTACTGCGGGATCATCATCGTCGCTACAAGCGGTGACACCGAGGGTCAGCGCAGCAGCGGCAAAAAGCATCAGCTTGGAAAAGAATTTCATTTTCTGTTTTTAAGTTTTAAATGTTTTAGGAATGATCTGTGCCAAGGCACGAATTATTAAACAAATTTACAAAAAAAAGAGGAGACGACCGACTCTGAAATTTGTCAATCTTCCCCTCTTTAACTATTTGGGCAACATTTTCTACCTGCCGAGCCGAAAACCGACAATCGGCGGCAGCTCAATGTTTTGTTTCACTAAGGAATGCGAGTGTCAATCCAATTCACACCGGCTACGAATGAACCTCCCTCGAGGTGCTCCACAACCAGGTGATTTCTCTTAACCTTCTCGTTGAATGCGCTACCCGAACCCTCATCGAGTTTCCAGTAAGCTACCAGACCATCAGCGTGGGTGGGATCCTCAATCTGATAGAAGTGGTTCTCGGCCAGAATCTCATCGGGCTGGAGGTCACGGTTCCAGATACGAACCTCTGACATGTAACCGGGGAAGTAGCGGGTCTCATCGTAAGAGTAACCAATCCAGAATACAGGAGTGTACTCTGCACCACCGAAGGTCTTGTCGAACGAAGCACCACGGTTGGATGTCTTGCACTCACCCTCATAGACCATCTTACCGTCGATGTAGAACTTGGCCTTCGAACCGTTGAAGGTAACGGCGATGTGGTACCAGCGGTTGACATCCTTGAGAATCAACGATGCATCGGTGGTAGTGGTATATTTGGTTCTCAGTACGAGCTGATTCCAGGGAATCGAGGTGTCTTCGTCATCACCCATGCTGAGGAGGAAGTCGTCACGACGACCCAGCAGAGTAGAAACATCACCATTCTGACGCATATCCTGAATGTTGACCAGAGCCTCCAGAGTCAGTTTCTTCAGGTCACGGAGAACACGACCGCTGGACAGATACTTGAAGTAAGCACGCGACTGACGCATATCGGCTACCTTGCTGATGAGAGCCGAACGGTTCTGCTTGATCTTCACTACGGTAACCACAGGCTGGATACCATCGGGAACGTTCTTCTCGGTGAGAGTGATGTCAATCGAACGGTCGGTATCACCCAGTGCCTCGATGGCGAAGTGGAGGGCACCGTTGGTGTAACCGTTATAGGTAACCCATGTCTGACTTTGGTCGAAAGTTACATCGAACTCGACATTGGCAGTTACGGGAATATCCAGATTCGAAGCCTCGGTCTCTGCATAGTAGAAAGGCTGCTCAACGCTGATGACCGACTTGGGCATCTGAGTCACCTTCATGGCAGCCTCGCCGCCCTTCTGACCCTTGATGACGATGTCGGCAACACGTACCTCGATAGTGGTGTTCTCCTGAATGTCGAAATAGAGGGCTGCACCGCCGTCGATGGGACGAGTGGTGTTGAAGGTAATCCAGTCACCGGTAGTGGTAATCTCGGCAGAGAGCTCCTCGGGAAGCATATCGGTCGATACCGACACCATGAGCTTCTCCTTGGCGTGGAAGTCGATGTGTACGTCCTTGTCCGAGAGGATTTCGAGGTGTACAACGTGACCCTTCTGCGAGATGAGGAAGGTCTCCTTCAACTCACCCATTGTGAAGACATACTCTGCGGTACGCTCATCGACAGTCTCGTTGGCTGCAACGGTGAACTCTACCTCTGCACCGTCCTGACCCTCGGTAGCCGAAGGAGTGACGAAATCAGATGTACCGCTCAAAGTCCAAGAATCGGAGCTGGTAACGAGTACCGAAACCTTACCGCCCTCAGCCTCGAACATATTGGCACCCCCGACATAGGTCAGCGACAACTCGGGAACCTCTTCCGAAGCCTTGTGCATGAGGTTGATGGTGTAGTTGGCGGTCTTCTCGCCACAAGTGAACACGTAGCTGAATACCTTGTCCAGCTCGGTGTCGTTGGCCTTCACGGTGAAGGTAACCACCTCACCGTCCTTACCCTTGGTGGCAGAAGGAGTCACATAACCGTCACCTTCGCCGGTCATCTCCCACTCACCACTGCTGGTTACCATGGCATAGACCTCGCCGCCACGGCTGCTTACGTTGGCCGTCTTGGGCGAAACCGAGATGGCCTCCTCCTCTACGGGAGGAATAAAGATTTCTTTGCTATCGTCACAACTTCCGAATACTGCAACCGATGCTGCGGCCAGCAGAAGCCATTTTGAAAATAATTTCATTATTTTATAATTTTTTTTAGCAACGTGCCCCGGTGGGCAAATCGCTGTATATTCAACGGTTATTACATTGCAGTGTCTCCCCCCCCGTCCCCACTTTTGGGGACAGGGAATGAACACTCGCTAAATTACTTAATGGGATGGGGAGTAGCATCGTACTCACCGGGACGAATCTTGTCGTACTTGTACTTGGGCTCGCGCAGACGCTGGTTGTAGCAACCCTTGGCCATGTTGTTGAACTGACGCAACGAGCTCGAGAGGTTGTTATATACGGAACCTGTTCCCGAAGGGTCAAATGCAAACCACATAATCCAACCGTAGCCCTCTTCCATGTAGCGCTGTGCACTCTCCATCGAGAGCTCACCCGACTGACCGGTGTTGAGCTGGATAGAAGTACCGGCGCAACCGCTCTTGTCCATACCTCTTACGGGAGCAGCGGGCTGTCCGTAGTCTGAACATACGTTATCGACAAACTCACCTGCGAGGTGCTCAACGCCGTCGATGGTTACCGAAGGCAGCGAAGGCCAGATATTACCCAGATAGTAGAGGTGAACCCAAGTCTCCCAGGTGCACTCCTGACGCATGGCCTTCTTGGTCTCGTAGCACAGACGGGCAGCTGCCTGCTGGCTGGTACCACCGATGAACCAATCTGTTGCACGGCCACCGTAAGACGAGTACTCATCATCGAATGCCACACCATCGAGTTTGAAGTCGCGGCAAACACCTGCCAGCTCCATACCAAACTGCTCGCAACCGTACTCGGTAAGACCTGCCAGACCTGCGGCATCGTGGTTACCGAGGATACCCAGCAGCACCTTGATGCCCTTCTTACGCAGAGGCTGGAGGAAGGTGTCGGTTCCATCGAGCAGCGCCTGAACATTGGGGTTGGCGTGCATGATTACGCGCTCGGAGTTGCGGTCCCAGTTGATGTTACCTGCGAAGAGTACGATAGCATCGAAGAACGGACGACCGTCCTCGAGGATATACTCGATAGCGTTCAACGGGTTGCAGTCATTAACCTCGAAGTAGCAGATATTGCGGATTTTCTTGTTGTTGGTACGCTTCATGAAGAACTCCACATAGGTGGCATCGAACTTCATGGTCACGTTTGCAGTGGCGGGAACAGCCTTCACGGGAACCATGTACTCCGAGATGAAGCTCATCTCGTTGGAGAAATTTACCGTAACATTGACAGTAGCCGAAGTTGCACCTGCGGGAATGGTCACCTCACCGTTGTTCTCGAAGCTGCACAACTTCACGGGATAGAGTTCATAGTTCGAGCTGTGGTTGAAGTTGTAGTCCTCGATGTGCTTCTCATCAAAGATGACGTTGAATTTGGTCTCGGTCTCCGAAGCCTTGTCCAGAGAGATGGTCAGCTTCTTCACCAGAGGTTTGGGGTCTGTGATATCGAAGTTCAGGTCGGAAACCTCCTCGGTCTTCAACGAAGCCACCAACTTGTCGGTGTTGTCGGGAGCCTCACCGACACCCTTCTGCTTCAAACCGATTTTTACCTCCTTGGCACCGTCGTCGGTCTTGACAACCAACATACCCAGACGAGCATCGCCTGTATTGTCAGTGGCTGTGAGGATGATTTTAGCCTCCTCTTTTGCCACATTCACCCACTCGGGAACTGTAACGGTGAAGTCGGCAGCGTTGGTATCGACAGTCAGCTCGACGGGAGCGTTGTCGGCAGCGTTGAATGCGATGTCATCTGCAGGAGTTACACTCAAAGAGGTCTCGCCGAAAGCCACACCGTCCTGAAGAACGCTAATCTTGACGGGAAGAGCCGTACCCGACATTACGGTAACACGTCCGGGGCGCTGTGCCTCGAGAGTGTTGGCAGTAGTATTTACGATGAGTTTGTCACCCTCCTTCTTGGCGGTCAGCCATTCGCTCTTTTCGAACGACCACTCGTCGGCATCGGTCTTGACAAGAAGGACGACATTCTCATTGCCATCAACCTTGAAATGGATTTCATCCGAGGGGGTAACCTCGAGATTTGTAGCCTGTATTATCGTGTCCTCATCGGAGCAGGAAACCATAAAGCCCGCGAGGATGGTAAACAGACTCACAAGAAACATAAAAATAGATTTCTTTCTCATGTTTGTTTGAAGTTTTATTAGTTTTTTATTGGTTTAAATTTTTCGGTTTAGGTGTATTGGGTTACCGCCGGACTCCTACCTGTGACATGGGTGTGTGACAACACATCGCAACATCGTCAAATTGGTGGATTCTTCGACATCATCGATTTTGGTGAAGAAGGAAGGAAATGAGGCTTGGCGTTAGCGGAAATGCACATGGACGGGACGTGATGTGGTGGCATCACATCGGGTGCGTAAGGTTCTATTTGTTAATATTTCTTCTTTTTTAGGTTATAGTTTAGTTTTAACTGTCGTTTTATGGTCGGTTCGTAATAATAACAATTCAACTGAGAGTGTGAGTAGTAAAAAAAAATATTATTTTTTAATCTTTTTTCGCCGAAAATCTACAACCTCATATCAATCAACTGATTACAGCCGAAAAATATTTTTGTTCATTTTTTCTGCAATAATTTTCTCCGCTACAAGAGCCTTCTATTATCGAAAAACAAAATAACCGTTTTTAATTTATTGCCAAATATAACTGAATTCCGTGATAAAATAAGGACCGATTTGCTGATATTTTTTAAAAAATCACAGAGTGCCGTGAGTGAGAAAGGCAGGGGCAAAAAAAGCAGCCGCATCCGAAGATGCGACTGCAAAAGTAAGTTGTGCTATACTAATCGACGATTAGGGAACCATGGTCTTCACCCAGTTCATACCCTCTACGCCATAGTGCATACCATTGTGTTCCGAAACATTCTTCTGACCGACCATATCGTTACCCGAAGCAGAGTGATCCTTGATAATGTTACCGGTACCCTCGTTGAACTTCCAGTAACCTACCAGACCCTCAGAGTTGGGCTCTACAGTGTAGAAGTGGTTCTCGGCCTTGATTTCGTCAGCTGACAGCATTCTGTTCCATACACGTACCTCCGACATGTAACCGGGGAAGTAACGGTCAGAGCTGTAAGAGTAACCAATCCAGAATGCACGAGTATTCTCATCGCCATTACCCTCGTTGGTAATGTCGAACGAAGGATAATTACCATAAGAGCTCTTCTTGTACACCTGCTCACCGTTGATGAAGACAGTGATGTCACCGATACCGAATGTAACGGCAATGTGGTACCACTTGTTCAGCTCCTTGAGCTGCATCTTCTCAGAAGTAATCGTATTGAACGAGTCGGTAGTTACCACCTGCAACTGGTTCCAGGGAAGACCTGCGTCACCCATACGGAGCAGATACTGCCCCTCAACACCCATAATAGACGAAAGAGTACCATCGGTACGCCTGTCGGTGATATATACCAGACACTCAATAGTTGACTTTTTCAAGTCATGCAGAGCATTACGATTGTTCAGAGTTTTGAAGAACGCACGCGAATTTCTCATGTCGGCTACACAGTTGATAAGGCTGGCACCCTTCTGAGTCAAGGTAAACGATACCGATACGGCTGCGATGTTCTCGGCAGGATTCTTCTCGGTTACGGTTACGGTGCAAGTACGGTTCTTCACCTCTGCGGGAAGAGCGGTTACACTGAAGTGGAGCTTGCCGTCAGCGAAGTTCTTGTAGGTTACCCAGTCGGCACCCTCAATCTTCACGTCCAACTCGGGCACGTTGGTGTTCAGAGCCACTGCATAATCGTCCTGTGCCTCGGCACCTACGAAGAATGCAGCATCGGCCATCGACATCTCCGACTTGGGCAGCTGCGAAACCTTCATGGTTGCAGTAGCACCCTTGGTGGTAGTGATGGTCACATCAGCAACACGGACAGCACCGGTGGTGTTCTCGGTCATCTTGAAGTAAGAAATCAGGTTGCCATCGTTACCCGGACGAGTGATGGTGTAGGTCAACCAACCCTCGGTAGCCGAAGTAATCTTAGCAGATACGGCACGAGATTCGGCAGTAGTCTTGATAGTTACGGCAAACTTGTCCTCAGCCTTGTACGAGTGACGAACCTCCTTGTTGGATACAATCTCCAGAGTCTCAACGAAAGCAGCCTGCTTGATCTGGAAAGCTACCTTCTTCTCACCACATACGAAAGTGAAGTCAGCCGAACGCTCAACGGTCTCGGTGTTCTCTGCTACGGTAAACTTCACAGAGTCGCCGTCCTGACCCTCGGTAGCCGAAGGAGTAACGAAATCCGAAGTGCCCTGCAAAGTCCAGTTCTCGGAGCTTACAACATTAACCGACATCTCACCGCCCTTTGCCTCGAAGTTGTTGGCACCCTCGGTGAAATTCAAGGTCAGCTCATCGTCTGCCTTGCGAGTCAGTTTCAGTGCAAAAGAAGCCTTCTCCTCACCACATACGAAGTCGTAGTTGAAGGTCTTGTCCTCGTGCTTGTCATTAGCCTTAACGGAGAAGATTACCACATCACCGTTCTTACCCTCCTGTGCCGAAACAGTCACATAGTCATTAGCCTGATAAGAGAGTGTCCAGTCTTTCGAGCTGGTAACAGTTACTTTAGCCTCACCACCCTTGCTGCCTACGGTAGCCTGTGCGGGAGAAATCGAAATCTCATCGGGAATGACGGGATCATCATCACTACAAGCAGTCATACCCATAGAGAGGGCTGCCGCAGCGAAAAGCATCAATTTAGAAAAAATCTTCATTTGGTTTAATATTTTAGTTATTGTTTTTTAATGAGTAAACAGCCCGACAGCTGTCGGGCTGTTTGGGATTTTCTGATTACTGTACGGGCTGGGGAGTTGCATCGTAGAGACCCTCACCCTTCTTTGCATAGACATACTTGGGGTCAAGGACATTTTTGTTGTAGCAACCCGAAGCCACGTTGCGGAACTGCTCGAGCGAGTGCTGGAGGTTGCTGCCCGTGTTACCCGAACCTGCGGGGTTGAAGGCGAACCACATAATCCAGCCGTAGCCCTTATCCATATAGCCCTTGGCATCGGCGCTCGAAATCGAGTGGCTTAAGTTGAGCTGAATCGAAGCACCTGCACAACGATCGAGCGACATACCTGCAACAGGCTGTGCCGAACGGCCGTAGTCGGCGCATACGTTGTCGATAAACTCGCCGGGCTGGTAGGTCTTGCCGTCAACATTTACCGAAGGCATGCTGCTCCGGATATAACCTAAGTAGTAGAGGTGTACCCAAGTCTCCCAGGTGCACTCCTGACGCATGGCCTTCTTGGTCTCGTAGCACAGACGGGCAGCTGCCTGCTCGCTGGCGTTACCGATGAACCACTTGGTGGGGGCATACTGATACTTGCTGTACTCGTCATCGAAAGCTACACCATCGAGCTGGTAGTCCGCGCAATACTGTGCCAACTCCTTGGCGAACTCCTGACAACCGTAGTCGGTAAGACCTGCCAGACCTGCGGCATCGTGGTTACCGAGGATACCCAGCAACACCTTGATACCCTTCTTGCGGAGGGGCTGGAGCAACGACTCGCTGTCATCGAGCAGAGCCTGTACATTGGGGTTAGCCTTCATGTAAACACGCTCCGAGCTGCCGTTCCAGTTGATGTTACCTGCGAAGAGTACCACAGCATCAAAGAAGGGCTGACCGTCCTCCAATACATACTCCAATGCATTCAGGGGGTTCACGTCATTGACCTCGAAGTAGCAGATGTTGCGAATTTTCTTGTCGCTGACCTTGCTTGCCAACAAATCGGCATACTTGTGAGCTGCATCTACGGTCACGGCAGCACTCTGCGACTCCACCATCAGGGGAACCATGTAGGTTACCAGGTGCTGGAGCGAGCCGGAAGTAAGGGTCACCTTCATGGTAGCGGTAGTCTGACCTGCGGCAATGGTTACCACACCGTCATTCTCCATCTTCACCTGCGACTCGGGGAAGGTCTCGTAGTTGGTGTTGTTGTCGATGTTCGACTCTGCAACGTGCAGGGCATCGAAAGTCACCTTCAGCTTGGCCTCTGCCTCAACGGCGTGGTCCAACGTAAAGGTAAGCACGCGCTCAGCGGTTGCGTTGTCCTTGAAATTGACCACCTTGTTGTCGTAAGCGAAGGTCACCTTGGCCTTGTTGCCCACAACCACACCCGACTTCTGCGACACGGCAATCTTCACCTGCTTGTCACCCTCCGAAGTCTTGATGACGATTTCGCCCTCACGAGCTGCGGCGGTGTTGTCCTTGGCGTTGACCGACAACTTGTCACCCTCTTTCGAGACGGTCACCCACGCATCGGGATAGGTATAGGTCCAACCCTTGGCGTTGGTCTTCACGGTCAGCTCCACAGCCTTGTTGCCTGTTGCCTCAAAAGCAATGGCATCGGAAGGAGTTACCGAAAGGGTAATCTCACCTGCTACGGCACCGGCCTGCGACACCTTGATTTTCACGGGAGTGGCATCACCTGCCTTCACGGTTACATAACCGGTACGCTCGGCCTCCGAAGTGTTGGCCTCGGCATTCACACTGAGGGTATTGCCCTCTTTCGAGGCGATAACCCACTCGGTGGTTTCGTATGTCCACGACTTGGCGTCAGTCTTGACTGTCAGCTTCACGTCGCTGTTGCCGTCAGCCTGGAATTTAATCTCCTTCGAAGGGGTTACAGCAAGATTGTTGTTGTTACCGCCATTGTCTACGGAGTCACTGTCGCTACATGCGCCAAACGCCATCAGCGAAGCAGCAACGAGTATCAACTTTGAAAACAATTTCATAATTTAGGTTTATTATATATAAGGTATTGGTTACAAACCGTGCAACCCGACCCTAAAGTCAGGTTGCCGATTTGTAGAATTTTCATTTAGTTGATGGGGTGGGGTGTTGAATCGTAGCTACCCTCTCCCAACTTGTTGTAAACGTTCTTGGGAGCAACAATCTGCTGCTTGTAGCAAGCCTTTGCCATGTTCTGGAACATTTCCAGCGAACGGGTGAGGTTGCTATTGATAGAACCTGAACCAGAAGGTTCAAATGCGAACCACATAATCCAACCGTAACCCTTATCCATCAGTTGCTTGGCGTTTGCCTCGGTCACCGAACCAATCTTACGGTCGAGCTGAATCGAAGCACCTGCACAACCGCTCAGACCCATGCCCTGTACGGGAGACGATGCAAAACCGTAGTCGGAGCATACACCGTCGATAAACTCACCGGGCAGGTAAGTCTTGCCATCAACAGTCACCGAAGGCATATCGGAGTGCAGTCTACCGAGGTAGTAGATGTGAATCATGGTCTCCCAGTTACACTTCTTCTTCATTGCCATCTTGGTCTCGAACAACAGACGCGAAGCAGCCTGCTTGCTGGGGGTGGTGAACCAGGGGTTCGAAGGATTGTCCACGTAGTTCGAATACTCGTCATCGAAGCTGAAACCATCGAGCTGGTAGTTGTAGCAGACGTCAGCCAACTCCTTGGCGAACTCCTTGCAACCGAACTCCGAAAGACCTGCGATACCGGCCTGGTCGTGGTCACCGAGGATACCCATCAACACCTTGATACCCTTCTTACGGAGGGGCTGGAGATATACATCGCTCTCATCGAGCAGTGCCTGTACGTTGGGGTTGGCCTTCATATATACTCGCTCGTCATTGACGTCCCATTTGATGTTACCTGCAAAGAGTACCACAGCATCGAAGAAGGGCTGACCGTCCTCCAACATATACTCGATAGCATTCAGGGGGTTGGTGTCATTGACCTCGAAGTAGCAAATGTTGCGAATGGTCTTCTCGTTGTTCTTGGTAACGAAGAGATTAGCGTGCTTCGAAGCGGCATTCATCGTGAGGTTCTGGCTCTGCGACTCTGCCAGCATGGGCACCATATAGGGAGTGATGAACTCCATCGCTACGTCAGGCGATACGGTCACTGCGAGAGTAGCCGAAGTCTGACCTGCGGGAACGGTCAGCACGCCGCCGTTCTCCATCTTCACCTGCGACTCGGGGAGTGCGGTGTAGTTGACATCGTTATCGAAGTTGTACTCATTAACATAAGCGGCATCGAATACCAGCTTCACGCTCACGGCGTTGGTGGTAGCCTTGTCCAACTCGAGCACGAACTTGCGAACGACGCCCTCGGTTGACTTGTGGTTAAATGCAATGTGAGCATCGCCCTCGACTTTCAGCGTACCGACAACAGCATCACCCGACACTGCGGCACCCTTCTGCGACACGGCAATCTTCACCTGCTTGTCACCCTCCGAAGTCTTGATGACGATTTCGCCCTCACGAGCTGCGGCGGTGTTGTCCTTGGCGTTGACCGACAACTTGTCACCCTCTTTCGAGACGGTCACCCACGCATCGGGATAGGTATAGGTCCAACCCTTGGCGTTGGTCTTCACGGTCAGCTCCACAGCCTTGTTGCCTGTTGCCTCAAAAGCAATGGCATCGGAAGGAGTTACCGAAAGGGTAATCTCACCTGCTACGGCACCGGCCTGCGACACCTTGATTTTCACGGGAGTGGCATCACCTGCCTTCACGGTTACATAACCGGTACGCTCGGCCTCCGAAGTGTTGGCCTCGGCATTCACACTGAGGGTATTGCCCTCTTTCGAGGCGATGACCCACTCGCTCTTCTCAAACGACCACTCGGCCGCGTCGGTCTTCACCGAGAGTGTTGTATTCTCGTTGCCGTCGGCCTCGAAACGGATTTCACCCGAAGGAGTCACTTCGAGCTTGGTCGCCTGCTCTCCAATCTCGTTGTCATCGCTGCACGATACGAACGCACCCGACACGAGGGTGAACAGACTGAGAAGAAACATAAAAACTGATTTTTTTCTCATGCTTGTATGAAGGTTTTGTTTAGGAAAATATAAAAAATATGTGTAAATGTGTTTTGCTTTCTGTTCCGACCTCCGTCTCGGCGGAATACTCCACAAAGACAGGGAAACCGTTTCGACAGGAGTTGCCTCACACCCCGATGCTGTCCGGTTTCCGCGAGGGTGTCCGCCACGGAAGGGGTCGGGATATTTTACCGTAAACGGTTGTGCGCAAATACGGAATGCCCAATGCTGGCATCACACGGCGTGCGCAGGATTTGTCGGTTTTTAAAAGTTTTTATTATTTTCAGTAATTTATAAAAATTCTTATTAATAAATTATTTTTTCCTCTCAGGATATAATATAATAACAAATCAGAAAGGGAGATGAGTAGTAAAAAATGATTTTTTTCTTCAGAAAAATACCGCAAGCCATTGCATTTTCGCGCCACAATCTCCAATTATTCTACTATAAATCAACCATTTCCGACAGATGCCACAAAAGGTCAATCCGCGAAAAATTCAGTTTTAAAATTTTCTTAATTTATTTATAAAAATTTTTATTTTCAACCCCGTATTTTCATTTTCCACCCGATTCCAAAATTCCATTCTCCGACCCTTTTCCTCCTCACACTCACCGTCTTTGGGGCTTCCTCCTCCGCCGCAACCCCACCGATTTTCACCCTCCGCCGCCCATGCCATCTTTCAAACCGGACAAAACTTCACCGCTTCACCTCCCCGTCCGGTACATTCTTACAGGATTTTCCGTATCTTTACCCTTCAAATCCCCCTCTCCCGCCCTGACGGCTTCGGAAGGGGGCAACAATCATTCAGACCATGGAAACAAACCGATATTTGATGTTCCGATGGGCGGTGGCGCTGTGTGCCGCCCTGACGATGATGTCCTGCTCGCTGCTCAAGGTGGCGGTGTCGACAGGCGACCCCCTCTCCAAACAGGACTCCGAGACTCGTCTCATGACGCGCGGATTCTACCACGACATGTCGGCCGAAATCGCTCAGACGGCCGACTCCATCGTCAACTCCTCGAACGACCTCGACATACGTGTGGCCGCCATACGCTGGAAGATGCGCGCCACGAAAGCCGCCGTCACGGCCGCCATGCAGTCGATTCCCGAGGTGTCGCTGGCCGACACCTGGATTCTGTGCCGCCGCATGAACACCACCCTGCAGGCCACTCCCGACTCGCTGCTCTTCGGCCCTTACAGCCATCTGGCACGCACCACCACCCTGCGTCTCGAGAAGCGCGCCCACAAGCTGGCACGCCAGTCGCTCACCGCCGAACGCTACAACCTCATGGAGCGTTTCGTCGACAAAATCATCGAGGAGAACCCCTCCGACAAGGGCGACGAGGCCGTCAACACCACACTGGCATGGATAGAGTTCCTCAAGGCCAACGGCATGGAGGTCTCCTATGCAGCCGGCTCCATCTCGGAGGTCATCTCCGACGTCAACGACCGTCTGACGGGACAGACCCGTCAGATTGCCAACTCGGTGGGCTGGTCGAAGGACATCTTCCAGCTCCAGTTGCAGCAGGACAGCACGCGTTCGGCCCTCGGGGCGCGCATCGACACCCTCGAGCACCACTTCTCGCGCATCGTCACCGTCACGGAGCATCTGCCCGAAATCTCGGACAAGGCACTGGCCGAATTCGACAAACAGGTACACGACATTCTCGATGCCATGCAGGTGGCCATCGACACCTCGTTCGCCGACATGAGCCGCCAGCGCATGGAGCTGCAACACTACATCACCGCCGAGCGGCAGGCCCTCATCACCCAGTTCAACGACTCGGCCCACTCGCTGGTGACCACCACCCTCGACGCCATACCCTCGCTCATCGGCAAGGCCCTGTTCTTCATCGTCACGGGAGTACTCGTGCTGCTGGGCGTACCCTTCGCTCTGGGCTTCTGGCTGGGCGGCGTGAGACAGCGGGCGCGCGACAAGAAAAACACGGACAACCCTCAGGCATAAGTGAAAAAGTAGTATCTTTGCCCCCAAAACACACAACAATGGCACGAAAGAAGAAAAACAACCACCCTCTGATCGAGGGTCTTGAAATAACGACGCTGGCCGCCGAAGGAAAGGCCATGGGTCGCTGGAACGAACAGGTGGTCTTTGTACCGATGACCGTTCCGGGTGATGTGGTCGACGTTCAGATACGACTCAAACGCCGCCGCTTCATGGAGGGTTATGTGGTCAACTATGTGAAGAAGTCGCCCCTGCGCTCCGAGCCGTTCTGCGCCCACTTCGGGGTCTGCGGCGGCTGCAAGTGGCAGAACCTCCCCTATGAGGAGCAGCTCAACTTCAAGCGCGAGCAGGTCCGCGACCAGCTCACCCGCATCGGAAAGGTCGAGCTGCCCGAAATCGCACCCTGTCTGGGTTCGAAGGAGACGCAGTTCTACCGCAACAAGCTGGAGTTCACCTTCGCCGACCGCCGCTGGCTCACCCACGAGGAGATTGCCCAAAATGCCGACATCGTCGCCTCGCCCGCCCTGGGATTCCACATTCCGGGCATGTTCGACAAGGTGCTCGACATCGACAAGTGCTGGCTGCAGCCCGAACCCTCGAACGCCATACGCACCGAGGTCAAGCGCTTTGCGCTGGAGCAGGGCTACACCTTCCACAACGCCCACACCCACGAGGGCTTCCTGCGCAACATGATTATCCGCACGGCCTCGACCGGCGAGGTGATGGTCATCGTGGTCTTCGGCGAGGAGAACCGTCCTCAGATGACCGCCCTGCTCGACCACCTCACGGAGCAGTTCCCCCAAATTACGTCGCTGTTCTATGTGGTGAACACCAAGCTCAACGACTCGGTGGGCGACCTCGAGGCGGTATGCTACCGCGGCAAGGACCACATCGTCGAGGAGATGGAGGGACTCAAATTCAAGGTAGGCCCCAAGTCGTTCTACCAGACCAACTCGAAGCAGGCCTACGAGCTGTATAAGGTGACGCGCGAGTTCGCCGACCTGAAGGAGGGCGACACCCTCTACGACCTCTACACCGGAACGGGTACCATCGCCAACTTCTGCGCCGCACGTTGCAAGAATGTGGTGGGTATCGAGTACGTTCCCGAAGCCATCGAGGACGCCAAGGTCAATTCGGCCATCAACGGCATCACCAACACGAAGTTCTACGCCGGCGACATGAAGGCCGTTCTGGACGATGCCTTCGTGGCACGCAACGGCCGTCCCGACGTCATTATCCTCGACCCGCCGCGTGCGGGTGTCGACGAACCGGTCATCGAGGTCATCAAGCGTGCGGCGCCCCACCGCATCGTCTATGTGAGCTGCAACCCCGCCACCCAGGCACGCGACCTGGCGCTCTTCGACGACTACTACAAGGTCATCGCCGTGCAGCCAGTCGACATGTTCCCCCACACCCACCATGTGGAGAACGTCGTCAAGCTCGAAAGACGGTAGACTCACGGCCACCGGCCGACGAAATACAAGGGACGGAAGCAATTTCCGTCCTTTTTTCATACCAAACAATGGCGGTTTTGCGTTATATTTGCAGAAGATGTGTCATCAGACATAAAAAATTGAGCTTATGAAACGATTACTTTTATTGTTCGCCATCGCCGTGCTGGCCCTGCCCGCGGCGGCGCAGGAACGGGAGGAGGAGATTCCCCAGATTCAGGTGATGGGACGTGCCGAGCGGGAGGTAATGCCCGACGAGTTCTACCTCTCCATCATCATCAACGAGAAGGATTCGAAAGGCAAGATATCGGTCGAGCGGCAGCAGCAGGAGATGGTCGCCGCCCTCAAGACACTGGGCATAGACAAGCAACTCAAGCTGGCCAATCTGGCCAGTGAGTTCTTCAAGAAGAAGAGTTCGGTGGCTGTGGCCAAGTACCAGCTGAAACTCACCTCCACACAGCAGCTCACCGCCGTGCAGCAGGCTCTGGACAAGCTGGGCATCTCGAATGTGTCGATTCAGAAAGTGTCGGTGTCGAACATCAAGGCCCTGACCGACGAGCTGCGCATCGAGGCCGTCAAGAACGCCCGTCAGACCGCCACGGCGCTGGCCGAGGCCGTGGGTCAGAAGCTGGGCATGTGCTTCTACATCTGGGACTCGAACAACGACCTCACCCCCCGACTCTACAACAATGCCGCCTTCGTGCGCAGCAACTTCATGGCCAAGGGTGCGGTGTGTGATGCCGCCATGGAGGAGGAGTGCGTCGAGGACGAAGTCGTGGAGTTCAAGACCATCAAACTCGAATACTCCGTGCAGACCAAATTCCTGCTCAGATAACTGAAAGACAACGGATTACGGATTCGTAAAGATTATTAAAAAAGAGACGTCCTTCGCAACGTCTCTTTTTTTGTGCCGCGACGGCAAGAAAAGTCCGCCGCCTTTTGCTAATCTCGTTATTTTGGCGTAACTTTGTTTCCCTTTTACTAAATAGAGGAGTCATGAAAAAGCAGGTAAATTTGAATTACGAGCATTACGACCATCTGGACGCAATGCCCGAAGCCGACAGAAAGCTGATTATCGAGGCACAAAACGCGACCCGTAAGGCTCATGCCCCCTACTCTCATTTCCATGTGGGAGCGGCGGCGCGTCTGCGCAGCGGCTTGATTCTCCACGGCAGCAACTTCGAGAGCGAAGTCTACCCCGCGGGTCTGTGTGCCGAGCGCACACTGCTCTTCTACGCCGAAGCCAACTATGCCGACGACCCCATCGAGGCGTTGGCCATCGCCTCGGTTCCTTCCGACAGAGAGGTCTACCCCTGTGGTCAGTGCCGTCAGGTGCTGGTCGACGTGGAACGCCGTCAGGGTTCGCCCATACGCGTCATCATGAGCGGCAACGGCACCTCGTCGGTGGTCGACACGGCAGCCGACCTTCTCCCCTTCACCTTCAAACTCTAAGATTCGGGACATGTTCAGCGAAAAAGACATACTCTATGAGGACAACCACCTGCTGGTGGTCAACAAACACTGCGGCGATTTGGTGCAGCCCGACCCCTCGGGCGAGAGCGCACTCGAAGACCAGATAAAGGCCTTCATCAAATGCCGCGACGCCAAACCCGGCGAGGTGTTTCTGGGTGTGGTCCACCGCATCGACCGCCCGGTGAGCGGCGTGGTGCTGTTTGCCAAGACCTCCAAGGCGCTGTCGCGTCTCAACGAGATGATTCGTGAGGGCAGGATTCACAAAATCTACTGGGCACTCACCGAAGCGACTCCCTCGCCCGAGAGCGGAGAGTTGAAGCACTACATCGTGCGCGACACCCGACTCAACAAGTCGAAGGCCTACGACACCCCCAAACCCGAGGGCAAGGAGGCACGTCTGCGCTACCGTGTGGCCGGTGTGGGTACACGCTACACGCTGGTCGAGGTGGAGCTCCTCACCGGACGCCACCACCAGATTCGCGCCCAGCTCTCCAAAATCGGCTGCCCGATTCGCGGCGACCTGAAGTACGGCGCCAAGCGTTCGCTGCCCGACGGCGGCATCTCGCTCCACTCGCGCCGTGTGGAATTTGTCCACCCCGTGAGAAAGGAACCCGTCACGGTCACCGCTCCCGTACCCGAGGGCGACAACCTGTGGCAATTCTTCAAGGATTTGTAAACCCCCGACCGTTATGCGACTTCTTATCCAACGTGTCAGAGAGGCCTCGGTGACCATCGACGGCGAGCTACATTCCCAAATCGGACAGGGACTTCTGGTCTTTGTGGGTGTGGGCATGGACGACGGCGAGGAGGACATCGAATATCTGGCCGGCAAGCTCTCGCGCCTGCGCATCTTCGACGATGCCGAAGGGGTGATGAACCTCGACGTCAGACAGATTGACGGCCAGGTGCTGGTCGTGAGCCAGTTCACGCTTCAGGCCGCCACACGCAAGGGCAACCGCCCCTCCTACATCAAGGCTGCACCCGAAGCCGTGTCGAAACCCCTCTACGAACGGTTCACCCGCAGAGTGGAGGAGCTGCTGGGCAGAGAGGTACCCACAGGCGTTTTCGGTGCCGACATGAAGGTGGCACTCGTCAACGACGGACCCGTGACCATCTGGATGGATTCGAAGAACAAGGAGTAACCCCACCACACACGCCCCCGCGGGCGGACGACAAATAAAAATAGGAATAACAATATTATAGAATGACGATGAAACAATTTTTCATTTGGGGACTCATGGCCGTGGCCATGATGTTCGTATCGTGCGATGAGGACGATTTCAAGTACGACGGCGACTGGTTCGGTGCTCCCGAAATCAGCAATGTAACCGCCAATTCACTGAAAATCAAGTGTACGACTTCCATCAACGAGTCGGTACTCAACGGCAATCAGGCCGGATTCAAATATGTGGCCATCGAGGGTGCCGAGCAGGGCGTCTTCCGCTTCGCCAAGGGTGAGGTCAGCGAGGGTGTGATGTCGGCCGACATCAAGGGACTCACCTCCCAGACCCGTTATGCCCTCTATCCCATCATCGACTTCGGTTCGAAGATTGCCGAGGGTCAGAAGGTGATGGCCACCACACTCGAAGGCAGTGACCCCACACCGGGTCCCGATCCCGATCCGGAACCCACTCCCGAGGAGAAGCCCACCATCGCCACTCCCACGGCTCCCGAGGCCGAGATTACCGAGACTTCGGCCACCCTCTATTGCGAGGTTAGCTACAAGGGCGACGAGACCCTCTCCTATGCGTTCCTCTACCGCAAGACGGGCGAGAACGTATTCCAGGAGGTGAAGGCCGCCGAGGCCAAGTCGTTCTCGCTCAACGCCGAGGTACTGGCAGCCGGCACCGTGAAGGTATCGGCCACCGTAACAGGCCTTACAGAGGCGACTGCCTACGAGTACAAGCTGCAGGTGAAGGCCGGCGAGAAGAGCTACGAGAGCATTTTGTCCAAGTTCACCACCAAGAAGCACGAAGGCGGCGGCGAGGTAGACCCCACCCCCGACCCCAACATGAAATACACCGGCTGGGCCGAACTTCCTTCGGAGGACCTGAGCAAGAAGGACAAGGAGTACTTCTACGCCTACCACCTCTGCCCCGACTTCAAGGTCGGCAGCCAGAAGATGCGTAACTTCACCGCCTGCTACTCGAAGTCGAAGATCTGTCCCGTATGGGTGGCAGCACCGCTCCACATGTGCTACGCAGGTTCGGGCCGTCACGACAAGTACCGCAACGACCCGCTCATCAAATGCAACCAGAACGGCAAATGGGACGGCTACACCCGCGGTCACATGCTGGGTTCGGCCGAGCGCAACAAATACGTCGAGACCAACCACGATGTGTTCTACTACTCGAACATCGGCCCCCAGCTGGGTTCTAACGGTTATTTCAACTGCGGTGGCGGTCAGTGGAACACCGCCGAGGACTGGGTGGACAAGCAGTGGAGAAACTCTTCGGATACCTGCTATCAGATTGTAGGTTGCTACTGGGATCCCAGCATCAAGAAAGACTACGTCAGAGGCACGGAGATTCCCACCCACTACTACACCGTACTGCTCAAGGCCAAGAAGGGTGTCAAGAAATGGGTCGGCGCCTGCTCGGAGAACGAACTGCAGGCCATCGTCATCTGGGTACGTCACAAGAGCTACTCGAAGGGCGAAGTGATAAGACCCGACGGCTTCGAATCGCACGGCATGTTCAAGACCGTGGCGGAGGTCGAGAAACTCACCGGCCACAAGTTCTTCCCCAACGTTCCCCATGCCCCCAAGAACAGCTACAACACACGTGACTGGAACTGGTAAAACCGAGAAACAGATATAATATATCAGTATAGTGAAGAGGAAGAGATCGAGAGCCCTTTTAATCGCCTGTCTGGTACTCCTGCTGTCGACATGCAGCTTCGAAAAGGATTACCGCTATCTTGCAGAGAAAGAGAGCCGCCCGGTCTCTTCCTCTGTTGTTGAACACCCCAAGGCCGACACCCCCCGCAAGGGACAGACCGCCCCACACAAAGGTAACCCCACCCCTCCGAAAGGCAATACCGCCCCTTCGAAGGGTGACCCCGCTTCGCGTCCTGCCGCGACACCTGCCGCCACGGAGCGTGACGGAGCCTTGCAGGGCTACACGGGCTGGCTGGAGCTGCCCTTCGACCAGAAGCGCGCGGGCGACTATCTCTACATCACCCACTCGTGTCCCGACCTCCGCGCCGGAGGCCACGCGGCACGCAACTACACGGTGTGTTACAGTGTAAAGGCCGGCTGCGCCCTGTGGGTGGCCGCCCCCATGCACCGCTGTTATGTCGAGAAACGCGTGGAGCGCACCAACGACTGGCAGTTCGACCCCAAGGTGTCGCTCCGCCAGCAGCCCGACCTGCGCAGTGCCTACCGCAAGAAATACTCGCGCGGCCACATGGTGGCCTCGGGCGACCGCATCTCGACCCGCGGGTCGAACGCCCAGACGTTCTACTTCACCAACATGACGCCGCAAATCCAGAACGGATTCAACGCCGGCATGTGGTCGTACTTCGAGCGCAAGGTGCAGGAGCTGGCCATGAAGACCCCCGACACGCTCTATGTGGTCACGGGCGCACACTTTGCCGACTACCGCACCTCGACCACCGACCGCGACGGCCGTTATGTGGCCGTGCCGACCCATTTCTACAAGGTGATGATTCGCTCGCGCTCGGGTCACACGGGGCGTCCGCTCGGCGAGCTGCGCCCCGAGGAGCTGGAGTGTGCGGCATGGCTTTTGGAACACAAGCCCTACAAGGGGGAGAAAAACCTCCGCAAGTATATCATGAGTGTGGCGCGTCTGGAGCAGATTACCGGGCAGCGGTTTTTCACCAACCTGCCCAATGCCCCCAAAGAGCGTCTCGATGTATCATTCTGGAAATTCTGATGACTATGTATCCGTGGGGAGACGACAGACGATTCAACTCCTATGCCGCCTATTTCCGGCGGCTCTTCGGCGGCCGTGTGCAGAAGGTGGCCGTCAACGCAGGATTCACCTGCCCCAACCGCGACGGACGCATCTCGACGGGCGGCTGCACGTTCTGCAACAACGAGGCCTTCACCCCCTCCTACTGCCTGCCCGAAAAGAGCATCACGCAACAGATTGACGAAGGGGTGGAGTTCCACCGCCGCCGCTACCGCAACGCCTCGCAGTTTCTGGTCTACTTCCAGTCCTACACCAACACCTACGCGCCGCTCGACGAGCTGCGCCGCTGCTACGACGAGGCCCTCCGCCACGAAGGGGTGGCCGGCATCGTCGTCGGCACACGTCCCGACTGCATCGGCGAGGAGCTGCTCGACTACTTCGCCGAAGTGGCACGCAACCGCTATGTGGCCATCGAGTACGGCATAGAGTCGACCTCCGACGCCACACTGAGGGCCATCAACCGCGGCCACGACTTCGACTGCGCCCGACGCGCCGTGGAGATGACCGCCGCACGCGGCCTGCATGTGGGGGCACACTTCATTCTCGGCCTGCCGGGCGAGAGCGACGAGATGCTCATCGCCCAGACCGACACCATCAACGCCCTGCCGCTGACCACCGTCAAGTTCCACCAGCTGCAGATTTTCCGCGGCACGGCCATGGCGCGCGAATATGACCTCCACCCCGAACACTTCCGCTTCTGGACGCTCGACGAATACATCGCCCTCTTCACGGAGATTCTCCGCCGCCTGCGTCCCGACCTGGTGGTCGAACGCTTCGCTTCGGAGGCTCCGCCCCGCTATCACTACGGCCCCAACTGGGGTTTGATACGAAATGACCAATTATTATCGCTTCTCGAGAAAAGTTTGGAGCAATCGGGTGCATATCAAGGCGATTTTTTTCTATCTTTGTAATCGAAATCTTTTAAACCCCCGCTGCTATGAAATACCTGACTATCGGTACAGTACTCAAAGTTCTGAAGGAATATTCGATTATGGCATTCGGCATGTTCCTCTATGCCTTCGGTTGGATTGGATGTGTGAAACCCGCCGACGGTACGGGCGGCGGCGCCGGAGGTCTGGGCTACGTGCTCAGCGAGGGTGTCAACGCCTTCGGTGAGTCGCTGGGCTACGACTGGGGCATCAAGATGGGTACCATGGTGCTGGCCATCAATGCCGTGCTGATTCTCATCGGCGGTCTGATTGTGGGCTGGAACTTCGGCATCAAGACCATCTACAGCATCATCATGATTTCGGTGAGCATGAACTTCTGGCAGTGGTTCATCGAGGAGTCGGGCCACGCTTCGGCCATCTTCCCCATCTTCGAACCCACCGAACATCTCCTGCCCATGATTCTGGGCGGTATCTTCGCAGGTATAGGCATCGCGCTCTGCTTCTCGCAGGGCGGCACCACGGGCGGCACCGATATCGTGGCGCTCATCATACAGAAATACCACAACGTCAACTACGGCAAGATTCTCATCTACACCGACGCCGTCATCATCGGTTCGGCTCTCTTCGTGGGCAAAGGCCTCTCGACCCTCATCTACGGTTATGTGATGACTGTGGTGGTGGCCTACACCGTCGACATGCTCATGTCGGGCAACAACCAGTCGCACCAGGTGTTCATCATCACCAAAGACTACGAAAAGATGGCCGAAGCCGTGTCGAGCAACATGCACCGCGGCGTGACCCTCATCGACTCGCAGGGCTGGTATTCCAAGGAACCGGGCAAGATGGTCATGGTCATCTGCCGCAAGCGTGAAACACCCATGTTGCTGAAGTTCGTCAGAAGCGTCGACTCGGCAGCCTTCATCTCGGTCGGCCCCGTGATGGGTGTCTACGGCCAGGGCTTCCAGCCCCTCACCAAGCTCTAATGCCGCTCTATGCCGACATAGTCCTCCCCCTCGCACAACCCGAATACACCTTCGCCGTTCCCGAAGAGATGACGGTTGAGAAGGGGTGTGCCGTGGCCGTACAGTTCGGCCGTCAGAAATTCTACACCGGCATCGTGTGGCGTCTCCACGACCGCCGTCCCGATGTCAAGACCGTGAAACCCATACAGGCACTGCTCTACGAACGTCCGCTACTCTCCGAGCGGCAGATGCAGTTCTGGGAGTGGCTGGCCGACTACTACATGTCGACACTAGGCGAGGTGATGCGTGTGGCGCTGCCCTCGCTGATGAAACCCTCGGCCGACAGCCGCAGCGGATTCGAGGAGGAGCTGTTCCGTCCGCGCAGGGAGCTTTACTTCCTGCTCTCGTCTTCGTTTGCCGAACGCGAACGGCTCGACGAGGTACTCGACCACCTCGAACGCCGCGCACCGCGCCAATACGACGCACTGCTCGAGGTCATCACCGCAGCGCAACCCGACGCGCTCAACTCCGACACCCTCTCTCCGCAAATCTTCGCCACCGAAATTCCGCGTCGACTGCTCACGGCGGAACTCCCCGTGCTGCGCGCCCTCGAAAAGAAGGAATATCTGCTGGCCGTGGAACACGAACCCTCGACCGAGCAGGGCGAGGTGCGTTTCCGCCTGCCGTCGCTCACCCCCCATCAGGAGGAGGCCCGTGAAGAGATACTCCGCCAGTTCGACGAGGGCAAAGCGGCCGTGCTGTTGCAGGGCATCACCTCGTCGGGCAAGACCGAGGTGTATATCCACCTCATCGCCGAGGTACTCTCGCGCGGCGGCGACGTGCTGCTGCTGGTGCCGGAAATCGCCCTCACGGCGCAGCTCATCGAGCGCATGGAGCGCATCTTCGGCTCGAGGGTGACCCCCTACCACTCCAAACTCTCCGATGTGAAGCGTTCGGAGACCTATCTCAGACTCAACCGCTCGCGCGGCGGCAGTTTCGTGGTGGGCGTCCGTTCGTCGGTCTTCCTGCCGCTCCACCACCTTCAACTCATCATCGTCGACGAGGAACACGACCCCAGCTACAAGCAGGCCGACCCCGCGCCGCGCTATCAGGCACGCGACTGTGCGGTGATGGCCGCGCGCATCTTCTCGTCGAAAACCCTGCTGGGAAGTGCCACCCCCTCGCTCGAGACGTGGCTCAACGCCACCGGCGGAAAATACGGCCACGCACGTCTCACGGAGCGTTACGGACAGGGACGTCTGCCCCAAATCCTCATCTCCGACACCCTGCGCGCCGCACGGCGCGGCGAGCGTCACTCCCACTTCAACCAGCTGCTGCTCGACAAGATAGAGGCCGCCCTCTCGCGCGGGGAACAGGTGATGCTGTTCCAGAACCGAAGGGGTTTCTCGCCCTTCGTGGAGTGTACCGAATGCGGCTGGACGGCGCGCTGCAAGGACTGCAACGTGTCGCTGACCTACCACAAGGCCTCGGGGCGGCTGGTCTGCCACTACTGCGGCCACTCGGAACCCATGCCCCACAAATGCCCCTCGTGCAAGGTGACCGACCTGGTGCCGATGGGCTTCGGCACGGAGAAAATCGAGGAGGAAATCCTCCGTTTCTTCCCCACGGCAAGGGTGGCACGTCTCGACCGCGACGCGGTGACCTCGGAGCGTGCATTCAACACCATCATCAACGACTTCGCCGAACACCGCACCGACATACTGGTCGGCACACAGATGATTACCAAGGGATTCGACTTCGACGGAGTGTCGCTGGTGGGTATCCTCAATGCCGACAACCTGCTCTCGAACCCCGACTTCAGAGCCTCGGAGCGCGCCTTCCAGCTGATGATGCAGGTGGCGGGACGCGCCGGACGACGCGCCGCAGGCGGCGAAGTGGTCATACAGACCTCCGACCCGCGGAATCCCGTCCTGCGTCAGATTATCGGGGGCGACTACGAGGGCATGGCCCTCTCGCAACTCAAGGAGCGCGAGGAGTTCTTCTATCCGCCCTACTCGCGCATCATCGCCTTCACCCTGCGCCACCGCGACATTCAGCTGCTGCGGCGTGCGGCCGTCGACCTGTCGGGCCGTCTGCGCAAGATTTTCGGCCGCCGACTGATGGGGCCCATGTCGCCGCCCGTCGACCGCATACGCGGCGAATATCTGATAGGCATGCTGCTCAAAATCGAAAGCGGCGCCTCGGCACGCCGTGCCAGAGAGATTATCCGCCACGAGATGCAGCGTTTCCACGCCGTGGGCGAATACAAATACATCGAAATCCTCATCAATGTCGACCCTCAGTAAGCTCCTGCGCGAGGTGTGGGACGACCTTCTCTCGCTGCTGCTGCCGGCCCACTGCCCCGTGTGCGGCGCACTGCTCGAGGAGGGCGAACAGACCATCTGCACCCTCTGCCGCGCCACCGCACCCCTCACCGGCTACTGCCGCGAGGCGGACAACCCCGTGGTGCGCAAATTCTGGGGCATCGTCCCCGTGGCCAACGCCTCGTGTTTCCTCTACTTCGTCCACGGCAGCGGCTGGAGGGAGGTGATTCACGATTTCAAGTACAAGGGCTACTGGCGGCTGGCCTACATCATGGGACGCTGGTACGGCGAGGAGCTCCGCACATCGGGACTCTACGACGATATCGATGTGGTCGTGCCGCTGCCGCTCCACCCCCTCAAACAGATGAAACGCGGCTACAACCAGTCGGACTATCTGGCCGACGGCATCGCCCGAAGTCTGGGCGTGGAGGTCGAACGCCGTGCCGTGCGCCGCTGCCGCAACACCCGTTCGCAGGCCCTCCGCCAACGCCACGAACGCGAGAAGAATGTGGCGAAGGCCTTTCGCGTTGCCCGTCCCCGACGGCTCGAGGGGCGACACATTCTGCTGGTCGACGATGTGCTGACCACGGGCAGCACCCTCTCGTCGTGTGCGGCGGCCATTCTCGAAGCCGTCCCCTCGTGCCGCATCAGCATCGCCGCGCTGGCCGCCCCGCGCCACGAACTGGGACTCAAGGAGTAGCCCCACAGGAACTCACACTGCGGTGTAAAGTTATGAAGGGATTATGCACATGTTTATCATCGGGTTGTCAACAACTCCACCCCTTCATACCCCCTCCACACCCCTCACTGCCCCACACCTTGCCCCACAAACTCTTCGACGTCGGACGGCCGCGGCCGTTAGTAACAGAGTTATCGACAGCCGCCGGGAAAGCGTGTTTTGAAAAGTCGGCACAAAATGTTATTTTTGAAGTTTGAAAGAATTTGAACACTAATGGCTAAAGATTTTAAACCCTCACCCCGCAACGCCCAGGCTTTTGCGGCACTCACCGACACCGCCGGCAGCATACCCCCCCAGGCCGTGGAACTCGAAGAGGCCGTGCTGGGTGCGCTCATGCTCGAGAAGGACAGCATCGTCACCGTGCAGGAGTACATCTCCCCCGAAGTCTTCTACAACGAGGCCCACCGTCTCATCTACAAGGCCATCGAGGAGCTGTCGACCGAACTCAAACCCGTCGACCTGTTCACCGTCACCGAGCGGCTGAGGGTCAAGAAGGATTTGGACAAGGTGGGCGGCGTGAGCTATCTGGCTCAGCTGACCCAGAAGGTCGGCTCGGCAGCCAATGTGGAGTTCCACGCCAAAATCATCGCCCAGAAATACGTCCAGCGCGAACTGATACGCTCGGCCACCGAAATCCAGCGACGCTCCTACGACGAGTCGGTCGACGTGACGGAACTCATCGGATTCGCCGAGAGCGAGATTTTCAAGGTCTCGGAGGGACATGTGAAGCGTTCGGTGCAGAACTCGCGCGACATTCTCCAGTCGGCCCTCAAGCAGATTGAGGAGGCCTCGAAGAACACCAGCCGCTTCAGCGGCGTGCCGTCGGGCTTCACCTCCATCGACAACGTGACGCTGGGCTGGCAACCCTCCGACATGATTATCATCGCGGCACGACCCTCAATGGGTAAGACCGCCTTCGTGTTGTCGATGGCGCGCAACATGGCCGTCGAGCAGGACACCGGTGTGGCGTTCTTCTCGCTCGAGATGTCGGCCGTGCAGCTGATGATGCGTCTGATTATCGCCGAGACCGGCCTGCCGGGCAACGATGTGAAGTCGGGCAAGCTCTCTCCCGAGCAGTGGCGTCATCTCGAATCGGCCACCAAGCCGCTGGGCGCAGCACCCCTCTACATCGACGACACGCCGGCACTCTCGGTCTTCGAGTTCCGCTCGAAGGCGCGCCGACTCAAGATACACAACAACATCAAGGTCATCATCATCGACTACCTCCAGCTGATGACCGCCAACCAGGACTCGAAGGGCAACCGCGAACAGGAGGTGTCGTTCATCTCGCGTACGCTCAAGGCCATCGCCAAGGAGCTGGGAGTGCCGATTATCGCCCTCTCGCAGCTGAGCCGTGCCACCGAAACCCGTGGCGGCTCGCGCCGTCCGCAGCTCTCCGACCTTCGTGAGTCGGGTGCCATCGAGCAGGACGCCGACATCGTGGCCTTTATCCACCGTCCCGAATACTACGGCATCACCGAGGACGAA
Source organism: Alistipes sp. (assembly GCA_020026375.1). Classification (GTDB taxonomy): domain Bacteria; phylum Bacteroidota; class Bacteroidia; order Bacteroidales; family Rikenellaceae; genus Alistipes. The sequence continues at coordinate 104,888 of JAHHQN010000003.1, read as the reverse complement.
AACGGAATGTCGACGGCCGGCATGGCCGAAATCATCATCGCCAAGCACCGTAATGGCGAGGTGAGGGACGTGCCGATGCGCTTCCTCAAGGAGCAGGCGCGTTTTGCCGATGTCGACGACGTGGTCCTCTCGCCCGAAGTGGCCGAAGGCCAGCAGGCCTACGACGACTATGCCAGCGGTGCCAACAACTTCTCGTCGCCCATGGCCGGAGGTCTGGGCAGCATGACGGGAGGCGGCGAATTCGACATATCGGCCCCCTCGCTCAACGAGGAGGTGCCGTTCTAAACCCATAAAAAACAAGACAGAGAGATGTTTGTGCGAACTTACGCCGCCACGATTGTCGGCATCGACGCCCTGATGGTGACCGTGGAGGTCAACATCGCAGGAGGAGGTCTGGGCATGTTCCTTGTGGGACTGCCCGACAACGCGGTCAAGGAGAGCGAACAGCGAATCAGGGCCGCCTTCGAAAATTCGGGCGAGCGCATGTCGGGCAAGAAGGTGGTGGTGAACCTCGCACCGGCCGACCTGCGCAAGGAGGGTTCGGGCTTCGACCTGCCGATAGCCGTGGGCATACTGGCCGCCATGCAGCGCATAGCGGCCGACGATATCGAGGGGTGTCTCTTTGCCGGAGAGCTGTCGCTCGACGGCACGGTGCGCCCCGTGAAGGGTATCCTGCCGATGGCCATCGCCGCACGCGAACGGGGCATCGGACGCCTGATTGTGGCCTGCGAGAATGCCCGTGAGGCCGCCGTGGTCGACGGAATAGCGGTCATCGGCGTGGAGAGTCTGCGACAGACGGTGGCCTATCTCAACCACGAAGAGGAGATTGCCCCCTCTCAGGCTCCGCAGACCCCGGCCACCGACCTTGTAACACAACCCTACGAGGAGGATTTTGCCGATGTGAAGGGGCAGCTGCACGTCAAGCGCGCCCTCGAAATCGCCGCCGCAGGCGGTCACAACGTGCTGATGATCGGCTCGCCCGGCTCGGGAAAGACCATGCTCGCACGCCGTCTGCCCTCGATACTGCCGCCCCTCTCGCCCGAGGAGTCGCTCGAGACCACCAAGATCCACTCCGTGGCCGGTCTCACCGAGATTTCAGGACTCATGGTGCGCCGTCCGTTCCGCGCACCGCACCACACCATCTCACCCGTGGCCCTCATCGGCGGCGGACAGTTTCCCCAGCCGGGCGAGGTGTCGCTGGCCCACAACGGCGTGCTGTTCCTCGACGAGCTGCCCGAGTTCGGACGCAGCGTGCTGGAGGTCATGCGCCAGCCGCTCGAGGAGAAGCGCATCACGGTGTCGAGGGTGAAATACAGGGTGCAGTATCCGGCCAACTTCACCCTCATAGCGGCCATGAACCCCTGTCCGTGCGGCTACTACAACCACCCCACGCGCGAATGCACCTGCTCGCAGAGCATGGTTCACCGCTACATGGGGCGCATATCGGGTCCGCTGATGGACCGCATCGACATGCACATAGAGGTGACCCCCGTACCGCCCGAGGAGCTGGCCCATGCCCCCGAGGGCGAGTCGAGCGCAACAATCCGCGAACGGGTGTGCCGCGCACGCGAGATACAACGCCGACGCTTCGGCGACACGCCGGGGATACACACCAACGCCATGATGAACAGCGCACTGCTGCGCCGTCACTGTGCGCTCGACGAGGCCTCGACCCGTCTGCTGGAGCAGGCCATGCACCGTCTCTCGCTGTCGGCACGCGCCTACGACCGCATACTGAAGGTGTCACGCACGATAGCCGACCTCGAGGGTCGCGACCGCATAGCGGCGGCCGACATCGCCGAGGCCATCAACTACCGCTCGCTCGACCGCGACTCGTGGGGGAGGTAACTTACTGACCAACAAGAACGCTCTCCGCCGTCATGCCTCCGCGCAAGGGGGACGGCGACGGAACCAAATACAGAGCAGAAAAAAACGATATTCAGATATGTCAAAGAAGATTATTCTTTCGGGTGGCGGCACGGGAGGCCACATCTACCCCGCCGTGGCTGTCGCCGAAGCGTTGAAACGCCGTCTGGGCGACGACGTGGAGCTGTTGTTTGTGGGTGCCGAAGGCAAGATGGAGATGGAGAAGGTGCCGGCACTGGGCTACCGCATCGTGGGACTGCCGGTGGTGGGTCTCCAACGCCGGCTCACACTCCACAACCTGCGCAACAACATCGCCATACCGGTAAAGATATTCCGCTCGCTGGCCAAGGCCCGCAAGACCATTCGCGAGTTCGGTGCCGATGCCGTGGTGGGCTTCGGCGGCTACGCCAGCGCACCGGTGCTGTGGTCGGCACAGCGAATGGGCATTTCCACCCTCATTCAGGAGCAGAACTCCTACGCCGGACTCACCAACAAGATTCTCGGCCGCCGCGCCCGTCGCATCTGCACGGCCTACGACGGCATGGAACGCTTCTTCCCGGCCGACCGCATCGTCAAGACGGGCAACCCCCTGCGCGGACGGTTCTCGAAGGAGTCCTGTGGACACGAAGAGGCCCTGCGCCATTTCGGACTCGACGCCTCGAAACCCGTGGTGCTGGTGGTGGGCGGTTCGCTCGGCACACGCACACTCAACGAGATGATGAAGGCCTGGATTCCCACCCTCGGAGGCGAGTCCCCCGTGCAGGTCATCTGGCAGACCGGCAAATACTACGAGCAGGAGATGCGCGCGTTCCTCGACGCCCACCCCACCCGCGGCATCTGGCAGGGAGCGTTCATCGACCGCATGGACTACGCCTACGAGGCGGCCGACGTGGTCATCTCGCGCAGCGGCGCCGGCACGGTGTCGGAGTTGTGTCTGGTGGCCAAGCCCGTGATTTTCGTCCCCTCGCCCAATGTGGCCGAGGACCATCAGACCAAGAATGCCCGTGCGCTCGAAGAGAAGGGTGCCGCCCTGCTGGTCACCGATGCGGAGTGTCGCCAAAAGGCCATGCCCGCGGCACTCGACCTGCTGTCGCACCCCGACAAGTTGGAGCAGATGCGCCGCAACATCGAGGCACTGGCACGCCCCAATGCGGCAGAAGACATTGTAGACGAGATACTTAAACTGATAGAACAATGACATTCGACAACGTATATTTTTTGGGAATCGGCGGTATAGGCATGAGCGCCATCGCCCGATATTTCCTCCACGAGGGCAAGCGTGTGGCCGGCTACGACCGCACCCAAACCCGACTCACCGGGCAACTCGAGGCCGAGGGTGCCGACATTCACTATGACGACGACCTGAAGCTCATACCCGAAGCGTTCCTCGACAAGGAACACACCCTGGTCATCTACACTCCGGCCATACCTGCCGAACACAGCGAGTTCCGCCACTTCGTGGAGCAGGGATTCACCATCGAGAAGCGTTCGCAGATACTGGGCCACCTCACGCAGGGCAAGTATGTGATGGCGGTGGCCGGCTCCCACGGCAAGACCACCACCTCGACCCTCATCGCGTGGTTGAACCACGCAACGACGGGCGGCGGTTCGGCATTTCTGGGCGGCATCTCCAAGAATTTCGACGGCAATCTGGTGCTGGGCAGCGGCGACCGCATGGCGGTGGAGGCCGACGAGTTCGACCGTTCGTTCCTGCGTCTCAACCCCGACACCGCAGTGGTGACCTCCGTCGACCCCGACCATCTCGACATCTACGGCACCTACGAGGCCGTGAAGGAGGCCTTCGCGCAGTTTGTGGAAAAAATCCGCAAGGGCGGCAACCTCATACTGAAGGAGGGGGTCGACATCGAGTTGCGCAACCCCGACATCACCATCTGGCGCTACTCCTACGACCGCGAGTGTGACTTCTATGCCCGCAATGTGAGATTGCAGGAGGACGGCCACTATCTCTACGACATTGTCACCCCCGACGGCGTTGTCGAGGAGTGCCGTCTGGGTATCCCCGGCTGGGTGAACATCGAGAACTCGGTGGCCGCCACCGCCGCGCTGTGGTGTGCCGCACGCCACGAGGGACGCGAATTTTCGCACGACGCCCTGCGTCAGGCCCTGCGCAGCTTCGAGGGGGTGAAACGCCGTTTCGAATTTTATGTCAACACCCCCCGACAGGTCTACATGGACGACTATGCCCACCACCCCAACGAGCTGGCCGCCACCATCACCTCGGTCAAGAAGATGTTCCCCCGTCGCAAGGTGACGGCCGTCTTCCAGCCCCATCTCTACACCCGCACGCGCGACTTCTACCGTGAGTTCGCCGAGTCCTTGTCGCATGCCGACCAGGTGGTGCTGCTCCCCATCTATCCGGCACGCGAGGAGCCTATCGAGGGTATCCGCACGGAGATTATCGCCCAGCATGTCACCGCCCCCTGCCGCATCGTCGAGCGCGAACAGCTGGCCGACGAACTCGGAAAGATGGACACCGATGTGGTCATCAGCTTCGGCGCAGGCAACATCGACGCCTGCTGCAAGGCTGTGGCCGAAGTATTGAGCAAGAAAAGCTAACCGACACACGCCCCACAGACAAGTATGAACCCCTATCTTAAAAAATCGGTCCTGCTGCTCATGTGGACGGGAGCGGCGGTCTACATGTTGTGGGCCGCCCTCTCGTCGCGCAGTCTGCGCCATAAGCGAGTGGTGCGCAACATCGAGATAGAGGTTTCCGACAGCTCGTCACAAGGCCATCTGGTCAGCTCGCAGAAGGTCGGAAAATGGCTCAAGCAAAGCGGCATACCCACAGTCGGCATGCCTTTTGAACAGGTAGACCTGCAAGCCATCGAGGACCTGGTGGCCCGCAACGGATTTGCCGACCGCGTGATGGCCTACATCAGCCACTACGGCACGCTCCACATCGAAATCCGCCAGCACCGCCCCCTGCTGCGTCTGCTCACCGACGGGGTGAACAGCTACGTCACGGCCGAGGGCTATGTCTTCGAGTCGCCCCCCTCGTCGTCGCTCTATGTGCCGGTGATTACGGGCAGCTACCGTCCGCCCTTCCCGTCGGACTACCACGGCAGCGTGGAACACTATGTCAAGAAGCAGGTGGCGCAAATCGAGCGGCAGATTGCCGACCTCGACACGCTGAAGTACCCCTACTACCGCCGCACACGCAGCAACGTTAAGAAACTCAGGGAGATACGCCAGATGAGCATCTCGTTCGTGGCGCGCATCTTCTACGGGGCGGAGCGCAAGGGAAAACTCTACGCCGCACTGCGCAAGAAGAAGGAGTCGATGCGCAAGGCCTGCCGCTACGAAGCACGCCTCATCGCCGAGGGTCTCGCCGCGGTGGAACGCCGCCAGAACGACTGCCGCGAAAGGCAAAAAAAGTTGGTGAAAAGTTACGAAGATTTCGTGAAACTCCTTAACTTTGTGGAGAAAGTCGAAAATGATGACTTCTGGCGGTCGGAGCTGGTGCAAATCGTTGTGCGCACAGCGCATAGCGGCTCACCGGAGCTGGAACTTGTACCGCGCAGCGGCCGGCACATCATCTTGTTCGGCCGATTGGAGAACATCGACCGCAAATTCGATAAGCTGCTGTGCTTCTATCGCAAGGGTCTCTCCAGAACCGGGTGGGACAGATACCGTTACATCGATGTCAGGTACCACAATCAGGTTGTATGCAGGAAATAAACGAGTGAAAAAGTGGAAAGAAAAAATTATACAGTCGCCATAGATTTAGGTTCGTCGACCGTGGTCATCGCCGTGGGCGAGAAGACGGCGGAAGGCGAAATTGAGGTGTTGGAGGTGGTCTCGAAACCCGTCGAGGGTGTGGTCGCAGGCCAGATTGACAACATCGAACAGGTCAGCACCGCCATTCGCGAAGCAGTGACGGAAATCGAGGAGAAACTCCACCTGCGAATCACGGAAGCCTATGCCGGAATCTCGGGCAACTTCGTCAGATGCGCCCGCCATACCGACCATGTGTTCGTGGCCGAACCCCACAACAGCATCAATCAGGCTGATGTGGAGGCCCTCTATGCCCGTATGTGCAATGTGCAGGCCCCCGACAACGAGATGATTATGGAGCGGATACCGCAGAACTACATGATCGACAACAACCGCGAGGTGACCAACCCCGTGGGTTCGTTCGGCCGCCGACTGTCGTCCACCTACAACTTCATTCTCTGCAACAAAACCCCCATACAGCGTCTCGACATGGCGCTCAAGCGTCTGGGCATCAAGCTCCTCGGCGTGTTCCCCAATGTCATCGCATCGCCCGAAGCCGTCCTCCAGTCGTTCGACAAGGAGGAGGGTGTGGCCGTGGTCGACCTGGGCGGCGGTGTGACCGATGTGGCCGTCTACTACAACAACGCCCTGCGCTATGTGGCCTCGATTCCGATGGGTGCCTCGGCCATCAACCGCGACATCTACTCGATGGGCATCTTCAAGAAGCGCATCGAACGACTCAAGAAAGACTACGGTTCGGCAGTGGCCGAGCTGGCATCGGCCGAGAAAATCATTCGCGTGAGCGGCCGCACCCCCCGCGAGTCGAAGGACATTATCCTGCGCAACCTGGCCACCGTCATCGAGGCACGCGCCTGCGACATCGTGGAGTTCGTGATGCTCGAAATCAAGGATTCGGGATTTCTCAACAAGCTGGGCAGCGGCATCGTCCTCACAGGCGGCTCGGCCCAGCTCAAGGACATCGACGTGTTGTTCAAGCGCTACTCCGACATGAATGTGAGGGTGGCCCTTCCCGACACGGGCATCACCGAGTCGTCGTTCGACAAGGTGGAGGACGCCGCTTACAGTACCATCGTGGGACTGTTGATCAAGGGTGCCGAGAAGGGACCGTGTGCCGTAGCGGAGCGTGAGCGTCCCGCAGTACCGCCCACCCCCCAGCCGCAGCCGGTGCAGCAGCCCCAACAGATGCAGCAACCCCAGCCGCAGCCCTTCCACCGTCCCGACGAGATGCCCCACACGGGCTTCACCCCCAACCACGGAGGGTTCCAGCCCCAGCAGCAGCCTCATCAGCCCTACAACGGCGGACAGCCCCGACAGGGAATGCCCCAGATGCAACCGCAGCAGCCGCAGCACCAGCCGCAGGCACAACCCTTTGTGCCGCCCACGCCTTCCGCGCGTCCGGCAGCCCCTGCGCCGCAGCCCGCACCCCAACCTGCACCGACACCTGCGCCCCAGCCGGCCGCACCTGTGCAGGAGGCACCCCGACCCTCGGAGCAGCCCTTCCACACCGAACCCCAGCCGCAGCAGCCGCAACAACCCCAGCCGCAGCAGCCCCACACGGCCGACACCGCGCCGGAGGACAAGAAGCGTCCCAAGCGCGACTGGATTCGCCTCTTCAGCGACAAGTTGAAGGATTTGGACAAGAAATTCTCGTCGGTAGACGACGAAGAGATATAATCGAACAACTGCAGGGCGGAGTCATGACTTCGCCCCGTGGTTTAAAATATTGACAATAAAACAGATAAGATATGGCCGACGAACTTTTATCGGAGATTACCACACCGCGTCAGTCAACGGGCAGCTCCTACATCGCAGTGGTCGGTGTGGGCGGTGCAGGCGGCAATGCCGTCAACCACATGCACGAACTGGGAATCAAGGACGTCACCTTCCTGATTTGCAACACCGACCAGCAGGCTCTGGACAACAGTCCTGTGGAGATTAAAATATGTCTGGGCGAAGGCCGCGGCGCCGGCAACGTACCCGAAGTGGGTCGCGAAGCCGCCGTCAACTCGCTGGCCGCCATTCGCCAGAAACTCGAGGAGATAGGCGCACGCATGATATTCATCACCGCCGGAATGGGTGGCGGTACGGGTACGGGTGCCTCACCCGTGATTGCCAAACTCGCACGCGAGATGGGCATTCTCACCGTGGCGGTGGTCACCTCACCGCTGAGTCTGGAGGGCAACCTCCGCCGCGAACAGGCTCTCAAGGGCATCGAGGAGCTGCGCCAGAGCGTCGACTCGCTGCTGATTATCGACAATGAGAATATCCTCAAAATCTACGGCCGACTGTCGCTCAAGCAGGCCTTCGGCAAGGCCGACGACATTCTGGCCTCGGCCACGAAGGGTATCGCCGAAATCATCACCGTGAAGAGCGACCTGGTCAATGTCGACTTCGCCGATGTGTCGAACGTCATGCGCGACAGCGGACGCGCACACATGGCGGTGGCCACCGCCCGTGGCGAAGACCGTGCAGAGCGCGCCGCCGAGGCTTCGCTGCTCTCGCCCCTTCTGGACGACAACCTCATATCGGGTGCCAAGAATATCCTCATCAACATCTCGGTGTCGGACCCCGACAACCTGATTCTCGACGAGGTGCATGCCATACTCGACTACATTCAGAGCCACGCCAGCATACGCGACAAGTTCGGCAACATACTCAACGCCAACATTATATGGGGTACGAGTGTCAAGCCGCAGCTCGACGACGCCATCGAGCTGGTGGTGGTGGCCACCGGCTTCGAGAACAGCAACCGCGACGACATCACCTCGCACCCCTTGAGCGACGAGCTGCAGATGCAGCAGCAGATGGGCGGCAGCGAGAACTCCGATTTGGAGCCGGTGAAGTCCGCACCGCGCCGTCCGATGCCCAAATTGGGCAACCCCGACCTGGTGTTGCAGGGCGACAAGTCGACCCGCTACAAGGACATCGACAAACTGCTGGCCAAGCCGGCCTACCAGACCCGCAACTCGAAATTCGTAGTCATGAAACCCGTCGTCCGCCGCGACGACCCCGACTCCGACATTCCGTCATTCAAGGAGTAGGGACTTCAGAAAAAGTCCCTCTCCGAAAGCATGTATCACTAATCCACCCGTAATTTGGACAGTTGGCTAACCATACAACCATTCACGACAGGTAGCGCCGTACTCATGGCCGCCACCGTCGCCCTCCTGTGCGTCTCGGCATTGGTGTCGGGCGCGGAAACCTCGTTTTTCTCGCTCTCGCACACCGATGTGCAGCACCTCAGGCAGAAGACCGCCTCATCGTCGGCACAGGCCATAATCCGCCTGCTGGGCGATGTCGACCTGCTGCTGGCCACCATTCTGGTCGTCAACAACCTGGTCAACATCTGCATCGTCATTCTCTCGTCGAACATCATGGACTCGCTGGTGGTGTTCAACAACTCCAATGTGGAGTTCGCCGTGAAGACCGTGCTGGTGACCTTCCTGCTGCTGCTCTTCGGCGAAATCATGCCCAAGGTCTTCGCACAGACCGTACCCATGAAGTTCGCCTCGATGGTGGCACGTCCGCTCATGGTGCTGCGGTGGGTGTTCTATCCGCTCTCCTACCTTCTGGTGCGCACCAGCGCTCACATCAGCGAACGAGCCATTCACAAGAGCGAAATCTCGCTCGACGAGCTGGCCGACGCCGTCGACATGACCCAGACGGCCAACCCCGAGGAGCATGTCATGCTGTCGGGCATCGTCAACTTCGTGAACACCGAGGTGCAGGAAATCATGAAGCCGCGCGTCGACATCACGGCCCTCGACATCACCGAGGACTACGACACGGTGAAGAGAACCATCATCGAGTCGGGCTTCTCGCGCATACCCGTCTACGAGGAGGACGCCGACAACATACGCGGCACGCTCTATGTCAAGGACCTGCTGCCCTACATCAACAACGACAACGACTTCGGGTGGCAGAAACTGATCCGCAAACCCTACTTCGTGCCCGAACACAAGAAAATCAACGACCTGCTCGAGGACTTCCAGTCGAACAAGGTACACATGGCCATCGTGGTCGACGAGTACGGCTCGACCCTCGGTCTGGTGTCGCTGGAGGACATCATCGAGGAGATTGTGGGCGAGATTTCCGACGAGAGCGACGTCGACAAGAGTTTCTACCAGCGGCTCAACGCCAAGACCTACATCTTCGAGGGCAAGACCCACATCGGCGACCTGGAGCGCATTCTGGAACTCGACGAGGACACCTTCTCCGAGGTGAGGGGCAAGGCCGAGACCATCGCCGGCATGATGCTCGAACTCAAGCGCGACTTCCCCGTCAAGGGCGACATACTCACCACCCACGACATCACCTTCACGGTGATGGAGACCGTGGCACACCGCATCGACAAGGTGCGTGTGGAGCTGAAATAACCCCCCGAAAAGAGAGATGAAATCACTGCACATATCGCGGCTGCTCACCGACAAGGAGGCTCGCCGCGAGGTAAGCCCCGAGGAGTGGGCCGCAGCACAGCAGATGCAGCTGCCGCGCCGCCGACAGGAGTGGCTCACCTGGCACGCCATGGTGAGAAGGGTACTCGGACGCGAGGTGGCGATTTCCTACAACGCGCTGGGCGCACCACAGGTCGACACCCCCCATATATATATATCGGTATCGCACTGCAACGAAGGGGTGGCCGTGAGTTTTGCGGAGCGTCGCTGTGCGGTCGACATCGAGTCGCTGACGCGCAACTTCGAACGCGTGGCTCCGCGCTACCTCACCACACAGGAGGCTCTCCTCTCGCACGACGACGCCTGGAAGGCCGTCGTGTGGTCGGCCAAGGAGACCCTCTACAAGTACGCCGCCGAGGAGGGACTCGATTTCCGCGACCAGCTCTCCATCATCGCCGCCGACACCTCGCGCCACCGTCTCAGGGGACGCATCACCACCGCCACACGTTGCGAGGAGGTGGAGATGGGCTACATGGTCCTCCGCCGCGCGGTGGTGGTCTTCACGCTCTGACACCGCGCCCGCATATCACAAAAAAGAAGGAACCTGCTGCTTGCAGGTTCCTTCTTTTTTTGCCGTAGATGGACTTACGCTATTCGATGACGGGCGTGAGCGGATTGGGATTGTTGGAGTAGCGCATCACCCGACTGCGCACATAGGCGGCCAGTGCCACGGCCCTGTCGCGCGACAGGGGGCGGTGGCGGCTCATCAACACCAGCTGATGGGGGTCGAGCGGATTGCCGTAGGAGGGGTGAATGTAGCGGTAGTCGTTGGCCACGAAGCCCAGTCGCTCGTAGAAGCCCTTGCGGCGGCAGGTCAGCTCGTCGACGGGCGGCTCGATTTCGAGAATCACGTCGCCCTGCCGGCAGAACCACTCCATGATGCGGTGGCCGATTTTGTGGCCGCGCAGCTCGGGACGCACGGCCAGAAACTCGCCGTAGGTCAGTTCGTCGTTCTGCCAGTAGAACAGCAGGGCGGCAAACTCCTCGCCCAACCACACCGAGCAGGCGTGAAATTCGGGGTCGGAGAGCGCACGCACGGTATCCTCCTCCGAGCGGCGTTCCCTGGCCGGGAAGGCCGATTCGTAGAGGGTCATCGCTTCGCGCCAGCCCGAATCGGTGGGGGCGGCAAATCGTCGGAAAGAGAGTTGCGGTGAGGTCATAACGATACGTTTTTTCGGTTACTATTCGTGTGTCGGTGGCAAGATACGACAAATTTTCCACATCGCCACACCCTGCACCCCTCCTTCTCCGTCAGAAAAGCCGAGGATATTACTAAAAAAACTGTATTTTTGTAGTATAGAAATCATCTCAACAAAAAAACCCGAACAGAAATCATGAACATCAGACATCTTCTTCTGTCGGCAGCCGCCCTGCTCACATTGGCCTCGTGCTGCCACCAACCCACAGTGACCGAATTTACGGCCGCTTCATACAATATCCGCTACGCCAACGGCGGCGACTCGCTGCGCGGCGACGGCTGGGGACGCCGCTGCCCCGTCATCACGCAGCTCATCGAATACCACGATTTCGACATCTTCGGCACACAGGAGGGTCTCCAGGTGCAGCTCGACGACCTCCAGCGCGCACTGCCCCAATATGCCTACATCGGCGTGGGACGCGACGACGGACACCAGGCCGGCGAACATTCGGCCATCTTCTACCGCACCGACCTCTTCGAGGTTGTCGACAGCGGCGACTTCTGGCTCTCGCAGACCCCCGACCACCCCAGCATCGGCTGGGACGCCTGTCTGCCCCGCATCTGCACATGGGGACACTTCCGCTACCGCCCCACAGGATTCGAATTCCTGTTCTTCAACCTCCACATGGACCACATCGGCAAGCAGGCGCGTGTCGAGAGTGCCAAACTCGTGAAGGCCAAGATGGAGGAGCTGGGACGCTCGCTGCCGGCCATTCTCACCGGCGACTTCAATGTCGACCAGCGTCACGACTCCTACCGCGAGCTGACCGCCGACGGACGACTGAACGACTCCTATGAGCATTGCGACCTGCGCTTCGCCCCCAACGGCACATTCAACGCCTTCAACCCCAACGGCTTCACCACCAGCCGCATCGACCACATCTTCGTGTCGCCGGCCTTCGAGGTGAAGAGCTACGGTGTGCTGACCGACACCTACCGCACCACCGACGATGAGGCGCTGATGAACGATGTGAGAGACTGCCCCACGGAGATTGTCATCAAGGATTACCGTGCGCGCACCCCGTCCGACCACTTCCCCGTGAAGGTGGAGTTGCGCTTCGGCAAGTAGTGCCCCATCATTCGCAAACATGAAACAAAACAAAGACATATTCACCTTCCGCGATGCCGAGAAGCAGGCCGGCCCCGTGGCATTCACCACGATGTTGAAGCCTGCCGGCTCGACCTGCAACCTCGACTGCCACTACTGCTACTACCTCGACAAGGCCATTCAGTACGGCGGTCGTCAGGCGGTGATGAGCGATGAGCTGCTCGAGACCTACATCCGCCAATACATCGAGGCCAACGATGTCGACGAGGTGACCTTCTGCTGGCACGGCGGCGAGCCGCTCCTGCTGGGGGTGGAGTTCTACCATAAGGCGATGGCCCTCGAGAAGAAATACGCCAACGGCAAACGCCTGATCAACACGCTTCAGACCAACGGCACACTCGTCACCGAAGAGTGGTGCGAATTGTTCCACGACAACGACTTTCTGGTGGGTCTGTCGCTCGACGGCCCCGAGGACATTCACGACTCGTTCCGCCTGACCAAGGGCGGACGTCCGACCTTTGCGCGCGTGATGCAGACCGTCGACATGTTCCGCACCGCCGGCGTGGAGTACAACACGCTGAGTGTGGTCAACAAGATGTGTGAGGGACGCGGCGGCGAAATCTACGACTTCTTCCGCAACACGGTGGGCAGCCGCTACATGCAGTTCCTGCCGGCCGTGGAGCATGTCGTCGACAAGGAGGGCATGCACCGTCCGCTGATTGTGTCGCCCGAACACGAGGGAGCGCGTCTCGCCGAGTGGTCGGTTTCCGCCAAGGGCTATGGCGACTTCCTGTGCGACATCTTCGACCGCTGGGTCATCAACGATGTGGGACAAATCTATGTGGTGACCTTCGATGCCACCCTCGCGCAGTGGTGTGGTGTGCAGCCGGGCATCTGCGCCATGGGCGAGACGTGTGGTGACGCGCTGGTGGTCGAGCACAACGGCGATGTCTATTCGTGCGACCACTTCGTCTATCCCGAATATAAGTTGGGCAACATCACCCAAACCCACCTGCGCGACATCTACAAATCGCGCAAGCGCATAGAGTTCGGACTCGCCAAGCGCAACTCCCTGCCCAAGGAGTGTCTGCGTTGCAAGTACTACTTCGCCTGCCGTGGCGAGTGTCCCAAGCACCGTTTCGAGGTGGGCAGTGACGGCTACCGCAAGAACAACCTCTGCGAGGGTCTGAAGCACTTCTTCGCCCACACCGAGCCGTATATGATATATATGCGCAACCTGCTCCAACACCAACAGGCTCCGGCATGGGTCATACCCTACGCACGCCGACGCATGGGGCTGATGTAACGCAGTCGATAAAACACAAAAAACCACGGACAATGCAATTTGTCCGTGGTTTTTTGTTTCCCCGAAGCCCCTATCGGCGGTTGACCTCGCGGCGGGCCGCACGAATCACCTCCGCGGCAGGACGCTCCCCGAGGGTGGTCTCGTCGAATGCGGAAAGGGTCTTCTCCAGCCGCTTCAGGGCAGCCGTGTCACCCCTTCGGGTGTACTCCTCGCGAAGGATACGCACCTTCTCCCAGGCCTGCGCACCCTCCATCAGTCGCTCGAAACGCACCGATGTGCGGCCGCCGGGATAGATGAGATAGGTGTCGCCGGCCGCCCAGGTGTGGAAACGGCTGTCGAGCAGCGGCTCCAGCACCCAGCTGTTCAACGCCCAGCGCAGGTAGCCGTCGAGATGCGCTCCGGCGGCATACCAGCCCAGCCACTCGCTCTCGGCCGGCTCCGAGAAGGTGAAGGTGTTGGGACGCGGCTCGCTGCAACTGGTGTAGAAGGTGGTCACACGACCCTCCGCGCGACGCTTGTCGACCTCCTCCTTCTTGAATTTCATGTTCAGCGACACACAGTAGTCGTCCAACTCGTCGGCCAGAGACTCATGCAGGGCACCGGCCAGCGATATCTTGAAACCCGGGTCGGCCTTGCGGATAATGTTGAGCGTGCGCTGCATCACCTCCTCGGGACGCTCGTCCATCGAGATGAGGGTCTTCTCGAACCAGCCCTTCTGCTTCAGATGCTCGGCAAACGAGGTCAGCATCTCGCCCCACACCTTGTCGTAGAGTTCCTCGCCGGGGGCCGACGAGAAGGAGCGCATGGAGTTGGTCGCCTGGTCGAAATAGCGGTAGGAGAGCTTCCACGGCACCATCGAGTAGCAGTTGATCTGCTTGTCGATGCCCAGCGAGAACATAAATTCCACCCACTTGTCGAACACCGCATAGTCGAAATACCAGGTGCCGTCGAGACGCTTGACCCAGGTGACCATGCTCTCGAAATAGTCGTGGGTCTGGGCGTTCCACGGCTTGTGCATGATGGAGGCGGTCACCGACTTGCCGCCGGCATCGCGGTACAGCTCCATGTAGGGGCGCAGGGCCTCCATGTGCTGCTCGCTCCACGGCTCCACCTGATGGTAGCGCGCCACAGCGTAGGGGTTCTGCCACAGGTCGAGGTGGAACGCCCAGTCGCGCGGCGAGGGCAGACTGCGCTCCAGCACATCGACCGACAGCGACAACACCCCCAACTCACCCTGCTCGTCCTCGACACTCACCTTGCCCGAGTAGCGGCCCGCAGGAGTGTCGGACGGCACCCACACCCTGATCCAGCAGGCCTGTGTGGTGTGAGGCTCCATCGCCATGACGGGGGTGAGGTGGTCGATGGGGTCGGCCACCAGTGTGGAGTCGAACAGCGAATTGTCGGGACGGTAGCCGCAACCGCCGCGTCCGTCCTTGTTCAGCTCGTCGGTCATCACATAGCGCACGAAACCCGTGAAGATGCGGTCGGCGGCAATGCGTCCGCCACGGGACGAGGTCAGCTCGCCGACGCTGAATTTCAGTCCCTTGAGGGGTCGGGGTGTGGAGACCACCGCCTGTGCCGATACCCTCTCGCCGCGCCAGGCCGTAAGACGCAGCTGCGGCGAGGAGGCCACTGCGGCCGGGCGCTCCTTGGCGTAGCGCACATCGGTCGATCCCCAGCCGACGGTCACCTCACGGGTCTTCTGCCACAATGCGGCATCGGCCGCCACGGGGTTGGGCAGTTCACGGTATTCGGTCAGCGGACAGGGCGGCTGTCCCGTGGGGCGACCCGAATGGGTGACCCCCTCCTCCTGTGCCGCCGCAGGACGGACGAAGGACAACAACAATGAGGCAGCGAGTGCCAGATGTCGGAAATGGTTGTTCATGGTATTCTTCATTTTATTATTGGTAGTCAGTGCTATCGGGGTAAAAAAAACGGCGACCGACAGGATTATGCACGGCACAACCGCATCGAATCGCCATTCAGTGGGATATGGAAACATCGGGGGGGGGCAGGCATCGGCTAACCGAGACCGCCCTCCTCCTTGAATTCGTGTACCGAACGGATATAGTGGTCGATGGTCTCGCGCATCGACACGAACGATTTTCCGCCGGCGGCATTCTTGTGGCCGCCGCCGTTGAAGTACTTGCGGGCGAAGACATTGACATCGACATCGCCGCGCGAACGCAGCGACACACGGATAAACTTGCGCTGGGCGACGAACATGGCCGACATCTTCATCTTCTTGATGGTCAGCGCATAGTTGACAAAACCCTCGCTGTCGCCCTGCTGGAAGCCGAAGCG
Organism: Alistipes sp.; assembly: GCA_020026375.1. GTDB lineage: Bacteria > Bacteroidota > Bacteroidia > Bacteroidales > Rikenellaceae > Alistipes. The sequence goes on along the minus strand of JAHHQN010000003.1, from coordinate 88,953 downwards.
GCGCATCTCGTTCTCCATGAGCGACATGTAGGCCACCGTGCCGTCCTCGATGAGCTGCATCTTGCGGTTGATGGCGTAGCCGAACAGACGGGCGCGACCCTCGGTGTAGGCGTTGTAGACGTTGTTATGGATTTCGGGGACCGAAATGCCGCGTTCGATCAGCACGGCCACCGCACGGAACAGTTCGGGGGTGAGGAACGAGAAGGCGAAGTTGCCCGTGTCGGTCATCATGCCCACATAGAGCGACTCGGCCATGCGTTTCGAAATGGTCTCGACACCGAACAGGCGTTCGATGAGCGAGTAGACCAGAAAGCAGGTGCTCGACGAGGTGGGATACGAGAACATCAGATCGAAGCCCTCGTCGGGCGAGAGGTGGTGGTCGATCAGCACCCTTTTGGCGGTGGTGTTGCGGGCAATCAGCTCGCTGAGAATCTCCAGACGCGAGAGGCTGTTGAAGTCGAGGCAGAAGATGAGGTCGGCATCGCGCACGGCCGCTTCGGCCCGGCCCTCCTCGTCGGTCTTGAAGATGACCATCTCCTCCAGACCGTTCATCCAGTCGAGGAAATAGGGGTGTTTGTTCGGCACCACACAGGTGACCTGATGTCCCATCGTGCGAAGCGCCTCGGCCCAGGCCAACGACGAACCTACGGCATCGCCGTCGGGATTGGTGTGTGCGACTATAACTATCTGTTGGCGAGGTTGGTGAAGCAGTTCACTCAACGCGCTGATTTTATCTTCTGAAAGTGTCATCGGCAGATTACATTTTTGCAAATATACGAAAAATTCGAGGGTTGGACACCTCATCGGGGGCAATCTCCCCAAAATTGGTGAATTTTACGCCGCGGAGGGCGCGGGGCGGCCGTCACTCACCGTTGCGAGGGGTCGCAGACATGCGGAGGTTTCCGGCCTCCGGGGTCACTCCGCCGCGGGCTTGTCCGCCGCACGGCGTGCCTCGCGGCGACGGTCGGCAGCGTACTTGCGGCACCACTCGCTGATGCCGCACTCCCCGCATTTGGGCTTGCGCGCCATGCAGACATAGCGGCCGTGGAGGATAAGCCAGTGGTGCGCCACGGGCAGCAGGTGCGAGGGGATATTCTTCTCCAGCACGGTCTCGGTCTGGAGCGGAGTCTTCGAACGGGTGGTGAGTCCTATGCGCTCCGACACACGGAAGACGTGGGTGTCGACCGGCATCACCTCGCGCTGCCACAACACCGACCCCACCACATTGGCCGTCTTGCGGCCCACACCCGGCAGACGCTGCATCTGCTTCAGGTCGTCGGGAATCTCACCGCCGAACTCCTCGCACAGCATGCGCGCCATGCCCGAAAGGTTGCGCGCCTTGTTGTTGGGATAGGAGATGCTGCGGATAAACGAGTAAATCTCGTCGACGGAGGCCTCGGCCATCGCCTGCGGGGTGGGGAAGCGTTCGAAGAGCGCAGGCGTGGTCAGATTGACACGTTTGTCGGTACACTGCGCCGACAGAATGACGGCCACGAGCAGCTGGTAGGGATTCTCGAAGTGCAGCTCGCTCTCGGCCGACGGCATATTCTTCTGGAAGTAGGCGATGATGCCTTCGTAGCGTTGTTTGAGGGTCATGACGGGTAAGTTTTTTTTGAAGCGGACAAAGACTCCGCGGTGACCGCATCAGAGCCGCAGCCCCGTGCGGAAAAGGATTTTCTTGACCAGCAGTCCGTAGCCTTCGGGACAGAGGGCCAACAGCGGCGTGTTGCGCATGTCGAGCGTCCAACGCTCGATGTACTCCTTCAGACCGCCGTTGAACGACAGCACCCACAGTGCCACCGAGGAGCGGTGGCGACGGATACGGAAACGGTTGCGCCGTCCGCCGTAACGCGAATCCATATACTCGCTGATGTCCATGAGCGAGTCGCAGAAGGCCATGCGGCGGCGGTAGGCCGTGCTGTGCGACACACTGTCGGGCAGGCGGCGGTGGACGGCCATGTCGTCGGGCAGGGCGCACAGACGGCTCTTGGCCGCAAACCACAACCACATGGGGGCGTCGTCGGTGAGCCACTCGGGGTGGTTGTGGGGCTGCACCTCGTTGTAGTAGACCTCCACCAGGTCGCGGCGCGCCACGGCCGTGCAGTTACACACCGACATGCTCAGCAGCAGGCGGTCGAAATCGAGGTACTGCTCACGGGTGTCGGGTACGCTGCGGCCGTCGGCCTCATAGTAGTTCGTGAAGCCGGTGTAGCACATGCCGGCACGCGGATTCGACTCCAGCAGTTCCACCTGACGCTGGAGCTTGTCGTCGCGGCTCCACCAGTCGTCACCGTCGCAGAAGGCCACATATTTGCCGCGGCAGGCATCGAACGTGCGGCGGTAGTTGGCCCGCCAGCCCACATTTTCGCTGCCCGTGACCACCCTCACCCTGCCGGGATAGAGGGCCTCGTATTCGCGGCAGATGACGGGCGTGGAGTCCGTGCTGCAATCCTCGCCCAGCACCAGCTCGAATTCGAACGTGGTCTTCTGCCTCAGGACACTGTCCACCGCCTGACGCAGGTATTTTTCGTGGTTGTAGGTGGTCATCAGCACCGAAACCAGAGGTGTATTCATCTCTTTTAAAGTTTAGTCAGTTTGGCAAATCGTGCCAGCAGCAGCTTCTCGCCCACGGAGTCGAAGGCTACCACCAGCTTGTGGTCGGTGCCGCCCGACTCGATGCTGCGAATGACGCCGGCACCGAACTTGGGGTGAGCGACGCGGTCGCCCACCGAATAGTCGCCCACCGATGCGGCGGCCGATGGCGAGGGGTTTCCGGCCGTGGCCAGTCCCGAGGGTATGCGCTTGAGACCCGCCGTGGAGACCCGTGACGGGGTTTCGGCCTTGGGAGCGGCCGGACGCGGAGCGAAGGCCTGACGCTTGGCGCGATCCTCCTGCGAGGTGCGGTAGAAGCGGGCCTTGCCCGACTCGCCGTCGCGCGGCGAACCGCCGCGTGAGGAGAGCTGCTCCTGCATGCGGTAGTCGTAGCGGCGGCGCAGACGCTCGACGGGCGAGAGCGACTCGTCACCGCCGCCGTCGTGTGAGGGGGTCTGTCCGGCATCGTCCTCGCGGTCGAGGTAGCGCGGGTCTATCTCGTCGAGGAAGCGGCTCGGGTGCGAAAACTCCATATTGCCCCACTTGTAGCGCATCTCGGCATAGGAGAGTGTGGCCGACACCTTGGCGCGCGTGAGCGCCACATAGAACAGGCGGCGTTCCTCCTCGAGACCCTCCATGCTCTCCATGGCCATCTGCGAGGGGAAGAGTTTGTCCTCCATGCCCACGATATATACATACTTGAATTCGAGACCCTTGGCCGCGTGTACAGTCATCAGCGTGACCTTGTTCTGCTCGTCGGGGTCCTCGTTGTCCATGTCGGTGAGCAGCATGACGTTCTGCAACCACTCCTCGATGGTGGCCTCGTTGCCCTCCTCGCGTTCGCCGTTGCGGATTTCGGCATCGCAACGTTCCTTGAACTCCTGCATGGTGTTGAGCAGCTCCTCGATGTTGTCGACGGCCGTGCGCGCCTCCACCGCCCTGTCCTGACGGTAGAGGCCGAGGATACCCGAACGGGTGGCGATGTCGAGACCGAACTCGTAAAGCCCCTTGTCGGTGCGCGAGAGCGACAGCTCGCGAATCAGCTTCACGAACTCCGCCACCTTGCGCGCGATGGCCTTCTGCACGGTGTCGGTCACGGGTTCCGACACCAGGGTGTCGACCGCCTCCCACATCGACACGCCCTTCTCGCGGGCGATGGCGCCGATACGCTCGACGGTGGTGGCACCGATACCGCGCGTGGGATAGTTGATGATGCGGGTGAAGGCCTCGTCGTCGCGCGGATTGATGACCAGACGGATATAGGCCATCAGGTCCTTGACCTCCTTGTGGTCGTAGAACGACTGGCCGCGGTAGATGCGGTAGGGAATGCCCCGTCGGCGCAGGTTGTCCTCGATGGCCTTCGACTGGTTGTTGGTGCGGTAAAGCACCACGGCATCGGCCCACGAGTTACGGCTGTCGGAGCGCACCTTGTCGCGCAGGGCCGACACCACAAGGTCGGCCTCCTCACGGTCGGTGTACGACTTCAGCACCTTGATTTTCTCGCCCACTTCTCCCTCCGAGAAGCAGGTCTTGTCCATACGGTGTTCGTTCTTGACAATCACCGAGTTGGCCGCGTCGACAATGGTGCGCGTCGAGCGGTAGTTCTGTTCGAGCTTGAAGACCTTGGCCGTGGGATAGTCCTTCTTGAAGGAGAGGATATTCTCGATTTTGGCACCGCGGAACGAGTAGATCGACTGCGCGTCGTCGCCCACCACACACACCTTGGAGTGGAACTGCGACAGACGGCGTATGATGATATACTGCGCGTAGTTGGTGTCCTGATACTCGTCGACCAGAATGTACTGGAACAGCTCCTGATAGCGCGCCAGCACCTCGGGACGGTCGCGCAGGAGGATATTGGTCTGCAACAGCAGGTCGTCGAAATCCATCGCACCGTTGCGCTTGCAGCGCATGCAGTAGATGTTGTAGATGTTTCCGAATTCGGGAATCTGGCCGTTGCGGTCCTCCGTGGCATAGATTGTGTTGCTGAGATAGGCACCCGGGGTCACCAGGCAGTTCTTGGCGAAGGAGATGCGCGAGGCCAGACGGTTGGGCTTGTACTTGTCGGGGTCGAGATGCATCTCCGCAACGATTTCCTTCAACAGATGCTTCACATCGGAAGGCTCGTAGATGGTGAACGCCGTGGGGAAGCCGATCAGCTCGGCATTCTCGCGCAGGATACGCGCGAAGACCGAGTGGAAGGTACCCATGCGGATATAACGCGAACTGCCGTCGGGCATCATCTGCGCGATACGGTCGCGCATCTGCTCGGCGGCCTTGTTGGTGAAGGTGAGCGCCAGAATGTTGTAGGGCTTGACCCCCTGTTCAATCATGTAGGCGATGCGCGATGTCAGCACACGGGTCTTGCCCGAACCTGCACCGGCGATAATCAGCGAGGGATCATCGTAGTTGACGACAGCGTCCCGCTGTGCGGGATTGAGTCCCGCCAAAATCTGTGAAGCTCTGGTTTCCATGAGGGCAAAGTTACGAAGAATAAAGTTAGTTTTTTCGCAAAAAAACAATAACTTTGTATGATTTACGTTGATTTTTGACAGACTATAAAATAAAAAACGAAATACATAACTGCAATGAGTGACGTCATCAACATCAAAGAACTCAACGAGCGCATCAACAACGAATCGATATTCGTCGACACGCTGCGCCGCGAAATGGGTAAGGTCATCATCGGCCAGGGACATCTGGTCGACACCCTCTTAATCGGTCTGCTGTCCAACGGCCACATTCTGCTCGAAGGTGTCCCCGGACTGGCAAAGACACTGGCCATCACCACACTGGCCAAAGCCGTCGACGCCGATTTCTCGCGTATACAGTTCACCCCCGACCTCTTGCCCGCCGACCTGCTCGGTACACTCATCTACTCGCAGAAAAGCGAGGATTTCGTGGTGAAGAAGGGTCCCATCTTCGCCAACTTCGTGCTGGCCGATGAGATCAACCGTTCGCCGGCCAAGGTGCAGTCGGCCCTTCTCGAAGCCATGCAGGAGCGTCAGGTGACCATCGGCGACAAGACCTATGCCCTGCCCCAGCCCTTCCTGGTGCTGGCCACCCAGAACCCCCTCGAACAGGAGGGTACCTACCCCCTGCCCGAAGCACAGGTCGACCGTTTCATGCTCAAGGCCAAAATCTCCTACCCCAAGAAGCAGGAGGAGCGCGACATCGTGAGAATGAACCTCTCGGGTCAGGGCATGCCCCAGGTCAACAAGGTCATCACCCCCGACGACATCGTCAAGGCCCGCAAGGTGGTCGAAGACGTCTACATGGACGAGAAAATCGAGAAATACATCGTCGACATCATCTTCGCCACACGCGAACCCAAAGAGTATAACCTCGACAAGCTGCAGAACCTGATTGCCTACGGCGGTTCGCCCCGTGCGTCGATATCGCTGGCCAAGGCCGCCCGCGCCTACGCCTTCATCAACCGCCGCGGCTATGTCATTCCCGAGGACGTGAGAGCCGTGTGCCACGACGTGCTGCGCCACCGTATCGGTCTGACCTACGAGGCCGAGGCCGAGAACATCTCCACCGAGGAAATCATCACCGACATCTTGAACAACGTAATCGTACCCTAACGATGCAGGAGACTGAGAACGATATTCTGAAACGTGTGCGCAAGATTGAAATCAAGACCCGAGGGCTCTCGACCGAAATCTTCGCCGGAAAGTACCATACGGCTTTCCGCGGAAGGGGTATGTCGTTTTCGGAGGTGAGGGAGTATCGCGCCGGCGACGATATCCGCGACATCGACTGGAATGTGACGGCACGCTCGCGCAAACCCCACATCAAGGTCTACGAAGAGGAACGCGAGCTGACCATGATGCTGCTGGTCGACGTGTCGGCCTCGCGCACCTTCGGCTCGACGGAGCGCTCCAAGAAGAACATCATCACCGAAATCGCCGCCGTGCTGGCCTTCTCCGCCGCACAGAACAACGACAAGGTGGGCTGCATCTTCTTCTCCGACCGCATCGAGAAGTTCATACCCCCGAAGAAGGGAAAGAGCCATATCCTGATGATTCTGCGCCAGCTCATCGGCTTCACCCCCGAATCGAAGGGTACCCGGCTCTCGGAACCCCTGCGCTTCCTGACCAATGTCAACAAGAAGCACTGCACCACCTTCATTCTCTCCGACTTCCTCAATCCGCCGTCGGACCGCGAGGAACTGGAGAGCGCACTCAAGATTGCCGGCAGCAAACACGACCTGGTGGGCATTCGTGTCTACGACCTGCGCGAGGCCGAACTCCCCGATGTGGGCATCGTCGAGATGCAGGACGCCGAGACCGGCCGCAAGGTGTGGGTCGACACCTCGTCGGCCCGGGTGAGAGACTACTACGCACAGCGCTGGCTCCAACGCTCGCAACGCATTCTCGACACCCTGCGCCACAATCGCATCGACACCGCCGAGATTGCCACCGACGAAGACTATGTTAAAGAACTGATAAAATTATTCAAGAAGCGATGAAACGACTCATTGCAACCCTCCTCCTGACCCTCACGGCCGCCATTCCCCCCCTGCGGGCCGCCGAGCCGCCCCGTGTGACGGCGCGTGTGGAACCCGACAGCGTGTTCATCGGCGACCAGTTCGACCTGATTATCGAGGTCGACAAGGACATCATGCAGGAGGTGGCCTTTCCGGCATTCGTCAAACCCGAGGGCAACGATGCCATGGAACTGGTGGACGAATCGCCCGTCGACACCCTCCTCAAGGAGGGTCGACGCATTCAACTGCGCAAGAAATTCCGTCTGGCAGCCTTCGAGGAGGGCATCTGCAACCTCGGCCTGCCACAGGTGCTCTACGCCGACAAGAACATTGTCGACACCCTCTCGGCGGCCGACTCCCTGCTGCTGAAGGTCGGCACCTTCCAGATCGACTCCACCTCGCAGTCCGTCAACGACATCAAGGCGCAGCGCGACCTGCCGTTCCGGTTCGAGGAAATCAGCTCCTACGTCAAGTGGGGACTCCTGGCCCTGCTGCTGCTCGGCGGCGCGGCCTTCGCACTGGTGAGGTATCTGGCACGCCACGGCAAGGGTCTGGGCGACATCTTCAAGCCCGCCCCGCCCCAGCCGCCCCATGTGGTGGCCATCAAGGCACTCGAGGAGCTGCACAACCAGAAGCTCTGGCAGAACAACCGCCACAAACAATACTACTCGGCATTGAGCGACATTCTGCGCACCTACATCGCCGCCCGCTGGCAGTTCGGTGCCATGGAGATGACCTCCGACGAGATTATCGCCGCCATGCGCAATGAGGAGATGCCCGACAAGGCCCGCATGGATCTCACGGCCATACTCCGCGATGCCGACCTGGTGAAGTTTGCCAAGGCCACCCCCGAAAGCGAACAGAACGAAGCCGACTATCTGAAGTGCTTCTACTTTGTGGAGGAGACCAAGATTGTCGACGAAAACGAGTTGGGCGAACCCGACGCTATGGACATAAACACGACAAAATGAGACACAAGCTCATCTATCTGACAGTTGCCCTGATGGCTTACACGGGTGCCGTGGCACAAAACCTGCCCGAACGCGGACTGGTGAGAAAGGGCAACCGCCTCTTCAACAAGGGCGAATACGCCGAGAGTACGACCCGTTACGACGAGGCCCTGCGCCACGCCCCCACCTCCTTCGAGGCCAACTACAACATGGCCAACGCCCTCTACAAGGGCGAGAAGTACGAGGAGGCCGAGAAACGCATGGCCCAGGTGGCGGCCGACACACTGCTCTCGGCGGCCGACCGTGCCGATGCGTTCTACAATCTGGGCAACTGCCAGTTCCAGCAGAAGAAGTACAAGGAAGCCCTGCAAAGCTACCGCCAGTCGCTGCTGCGCAACCCCGACGACCAGGAGGCCAAGTACAACTACGCCTACACCAAGCGTCTGCTCGACGACCAGCAGCAGAACGGTGGCGGCGGCAACGACAACCAGCAGCAGAATCAGCAGGACCAGCAAAACCAGCAGGGTCTGGATCAGCAAAATCAGCAGGATCAGGACAAGCAGGACAAGCAAAACCAGCAAGGCAAGGACCAGCAGGACCAGCAGGGTCAGGACCCCCGCGAGGGCGACAAGGGCGACAACCCCTCGGAACCCCGTGAGGGCGAAGGACAGCCCACCGAGGCGGGCATCTCGCCGCAGGAGCAGCAACAGATGCTCGACGCCATTCAGGCCCAGGAGGACAAGACCCAGGACAAGCTCAAGGAGAAAAGAAAGGGAATCCTCATTCCCAGTAAGAAGAATTGGTAAAAAATTAACGATATGCACTTTGCATCACCCTATTGGTTAGGACTGTTGCTCCTGCTCATACCCATGGTGGGCTACTATGTGTGGCGCACCCTCAAGGGCGGAGCGGCAATCCGCATTTCATCGGTCGACGGCGTGGCTCAGGCTCCCCGAAGCGTGAGATACTACCTCCGCCACCTGCCCTTCGTGTGTCGGGCGGCGGCCTTCGCCCTGCTGGTGGTGGCCCTGGCCCGTCCGCAGGACGAGGAGGAGCTGTCGCACACCAACACCGAGGGTATCGACATCATGATGGCCCTCGACGTGTCGGGTTCGATGCTCGCGCGCGACTTCACCCCCGACCGCATCACGGCGGCCAAGGAGGTGGCCGGCTCGTTCATCGCCGACCGCTACGGCGACCGCATCGGCATCGTGGCCTTTGCCGGCGAGGCGTTCACCCAGAGTCCGCTGACCACCGACCAAAGCACCCTCCAGACCCTTCTCTCGCGCATACGCAGCGGTCTGATTGAGGACGGCACGGCCATCGGCAACGGTCTGGCCACGGCCATCAACCGCCTGCGCGAGAGCGAGGCCAAATCGAAGGTCATCATTCTCCTGACCGACGGTGTGAACAACCGCGGCGAGATTGCCCCTCTCACGGCCGCCGAAATCGCCAAGGCGCAGGGCATCAAGGTCTACACCATCGGAGTGGGTACCATCGGCATGGCCCCCTACCCCACGGTCGACATCTACGGCAACCCCACGGGCGAAACCATGATGGCCAAGGTCGAAATCGACGAGGAGACCCTGCGCGAAATTGCCGCCAAGACCGGCGGCGAATACTTCCGCGCCACCGACAAAACCAAGCTCAAGGCCATCTACGACAAAATCAACCGTATGGAAAAGAGCAAGGTGGAGGTGACCCAACACATGATTTATCACGAGAGATTTCTGGAGTGGCTGCTCTCGGGTCTGGCCCTCCTCGTGGTGGAATTCCTGCTCTCGACGCTGGTCCTGAAGCGCATTCCCTAAATTAGTCCGTTATGTTCCGATTTGCAAATCCACAATATCTATGGCTGCTGAGCCTGATTCCCCTGCTGGCAGCCCTCTTTGTCGTGGCGGCACGCCGCCGCCGCAAACGTCTCGAACGCTTCGGCTGTCCGCAGACCCTCGCCCTGCTCATGCCCGAGGTGTCGACCGGACGCATCATCGTCAAACAGCTGCTCTTTCTTGCCGCACTCCTGTTCCTCATACTGGCGGCCGCACGTCCGCAGTTCGGCTCGAAACTCCGCGAGGAGAAGTCGCAGGGTGTGGAGATGATGTTGCTGGTCGACGTGTCGAACTCGATGCTGGCCGAGGACTTCGAACCCAACCGACTCGAAAGAACCAAATACGCCATCAACCGCCTCTTCGAGGGGTTGAAGCAGGACCGTGTGGGCATGGTCATCTTCGCCGGAGAACCCAAGGTGCAACTGCCCATCACCTCCGACTACCGCATGGCCAAGGCCTTCGCCCGTAAAATCGACCCCTCGCAGATAGAGTTGCAGGGTACGGCCGTGGGCAAGGCCCTCGAACAGGGTCTGCTCTCGTTCTCGAGCGAGACGGAGGGCAGCCACAGCCGTGTGATGATACTCATCACCGACGGCGAGAACCACGAGGACGATGCCGTGGCCGTGGCACGCCGTGCCGCCGAAATGGGCATACGCATCTACACCATCGGTATCGGTACGCCCGAGGGTGCGCCCATCGAAATCGGCGGCGAGTTCATCAAGGACGAGAAGGGCGACATGGTGGTCTCGAAGCTGGGCGAGGAGATGCTGAAACAGATTGCCGACATCACGGGCGGTGTGTATGTGCGCTCAACCAAGCAGTCCATCGGTCTGGAAGAGGTGGTCAAGAGCATCAACGACATGGAGCAGACCGAGATGTCGATGCTGCGCTTCGAGGAGTTCAACGAACAGTACCAGTACCTGCTGGGCATCGCCCTCGCACTGCTGCTGCTGGAGTTCGCACTGCTCGACCGCCGCAACCCCCTGCTGGCCCATCTCAACATCTTCAGAGAGGAGCGACGCGAGGAGTAATCCGCTCCGGAAAATCGTGTCACACCATAAAAAAACGCTGTCACCCATGTGGTGATAGCGTTTTTTTGTGTACCTTTGCGGTGCAGTTCCGCCTTGTCGCTGCCGACTTCGGTCGGGAGAGGAAAGTCCGGGCAACGCAGAGCGCCACGCAAGCTAACGACTTGATATTCGTGAGGGTATGGTAGCGTAACAGAGAATGACCGCTTTCTAAAACCGCGTTTCGGAGGCTTCGGCCTTCAGACGGGGAGTGAGGGAAGTAAGGGTGAAAAGGCGGGGTAAGAGCCCACCGCGAGGGCAGCAATGTCGCTCGGCAGTACGTCCCGTGGGTTGCAAGACCGTGTATACCGACAATTAAGGGTTGCTCGCCCAATGTCGGGGGGTAGGTTGCTGGAGATGTCGGGTGACCGGCATAGTAGATAAATGACAGGGACTCGGGAGCAATCCCGATGACAGAACCCGGCTTACAGGGACTGCACGTATGAGAGATTATCCGCTTGGGCGGATAATCTCTCTTTTTTTTGCCCCTACCGTCTTCTCAAGCGCCATCTGACCACCACGGCCGCCACGGCGGCCAGCGTCAGCACAACGAGCGGAAAAGGCACACGGCGGCGTTTCTCGGTGCGGAGCTGCTCCTGCGATGCCTCGCGGCGGAGGGTGTCGCGACGAAGGGTGTGGAGCCGCTCCCCACGGAGGGCATGGCCTGCGGAGTCGCGCTCCTCGACCGCCTGCCGCTCCACACGGCGGTGTTCCTCCACACGACGGGGCAGCGAGTCGACCGAAGCGGTGAGCAGCAGGCAGTCGCCCTCTCTCCGAGCCTCGAGACGCGTGCGTCCCTCACCGGCCACGAAGGCCGCCCCCGAAGGCAGGGAGTCGAACCGCGCAAGGGGCAGGCGCAGGGTGACACGCTCGGAGGGGAGGGCGGCATAGGCGAGCGTGCGGCTCTCGACCAGCGACGAGGTGTGACGTACATCGCGGTGCTGCGACAGGGAGTCGTCGACACGCGTGGAGAGCGACTCCGCCGCCGCGGTGTGCCGCACGGCAGCAGAGGAGGCCGACGACGCCTCGCGCCGCACGGCACACGACACGGCCAGCAGGCCGGTCAGCAGCAGAAAGAAAGGTCGCATCATCGTCGGGGTTTGAAGTTGCGGCGCAGCTCCTCCACCTCGCGCGTCAGACGGTCGACCTTGGTGAGGAGTTCGCGCTGCATGACCTGCCAGTCGACCTTCTCCTTGCGCAGGGTCATGTTCTCCTGCAGCACGGCGTTGTACTTCTCGCTCAGGAGGTCGATGGAGCGTTGCATCTCGCTCAGAAAATCGTTGTTGCGGCGTTTGCGACCCACCGCCCACGACACCACGGCTCCCAGAAAACCGCTCGGCAGGGCAAAGGTCACAAGGTCGTTTATCCATGAAAGTTCCATAATCGGTGGGGATTAGTGCCGACAGCATGCGGTTCATCGGCTCCAGTCGAAACCGGGGTAGAGACGGCGCAGCTCGCGGCGTGTGGCACGGCAGGCGATGAGTTGAGAGAGGTAGGCGTTCTGTTCGAGCAGGGCGTTGGAGATGGTGCGCTCCTCGACGAAGAACTCGTTGTCGCAGAGCAGACGGCGCACATCGTCCTCGCGGCGGCGGCAGATTTCCGTCCAGTAGTAATAACGGGCGGCCAGCACACGGTTGCGCAGTTTCACGCGCTCGCGGCGGGGCGAAAGGGGAATGTTCTTGTCGTGGGAGAGCAGACGACATTCGGACGCGGAGGAGGTCTCCTCCACAGGCAGGGTGTTTTCAGCAGACATGGCGGTGCGGATTTTAGGGAAACAACTGAAAGGCGGGGGATTCGGGGCGGAAAGAGGTGTGGCGGCGATGTACGGGAAAGAGGTTCAATCGCCGACCCCGAAAATCTCAAGAATTGAATTTCACTGCAAATATATACCCAAAATCCGCGTCTGTCAAGTATTTTCGTCTAAAATTTGAATGTTTTCATTCAATTATTGAATTTAAAACACTTTCAGCCACTGTCCAACGACCGGCTCAAGGACGTCGGTCATCGGACACACTCCCCCACCGCCCCTCCTCAAAAGCAAGGGGGCGGTGTTCTCCTGCGCGGCGGACGGCGAAGGCTAACAGAGGAAGAAGACGATGCCCGTGAAGTGGCACGCCACGGCCAGATTGATGAGCAGGTGCCACACCAGATGGTGGTAGCGGAAGCCCTTTCGGGCGTAGAACCACGCACCGAGGGTGTAGAGTCCTCCGCCCGCGGCGATGAGCCACAGCAACTCGCGCGAGGCGTTGCCCACAAAGAGCGGCATGAAGAAGACGATGGTCCACCCCATGACCAGGTAGATGGTCAGGCTGACGGCCGGTATCGACCTCGATGACAACGACTTGTAGAAGATGCCGAACACCACCATCACCCACTGCAACACGGTAATCAGCACCCCCTGCCAGCCGCCGATGACCATCAGTGCCACGGGGGTGTAGCTGCCGGCGATGGCCACATAGATGAAGATGTGGTCGAGGATATGGAACACGGCCTTGTGGCGCGAATCGGGCGACATGGAGTGGTAGAGCGTCGAGGCGGTGAACATCATGAAGATGGAGATGACAAACACACTCACCGCAGCGGCGGCCAGCAACGGCTCATCGGAGTGGAGGTAGCTCCACACGGCCGCAAACGGCAGCGCAAACAGCGTCAGCAGCGACATCACACCATGGCTCACGGCATTGGCCACCTCCTCGCCCATGGTAAACCGATAAATTCTGTTCATGGTTTTTATAAATTTTAAACATCGGGGGTTCCACCGCAAAATTAGGATTTTTTTTCATATCTTTGTATATTGAAGGGATATACTACGGAACGTGTTTCTCCGTTCGTAATCGAGGGAAGGAGGCACCACTGCCCCCACCCCTCCACCACGACACCGACCCGATTGTTTCACCCCCTAAAGCCCGTGAAAAAATGGACACATTGAGATACGAGAACTTCAGAAAACACATCGCCTCGACCTTCTCCGAAAAAACCCGCGAGATGGTCGACCAGGCGCTGGAATACGCCGCCCGCCACCTCGAAGGACACCTCCGCTACGACGGCTCACCGCTGCTCGACCACGGTGTGGAGGTGGCTCAGATTGTCACCCGCGAAATCGGGCTGGGACGCAACTCGGCCACCGCAGCCATTCTTCACGATGTGGTCAGAATCGCCCACAAAACCCTCTCCGCCGAGGAGTTCGTCGCCCTGATGAAGGACATCAACCTCCGCTTCGGCGAACAGGTCGAGGGCATCACCATGGGACTGGCCAACATCTCGAGCCTGCGGCTCAAGGTGGCCAAGGAGCAGGCCGACAACTTCCGCGACCTGATTGTGAGCTACTCCGACGACCCGCGCGTCATACTCATCAAACTGGCCGACCGTCTGGAAGTCATGCGCTCGCTCGACATGTTCCCCAGGGAGAAGTGGGAGAAGAAAAGCTGGGAGTCGATTAACCTCTACGCACAAATCGCCCACAAGCTGGGTCTCTACAATCTGAAGAGCGAACTGGAGGACATCGCCCTCAAATACCTCGAACCCGAAGCCTACTACCACATCGTCAACAAGCTGAAGGAGAGCGAGGAGGAGCGTCGTGCCTTTATCCGCAAGTTCCTCGAACCCGTCGAGGAGCGCCTCCGCCGAACCGGCATCAAATACCACATCAAGAGCCGCACCAAGTCGATTTTCTCGATACGCACCAAGATGCGCAAGCAGAATGTGCCGTTCGAGGGTGTCTACGACATCTTCGCCCTGCGCATCATCATCGACTGTCCGCTCGAGGAGGAGAAGCGCGACTGCTGGACCGCCTACTCCATCGTCACCGACTTCTACACCCCCAACCCCAAACGCATGAGGGACTGGATATCGATTCCCAAATCCAACGGCTACGAGTCGCTGCACACCACCGTGTCGGCCGAAGGCCGCTGGGTCGAGGTGCAGATACGCACCGAACGCATGGACGCGGTGGCCGAACGCGGTATCGCCGCCCACTGGCGCTACAAGGGGGTCAACCAGAGCTCCAACGGCAGCGAGTCGTGGCTGAGCCGTATCCGCGAACTGATGGAGGACACCACCGAGTCGCTGGCCAACCGCATGGACACCACCCCCACCTCGGGTGAGATTTTCGTCTTCACCCCCAACGGCGACCTGCGCAAGCTCCCCGAAGGGGCCACACTGCTCGACTTCGCCTTCGACATTCACACCAATCTGGGCGCCACCTGCTCGGGCGGCAAGGTCAACAACCGCGCCGTGTCGATTCGCGAGGTACTCCACAACGGCGACATCGTGGAAATCATGACCCAGAAGAACCAGACCCCCAAGGCCGACTGGCTCAACTTCGCCGTCACCTCCAAGGCGCGCAACAAAATCAAGTCGTATATCCGCGAGGAGCAGGCCAAGCACGCCCGCATGGGACGCGAGGAGCTGGAACGCAAACTCAAGAACTGGAAACTGGCCATCACCATCGACGAGGCGGTGGCCTACATCGTCAAATACTACAAGCTGCGCCTGGGTACCGAGGTCTACAACCTCATCTCGAACGAGAAACTCGACTTCGCCACCATCAAGGAGCTGCTCACACGCCACCTCTCGGGCGAGGAGGACGAGGCACGCCGCGCGGCACAGGCCGAAATCGAACGACAGAAGGCCACACAGAACAACGATGTGACGAAGATCAGCACCTCCAACGACGCGCTGATTATCGACGACGACATCTCGAAAATCAAGTACAAGCTGGCCAAGTGTTGCAACCCCATCAAGGGCGACGAGGTCTTCGGCTTCGTGACCATCAACTCGGGCATCACCATTCACCGCTGCGACTGCCCCAACGCCAAGCGAATGAGGGAGAACTACCCCTACCGCATCATCGAGGCGCGCTGGCGAAGCTCGGCCGAGGGTGCCTTCCGCGTGACGATACGCATCGTGGCGGCCGACACCACGGGCATGGCCAACCACATCACCGAACTCATCTCGCGCGAGATGAAGCTCAATATCCGCTCCATCAACTTCGAGAGCAAGTCCAACGGCTGCATCACGGGACTCATCGCCGTGGAGGTGCCGGGCGCGGCCGTGGCCGAAACCCTCATACACATGATTCAGAAAATCAAAGGGGTACAGAAGGCTTACAGAGTGAACTAAACAACATCAGACAGACAATATGGATACAGCGTATTTGGATAAATTCGAACTCAAACTGGAGGAGGAGCTGCTCCGCCTCGCAACCGAGGGCAAGATGCTCGACGGCGTGCTGCTCTCGACCGACGACATCGACAACCACTGGAAGCAGCACCTCGCCCCCGAATATATGGCCGACGCCATTCGCGAGGTGAGCGCCTACCCCGTGGTATCGGTGGCCTGGGCCGCCTATCTGGGCATGGCGGTGGCCAAAGGTTGGGACACGGGCTGGAGTGCGTGTCTCGAACAGCCCTACACCTCGTACTACGGCCCCCACCGCTTCGACGACATGGACGAGCACATCGTGCAGCAGGTGCTGGGTCTCGACCTCGAGGGCAGCGAAGCCTGCGCCATTGCCGACATGCTGCGTTCGTGCGGCGAGAAGACCGTGGGTCTTATCCGCTACGAGCATATCGAGCCGCAGAGCGTGATGGCGTTCCACATCTTCGCCCGCGCGGCGAAGGCCATGTTCCGCATCGGTGCCGCGTTGCAGCTCTACCGCATGGGCTACAAGTTCGAAAAGGTGAAGCTCTCCGACCTGACCGGCAGCCGCGTGTCGTAGGGAAAAAGACGCGCCAAGAAACCAAAAAAACCGCAACAGAGTCGCTCTGTTGCGGTTTTTTGGTACCATGATCTATGAATGCTACCAGAATTTGTTGGCCGAGGCATTGTATTCGAAACCGGCGGCGGCAAGTTTCTCGGTCAGCTGCTGCTTGTCTACGTCCATATCTTCGCAAAGCTCGTCGAGCGACGCATAGTCGTCTCGCAGCTTCATGTTCACAAAACTGAACAACATCATTGGGTCATTGGGAAGCGACATTTCTTCAATAATTTTAAAATTTCCGCCGCAAAGATACTCATTTTCCGCCCATTCGGTACTCCCCACAAAGAGGAAGAGCCGCTTTTACGACGGATTCGACCTCCAACGGCGAACCGCACTGCGCACCATCGCCCTTCCATCGCCAATACCATGCAACGATATTGCACATTAACCCCATATATTTGCAACGACATTACCCATTAACCCTTATATTTGTACGAAACAACACCCCACAAGTCCATGATTCACTCATACCGTAAATTCGTCAGGGTAGACCACAAGGACAACTGCGACGACAAGGAATTCAAAGAGGATTTCAAAACCTTTGCGACCATAGGACAGCTGCGTTACCTGCCGTCCGATTTGTTCTGGCACCTGCTCCGCGCCTCAAGCGTCTTCCCCAAGTCACTGCCTGAAACAGCAGGTAAACTGGAAGCCTTCGAGATGTGGCCGAGCTGGGACTCGAAAGATACGAGCAATTCGAAACGGGTGGAACCCGATGTCTTCATCAGATTCACCCACTTCGACTTGATTATAGAGGTCAAAATAAAGGATTCCAAAGGCCAGACCTCCGATCAATGGAAGAAAGAGATAACCGCCTATCACAATACTTACGGCACAGACACCCACCGCGATTTCTTCCTGCTTGCCCTCGGAGGCAACAGCAATTTAGACCGCGACATGGAACACGAGTATGTGCATAGGGCGACATGGACAAACCTGCTTCATGCCGTTCATGACTGCCGCAAACAACGGTCGTATCTTTGCTGCAAGGCGGAATCCACCGAACAGGAAATCCGAATCCTGGAGGCGGTCGAAGAGGCTTTCGCCCAATACAACGAGTATGTCGTCGACTTGTTAGAGACGCTGCCCAAATACGACATGAATATCGAAACGCCTTTGAATATCAACAAAATATGGAAAGAGATGTAAATAACGCCGACGAGCTGTTCCTGAATGTCAGAAAATCAATCCGATTGTTATACGAATACCAACATCGGGTGCAGGGAACGATGTTCCATATCAAATCGCGGCTCAATCTGAGCACTCCCGACAACAGAATCGAAATCAACAAACTTTTTTCGAATCCTGCCCGCGGCAGCAACAATTACGGCCAGTTCAGGTTATACCCCGGGAATTGGGCCTGGGATTTTCTGTTCCCGATGGCCATGGAGTATCATCTCGGAGAGGGGGACAACCGGCAATACAGGTTTTCTGCGATTGTGGTAACGGACGACGGATTCTTCAAAGCCATAAAACAGAATCCCGATGCAAAGAAGGAGAACACCGAAACGTTTGCAAAGGTCGATGCTTCCGACACGATGGTTCTCTTTGTCATGGAGGTCAAACACGACGACATGTGGACGGAAGAACGATGGAAGCGCGACAGCATGGCTCAATGACCCTCAGGACATGATTGCCGACAAGACCGGGGGCGGCAATGATTTTGTCGTCATGAAATTCAAGTTGTCGGAACTTGTAACGAAAGACCACATCGATATCGTCTTGAACAGGATTTGCAACAAAATCACGGAAATTACGGGATATACCATTGAATTGAGATGATCGACCTGCTTCTTCGCCGCTATTTATGGCTCATCGACACCCTGCGCACCTCAGGGGAGATGTCATACGAAGACATCGCCGCCTGCTGGGAACGGTCGGCATTGAACGACGACCGCTCCGCATTGTCGCTGCGCACGTTCCACAATCACCGCAATGCCATCGAAAAGCATTTCGGCGTCGAGATAGCCTGTCATCGCGGACGGGGACGGAACACCTACTACATCGCCAATCGGGAGGTCATCGAAGACAACATGCTGAACCACTGGATACTGGACTCCTTCGCAACGGGCAACCTCCTCGCCGGATACCGTGACATGGCCGACAGGATTCTGCTCGAGGAGATTCCCGGCGGCACGCAATTTCTGCCGACCGCATTGAAGGGTTTGCGCGGAAACAGACGCCTGCGGCTGCTCTATCGCAGTTATCGGAGTGCCGCCGACACGGAGACAACCGTCGATCCGCTGTGTGTCAAAATGTTCAAACGGCGCTGGTATCTGCTCGTCCGCAAGTCCGGGACCAAAGAACTGCGCATCTATGCACTGGATCGTATCCGCAAGCTGGAGTGTACCGACGACACATTCGTTTATCCCGCAACGTTCCGTCCGGCCGACTATTTCGCCTGTTATTACGGCATTGCCACTGACGGCTATTCGCAGCCTCGGACCGTTCGTCTGAAAGCCTTTGCCGAACTGCCGCACTACCTGCGGTCGCTGCCGCTCCATGCCTCGCAACGGGAAGTGGAACAGACGCCGGACCATTCGATTTTCGAATATCACCTCTCGCCCACCTTCGATTTCATACAGGAGCTGCTGTTGCATGGCGACCAGATAGAGGTACTCGCCCCCGCGGATTTGCGGCTGCGCATCGCAGGAATCGTTCGGGCGATGCACCTCCGATATGAAAATCCACAAGGTATGAAATAGTATTTCATACCTCCGGTTTTACTTTGCAGAAAAAAAGCAAGACCATGGAGAAAACCGAAAAACCGAGCCGTCATTTCACCGTGATGCAGGGGGACAAATGGGGCGGACCGCGCCCTGACCTCAGCCACGCCTTGCCGACGGAAGATGTCGGCTGCAAAGACATTCTACCCTCATTGTCCCCCGTTCAAGATATGAATTCGCTGCACCACCGCATTCACGGCATTCTCTTCGGGCAGGCCATCGGCGATGCGCTGGGGCTGGCCGCCGAAGGCATGTCGTGCAGTCGGGTCGCCGCCACCTACCCGAACGGTGTAAACGGCTATGCCGACATTCTTCAGGACGACTTCCGAAGACGCTGGACCCCGGGGGAGTGGACCGACGACACCTGTCAGATGCTCTGTATCCTCGACAGCCTGCTCCAACACCGCACGGTCAATCCTAACGACATTGCAGCGCGTTTCGTCGGTTGGTTTCAACACGACGGCCGCGGTATCGGCCGACAGACCTACAACATTCTGCGCATGCCGCAATATGCCCAACGACCGTATGATGCGGCGGAGTTTTTCTGGAAATTCAGTCGCTACAACAGCGCGCCGAACGGAGCCTTGATGCGCACCTGCATCACCGGCATCTGGGATTATCGGGACGAAGCGGCCGTCTTCGCCAACACGGAAAAAATCTGTCGCCTGACCCATTTCGACCCGCGCTGCATCGGCTCGTGCATCATCGTCGCCCACATCATTCGCTGCGGGCTGCTCGGGCTGCCGGTCTGCGAATCGGACCTCCTCGCCCTCGGTGCGCGGTATGCCCCCACATCGGGGAGTTCGTACGGCTGGGGTATCAACCTGAAATCGGGCGTCTTCGTCTCGACGACCCCGATACGCGAGGCTACACCCTGCGCACGCTGGCCGCCGGATTATGGGCCTACAATTTCGGGACGGATTTCCGGTCGGCGATACAGACACTCATTGCGGCCGGCGGGGATACGGACACGAACTGCGCCGTGACCGGAGCCTTGCTCGGCTCACGCCTGGGTTACGACTCACTGCCCGAAGAGTGGGTCCACGGATTGCTGCGACGCAATGAACTCGCCGACAAGGCCCGACAACTGACGGAGCTGCTCCGTTAGTTCGCCACCGAGACATTGCCGGAATAAATTGCATTTGAAAAACTGCCATTCTCCCATAATGAATATCACTATTTTATTTAACTTTGCTAAAAATCGGATATCATGCAAGAGCAGGCAAAAGAAATGACATTGTTCGACAACCTTGAGTTTGTTGAAAAAATAGATTCTCTCATACAAAACAACGAATCCACAGAAGTCGAATTCAAATCGGCCAAGGGTGGTTTTCCGGGCAGTTTATGGGAGACCTATTCGGCTTTTGCCAATACCCAGGGAGGAACCATCATTTTGGGTGTCAAGGAAAAAGATCATAAATTCTACCCCGATGGTCTGACCAAAGCACAAGTGCTGAAATACAAAAAGGAATTTTGGGACAACATCAACAATCCGACACATTCGAGTGCCAACATTCTCAATGACAACGATGTGCAGGAGGGTGACTACAACGGTAACTATATTTTGGTATTCAGTATCCCCAAGGCTCCGTTGGATAAGATTCCTGTGTTCATCAGAGGAAATCATGAAAACACCTACAAGCGGAACTACGAAGGCGATTACAAATGCTCAAAAGATGAGATATACCGTATGTTTGCCGATGCCGATATCCGCAAGATATCGAGAGATTCGAAAATTCTGCCTGAATTTTCAATCGAGAATGACATTGACAAATCCTCTTTGGAACAATACAGGCGATTGTTCGTCACAAAAAATCCGACACATCCGTGGCTATTGCTCGATGACAAAAATCTCCTGCAAAAATTAGGCGGATACAGAATCGACCGACGCAGCAAAACGGAAGGATTGACTTTGGCCGGCATGTTGATGTTCGGCAAATACGACAGTATCATTGACCCTTATTGTTGCGAACACTATTTCCCGGATTACAGAGAGTATAAAAGTTCCGATTCCAACGACCGATGGACCGACAGAGTCTATCCGGACGGAGCATGGGAAGCCAATTTATTTCAGTTTTATCATCATGTCTATCCCAAACTGACATCTGTTCTGCCCAAGCCATTTGTACTCAAAGGCGGAAGCAGAGAAGATGACACGCCGACACATATTGCACTGCGTGAGGCATTTGTCAACACATTGGTACATTGTGATTATTCGGTTAATTCCAACATTACCATAGAATTACATAAAGACTGTTATATCTTCAAGAATCCGGGTTCTTTGCTAATTCCCATCTCCCAATATTACAAGGGAGGAGATCGTTTGTGTCGAAACAGTAACATCCAAAGAATGTTCATGCTGATAGGTGATGCCGAAAAAGCCGGAAGTGGTGTGGACAAAATCATGCAGGGATGGGAATACGCCAATTATCTGAAGCCTAAACTTGAGGTCGATACCGGAATCAACAAGGTAATTCTAACTCTTCCCCTTGTAAGTCTGTTGTCTCCAGAAGTAACAGATTATCTAAAATCATTGTTTGGAAATACGATTGAAAGAATCGGTCACAACAAATTTCTGACGCTTGCTACTTGTTGCAGTGAAAAAGTAATCTCCAACAACAGATTACAACAGGTTTTAAACATCCATAGCGCAGATATCACCAAACTGCTTAAAGAGTTGTGCGAAGATGGATATTTAGTATCAACAGGCAACGGACGATGGACTCGCTACACGATTAACGAATCCTTCAAGAAGTATAAAATCAAAAATCCTGCTGACAATATTTCAGAAAATGTTGCTAGTAATGTTGCTAGTCCGAACAAGCCCCATAAACCCAATAGCCGCACTATTGAATTAAGGACAGAAATAATTGATTTCTGTTGTGAATATCATACTATTGGAGAGATTGCCCAAAAGGTGAACCGGAATAAAGCATATCTTAAAAACCATATCATACCTCAAATGGTGGCCGAAAAGATGTTGGAAAGGGCATACCCCGAACCAACCA
Organism: Alistipes sp.; assembly: GCA_020026375.1. GTDB lineage: Bacteria > Bacteroidota > Bacteroidia > Bacteroidales > Rikenellaceae > Alistipes. Next base: position 66,528 of record JAHHQN010000003.1, on the reverse strand, counting down.
ATCCCAACCAACGGTATATCGCAGTAAAGAAATAGTCTGTATCCATGCCACGGCGACGAAAGACAGAAATCAAGAATTCGGAACAGATGTGTTTCAGACACACTCAATGAAACACCACCTTCTTTTCTGTCATGTCGCCTGGCCGGACAAAGCTCGTACAGACACAACAAAAAAACCGCGTCGGAATAAATCCTGACGCGGTTTTTGTGAGGTCTGAAGCGGATTCGAACCGCTGTACAAGGTTTTGCAGACCTTTGCCTAGCCACTCGGCCATCAGACCATTTCTGTCAAACAGCACATTTCGCTGTGCCATTCGGAGTGCAAATATAGAAACTTTTTCCGAACCTGCAAAATTATTCGCCAAAGTTTTGTAAAATAATCGTTTTTTTGTCCGCCGCATCACTAAAATTACTACCTTTACTCTCAATAAGAACCCCCTAATCGACGGCTGTGACATGACTCTTGAGGATATCGCCCTGCAAATGACTCCCGGTATAGGAATCAAGGGAGCCATTCATCTGTTGGAAACCTTCGGAAGCGCCGAAGCCGTCTTCTCCGCTTCGGAGGACGACCTCCGCACACAGGCCGAACTGCGCGACGACCTGATTCGTCAGATTCTTGCCCGAAAGGGTTTCCCGTCGGCCGAAAAGGAGTTGCGACACTGCCGCCGCCACAACATACGCCCCATCGCCTCCACCGACGAGGAGTATCCTCCCCTGCTGCGCGAAATCCCCGATTACCCCCATTTAATATATGTAGAGGGCAATGTCGGGGCATTGGCTCTGCGCACCCTGTCGGTGGTCGGCACCCGTGAGGCCACCCCCTACGGACAGACGATGTGCAACCGTCTGACCGAGCAGCTCTCCGAACGCATGTCGGACCTCTGCATCGTCAGCGGCCTGGCCTTCGGCATCGACATCGCCGCCCACCGCGCGGCACTGGCCGCCGGCGTCACCACCGTGGCCGTGCTGCCCTGTCCGCTGCCCGACATACTGCCGGCACAACACACGGCCGTGGCACGCGACATTCTCGACTCGGGCGGCGCACTGGTCTCCGAGCTTCACTCCCAGAGCCGTCAGAACGGCACGGCCTACACCGCCCGCAACCGCATCATCGCCGCCTTGAGCGGCGGCACGCTGGTCGTGGAGTCGGGGGCTTCGGGCGGCTCGCTCATCACGGCCAACTTCGCCAACGGCTACTTCCGCACGGTGATGGCCCTGCCCGGACGCGCCACCGACAAATCGTCGCAAGGCACCAACCACCTGATACGCAACCAGAAGGCGGTGCTGGTCACCTCGGCCGAGGAAATCATGGAGGAGATGAACTGGTACTGCAACACCGAAATGAGCCGCCCCCAGCGGCAGAAAGTGGAGCAGACACTCACCGCCGAAGAGCGCAAAATATTATCTTTGTTCCGCGGTTCCGACCCCCTGTCAGTCGAGAGCCTGCGCATGGAGAGCGGCCACGATGCCGGCGAACTGGCCGCGTTGCTGCTCGGACTGGAACTCTCGGGAGCTGTACGCCAGCTGCCGGGCAACCGCTACATCAAGACATTATGACACTCATTGATACCCATTCACACCTCTACTGCGAGGAGTTCGACGAGGACCGCGACCTCGCCGTGGAACGCGCCCGCGAGGCCGGCATCACCCACCTGCTGCTGCCGGCCATCGACTCGCTGTCGCACGCGCGCCTGATTGACATGTGCCGCCGCTACGGCGACCTCTGCCGCCCGATGATGGGTCTCCACCCCACCTCGGTGAACGAACTGCCCGACTGGCGCGGCGAGCTGGACGCGGTGGAGCGTTATCTGGAGACCCCGCCCGACGGCATCGGCGACTTCTGTGCCGTGGGCGAGATAGGACTCGACTTCTACTGGAGCCGCGACTTCATGAAGGAGCAGGAGGAGGCCTTCCGCCGACAGCTCGACCTCTCGCTGCGCCACCGGCTTCCCGTGGCCATACATACGCGCGAGGCGTGGGAGCGCACCGCCGAAATTATCGGCCAATACCGCGGCCGGGGACTCAGGGGTGTGTTCCACGCCTTCTCCGACACGGTGGAACGCTACCGCGAACTGAAGGCGTCAGGCGACTTCCTGTTCGGCATCGGCGGCGTGGTGACCTTCAAGAAAAGCAGCGTGGCCGACGTCGTGCGCGAGATGTCGCTCGACGACATGGTGCTGGAGACCGACTGTCCCTACCTGACCCCCGTTCCCTACCGCGGACAACGCAACGAGTCGGCCTATGTGGTACACGTCTGCCGCAAGATTGCCGAGCTGAAGGGCGTCGACGAAGAGGAGGTGGCACACCGCACCTCGCTCAATGCCGCACGCATGTTCGATTTATAGCATACAAAAAAATGACCGTAAAAAATATGAGCCAATCCAAATCCTCGATTTTAATCATCTACACCGGCGGAACCATCGGCATGAAGAACGACGAGCATACCGGTGCGCTGATTCCCTTCGATTTCAGCGGAATCTACGAAGAGTTCCCCTCGCTCAAACGACTCAATGTCGACATCGAGGTCATCACCCTCTCGCCCATCATCGACTCGTCGAACGTCGCCCCCGAAAACTGGGTGCGTCTGGCCGAAATCATACGCGACAACTACTCGCGTTATGACGGTTTCGTGGTACTCCACGGCACCGACACCATGTCGTACACCGCCTCGGCACTGAGCTTCATGCTCGAAGACCTGGCCAAACCCGTGGTCTTCACCGGCAGCCAGATTCCCATCGGCGTGCTGCGCACCGACGGCCGCGAGAACCTGATTACCTCCATCGAGATTGCCGGCTCGCGCTCCGAGGGACACCCCACCGTTCCCGAGGTGTCGCTCTACTTCCAGAACCGACTGTTCCGCGCCAACCGCACCACCAAGCGCAGCGCCGAGGCGCTCAACGCCTTCGTGTCGGACAACTATCCGCCGCTGGCCAGCGTGGGTGTCAACATCGCCTACCACAAGAGCATCATCAACCACCCCGACTCCTACGACAACACGGAGCTGCACATCGCCACTCATTTGGCCGAGGGGGTGGAGATTGTCAAGATATTCCCGGGCATGAGCCGCCAGATTCTCGAGGCGGTGTTCTCCATACCCCACCTCAAGGCCGTGGTGCTGGAGACCTTCGGTGCGGGCAACGCCCCCACCTGCGAGTGGTTTATCCGCATCATCACCCGTGCCGTGGAGCGCGGTGTCATCGTTCTCAACATCACGCAGTGCGGCGGCGGCTCGGTGGAGATGGACCTCTACGACACGGGTCTGCGGCTCAAACAGGCCGGCGTGGTGTGCGGCTACGACATGACCACCGAGGCCGCCGTGTCGAAACTCATGTATGTACTGGGACTCAACCGCTCCAAAGAGGAGACGCTCGAACTGCTCCGCCAACCCCTTAGAGGTGAATTTACTGTGTAAGAGATTGCAAGAACGAAAATTTTTTTCTATATTTCGCACTGCAAAGCTACACGTGAGCAAACGGCCCAAGTGGCCGCAAACCGCACGGAGATAGCTTATCATGCTGCATCACAGACAGTTACGCATGCCGATAGCAAAATATCAGGGGCATAACGTCGCCGTGAAGTGGCCAGACATAAGAAGCAGGAGAGGAATAAAAGAGCGAAAAAATAACACTTTTGGAGGAAAGGCAGCAAAAACTTGAAAAAAAATTATCCCTGCCCGAAATCCGCAAAACGATAGAGAAGAAACCAAAATTAATATAAAATCAACTAATCAAAATTTAATTTATCTATCACAACTATGAAAAAAAGTTTTATGATTCTGTCGGTTGCCCTCATGGGTACCGCTAGTGCGTTCGCGCAGGAGGCTGCTGCCACAGCAGAGACCGCTCTCGCCGGCGATAGCATGCACCACATTTTGATGCAGAAGTTCCTCGAGGGTGGTTGGGGCTGGATGCTTCCCGTCCTCCTCTGCTTGGTACTCGGTCTGGCTGTAGCCATCGAGCGTATCCTCTACCTGTCGCTCTCGACTGTCAACGCAAAGAAGTTGGAGAAGGCTGTTGAAGAGGCTCTTCAGAACGGCGGTATCGAGGCTGCAAAGGAGGTTTGCCGCAACACTCGCGGTCCTATCGCTTCGATCTACTACCAGGGTCTCGACCGTTACAACCAGGGTCTCGACGCTGTTGAGAAGGCAGTTGTATCTTACGGTTCGGTTCAGACCGGTCAGATGGAGTCGGGTCTTTCGTGGATTGGTCTGTTCATCGCATTGAGCCCTATGTTGGGTTTCATGGGTACCGTTGTTGGTATGATCGGTGCATTCGACTCTATCCAGGCTGCAGGTGATATCAGCCCTACTCTGGTTGCAGGTGGTATCAAGGTCGCTCTGTTGACTACCCTCATGGGTCTTATCGCTGCGGTTATTCTTCAGTTGTTCTATAACTATATTGTTTCGAAGATCGACTCTCTGGTAAACAATATGGAGGATGCTTCTATCACCCTGATGGATATCCTGACAGCTTACAACAAGAAATAATCCAACACATTAAGAATCTGAGCAATCATGAAAAAAATATTAAATGTATTGCTGGGTCTTCTGATGGCGGTAACCGTGGTTCTTCTGATCTACGCTATCGCTACCGCCGGCTCGGAGGCTGCAATCAGCTTGAACCTCATATGGGGATACTTCCTCTTTGTGTTCGCTCTCGCTGCTGCACTCTTCTGCGCCCTCTTCGGAATGATTAAGAACCCGGCAGGTATCAAGGGAACCATCATGTCTCTGGCTCTGGTACTCATCGTTATCGGTGCATCGTACTTCTTCTCTGCAGGTCACGATGTACAGATTGTAGACCTCCAGAACAACGGTTTCTTTGGTCACAACGAGACAGTAATTACCGAAACCAGCATTCTCGTAACCTATGTAGCTTTCGCTGCCGCATTCGTTATCGCAGTTGCCACTGAGATTTGGGGCACATTAAAAAACTTGAGCAAGTAAAATGTCAACAGATAAAAGAAAAGTACAGGAAATCAATGCCGGCTCCATGGCCGATATCGCTTTCTTGCTGCTGATTTTCTTCCTCGTGGCCACTACCATGAACACCGACACCGGTCTTATGCGTATGCTTCCGCCCATGCCTCCCGAGAATCAGACTCAGGAGGAGATCAAGGTCAAGGAGCGTAACCTGTTCCTGGTGCTCATCAACGGTAGCGGTCAGATTATGGCAGGTCAGCCCGGCAAGCAGGAGAATATCGACTTGGCTCAGTTGAAGGATCGGGCAAAGGATTTCATCCTCAATCCCATGGACGACCCCGAGTTGCCCGAGAAAGAGGAGAAGGAGATTGACCTTCCCGACGGAGGAAAGTGGGTTTATCCCGTCAGCTCCGGCGTTATCTCGTTGCAGACTACCCGTGATACCGGCTATCAGTCCTACATCAAGGTACAGAATGAGCTGGCTCGCGCGTTCAACGAGGTCCGTGAGTCTGTTTCGCAGCAGAAGTTCGGCGCAGCTTTCGCCGACCTGACCAAAGAGCAGAATGAAGCAGTAACCAAGGCAGTTCCCCTGAAGATTTCGGAGGCAGAGCCTAAAAACATTAAGAAGTAAGATATGGCAGTAATGAAAAAGAAGGGCAACAAAGGTTTGCCCCCTATTTCGACAGCATCACTTCCTGACGTGATCTTCATGATCCTCTTCTTCTTTATGGTGTCTACCACCATGCGTGATCAGGAACTGCTGGTTCGATACAGACTTCCCCAGGCTACCGAGGTGCAGAAACTTGAGAAAAAATCTCTGGTCAGCTACATTCACATCGGTCAGCCCTCACTGAGTATGCAGGCCAAGTTCGGTACGGCTCCCCGTATCCAGCTCAATGACTCATACAAGACCACCAAGGACATCGGTGACTTCTGTGCCGCAGAGCGCGACAAGCTCTCCGAGGCCGACCGTGCCCAGATGACAGTATGTCTGAAGGCCGACGAAGACACCAAGATGGGTGTGGTAACCGACGTTAAGCAGGAGCTTCGCCGTGCAAACGCACTGAAGTTCTCTTATGCGGCTTCCAAGTCGCTGGGTTACTAATCCCGCGGGGTCTAATCCCAATAGAAAAGAGCGAACTCTTCGAGAGTTCGCTCTTTTTGTTTTTCCACCATACCCAAAGAGGTCGCCGCACTCACGACTGCCTCCCCCGACTGCACTTCACGGTGCAGCCCGCTCACAAAAAGGCCGACCGCCCCGTTGTCCCCGTCCCCGATACGGACTGCCCTACCCCATTGCCGCGCACACGACACAAAAACAGAACTTCCCCATTGCCGCGTCCACGGCAAAAGACAGACACCGCACCCGACGGCACCTCTCACAAAATATGGGTCACACCCGAGGGCAATCCCAGCTCGAAAGGGACAGGCAGCACCAACGGAAAAACCCCTATGCCCCAAGCCCCAAAAGAAGCGGAAACCGATGGCGAAGACGCGGAGATGGAGTCCTCCGACACGGTGCAGAAGAGGGTCTGTGGCATGCTCCGCCCCCGAATGGAGGGGCTAAAACTGCCAAAATTGCTACATTCCACCCCGTCGGGACATCAATATAGGTATTTTAACTTATTGATTCATATCGCATAAATAACGAATTTTGCGTTATCAATTTATTACAATTCTATATATTTTCTATGAAGAAGTTTATTTTACCTCTCCTGATGCTTTTCTCGACAAGTGTCTTCGCGCAGAGCAACGACCAACAACCCGAGAGCGACACCGCCGCCCTCGAAGAGCGCATTGCCACCCTTGAAAAGAAATCCACCACCTGGGATAAGATAGCAGCTCATCTGCCCTCCATCTCGGGATATGTGCAGGCCGGTTACAAATGGTCGGAATACGACGGTTCGAGTTTCGAAATCAAGCGTGCGCGTCTGAATCTGAAGGGTAACATCGTCTCCAAGTTCTCCTACCGCATACAGCTGGAGTTGACATCGCCCAAGATTGTCGACACCTATCTCCAATATTCGCCCTGGGAGCAGCTCAACTTCAAGTTGGGTATGTTCAAGATTCCCTTCTCCATCGAGAGCACCGGCTCCACGCCGCTCAACCTCGAGGTCATCGACTACGCCATGCCCCTCGGACGACTCATGGGCTACAACGACGTATCGGGACTCAAAGCTTCGGGTCGTGACACGGGTCTCAACCTCTTCGGCGGCTTCATCAAGCGCGACGGCTACTCGATTATCAACTACGACCTGGCGGTATTCAACGGCCAGGGCATCAACATCAAGGACAAGAACGACTCCAAGGACTTCGTCACCCGTCTGCGCATCATACCCGTCGAGGGACTGATGGTGTCGGGTTCCTACTACTGGGGCGAGTACGGCGAGCAGTATGAGAAGCGCGAACGCTACACCGCCGGAGCATCGTTCGATCGCGGTCACCTCTCTCTGCGCGGCGAGTGGTTCGGCGGCACCACAGGTGTCAAGGACTCGAAAGCCGAGTACGACAGCCGCGGCTGGTATGTGCTGGCCGGCTGGCGCATCTGCGACAAGTTCATGCCTGCCGTGCGCTACGAGACCTTCACGGCCGACACCTCGGTGGGTGCGGCCATCCGTCAGAGCAACATCATCGCCGGTCTGACCTGGCAGCCCATCAAGCACTTCCGCTTCCAGCTCAACTACTCCTACGAGGACTGCGGCTCGAAGACCGGCAAGCGTTCGGGCAACACGGTCTATGCAGTATGTTCGGCATCATTCTAACCCTCAAAAAAAACCTACAACAACGTATGAAAAACTTTATCGAAAAACTCCGTGTCGAGGACTGGGTAGCCGTATGGATGTCTATTCCTCTCCTGCTGATGGCACTCTTCGTTCCCAAAAACATGCCCATAGTCCCCAGCACCCTGGTGGGCGAGGTAGCATGGTATAACATCATGCTGCTCTTCGGCATTGTGCTGGCGGTCATCTACATCGGCTCGCTCCTGCTCCACCGCCCCGTGAAGGGTCTTTTCCCGTCGCTGGTGGTCATCTTCCTGCTGTCGCTGCTGGCACAGGTGGTCGAGAAAATCGGCATCGTCAAGGAGTTCGGCTTCGAGTCGGTCTTCTTCTCCGTCATCTTCGGTCTTCTGATTCGCAACCTGTGGCATGTACCCGACTGGCTGAAACCGGCCATTCAGGGCGAGTTCTTCATCAAAATCGGTGTGGTGTGTCTGGGTGCCACCATTCTCATCGAGGACGTGATGAAATCGGGTGTTCTGGGTCTGGTGCAGGCCGTACTGGTGGTCACCATCGTATGGTTCTCGGCCTACTTCATCGCCCGCAAGATGCAGGTCGACCAGCACACGGCCATGACCATGTCGAGCGGTCTGACCATCTGCGGTGTGTCGGCCGCCATCACCGCGGCACGTGTGGCCAAGTGTGAGGAGAACAAGCTCTCCTACATCGTGTCGCTGATTCTCATCATCGTGGTGCCGATGATTTACCTCATGCCGTGGCTGGCCAACATGATTCTGCCGCTGATTTTCGATGACGCGGAGACCATTCAGACCGTAGCCGGCGCATGGATTGGCGGTACGGTCGACACCACATCGGGTGTGGCGGCCTCGAGCTCCATCATCGGCGATGTGGCCAACGGTCACGCCATGATTATCAAGGCGGCACAGAACGTGATGATCGGCTTCGTGGCCTTCTTCATCGCCCTCTACCTCTCGACCCGCAAGGAGCAGCGTCTGAAGGACGACAACCGTCCGTCGCTGGCCATCGTGTGGGACAAGTTCCCCAAGTTCATCATCGGTTTCGTGGTGGCTTCGCTGGTGTTCAGCATGTTCCAGACGGGCGACCTGATGACGCTCAACGAGAAGGGCAAGCTCGCCGAGCCGGCTGTGGCCAAGATGTTCTCCAAGCTCTTCTTCTCGCTGGCGTTCGTCTGCATCGGTCTCGACACCCGTCTCAAGGACATCATCTCGAAGGAGAACCGCAATGTGATGAAGGCCTTCCTGCTGGCGCAGACCTGGAACATCGTGGTCACCTTCATCGTGGCCGTGGTCATCTTCGGATTCCTCAAGCCGCTGTTCTAAACCGACAGCTCGCAACAATAGAAAAATGAGTTGCCCCCGAAAGGGGCAACTCATTTTTTGTTGTCAATTATACGGTCAAAACCTCCGCTACATCAGCGGCGAGAAGATACGCATGAACGACTCGGCGACACGCCGTCCGCGCGAACGCGAGAACCACTCGGCAGGGGTGAGCAGATGGCAGCGGCTCATGTCGTCGAGGAAGATGCCGCTCATGCGGCGGTTGAACTCGTCGTCGTAGACAAAGCCGCTGATTTCGAAGTTGTGTTCGAAGCTGCGGAAATCCATGTTGGCCGAGCCGATGATGGTGAGCCGGTCGTCGATGACCAGCAGCTTGGAGTGGAGGAATCCCGGCTCGTAGAGGGCGATTTTCACACCTGCCTTCAACATGTCGTCGAGGAACGAGTGGCTGGCCAGGTCGATGAACCGCGAATCGGAGCGGCGCGGCAGCATGAGGGTGACATCGATACCGGCCAGAGCCGCCTCCTGAAAGGCGTTGTTCAGCACATCGGAGGGCAGGTAGTAGGGCGTCTGCACCCACACACGTTTCTCGGCGCGCGTGACGGCATAGCTCACCGCCTGCAACAGGCTGCGCCACTTGCCGAAGGGTCCGCTGGCCACCATCTGGAGGATACCGGTGTTGAAGGCCGGCTGGAGGGGGAAATACTCGTCGCCCGTCACCACATGGCGTGTGGTGGCCGACCAGTCGCTCAGGAAGGAGGTCTGGAGAGCCAGCGCGCCGTTGCCCTCAATCTTGAAGTGGGTATCGCGCCAGGTGCCCCACTCCGTACCCATGACATAGCGGTCGGCGATGTTCATGCCGCCCACGAAGCCCACACGGCCGTCGATGACCACAATTTTGCGGTGGTTGCGGTAGTTGACCTTGGAGGTAAAGAGAGGGAAGGCCACGCGCAGGAACGAGTAGACCTCGATGCCGTTGCGGCGCAGCGACTCGAAGAAGCTGTTCTTCACACCGGCGCACCCCACATCGTCGTAGAGGATACGCACCCTGACCCCCTCGCGCACCTTGGCACAGAGCGCGTCGCAGAGACGGCGCGTGGTGAGGTCATCGGCCAGAATGTAGTACTGGAGGTGGATATGGTGGCGTGCGGTGGCGATTTCGGCCAGCAGGGCCTCCATCTTCGAGTGTCCGTCGGTGTAGGGCGTGATGCGGCTGCCGTAGAGGGGTGTGGCCGCGGCGGTGGTCGAGAGCATGCGCGCCAGCGGACGGTAGTGCGGGGGAATCACGCCGCTGCCCGTGCGCCGCTCCTTGAGTTCGGTGGTCATGCGCTTGCGCGTGCGGCGCGAGATGATGTGTTGTTTCGAGAGGTTCTGGCCGAAGAAGAAATAGATGACCAGACCCACCACCGGCGCCAGCGTGAGCAGGATAATCCACGGCAGGGTCTTGAGCGGATTGCGGTTCTCGGTAATCACCACCAGCAGAATGCCGATGATGGTCACCGAGTAGATGGCAAGGAATACGTATGTGAAAATCTGTCCCACAGACGCTTCATTTTACATCGTTATCTGTCGTCGGCCTTCTTTTCGGGAGCAGCACCGGGGAAGTCGATGCTGTAGACCAGATGCTCCACGCCGCGCACATAGTTGCGTTTGTGGAACTTGGGCGAGTAGACATAGCCGTCGATGGTGAAGACACGACCGCTGCGCTTGTCGACGGTGGTGTAGCTCACGAACGGGCCACCCATGTAGTCGCCCTCCACGTCCCAGAAGCCGCGCAGCTCACACCAGCGGCGGCCGTTGATGGTCAGCATTCTCACTCCCGGCTCAAAGGCCTTGGAGGTGGTCATATACGAACCGTCGACCGGTCCGGGGATATTGCGTGCGTATTCGTTGCGCGCCTCGACCAGCGACTCCAGCGTGAGGGTCTGCGAACCGGTGTAGGGATAGGAGTAGGCGAAGAAGCCCTGGCTGGCCTTGGGGTACTCGCTGCGCGCCCAGAGGAAATGCTCCTTCTCGAGCGCGAGGATATAGCTCTTCGGCACACGGATGTCGACATCGAAGGTCTGCTTCATGGCCTTCGCCACGGCCGGACAACCGTACGACTCGGCCAGTTTGAGCGCACGTTCGCGCTCGGCCTCCTCGAAGACGGCCAGCAGTTTGTCGCCATGCTCGCCGATGTAGGCAATCATCGCCTCCTCATCGGGAGCCTGAAGGGTGACCATGGCCTGCGGTGAGGCGGTGACATCGTACTGCACACCGGCCCGCGCCTCCTTGACCGTGGGGTCGACCAGCACATTGAGGACATTGCGGTGGGAAGCGAGCATGCCCTTGAAGTCGTTGGCACGCACACGCAGCACATCGAAATGGGGTTCTTTCTGATTGAGATAGGCCACCGGTGCGGTGAACACCGCTCTGAGGGTGTCGCCCACCTGTCCCATCCACTCCTTCTGTTCACACACGGTCAGCAGCTCGTAGGGTGCGCCCTGCGAGGTCTGTCCTTCGGAGTGAAGCGCACGGAACGCATCGCAGCCCGAGAGCAGGAGCGAGAGAAACAGGGTTGCCGAAATGAGGAAAAGTCGTTTCATAGCAGTGTGGTTTAAGATGATTGAAATGCAGGTCTCTCTCCCTGAAAGGAGAGAGTTATATGGACAAAGTTAGCGTTTTTTTTCGTATTTGCCGTCAAAATCATTACTTTTGTCATCGTTATGCGTTTGAAACCACCCAAAATAATCCGCCGTCTGATGCCCGATCTGATTTGGGAAATCGACGACCCCGAAGGTATCTTCCTGACCTTCGACGACGGTCCCACGCCCGGCATCACCGAGTGGATACTCTCCACCCTCGACAAGTACGATGCCAAGGCCACATTCTTCGTGCTGGGCAAGAATGTCGAGATGTATCCCGACCTCTTCCAACGCATCATCGACGCCGGTCACCGCGTGGGCAACCACACCTACTCCCACCAGAGGGGCTGGGGAATGAGTCTGGAACGCTACACCGAAGATGTGGATTTCGCCAACGACCTCATTCACTCCGACCTGTTCCGCCCGCCCTATGCACAAATCACCCCCGCACAGTCGAAATTGCTGGGACAGAGATACAAACTGGTGATGTGGGACATCGTCTCGCGCGACTACAACCGCAACCTCTCGCCGCGCACCTGTCTGAAGAATGTGACCAAATACATCGCCCCGGGTGCCATCGTGGTGTTCCACGACAGCGAAAAAGCCTTCCGCAACATGAGATACGCCCTGCCGCGCACACTCGAAAAAATCAGGGAGGCCGGTCTGAAATGCAAGGCGATAGAGCTATAAAATAGAAGAGGTTACACCGCCGCAATCCGATGTCGGAAAAGCGATAATCGATTGTATCTGCGCGGTATATATAGGATATGACGCAAATTTTTCATATCTTTGCGCCCACGGAAAATCAACTAAAAAATAAAATACTATGGCAACAACAGCTGATATCAAAATCGGTATGTGCATCGAGATGGATAACAAGACTTACCAGATCGTAGACTTCCAGCACGTAAAGCCCGGTAAGGGTCCCGCTTTCGTTCGTACCAAACTCAAGAACCTGGAGAACGGCCGTATCCTCGACAACACCTTCTCGTCGGGTGTGAAAATCGAGCCCGTACGCGTTGAGCGCCGCCCCTACCAGTTCACCTACGAGGACGACCTGGGCATGCACTTCATGCACACCGAGACCTTCGAGGAGATCAACATCGACAAGAACCTCATCAACAACTACGACCTGATGACCGACGGTCAGATTGTCGAGGTGATGTTCCACACCGAGAAGGAGACCGTTCTCTCGGCCGAGCTTCCTCCCATCGTTGACATGGAGGTGACCTACACCGAGCCGGGTATCAAGGGCGATACCGCTTCGACCAACTCGTTGAAGCCCGCCACCGTAAACACCGGTGCCACCGTACGCGTTCCCTTGTTCATCAACACCGGTGACAAGATTCGTGTCGACACCCGCACCCGTGAGTACTACGAGCGTATCAAGTAATTTCAGTCACAACGACCGGAAACATACTCCCGAAAAAAGCCGTCTGCAAACAGTTTGCAGACGGCTTTTTCGCATTGCAGGCCACCGCCCCTCGCCCCCGAAAACACAAAAATACCGCCGAACCCGGACAGGTTCGGCGGTATTTTATGCGCAACGTCCCCACCGCAACAGGGCGGGGCTATTCGTTCAAATCGGTGCAATGCTCCTCCGAGGTTTCGAACTCGAGGGTCACATGCCCGATGTTTTTGGTCTTCAGACGCTCCTTGAGCGCGTGTTTGATGTCCGGCATGGTGTCGACACTGCGCAGGACGACATGCGCCGTAAGGGCATTCTCCGTGGTCGACATGGCCCACACATGAATGTGGTGAACCTCAGCCACACCGTCGACGGCCGCCATCTCGTGCTTCAGCTCATCGAGGTCGACCCCCTGCGGCACACCGTCGAGCGACATGCGCAGGCTGTCACGCGTGAGCGACCACACCGACATCACGATGACAAAGGCCAGCAGCAGACCCACAATGGGGTCGACCAGCGTCCAGCCCGTGAAGCGGATTATCAGACCCGAGACGACCACACCCACCGACACCAGGGCGTCGGCCGCCATGTGGAGGTAGGTGCCTTTGACATTCATGTCCTTATCCTTGTCCTTGACAAAGAGCCATGCGGTGAAGCCGTTGACCAGCACACCCGCTCCGGCCGTCCAGGCCACGGCACCGCCCTCGATGATTTCGGGGTGAAGGAGTCGCGAGACGCTCGCGGCAATGATGATGCCCACGGCCACCAGCAGGATAACCGAATTGAGCAGCGATATCAGCACGGTGCTTTTCTTGTAACCGTAGGTGAAGCGCGAGTTGGTGTGCACCTGCGAGAGACGGAAGGCCAGCATGGCCAGCAGCAGGCTCGCCACGTCGGAGAGGTTGTGTCCGGCATCGGAAAGAAGACCCATCGAACCATACAGCGCGCCCACGACAAACTCCACAACAACGAAAAGCGAGTTCAGCACGATACCGATGATGAAGGCACGGTTGAGCGAGGTGATGCGGTGCTCGTGGTGGTGGTGATGATGATGCTCGTGATGATGATGGTGGTGATGCTCTTCCATGATATTCCGGTTTTTTGAAAAAAAACGTTTACTCCTTGATGGTGTCCTTGATTTCGGAGAGTTCCACCAGTTTGTTCACGATGGCGTAGATGGTGAGACCTGCCGCCGAGTGAATCTGCAGCTTCTGGGCGATGTTGCGGCGGTGGGTGATGACCGTGTGGGGCGAGATATACAGCTCCTCGGCAATCTCCTTGTTGGTCATGCCCTTCACCACACACACGATGATTTCCTTCTCGCGCACGCTCAGCTCCTCCTGCTTCTCGACCTTGATGGAGTCGTCGGAGGCCAGACGCTCGACCGCCGGCACGAAGATGATGTCCTCGACGGCATTGTGCGAAGCCAGCTCCTCCTCGCAGGAGAAGATGTCGAACAGCACACCGTTGAGTTCGTTGGTGCCACCCGAGGGGTAGTATTTGATGATGATGTTCTTCAACTCGCGCAGACGTGACTCAATCTGGTCGTGGTGACGGCGGAAGATGTCCATCGAGTAGTTGGCCGGACGCTTGCCCTCCAACAGCGAATTGACATAGGGAAACACGGTGCTTTCCTCGTAGTTCATGTGGCGGGTCACCTCGGCCACATACTCGTCGAAGAAGCGCATGATGGCAAACGACACATCGTTGACCGCACAGTCGACCGCCTCGATGAGCTTGCGGCGAATGGCCGGCAGGCGGAAATTGAGGAAGTAGCCGTGGGAGTTGTGGAGGTAGTCGGTGAGCGAGCGCACGGAGACCTCCTTCGAGGGGTCGGCAACATTCTTGTTGAGCAGCAGATTGACCACCGCCATGAAGGTTTGGGTGTCGACCTTGCTCTCTTCGCACACCTCGGCGATGGTCTTGTCGCCGAAGCCCAGCGAGATGCCGAAACGGCTCATGACCTGCAACACGGCATAGCGGTCACACACCAGATCGCACATCTTTTCATCGGACGAATAAAGACCTGTCTTATACATATCTTATCTGAATTTTAATCGAATGGCAAATATAGCAAAGCCTCACGACAACGACAATACCTAAAGAGCATTATTATCTTCGCGAGATGTCGGTGTAGGTGGTCTGCAACATGGTTTTACCCACGTCGAGCAGCTGCGGTGCGGTGCTGTCGGGAGCAGGCCCCGTCGTGGCGTCCCAGATGACGCTGCCGGTGGAGTCGACCACTCCGAAACCGTCGTTGAAGGCATAGTAGCCGAACTTGGGCAGCGAGGGTGAGAAGATGTCCTTGCTGTAATCGAAGTCGTCGTGCGGCAGTCCCATCTGCGAGAGCAGTGTGGCGCAGATGTCGGTCTGCGAGGCGTAGGTCTCCACCACACGCGGCTCACGCACGGCACCGCCCGTCCAAATCATCGGGATACGGTGGCGCAGCGGCACATTGTAGGCCAGCGTCTTGGGATAGGGGAAGCCGTGGTCGGCCACCAGCACCACCAGCAGGTTCTTCCACGCCGCGGTCTGCTTCAGGCGGTCAATCATCTGACCCACACACTCGTCGGAGAAGGCGAAGGCGTTGAGCTCGCGGTCGGTGAACTTGTCGTACGGCACATCGAACGGCACATGGCTCGACAGGGTGAGGAAACCGGCCAGGAAGGGCTTGCCCTCGCGGTCGAGCTCCACGATGCGGTCGGCAAAGTAGTCGCACATCACGCGGTCGTCGTAGCCCCAGTCGGCCGGCGGTGTGGCGAACGAGAGATTCTTCTGCCAGAACAGCTCCTGCCAGCCCGTGGCGTACATGTAGGAGGCCTGATTGGTGAAGTTCAGGTCGCCGCCATAGGTGAACGAGGTGCGATAGCCGGCAGCGGCCAGCGAGCGCGCCACCGAGGGCAGCGAGCTGCAACGGGTGGCCATCTTCATGATGGAGTGGCGCGTCTGTGCCGGAAAACCGCTCAGCACGGCCACCTCACCGCGGTCGGTGCGGAACGAGTTGGCAAACATGTTCTCGAACCACACCCCCTCGCCCTTGAGCCGCTGCATGTGGGGCATCACGGCCTTGCCCTCGGCCGTTGCGTCCATCACCGTGCGTGCGAAACTCTCGAGGAGTATGACCACCACATTGGGGCGCGAAGTGGTGAGCAGTTGCTCCGAAGGGGCGTCCGCTCCGGGACGGTTGCCGCGAATGGCATCGAAACGTGCGGCGCACTCCTCCTCGCTGAAGAAGCGGTACATCGCCCCGTAGTCCTCGCTCTTGCCCAGACTCGAGAGGAACGAGAAGACGGGATTGACGGCCGCATGGTTGAGAAAGAGGTTGGAGCTGAAGCACACCTTCGACACATTGGCCGTCGAGGCACCCACACCGCCGCGTATGGCCAGAAAGTCAAATCCGGCCAACAGCAACACCGCCACACTCCACGGCAGGGCCTTGCGCCACGGATAGCTCTCGCCCGTGAAGAAGCGCAGCACGCGGTGGTAGCCGTAGCACATAATCACGGCACACGCCGCAAAGAAGAGCGTCTGGCGCACGCCCAGTCCCCAGTCGACACTGGCCATGGCGTCCTTGGGGTCGGAGAGGTAGATGAGTATGGTGGAGTCGATTCTGAATCCCCAGTGTTCGTAGAGGGCGATGTCGACGGCGAAGATGAGTGACGCAACCACCGACACGAGGGTGAAGTAGGTCATGAAGAAGCGGCGCATGAAGCTGCCCGACAGGGTGACCCACAGCGACATCAGCACCACCACCACGGGCAGCGCGGTGACATAGCCGGCCACCGTGAGGTCGAGCGACAGACCGTGCCAGACCACTCCCAGCAGCTCCTGCCACGAGCAGGCCGACGACGAGTCGACATAGTAGAGCAGGAAGATGGGTTTCTGCACCGCCATCATCAGCGTGGTGAACAGAAACGTGGAGAACAGAAAAGCCAATTTCTTTTTCATATCACATTCTCAAATTTTAGATGCGCAAAGGTGCGACATTTATCTTGAAACTCAAACGCAAAAACCGAAACAGACACCACAAGGGTCTGCAAAAAGCAAGGGAGTGACCGGAATCCGCCGATTCCCCCACTCCCTCTTTTGTATGTTCCACCCCCGAAAGAGGGAGTTAGTCATCTGTCAGATTTTCTCGCCGTAGGCCAAATCGCCCGCGTCGCCGATGCCCGGCACGATGTAGGAACGCGATGTCAGCTCCTCGTCGACGGCCGCCACCCACACGGTGGTCGTCTCGCGCGGCATGTTCTTCTGCACATACTCCACGCCCTGCTCGCTGGCGATGACCGCCGCCACATGGGTGTGGGCCGGCATGCCGCCGCGCTCGCACAGTGCCTCATAGGCCAGCACCAGCGACGAACCGGTGGCCAGCATGGGGTCGACCAGCAGAAGGGTCTTGCCCTCCAGCTCGCCGCACGAGATGTACTCGACCTTGACCTTGAACTTGCCGTCCTTGGTGCTTTTGCGGTAGGCCGACACAAAGGCGTTCTGCGCATCGTCGAAGTAATTAAGGAATCCCTGGTGGAACGGCAGGCCGGCACGCAGAATGGTGGCCACCACCACCGTGTCGCTGATCGACTCCACAACGGCTTCGCCCAGAGGGGTCTCCACCATTTTGGCTTCGTAATTGAGGGTCTTCGATATCTCGTAGGCCATCACCTCGCCGATACGCTCCATGTTGCGGCGGAAACGCATCGAATCCTTCTGAATCTGCTTGTCGCGAATCTGCTCGATGAACTTGTTGAGAACGGTCTTTTCGCGGTTCAAAATATTGACAGTCATAGTCGGTATATGTGGTAAATTAAGTTGCTAATAGAGGAAGTTGTTGAACGGATAGCGGCCGGCGTGAATCTCGCGCACCATGCCGTAGAGGTCCGAACGGAACTTCTCGATGTTGGTCTTCTCGCGTGCCGAGAGGAAGATGCAGGGGGTGTCGCCCTTGGCCATCCAGCTCTTCTTCAGGTCGTCGAGCGAGAGGTTCTCGCGTGTGGCGGGCGTGAGGTCGTCGTCGTCCTTCTTTACATAGGTGTAGGCGTCGACCTTGTTGAACACCAGGTAGACGGGTTTGTCGCCCGCGCCGATGTCCTGCAAAATCTGCTTCACCACGGCAATCTGGTCCTCGAACTGCGGGTGGGAGATGTCGACCACGTGAATCAGCAGGTCGGCCTCGCGCACCTCGTCCAACGTCGACTTGAACGACTCGATGAGCTCGGTGGGCAGCTTGCGGATAAAGCCCACGGTGTCGGTCAGCAGGAAGGGCAGGTTGTCGAACACCACCTTGCGCACCGTGGTGTCGAGGGTGGCGAAGAGTTTGTTCTCGGCGAAGACCTCGCTCTTCGAGATGAGGTTCATGAGTGTCGACTTGCCCACATTGGTGTAGCCCACCAGTGCCACCGACACCATCGAGCTGCGGTTAGAACGCTGCACCGACATCTGACGGTCGATTTTCTTCAAATCCTCCTTGAGTTTCGAGATACGGTTGCGGATAATACGGCGGTCGGTCTCAATCTCGCGCTCACCGGCACCGCCACGGGTTCCCGTGCCGCCTCGCTGACGCTCGAGGTGGGTCCACAGACCGGCCAGACGCGGCAACATGTACTCGTAGTTGGCCAGCTGCACCTGGGTCTTGGCGTAGGCAGTCTGCGCACGCGACATGAAGATGTCGAGAATCAGACGCGTACGGTCGAGGATACGGCACGGCATGGCATTCTCGATGTTGCGGGTCTGGGCAGGCGACAGTTCGTCGTCGAAGATGGCCACATCAATCTCGTTCTCCTTGCAGTAGACCGAAATCTCCTCCAGCTTGCCGGGGCCCACATAGATTTTCGAGGAGGGCTGGGGCAGACGCTGGGTGAAGCGGGTCTCGGTGTCGATGTCGAGGGTCTCGGCCAGAAATTCCAGCTCGTCGAGGTACTCCTTGGCCTGACGGGGGTCCTGGTTGTCGCGCACGACGGCCACCAGCACGGCGCGTTCGCGCTCTACGGGAGCGACCACTGTGGGTTCGCCATTAGATTTTGTCTTTTTCAAATATCAGTTGTTTAGACAGTTTCCTATAATACGACAGCCGTCAGCCCGCATCAGGGGCGAACGACCTATCAATAATAAGGGTATCTGCCCGAAAGCAAGATACCCTCATATCATATCCGATGGCACTCCCCACCCCGGGTGAGGCTCCATCTGCAAAGCTCTTTATCCGAAATAAAGAACACCGTCGGCGGCAGGATTAGTTCTGCACACGGAAGTCAACGGGCAGGGTGTACTTCACACGTACCACCTGGTTACGCTGCTTACCGGGAGACCACTTGGGCGACTTCTGGAGTACGCGGGTAGCCTCGTCGGAGAGTGAACGGTCGGGGCTCTTCAGCACCTGAATGTTGGTCAGACGGCCGTCCTTCTCGATAACGAACGACAGGAACACACGACCCTGGATACCGTTCTCGAGTGCAATCTGAGGATACTTGACGTTGCTCTGCACCCAGTTGCGGAAGGTATTGAGGTCACCGCCCTGGAACGAAGGCATGGTCTCGGCAATCAGGAAGGGCTGGTCGTCCTCGACAACCTCCTCCTCTACTTCAACCTGCTGGATAATCTCGGTCTCCTCGTCGAACTCGGCGAAATCGACCTCGGTGGTAATCTTGGTCTCGTTGGTCACAGCGGTAAGAATGTCGGCAATCACCTTCACCTCTACCTTCTTGGGAGGCTCGGGAGGCTTCTGGTCCTGACGGGTAATCTCGGTGATTTCCTCTTCTACGACTACGACTTGGTCCTGCATCTTCTCAATGCGATGCTCCTTGGGAGTGTAGGCAAATGCGCCAATCACACAAAGCAACGAAAAGATCAAGCCAATCTCAAGCAGGAGGCCTCTTTTATTCTGGAGGTCTGCTTTAGGGGATTTTTTAATTTCCATCTATTCTAATTTTTTAATTGTTCAGGTCAGTAGCATGCCATGACGGGGTAACCTCCGTGCATAAGAATGCTCGTAAGCACCACAAATATAGAGATAAAAATTCAAAAATGCACCCGTAAAGGGAAAAATATTCATTTTTTCCCTACTTTTGTGGTCGAAAAAATGTTTCAACACGCAAAATAATGGTTTCCGAAGAGTTCTTGTACGGTAAAAATCCCGATGAGCTGGCACTCGTGTGTCAGGAAATGGCACTGCCGCGGTTCGCTGCCCGACAGCTGGCCCGATGGCTCTATGTCCGTCACACCGAAGACCCGATGGCCATGAGCGACCTCTCGCAGAAGAACCGCGAACGGCTGGCCGAACGCTTCGGCAAGGCACTCTCCGCACCCATCAGGGAGTGGGAGTCGAAGGACGGCACCAAGAAGTATCTGTTCCGCACCCACGAGGGACAGTACATCGAGTCGGCCTACATTCCCGACGGCGAGCGCGCCACACTGTGTGTGTCGTCGCAGGCCGGCTGCCGCATGGGCTGCAAGTTCTGCGCCACGGGACGACAGGGACTCCAGCACTCGCTGTCGGCGGCCGAGATTCTCAACCAGATTGTCTCGCTGCCCGAGCGTGACCGGCTGACCAACATCGTGTTCATGGGCATGGGCGAGCCGCTCGACAACCTCGACAACGTCAAACGCGCCATCGACATTCTCACCTCGGAGTGGGGATTCGGCTGGTCGCCCACACGCATCACCGTGTCGACGGCCGGCGTGGCCTCGCAGCTGCGCAACTTCCTCGACACCACATCGGTGCATCTGGCCGTGAGTCTCCACAACCCCTTTCACGAGGAGCGACTGGAGGTGATGCCCATCGAGAAGGCGTGGTCGATTGCCCAGGTGGCCGATATCCTGCGCGAGTACGACTTCACCCACCAGCGGCGCGTGTCGTTCGAGTACATCGTCATGAGCGGCATGAACGACTCGCCGCGCCATGTCAAGGAGCTGCTGCGACTGCTCAACGGCATCAAGTGCCGCATCAACCTCATACGTTTCCACAAGATTCCCGGCTCGCCCTACTTCTCGCCCGACGAGCGCGCCATGCTGCGTTTCCGCGATTCGCTGACGGCCAAAGGCATACAGACCACCATACGCGCCTCGCGCGGTGAGGACATACAGGCCGCCTGCGGTCTGCTCAGCACCCGGGAGGAGAACCGCCAAAAGGAGGAGTAATCCCGCCGCGAGGGGGGGGGAAGGATAGAAAACTGCAAAGGCAAAACGGCAAAGGCAATGCCCCGTCTTCCGCACCTCCGCCGGAGGTCTTATATTATAAATATAAAGCGTCACACCTTTCGAAAGGTGTGACGCTTTGGGTTTCCGACGTCCGTCCGTCAGTTCTTGGGGGTATAGACCACCTTCTTGGTCTCGAAGAACTCCTCCTCGAAGAAGCGGGGAATGTCGTAGAGATACCAGCGTTTGCCGGTCTCGCCCAGCTCCTCGGCCAGGTCGCCGCCCTTGAGGTAGAGAATGCCGTTGGGCAGCGAGCCGTGCTGTCCCTTCTCGATTTTGTTCCACACCCACGGCAGGAACTGCGGCATGGCCGTCACGGCACGCGACACCACATAGTCGAACCTCTCCTTGAGCGATTCGGCACGGCCGCACACGGGGGTCAGGTTCTTCAGCCCCAGACCCTCGACCACACCCTCCACCACGGTGATTTTCTTGCGTATGGAGTCTATCGAGGTGAACTGCACCTCGGGAAAGAGAATCGCCAGCGGCACCGACGGAAAACCGCCGCCGCAACCCACATCGAGTACCCTTGCGCCCGGCTCGAAGGTGCAGACACGGGCAATGGCCAGCGAGTGAAGCACATGGCGCAGGTAGAGCTGGTCGAAATCCTTGCGCGAGACGACATTGATTTTCGAATTCCAATCTTCATAAAGCGGATAGAGCGACTCGAACTGTCGTCGCTGTTCCTCCGTAAGGTCGGGAAAATATTTCAGTATCAGTTCCATATCCTGTTAGTTGAGCAACGGTTCCCCGCTGCTGATTAATTGACACATCTGTTCGCGTGCGCGGTGAATCTGGGTTTTGACCGTCCCCATCGGCAGGTTGAGTTTCTCGGCGATTTCGTCGTAGGAGTACTCGTCGAAGAAGCGCATGCGAATCAGCTGGCGGTAGCGCGGCGAGAGGCGGTTGAGATAGCTCTCTATCTGCTTGCGCTGCTGGAGGCTGATGACGCTCTCCTCGGGGGTGGGAGCCGGCGACACGGGGGCCGTGAAGCGTTCGTCGATGGAGATGTCGTCCTGACGGCGGCGCACATAGTCGACGAACGTGTTGCGCGCAATGGTGTAGACCCACTGTCCGAAGGTATAGAGCGCATTGTAGCGGTGGAGGTTGATGTAGACCTTGATGAAGGTCTCCTGCAGGAGGTCGTCGGCATCGTTCGCGCCGCCCATCTTCTGCACGAAAAGGCAGTGAATGGCGTCGCGGTAGCGGTTGAACAGGTACTCGAAGGCGGTGTCGTCGCCCTTGAGCGCCAGTTGCACCAGCACACGGTCCTCGGCTACGATATAGTCTTCTACCTCCATACCCTCTCGTCTTTACGCATCAGCACCACACCCACCAACAGGCTCCACAGCGGACTCAGCAGGTCGTAGAACACATAGCGGCCCACCATTTTCTCCTCGCCCAGACGGCGCGCGATTTTCTTCACCTTGAGCAGCACCAGCGTCAGACGCACGACCGCCATGATCAGGGCGAAGATTTTGATTTCCAGCGGCATGACCACCAGCGCACACAGCACCGAGAGGTAGAACAGCACCCTTGTGGAGAGTTCCCAGATGATGTAGTTCTTCACATCGGTGGGGAAGAAGCGGAACGACGAACCGAAGTAGCGCAGGCGGTCGATCCACCACTTCATGCCGCCCCAGCGTTTCTCGCAGAGCGAGGCGCGCGGCGAAAGCACCACGCTCACATTGTCACGCGTCATGATCTGCTGCATGAACAGGTCGTCCTCGCCGATGTTCATGTTCAGGTGGCCGAAGCCGTTGACCCCGAAATAGAGCGACTTGGTGAAGCCAAAATTGTGGAGGATACCGCGATAGGGACGGCGGCGTATGGCGCGTGCCAGCCAGTCGACGGAGTGCATCATGCGCCAGGCGCGCATCATGTAGCCGCCCATGCCCGGAGCCTGCTCCAGACCGCAGTAGCCGATGACGATGTCGCCGCGCATGAAACCCTTGGCCATAAGCGACAACCAGCTGTCGGACTGGGGGTAGGCATCGGTCGAGGTGAAGAGCAGATGCTCGTAGTGCGCCGACTTGATGCCCACGTTGAGCGCCATCTTGCGCGAAATGGGGAAGCGCGGATTGAGGTGAATCTTCGTGACGAAGATATTGGGGAAGCTCTGCTTGATGGTCGACACGTCTTCGTAGAAGTCGTTGTCCTGACCCACGTAGACCACGATAATCTCGAACGAGGGGTAGTTCTGCGCCAGAATCAGGGGCAGACGCTCCTCGATAAAGGTGTAGTCCTCCGAGAAGAGCGGCACGATAATCGACACGGGAGGCTCGCTCTCCAGCAGGGGGCGGCGTTTGTTGTTCTTGTAGTCGGGAATCGCTCCGTAGACAAAGATATAGTAATGGAGCTGGACGGCAAGCAGCAGCACAAGAACGGCCGCAAGTGCCATGCCTTCCCAGCCATAGGCCTCTAAAAACAAATCAAAATAGTGCATATTTTCCAAATATGTGCAAAGGTACAAACAATTAGGAAATCAAAATTCAGTTTTCAGAATTATTTTGACTATTTTTGCCAAATATATGAGTATGAAATTTACATTGCAGCATAAGGACTCCTCGTCGAAGGCACGCGCCGGCGAGTTGCAGACCGACCACGGCGTGATCCGCACGCCGATATTCATGCCTGTGGGAACGGCAGCCACCGTCAAGGGCATCTTCCACCGCGACGTGAAAGAAGAAGCACGCGCCCAGATTATTCTGGCCAACACCTACCATCTCTACATGCGTCCGGGTATGGACATCATCGAGAAGGCCGGCGGCGTACACCGTTTCTCGACCTGGGACGGACCCATGCTCACCGACAGCGGCGGTTTCCAGGTCTTCTCGCTGGCCGCCTGCCGCAAACTCAAGGAGGAGGGCTGCCACTTCCGCTCCCACATCGACGGCTCGAAGCACCTGTTCACCCCCGAGAGCGTGATGGATACCGAGCGCACCATCGGCGCCGACATCATGATGGCCTTCGACGAATGCCCTCCCGGCGACGCTCCGAGAGAGTATGCCGCCAAATCGCTCGACCTCACCGAGCGATGGCTCGAGCGTTGCTTCAACCGCTACCACCAGACCCAACCCAAATACGGCCACTACCAGGCGCTCTTCCCCATCGTGCAGGGCTGCACCTACCCCGACCTCAGAGAGCGCGCGGCCGAAAATGTGCAGAAATACGATGCCGACGGCTACGCCATCGGCGGTCTGGCCGTGGGCGAACCCACCAACGTGATGTACGAAATGATTGAGGTGGTCAACGCCGTACTGCCCGAAGACCGTCCGCGTTACCTGATGGGTGTGGGTACGCCGGTCAACATTCTGGAGGCCATCGAGCGCGGTGTCGACATGTTCGACTGCGTGATGCCCACCCGCAACGGCCGAAACGGCATGCTCTTCACCGCCGAAGGCCGCATCAATATCCGCAACAAGAAATGGGAGGACGACTTCTCGCCCATCGATGCAGAAGGTACCGCTTTTGTCGATACCCTCTACTCAAAAGCATATCTCCACCATCTGGCAATCTGTGGGGAAATGCTTGCGGCGCAGATAGCGTCTCTCCACAATATAGCGTTCTACCTGAGACTGGTCACCGCCGCCCGCGAACACATCATCGCCGGCGACTTCAAACAGTGGAAGGACCAGATGGTGGTGAAGCTCGAACGACGACTCTAAGACCACGACCATGAAGATTCGGTTCCCGGGATTCAAAATCCTCGACAGATACATTCTGAAGAAGTTCCTTTCGACCTACTTCTTCGCCATCGCCATGATTATCATCATCGTGGTGCTGTTCGACTATGTGGAGAAGATTGACGACTTCACGGAGCTGCACGCCCCCTTCTCGGCGGTCATCTTCGACTACTATTTCAACTTCGTCCCCTTCTTCATCAACCAGTTCAGCGGACTGTTCACCTTCATCGCCTGCATCTTCTTCACCTCGAAGATGGCCTACCAGACCGAGATTGTGGCCATGCTCTCGGGCGGCATGTCGTTCCGACGACTCATGTGGCCCTACTTCCTGGGCGCACTCATCATCGGCAGCCTGTCGCTCACGCTCAACCTCTGGCTCATACCCATCTCGCAGAAGAAAATCGTCACCTTCGAGTCGAAGTACATCAAACGCCGCCACAACACCCAGTTCGAACGACACATCTACCGCCAGATAGAACCCGGCACGTTCGCCTATATCCGCGGCTATCAGGAGGGCGACCACCGCGCCTCGTTCTTCGCCCTGGAGCATTACGACAGCGGCGAAATCACCCGCTCGCTCGAAGCCGCCGACGCCTCGTTCGACCCCGAAACCAAACGCTGGACCGCCTCGCGGTACACCCGGCGTTCGTTTGCGCCCGACGGCCGCGAGACCTTCACCCAGCACCGCAACCTCGACACGCTCATCAATCTCGAGGTCACCGAGCTGGGAAGAGTCAACGAACTGATACAGACCATGAACATCTCCGAGCTGAACGACTTCATCGACCAGCAGAGGGCCAAAGGCTCCGACTCGATCAACATCATCGAGGTGGAGCGTCAGGCACGATACGCCTATCCGCTGTCGACCTTCATTCTCACGCTCATCGGCGTGTCGCTCTCGTCGCGAAAGGTCAGGGGCGGAACAGGTCTCCACATCGGTATCGGCACCGGACTGTGCTTCTCCTACATTCTCTTCAACCGTTTCTTCGAGGAGTTTGCCAAGAGCGGCACCATGCCCCCCGAGATTGCCGTATGGCTCCCCAACCTCATTTACCTCGGCATAGCAGTCTACCTCTACCGGAAGGCTCCAAAATAACAGCACCATGGACAACAACACGCTTTACACCCGAATCAAGACCCGGTTTCCGCTGGTCTTTCACCTCTCGCTGATGCTCATCATCATTCTGGTGATGGCCCTGGGAGCGCATCTGGCCATGCAAATCGGCACACGCCACGGCTCGCGCAGCACGGTACCCGACTTCTCGGGAATACCCTTCGACCAGGCACAGCGCATGGCCCGCAAACACGACCTCAAACTCCACATCAACGACTCGCTCTTCGTGGCCGCCCACGAGGGGGGCATCATTCTCGACCAGCTCCCCCACGGAGGGGTGGAGGTGAAGCCCGGACGCACGATTTATGTGACCATCAACTCCTACCGACAGAAGATGGTACCCATACCCTATGTGGCTTCGCGCTCGCTGCGTCAGGCCAAGAACATGCTCGAAATCGCCGGTCTCGAAATCAAGGAACTGGTCTACCAGAACGACATGGCCACCAACTATGTCCTCGGTCAGCAGTTCGAGGGACGCGAAATCGTACCCGGCAGCCGCATAGAGGCCGAAATCGGCTCGGGTGTGGTGCTGACTGTGGGTGTAGAGACCGGCTCGGAGCTGACCGTCACCCCTCAGGTGGTGGGCTTCGACCTGCGCGAGGCCAAGAGCCGCATCTGGGAGCTGGGTCTCAATGTGGGACGCGTGGAGTATGACGCCGACATCAATGTCCTCGACCGCAAGGACGCGCGCGTGTATGTGCAGTCGCCCTCGGCGGAGTGCCATGCACAGCTGGGTTCGCGTGTCGACCTGCGTCTGTCGCTCGACACCCGGAAGGTCGAACGCAACATGAAGGAGGCCGAAAAACAGGCCCGCGAGCAGGCCGAACTGCGACTCAAGGAGGAGGAGATGAGGGCCGACTCGCTCGAGAAGGCCCGTATGGAGGGTCTGCTCAACCCTGCGGCACAGACCCCGGCCGAAACCCCGGCCGACGAGGAGGGAATGTTCGACTAACGAAAACACGAAATCAAACAGGCAACAAACATATATAAATAGGTGAGAGAACAAATGACAGCAGATTACAACGAAGAGATGACCCCCCGCAACGAAACATTCACCGCCCCCGACTGCGACGATATCGACGAAGTGGCCGAGGACGAAGAGGACGGTCTCTATGAGCATTTTGCGGTGACGGTCGACAAGGGTCAGGCCCTCCTGCGGCTGGACAAGTACCTCACCATACGCATGGAGCATTGCTCGAGAAACCGCATACAGGTGGCCGCCGACAACGGCAATGTGCTGGTCAACGGCAAACCCACAAAATCGAGCTACAAGGTCAAACCCTTCGACCGCATACAGCTGGTAATGCCCTATCCGCGCCGCGACAACGAGGTCACGGCCGAGGACATTCCGCTGGAAATCCCCTACGAGGACGCCGACCTGCTCATCGTCAACAAGCCGGCCGGTCTGGTCGTCCACCCCGGTGTGGGCAACCACAGCGGCACGCTGGTCAACGCGCTGATGTATCACCTCAAGGACGATGAGACGGCACAGTACGACAACATGCGCGCCGGTCTGGTCCACCGCATCGACAAGAACACGTCGGGGCTGCTGGTGGTGGCCAAAAACGAGGAGGCACACGCACGCCTGGCCAAACAGTTCTTCGACCACTCCATTCAGCGACGCTATGTGGCGCTGGTGTGGGGCAACTTCGAGGAGGACGAAGGCACCATCACGGGCAACATCGGCCGCTCGCCCAAGGAGCGTCAGAACATGTATGTCTTCGAGGACGGCTCGCAGGGCAAGCACGCCGTCACCCACTACAAGGTGCTGAAGCGTTACGGCTATGTGACCCTCGTGGAGTGCCGTCTGGAGACGGGACGTACCCATCAGATACGCGTCCACATGGCGTGGAAGGGACACCCGCTCTTCAACGACGAACGCTACGGCGGCGACCGGATACTCAAGGGTACGACCTTCGCCAAGTACCGCCAGTTTGTGGAGAACTGTTTTGAGGTGTGTCCGCGACAGGCCCTCCACGCTCGTCTGCTGGGATTCGTCCACCCCCGAACGGGCAACGACGTACTCTTCGACAGCGAGCTGCCCGACGACTTCAAGGCGCTGCTGGCCAAGTGGGACGGCTATCTGGCCTCGCGCGGAGAACTCAACGACTGATCCTCGGTCACACCATACACAAGCCCCGCAGGGGCTTTTTTTTCAACGGCCACACGGTGGCCACATTATTTCAATGCCATGTTTTTACCTACCACAATAAAAGAGGTGCGCGAACGCGGCTGGGAACAGCTCGACATCATTCTCTTCACGGGTGACGCCTACATCGACCACCCGGCATTCGGCGTGGCCGTGCTGGGACGACTGCTCGAAAAAGAGGGCTACAAGGTGGCCATCGTGCCGCAGCCCAACTGGAGGGACGACCTGCGCGACTTCAAGAAACTCGGCGCTCCGCGTCTGTTCTTCGGCGTGTCGGCCGGAGCCATGGACTCCATGGTCAACCACTACACGGCCAACCTCCGCCTGCGCCACGACGACGCATACACCCCCGGCGGAAAGGCCGGATTCCGTCCCGACCATGCGGTGACGGTCTACTCGCGTATCCTCAAGGAGTTGTTCCCCCATGTGCCGGTGGTGGTGGGCGGTATCGAAGCCTCGCTGCGACGACTCACCCACTACGACTATTGGAGCAATTCGCTCATGCCCTCCGTGCTGCTCGACTCGGGCGCCGACCTGCTGATTTACGGCATGGGCGAGGGTGTCATTCAGCAGATTGCCAAAGCCCTGCGCAACGGATTCAACGCCAAGCTCCTGCGCAAGATTCCACAGGTGTCGTTCCTGGCTGACAAGGCCTACGTCGACCGTCTCGACCCCCAGAAAACCATCATGCTCGACTCCTACGAGAAGTGTGTGGAGGACAGGCAGGCCTTCGAAAAGAACTTCACCGTCATCGAGACCCAGAGCAACCTCCGCGAGCAGGTGGCCACCCTCGTGGAGCCGGCACGCGGCACCTATGTGGTGGTCAATCCGCCCTACAACGGTCTCACGACCGAGGAGCTGGACCAGTCGTTCGACCTGCCCTATGAGCGTGCGCCCCACCCCCGTTACAACGGCAAGGGCGACATTCCGGCGTGGGAGATGATCAAGTTCTCGGTGAATATCCACCGCGGCTGCTTCGGCGGCTGCGCCTTCTGCACCATATCGGCCCATCAGGGCAAGTTTATCCACTCGCGCAGCGAGAAGTCGATTCTCGCCGAGGTGGAGAAAGTCACCCGCATGCCCGGATTCAAGGGATATCTCTCCGATGTGGGCGCACCCTCGGCCAACATGTACCGCATGGGCGGACGAAACACCGAACTGTGCGGAAAGTGCCGCCGTCCGTCGTGTCTCCACCCCCGTCCGTGTCCCAACCTGAACAACGACCACCGTCCGCTGCTCGACCTCTACGCCAAAATCCGCAACATCAAGGGCATCAAGAAGGCGTTTATCGGCAGCGGTATCCGCTACGACCTGTTCGACGACACCCCCTATCTCGAAACCGTGTTGAAGTACCACACCTCGGGACGTTTGAAGGTCGCCCCCGAACACACGGAGGACAATGTGCTGATGCTCATGCGCAAGCCCCCCTTCGCGCTCTTCGAGCGGCTCAACCGCGATTTCCACACCATCTGCGACCGCGAGGGTCTGCCCTACCAGCTCATTCCCTACTTCATCTCGTCGCACCCGGGCTGCCGCGAGAGCGACATGCAGCACCTCTCGGAGAAGGTGTTGGGACGTCTGCACTTCAATCTGGAGCAGGTGCAGGACCTCACCCCCACGCCCATGACCCTCTCGTCGGTGATGTTCTACACGGGACACAACCCCTACACGGGCGAGGAGGTCTATGTGGCCAAGACCCAGGAGGAGAAGCGGCGACAGAAGAGCTACTTCTTCGACGAGCAGCCCCGTCAGCAGGGGCGACGCACCTCAGGAGGCGACATGCGCGGCCGTGGCGACTCCACTTCCCGACCGCGGCAGCGCGACGAGCGGCGGGGCAATGCTCCGCGCGACGGACGGCGCGACACGGCACCACGCGGCGGCAGACCGCAATCCCACGGCAACACCCTCCGCGACAACCGTCACGACGGTCAGCAGCAGCGCGACACCGCCCGCACGCCCCGCATGGGACGAAAGCGGTAGTCCCCTTTGCGAAGCGGACGCACGACACAAAAAAACCTGCGGCAATCCTCATCGGATTGCCGCAGGTTTTCTATTTCGGGAAGGCACGGAAGGCCTCAGAGCCATTTCTTGTACTTGAAGAACCAGATGGTCATCACCGAACACAGAATCATCATGAAGATGGCGAACATGTAGCCCAGCGGTATGACCGTGCCGCTCGAGAGTTCGAGGGTCCAGTTGAGTTCGGGCATGAACTTGAAGTTCATGCCGTAGATGGAGGCGATGAGCGTCGCAGGCATGAAGATGACGGCGGCCACCGAGAAAATCTTGACGATTTCGTTCTGCTCGATGTTAATCAGACCCAGTGCCGCGTCCTGGATATAGTCCAGACGCTGGAAGCTGAAGTCGGCGTGGTTGATCAGCGAGTTGACGTCCTTGATCATCAGCTGAAGACGGGGGTAGATATCATTGGGAAAACGCTCCGAGCGCAGGATACCCGACAGCACGCGCTGACGGTCGAAGATGTTCTCGCGCAGCAACATGGTACTCTCCTGCAAGGCACTGATGCGGTGCAGCACCTCCTTGTCGATGGCGTCCTCCGAGGTGACGGCACGCGAGAGCGAGGCCACCTGTTTGGCAATCAGCTCCACCATGTCGGCATCGTAGTCGATGCGCACCTCGAGAAGGGTGATGAAGAGGTGATAGCCCGTCGAATAGCTGCGGTAGTTCATCTGCAGACGCTTCTCCGTCTCGCGGAACGTCCGCGACTCGGCACTGCGCACCGACACCAGCACACCTTCCGACGAGATGATGAACGACACCGGCTCGACGATGAACGAATCGCCCGTCGGCACAAAGAAGTTGGAGTTGGAGATGATGGCGTTCTCGTTCTCGGAATACTTGGAGGTGGACTCAATCTCCTCGACCTGCTGACGGGTCTGGAGACTCACTTCGATGAAATTCTCAACGGCTTTCTGCTCCTTGATGGTGGGCAACAGCATGTCAATCCACAATATGTCGTCGTAACCCAACTCGTCGAAGAGTTTGGTGTCGGCATTGCGAATGATTTTATTGTACTGCTTGAGATAAATTGTAATCATGAAATCACGCTCTGAAAGTTTTTAATCCGTTCACAAAAGAGGACTGTCCGATGTCGGTCGGACTACTCTCTTCAGCCGGGATTGGCGTGGGGCGAGACCTTGAGGCCGGCGTCCCAAAACTTTTGGAGTGCCTGTGTTTTCTGAGTGTCGTAGATGTAGTCGAAGGCCAGGTAGTCGGTGTAGGCCTTCACCGTGTCGTCGAACATGCCCGACTCGACGAGGGCTTCGTAGGAGTGTTCCAGACCGTCGGTGAGGGCATATTCGAAATCCTCGATCAGGTCGGTGTCGACCTCGGGATGTGCCACCCACACCGCAAAGGGGAACGGAAGCTCGCACCACTCTTTCCACATCTCGACATAGGGGTCGTCGGAGGCCATGAGCTGCTGCTTGTACTCCTCCAGACCGCCCAGGCAATAGCCCGTCACCACCTTGCACTCGGGCAACATGGGTACGGCCGACGACGGCACGAGGGCCATGTCGACTTCGCGGTCGTAGAAACGGCGTATGGTTTCGGTGGGGTCGGACAACAGGAGTTCTGCATGCAGCTTATCGGAGTGCTGCACGCCATAGATAAACGGTATCGTGCCAAGACACGACACAACAGCTATGCGCGGAACCATGACCATCGTCCATAAAGAGTGAATGATTGTTTGTTTTGTTATCAATGCAAAGTTAAGCAAAATTATGCAGTTTATTACACACGGGAGCAAAAAAGTGTGTTAAAAACTTGACAAAGGCCTTCATGGGGTGATATATTTGCTGCGGAAATCAACCTGTCAACAACCGTGGGGAGCAAGTTTTCAACATTGCAAATCTCTCTTATCTACAACTACTTACGGTTTTTCCACACCGCTTTTCAACCGTTTATCAACACATTGTCCACCGTTTGTCGACAAGGTGTCGACATTTTCCGCACCGCCCGTCCCAAACCGCGGACTCCTCCCCCCTTCGGCTCATCTTCAAATCTTCCGCCATGCTTACCATCTCCTCCCAACCCCCTGCGAAAACCACCACCGGCAGCAACTCCACCTTCGCCCTGCACAACGACCAACCCTCGACCCTCCTCGCACGCATCATCGACTCCACCACACACGCCCACCTGCTCTTCAAGTGCTTCATGGGGGTGACCGACTGCCGCTTCACGACGGGCTATGCCGTCAACCGCGCCCTGCGCACACTGGGCGACTCGACACTCGACTTCCGCATGGTGCTGACCCCCTTCAACATCGAGAAGGGCTGGAAGGACTCCTCGCCCGTGAAGTTCTTTCCCGTGGCACGCGACCGCTACCCCGACTCCAACAACCCCGACGACCTGAAGGACACCCAGCAGATTTACAGCGTCAACGACTACCACCCCTTCATCGCCCTCGAACCCCTCCTGCGCCGCTCCATCGAGGATTCGGGATACACGCTCCGCAGCCGCTTCTTCTCATCGCCGTTCTTCCGCTCGCTCCACATCAGCGGCGCGTATGCCCGGCGCGACACCTCGGCACTGGTCAACCGCATGGGATTCAAGGCCTCGCGCTCCCACGACATCACCGCCACGGCCTCCTACGCCGGAATGGTCTACGCCGACCCCCAGCGCGACACCAACTCGCTGGGCAACCTCATGCAGACCGCCTCACCCTTCGACCCCGACCCACAGGGACACACCCGCGCCGACCTCTACAACAACGGCGGCTGTCTGACCATGGACTACGGACAGATGACCTACACCCCGAAAATGGAGGTCACCGCCTCGTTCGAGTATCATCTGAAATACACCACCTCCCACCGCATCGTCTCACGAACACGTCTGCGCGGCTTCGACTCGGTATATCTGGGGCCCGGCACCAACCTGCGCTTCGCCATCGCCAACCGCTATGAGGACCGCCGACCCGCGCTGAAGCCCGACTACCAGTACCGCGTCATCGTCTTCGACCACTCGCCCGGCGACACCTACGAGCTGACCCTCCGCCGCAACGAAGGACCCGAACGCCACTGGCTCTCCTTCTCGGGACGCTCGGCGCAGGTGGTCAGCCCCACCAACCTCTCCGACCACACCGCCGTGCTGTGGTACACCTCCAACGGCGTGCGCCGCCCCTATCCGGGCGACTGGGCGCTCTACGACGGATTCATCGGCGAGTTCGGCACCACCACCCTCGAGTTCCGCGTCGTCTCCGCCCCCGAAAAAATATCGCCGGCCTCGCCCAAGACCTTCTTCGACATTCATTTCTACGGCGCGGAACCCGACATGCAGCTGACCCTCCACCGCGAAAGTTCGATGAAGGTGGTCTTCGACCCGGGACCGGGCTACGGCGCCAATCTCACCTTCGGGGACATCGCCCACCACCCCGTGCGACACATCGAGCTGTTCGAGGCCGTGAGGCAGATGTTCAACCTGCGCATCTTCACCGAACAGGCCACACGCACCGTGGTCATCGAACCCGACGGGGAGTTCTACCCCGACGACCACATCGTCGACTGGAGCGACCGCACCGTCGATGACCACTCCGTGAAAATCGCCGACATGGCCCTCGACGCCCACCGCCACACCGAACTCTCCTACCTCGAACCGCAGGGACGCATCGACCCCGACCTGCGTCCCTCGTGGGGACGGTGGACCATGCAGACCGGCAACTCCGCCTCGAAACCGGGACGGCTCTCGCTCTGCAATCCGCTCTTCCACCCGGCGGTGAGCATCGACCGTCAGGTAGCCACCGCCCCCTCGGCCCTGCTGCTCTCGGTGGGCGACCGCGACGCGGTGGAGGACACGGGACTCAACTTCCCGATGGTGGTGGTCAGCTTTCTGGGCATGCACCCCCTGCCCGAAGGTGAGCGGTGGAGCGACTCCTCGGCGGAGTATCCGCTGGCGGCCTTCCACTTCGCAGGCGACGGCGCGCTGCCCCCTTCGACCCTCTGTTTCGAGGACCGCGACCACGCCACGGGACTCCACGTCAACTACGACCGCCCGTGGCGCGAGCGTCTGCTGCGCGAACGCATCACGCTGCGCATGCAAATCACGGCCGACGAGATGGCCGCGCTCCTGCTGCCCGGAGTGGCGGAGGTGAGTATCCGCTCGCTGTTCATAATCAGCACCGGCCGGGAGTGCATTCTCGCCCGACTCGAAAGCATCGACGACTACGACCCCGACGACCGCACGGCCGTCTGCACCTTCTGCCGCACGCTCAAAGACCAACCCTGAACCCCATAAACCATTCATACACACATCACATGAAATCACAAATCCGCATTTCGAACCACGCCGACTGCTGTCTGATTGACATCGAGGGCATCATCGGCGTCCCCGAGGAGTGGCAGTTCGACACCCCCGACGAACGGGTGGCCACCTACGAGAAGTTCCGCACGCTGCTGCGCCGCATTGCCCAAATCGATGCTCCACGCGTGGTGGTCAATATCCGCTCGACGGGCGGCGACGTGGGCGACGCCCTGCTCATCTACGACGCGCTCGCCGCCCTCAAGGGTCACATCACCACACGCTGCTTCGGCTACACGGCCTCGGCCGCCACCATCATCGCACAGGCCGCCTCGGAGGGCGCACGCGAGGTGTCGCCCAACTGTCTCTATCTGATTCACAACTCCAGCTGCGCCACCGAGGGCAATGCCGGCGAGCTGGACAGCAAGGCCGAACTGCTGCGTCAGACCGACGCCCGCATCGCCGCCATCTACGCCCGAAGGTCGGGACGCAAGGAGGAGGAGTTCGCCGCCCTGATGAACGAAAACCACGGCAACGGACGTTGGCTCTCGCCCCGGGAGGCCGTCGACTGCGGTCTGGCCGACCGTCTGGCCGACCCCCAATCGGCGTCCACGACCCTGACCCGCAATCTGGTGCGCGGCTGGGAGCGGTTCCTCTCGCGGCTGGGACTGCACACCGACGCTGAACGTCCCCTCGACCGCAACACCCTCAATGCCTCCACACAGACGGCCGCACGACAACAGTCCGACACGGAGCGACGCCGCGCGGCGGTACAGCCCACGACGGTGCTGCCGGCCGAAGACCCCTCGGTCAGCGAGGTGGCGCAGTCGTCGAACGACAAGGCCTATGCCGAGGACGCGCGCATGTTCAGAAAGTAGTAGTCCGCCCTCTCACACACGACAAACGACAATTCATTCACCCCTAAAAACATTTCAATCATGAGCTTCATCGAAAATTCAAAGCAGTATTCGGGTTCCGAACTCGACAACACCTTCTTCCGCCCCATGCTCACCGGAGAGTCGGCACAGGAGCTGGGCATCAGAATCCTCTACAACCAGCCTGTACCCACCTCCGTGCAGCTGGTGGGCGAGAACCGCAACATTCTCCAGAAATTCACGCAGGCCGGCTGGAACGGCAGCAACGCCGCCGCCAAACTCATCAAGACCATCGACCTCCACCGTGTGAAGGCCGAGGTGGGATATTCGGCCGCCGACTACTTCTCGACCGTGTTCGAGAAAATCACCGCCAGCGCGTCGGTGAACATGGACGACCTGACCGGCACCGACCTCGAGAAGGCCGAAACCGAGATTTTCCGCCGAACGGTGGCCGAGAATATCCGCGCCACGATGTGGATCGGCGACCAGGAGAAGGGCGAGACCTACAACGCCTTCACGGGATTCCTGCCCCTGATCGAAAAGCAGGCCGCCGGCTCCTCGTCGGGCATGTATGTCAAGAAACTCACCTCGGCCGACATCGACTCTGCGGAGAAGACCGTCACCCTGTTCGACGACCTCTGGCAGCACGCCATCCCCCAGCTCCAGGACATGAAGGGCGACGGACAGCTGGCCTACTTCGTCTCGTCGGACATCTACTACCTCTACGAGAAGTATCTCGACCAGAAGGGCGGCGATGCGGCCTATGTCGACGCGGTGAGCGGCCGCCGACAGCTCATGTACCACGGAATACCGGTCATCGATATCCGTGTGGGCAAGTACCTCTCCTCGTCGTCGCCCCTGCCCAAGACGTTCTGCATGCTCACCGACCGCCGCAATCTGGTGCTGGCCGTCAACACCTCGGACTTTCCCGGCACGGAGGTGCGCATGTGGTACAACCCCGACATGATGCAGAACCGACAGAGAGCCGTCTTCATGGCCGGCTGCGATGTGCTGGACAACCACATTGTCGCCTACGCCTGTCTGAAGTAGCCGCCCACCGCTCCGCAGGGGATTGACTCCTGCGGAGTTTTTTTCGGAAACAGGGGCCTCCCACCCCCTCACTCACCCCCAAAAAACAACATTCGGCAATGAATTCGAAACCCAAAATCACTCGCGCCGTCACCGTGACCGACCGCACAGACCCGTTTCTGACCATCGGCACCCCCCAGTCGGGCAACACCAAATTCTGGCGTTGGGGCGACGACAACCTCTTCCCCTACGCGCTGGCACTCATGGCGCGCCGCTCGACCACCCACCGCCGCATCATCAACGACAAGGCCGACTACATCTCCGGCAAGGGGTGTGTCTGCGACGAGGCCGCACAGCCGCGTCTGAAAGCCTTTATCGACAACACCGACGGCCACGGCACCAGCCTGCGACACCTGTTCCACAAGCTCGCCCTCGACAAGTCGCTCTTCGGCAACGCCTTTCTGGAGGTGGTCACCGACCCCTCGCGCTCCTACCTCTCGCTCTTCCATCAGGACGCCGCGCGCTGCCGTGTGGCCCGCGACTCGCAGCACATACTCCTCCACCACGACTGGAGCCGTCTGCGCAACGAGGAGATGAAGTCGCTGCCCCTCTACCCCGCATTCGAGGAGCAGGACGACGGCACCCTGCGCTCCATGATCCACTACAAGGACTACGAACCCATGTTCACCCACTACGGCGTGCCGCCCTACATCGCAGGATTCAACGTGTCAGCCATCGCCTACAAGACCGACCGCTGGAACATCTCGCGACTCGACAACTCGTTCCAGCTGTCGGGTGTCATGCTCCTCGACTCGTCGGTCGACAACGACGGCGAGGCCGAACGCATCGTACGACTCGCCGAACAGAAGTTCGCCGGACGTCCCGGTCAGGTGATGTTCGTCATTCGCGACGGCTCGGAGGAGGGCGACAGTTCGCGGTTCATACCCATCGCCTCGCAGAACGAAGGTGACTGGCAGGCCCTCCACGAACAGGCGGTGAGCGACATTGTGGTGGCCCACTCGTGGTTCCGCACGCTCAGCGGTCTGGACTACACGGGCGGATTCAGCGCAGAACGCATACTCCACGAATACGAGGTCGCTCTCAACACGGTCATTCTCTCGGAGCAGGCACAGCTCAAGGAACCCGTCTGCCGTGTGCTGAAAGAGGTGGCGGGCATCGACGCCTCGTCGCTCGAAATCGTCAACCGTCCGCCCACACGCTCCAAGCCCGTATATATGAAGGTGTGGGAGGCACGCAAGGCCGACGGTCTGGACTACGACCCCGACGACGAGGGGCAGCAGATGTTCCTCTCGCAAATCGTCAAACACAACCTCAAAGAAATCGGATAATGAAAACCCTCATTCCCCCCTCGAAGGTCTTCGAAATGGCCTTCACCAACAACGAGTGTCTGCCCTCGGGGGCAGTCACCGCGGCCGACATCGCCGCCGCCGAACGCCGATGGATACGTCCCGCTCTGGGTGCCGCCCTCCATGCGCGTCTGGTCGACCGTCCGCCCTCGGCACCGCTCGACGAACCGCTCGCGGCGGCCGTCGCCCTCTTCACCCGCGCCCTGCTCCAGCCGCGTCTCGACATTCACACCGACCAGATGGGTACCACCTCGCCCGGCTCGTCGCTCATACGCCGTGCCGACGAGCGCGCCATGCTGCGCGTGCGGCGCGAGTTGATACGTCAGGCGCAGCTCCACCTCACCACCGCCCTCGAAATCATCGGCGCAGCCCCCGAACTCTATCCCGAATACCGTCCGCAGACGGCTATCCGCCGCGTGGGCGGCATCATCTTCGGTTAGCCATGACACGAGGTATCCGCAACTGCAATCCGGGCAATATCCGCCGCTCGAAGGAGCGGTTCCGCGGCGAGGTCACCCCCTCGCAAGATGCCCTCTTCAAGCAATTCCGCGGCATGGAGTGGGGCTACCGCGCCATGTTCGTCATTCTGAACACCTATCGCACCCGTTACGCCCTCACCACGCTGGAGGCTCTCGTCGGCCGCTGGGCGCCCCCCTCGGAGAACGACACCCGGGCCTACATCGCGGCCGTGGAGCGCACCACAGGCCGCTCGCGCCACAGCGTGACCGACACCCTCGACCACGACACGATGGTGGCCGTGGTAGCCGCCATGTCGCGTGTGGAAAACGGGGTGGAGGCCGTGAAGGAGCAGGTGGAGGAGGGGTGGCGGCTCTTTGCGGCCGGACATCGCAGACACGACCGACGGCCGTCAAGCGAAAAAAAATGGCCGTCGGCCGTCTGAATTCAAAGAAAAAGGAGCTGGACATCAGCTCCTTTTTCTTATTTTTGTTGTCGATGAAAGCCCCCTCGCCCAAAGCGTGCATCGCGCGCATGCCTCTGCTCAGGATAGCGATACCCTTCGTGTGCGGTATCGTCGC
Organism: Alistipes sp.; assembly: GCA_020026375.1. GTDB lineage: Bacteria > Bacteroidota > Bacteroidia > Bacteroidales > Rikenellaceae > Alistipes. Next base: position 27,841 of record JAHHQN010000003.1, on the reverse strand, counting down.
GGCCCGACAGGTCGACCTGCCCCCAATGTTTCTGTTGGGGGCGTTCGCGCTCTGTGCAGCGGCCGCACTGCTGCTGCGGTCGGGGGTCTATCTGCTCTCTGCGGCGGTGTTCTGCGGCATGTCGCTCGCCGCTTTCCACGACCGCAGGGCCGCACCCCTCACCGCTCCCACGCAGGTCTGCGAGCTGGAAATCGACCGCGTCTCGCGCCACACCGCCACAGGCCGTCTCACGGCACGCTACTCCGAAGAGCGGCAGCGGTGGGAACCCTGCCGCCACGCCCTGCTGCTCCGCACCGACTCCACGCTGCAACTCCGCAGCGGCGAGCGCATCACGGCCTTCGCCGCCCTCTCACCCCTGTGTCCACGACAATCGCCCTATCTGAGCCGTCTCCACCGCTCGGGCATACGCACCTTCACCTCGCTGTCCGACCGCGACATCATCAGCCGCCACCCTCCCCGTCTCTCGCCCCTGCGCCGCGCCGTCCTGCGCCACCTCCAGCGGCTGGGCATCGACGGCCACGCCGGAAGTGTGGGCAAGGCCCTCGCCGCAGCCGACCGCATCGGTCTGCCCTCCGACCTCACCCGTGCCTATGCCCACAGCGGCATGTCGCACCTGCTCGCCCTCTCGGGTCTCCACATCGCCATGCTGTTCCTCATGCTCAACATCGCCACACGCTGGCTGGCTCTCTTCCGCCACGGACAACTGCTGCGCGGTGCGGCGGCCGTGGGGCTGATGTGGCTCTATGTCGTGGCGGCAGGTGCTCCACCCAGTGCCGTGCGCGCCGCCGTGATGTGCAGCCTGCTCCAATGCTCCCTCCTGCGCTCCTCGTCCACCGACGGACTCAACACCCTGGCGGCGGCCGCCCTCGTGCTGCTGATGTGGAATCCGGCGGCGGTCAACGACCTGGGTTTCCAGCTCTCGTTCACGGCCGTGGCCGCCATCATCGTCTGCCACCCCTCGCTGCCCGTGCGACGACGCTTCACGCCGCTGGCCGCCGTCAGCGACATGATGGCCGTGGGGCTTACCGCCTCGCTGGCCACCGCCCCGCTCATCGCCCACACCTTCGGCTATCTGCCCCTGTGGGGCGTGCTGCTCAATCCGCTGGTCATACCCCTCACCGCCGTCGTTCTGGCCGCCGTCGGGGTGTGGTTCCTGCTCCCCTTTCCGCCGCTCGCCGCCCTGCTCCGCGGTGTGGCCGACCATGCGGCCGCGCAGCTCAACCATCTGGCCGACGCCACCGCACAACTCCCCCTGTCGATCCTCGATGTGCGCCTTACGTGGGGGCAGACGGTGGCCCTATATCTGTTTTTAGGGGGCATGATGCTCTGCAAATGGTACTTCGACGCGAAAAAAAAGCTACCTTTGCACCTGTGATGACACCCGAAGAATACCAACAGTTGCTCTGCACCGAGGTGCAGCAGGCCATCGGCCAAAACCGCCACCGCGACCCTGCGGCAGTGGCTCTCGACCGCCATATCCCCCACGCCCGACTCGTGGCCACACAAGTGAAGTATCTCCGCCGCGCGGAGAGCAAACTCCCCTCCTATGCCGCCGCACAGTGCATACTCCCTCCGCTGGCTTTCGAACAGTCGTCGAGCGAGGAGTGCGCCGCCCACAAGACCATATCGGGCGGCAGCGTCCTCGACCTGACCTGCGGACTGGGCGTCGACTCGCTGGCCCTGAGCCGGCGGTTCGAACGTGTGGTGAGTCTCGAGCGCAACGAGCTGCTCGCCCAAATCACCCGTGAGAACTTCCGCCGTCTGGGCATCACCCATGTGGAGGTCGTCGCCGCGTCGGCCGAGGAGTATCTCGCCGCCACACGGGAGCATTTCGACTGGATATACGCCGACCCCGACCGCCGCTCGGCCGAGGGTCGCAAACTCGTGAGGCTGGAGGATTGCTCGCCCTCGATTCCCGACCTGCTGCCCCATATCCGCCGCGTGGCCGACCGGCTGTGCATCAAGAACTCGCCGCTGTTCGACGTCGACGAGGCCTTCCGCCGCTTCCCTCGTAGCCATGTGGAGGTCATCTCGCTGGGCGGCGAGTGCAAGGAGGTGGTCATCTACGACGACGGACGCACCGCCCCCCTGCTCACGGCCACCGCGCTGGGAAAGGGCTCCTACTCCCACTCCCCCCTCGACGAGGGACGACCCTCCACGGAGGAGTTCTCGCCCTACGACTACCGCTGGCTGGTGATTCCCGACGTGGCGTTGCAGAAGGCACGACTCGCCCTCTCCTATTTCGCAGACAAGGCCGCAATGTGGAGCGAAAACGGCTTTGCCTTCGCTCGGAAAGAGCCGGGCGAGGTGTTGGGCAGGGTTTTGGAGATAGACCACATCGAACCTTACGACCCCAAGCAGCTCAAACGCCGCTGCAAGGGACTCAAGGGCGAAATCCTCAAGCGCGACTTCCCCTTTGCGGCCGAAGAGGTGTTCCGCCGCACGGGACTGCGCCCGGGAGGCGATGTGCGACTCGCATTCACCAAAACCGACGGCCGCCTTTGGACGATACACCTGAAATAGTTATCTTTGTGGGATAACCCCCCGAAACAAACCACCGGTATAGAACTATGGTAGAAGAGCTGACCGCCCTGTTATTCAGGAAAAACATCAACGAATGGCACAACCCGCTCATGCGCTGGGGTGTCAGGCAGAGCAAACTGATTCTCTACACGGTCATCTGTCTCATCAAGCACGGCACCATCGCACGGTCGGCCGCGCTGACCTTCTACACCCTCATGTCGCTGGTGCCGATTCTGGCCGTGGTGTTCGCCGTGGTCAAGGGTTTCGGACTCACCGACTCGCTGATGGACAACCTCTACGGACTCTTTCCGCAGAATCCCGACGTGGTCGACTATCTGGTGTCGTTCGTCGAGAAGGCACTCGCCCGTACACAGGGCGGTGTGATGGCCTCGGTGGCCCTCATCATGCTCTTCTGGGCGGTCATCAAGGTCTTCGGCTCGATTGAGAGCGCCTTCAACCACATCTGGGAGGTGAAAATCGAGCGCAGCATCACCCGTCAGTGGTCCGACTACATCGCCCTGATCATGATTGTGCCAATACTGTGGATTGCCACCAGCGCAACGGGCAGCTACGCACAGCAGCTCATCGGATTCGACGACCGGTGGTTCTTCGTGGTCCTCTCCCGTCTGATTTCGATGCTCGTCATCTGGACGATGTTCACCCTGCTCTACATCATCATACCCAACACCCGCGTGCGCTTCACGAGTGCCTTCATGGCCGGCATCGTGGCCGGCACGGCCTTCCTGCTCTTCCAGTGGGGCTACCTCTACGTGCAGCGGTGGATGACCTCCTACAACGCCATCTACGGCAGTTTCGCCGCCCTGCCGCTGTTCCTCATCTGGATGCAGACCTCGTGGCAGATTCTCCTCTTCGGCGGCGAGCTGTCGTTCGCCTATCAGAACATCTCGCGTTTCGACGAGGAGCGCGAGTCGCTGCTCATCAGCTACGACCAGCGACGCAAGGTCATACTGGCCATCATGCTCACCGTGGTCGAGAACTTCCGCACACGCGGCGGCACCACCTCGGGCGAATATATCCGCCGCCAGCTCGACCTGCCCACACGCATCGTCAACGATGTGCTGTTCCAGCTGGTGCAGGCGCGCCAGCTCATCGCCGTCGACGACAACGACCGCGAGCGCGCCACCTCCTACACCCCGGCCTACGCCATCTCGTCGATGTCGGTCTACGGCATCATCACCGCCGTGGAGCGGGTGGGCGCACGACAGTTCACCATGGCGCAAATTCCCGGTCTGGTCGACCTCGAGGCGCGGCTCGAACGGCTCAAGCAGCGTGTGCATCACTCCGACGACAACGCCCTGCTGGTCGACATTCTCGACGCCTACAACGCCCCCGAGGAGGACGTCGACGCACCCAAAACCCTCAATATCGAATAATGAAACGTACAGTAATCATAGGAAGCGGCAACCTCGCCGAAGCACTGGCCCGGGCCATCGACCGCAGTTCGCTGCAGCTGGTGCAGATTTTCTCGCGCAATGCCCGCCGCGCCGAAGAGGTCGCCCGTCTGTCCCACACCGCGGCGGAGAGCGACCCCGCCCGTCTGGCCGATGCCGACATCTACATCATCGCGGTGAGCGACCGCGCCATTGCCGAAGTCGCCGCCTCGCTGCCCCTGCCCCCATCGGCCGTGGTGGCCCACACCTCGGGCAGCACCCCTCTCGAAGCACTGCCCGACCACATGCGCCGCGCGGTGTTCTACCCCCTGCAGACCTACACCAAAGGCCGTGAGGTGGATTTCGGCAAGATACCCATATTCATCGAGGCCGAGAGCGAGGAGCTGCGCAACACCCTGCGCGACTATGCCCTCCACCTGTCGGACAAGGTGATTTTCGCCGACTCGGCCACACGCGGCGAGCTGCATCTGGCCGCCGTGATGGTGTGTAACTTCACCAATCAGATGTATGCCCTCGGCGAGGAGATTGCCGCACGCTCGGGACTGGGCTTCGAGGTGCTGAAACCCCTCATCGAGGAGACCACCGCCAAGGCACTGGCCGCCGCCTCGCCGCGCGACGTGCAGACGGGACCTGCCGTGAGGGGCGACCTCGCCACACAGGAGCGACACTGCAAACTGCTCGAACAAGAACCTTTAACACTAAATATTTACAAATTAATCAGTCAAAGTATATGGGAAACTTCAAAGAAGATATAGCACTCACCGAAGCCTTTTTCTTCGATGTCGACGGTGTGATGACCGACGGCAGCATCTCGCCCACGCTCGACGGCGATTTCATACGTTTCTACAACGCCAAGGACGGCTACGCACTGGCCTATGCCGTCAAGCACGGCTACCGCGTGTGCATCATCACGGGCGGCCGCGGCAAGATTCTGGAGCACCGTCTGAAGATGCTGGGCATCAAGGACGAGGAGATTATCGCCGACTGCATGGACAAGCTCTCGGCCATGCGCGACTACATGGAACGCCACGGCATACACCCCGAACACGCCATCTACATGGGCGACGACATTCCCGACCTGGAGTGCATGAAGGCGGTGGGCATTCCTGTGTGTCCGGCCGACGCCGCACCCGAAATCCTCGAGGTGTCGCGCTATGTGTCGCAGTTCAACGGCGGCCGCGGTGCCGTGCGCGACATCGTGGAGCAGGTGCTGAGAGCCAAGGGCGACTGGGCAAAGAGTTCCGAAGGGGTGACCCCCTCGTCGCTGGTCGCCTCGCGATAGTCCGCCCCCTCCCCGAAAAAGAAATCCTCCGCCACGGAGGATTTTTTTTGCATCGGAGTGAAAAAATTCTGTCGGAAATTTCCTTTTCAACGAAATAAATACTTATCTTTGATTTCCGATAAAGCAACGGAGAAACCGCCCCCGTGCGCACCCTCCGCCGCTCCGCCTTTATCACCCGCAAAAACACCCTGAACGACCCGGCGGAGCGGGTCATGAACCTAAACAAAACTAATACATCATGAATTTTCAACAAGCCGTAATGACCGTCCTCAAGGACAAGTATGCCGATTTCAACGGCCGCGCCACCCGTTCGGAATATTGGTGGTACACCCTCTTCGCATTCGTGCTGGGTATTGTTCTCGGTATCCTGAACATCAAGATTCTCACCGGTCTGGTGGGTCTGGCTCTGCTGGTACCCAACATCGCCGTGGGCGTACGCCGTCTCCACGACACCGGCCGCTCGGGCTGGATGCTGCTGCTGGCACTCATTCCCCTCATCGGTTCGCTCGTTCTCATCTACTTCTTCGTGCAGGAGAGCAAGGAGGACAACCAGTACGGTCCCCGTCAGTAAATTTTATCTCGGTAGATAAAAAGGAGAGCCGCACCCCTCACTCGGGGGGTACGGCTCTCTGTCGTTTCTGTCGTAAATCTCTTTTTTCGGGAGCAGTGGCTACCGCGCAGGCTTCATCTCGCCGTGGAGCCGCATCGACCGCTTCGAGGGGGCCGTCTCGCGTCCCGTGCCGCCGATGTAGACCTCATAGTCGAAAGTCGCCGCGTCGGGCGCAATGCTTCCACCGTCGAGGGTGAAGACCATGTCGGCCGTGGAGTCGGGCGGTATGACCTCCGGCTCGGTACGGAAGGCCACACTCGACGGCAGCCCCAGCACCTCGAGACGCAGCGGACGGCTGCCGGCATTGGCCACCTCGACACGGCGTTCGGTCTTGAAGCGGCGGTCGACACGACGGAAGTTCACCTCGCGACTCTTGAGCCGCAGGTCGCCGATGCGCTCCGTGAAATAGAAGAAGCGGTCGGCGGTGGGGGTCACCTCGCCCGTGAGGGTGAGCTGCACGGCCTCGCGCGAGGCCGACGTGTAGACGAACACCGACTTGTTGACCGTGCCGCTGTGGCCGCGCGGATAGAACATCACGCCCACCTCGCCCTCATCGCCCGGCGCAACGGGTTCGCGCGTGAAGGAGGGCTGCGCACAACCGCAGGTGGTCGCCACACGCAGAATCACCACCGGCCGCGACGTGCGGTTGGCATAGCGGAACGTATATTTTCGGGGTGCATCGTCCTCCGAAAGCGCACCCACCGCGGCGGTGGTCGACGCAAAGGTGAGCTGCTGGGCTGGGGTCACGCCCCACACCCCGCACAGCAGCAGCAAAAGAAGTATCTGTTTCATGGCCACAAAATTAGGAAAAAGTTGGCGAGCCGCCAATTTTGCCGCCCCGTGATGTCACCCCGGGCGGCAAAACCACCCCCCACGGGCTTTTCTTCGCTGAAAAACAGACCCCACAGGCGGAATATTCCACAAAAAAACGTACCTTTGACTGATTGTTAAAATGTTGGAAAGTCATGGAGTATCGTTTCACCATCGCCCTCATCTACGATTTCGACGGCACCCTCTCGCCCGGCAACATGCAGGAGTACGATTTCATTCCGGCCGTGGGCAAGAGCAACAAGGAATTCTGGAGCGAGTCGAACACCCTGGCACAGGAGCAGGATGCCGACGGAGTGCTCACCTACATGGCGCGTATGATTCAGGAAGCCAAGTCCAAGGGGCTGTCGCTGCGCCGCGAGGCGTTCCGCGAGTCGGGTCGCAATGTCACCTTCTTCAAGGGGGTGAAGGAGTGGTTCGCCCGTATCAATGCCTACGGCGAGGCACGCGGCATACGCATCTTCCACTACATCAATTCGTCGGGTCTCAAGGAGATTATCGAAGGCACGGACATCGCCCGCGAGTTTCGCCGCATCTACGCCTGCTCGTTCCTCTACGATGTGGACGGCATCGCCTACTGGCCGGCCGTGGCGGTCAACTACACCAACAAGACGCAGTTCATCTTCAAAATCAACAAAGGCATCGAGACCGTCTATGACAGCCGCGAGGTGAACCGCTACGTCCCCGAAAACGAACGCCCCGTGCCGTTCTGCCACATGATTTATGTGGGTGACGGTACGACCGACATTCCCTGCATGAGACTGGTGAAGAGTGCCGGCGGCCACTCCATAGCGGTGTATAACCCCTCGCAAAAGGGTGCGCACAAGGAGATGGCGGAGCTGATTCGCGACCAGCGAGTCAATCATGTCTGCGCGGCGGACTACTCCGAAGGCTCGGACATCGACACCGTAGTGAAGACCATCATCGACAAAATAGATTTGGACGACCGTCTCAAGAAACTTGAGGTGGTGAAATAAAACCGACAAAATAAAAAAGGGTCGCAAATTGCGACCCTTTTTTATCTCAATTCTTCTATATCATTCATTAATCGTATTATTGACCGTCCTATCGCATACGCCAAATTAACAGGCACAGCATTGCCAATCTGTTTATACTGCTCACTCATACTTCCTTTAAATACCCAATCATCAGGAAATGTTTGAATTCTAGCATACTCTCTTACCGTCAAAGGTCTACTCTCCAAAGGATGGCATCGTTCTGTTTGCTTCATGGCAGGAGCACAAGTTAATGTGAGAGACGGTTCGTCCAAATGCAATCTTCTTGCTATACCAGTCTTACCTCCACCCATTCCATAACTATTTTTCATGTACTCTTTCTGTACATCTTCGGGCAAATCTTTCCAAAATCCCCCCATCGGCACCATATCCATTATCTCTTTCTTGCGTTTTGGATATTTCTGGCCTTCGGATTCCGGCACATCTGTATCATACAAAATACCCTTATATAAAGCGTCTCTCACAGTACAAACACGCTCATAAGGATCTGGCCATTTAAATTTTACTTTATCTGCAATATCATTACGAACTGCAATAAGTATTAAACGCTCTCGCTTTTGGGGTACTTTATACATTATTGCCTTCAAGACATGAGGTTCGATTAATGTATAACCCAATTCAGCAATTGTATTTTTGATGACAGCTAATGTTCTACCCTCGTCATGCGTAAACAAGCCCCTAACATTTTCACCCATAAATACTTTAGGTTTTGTTTCTTTTATGGCTCTTGCCATTTCAAAGAACAAAGTACCGCGAGCATCTTCAAAACCGCCCTTATTTCCTGCATACGAAAATGCCTGGCAAGGGAAACCTCCTGACAGGAAATCAATTTTCCCCTCATATTCCTTAAAGGATATATCGTGAACATCTCCTTCTACAACATTCCAATCGGGTCTATTGGCTCTCAATGTTTCGCAAGCATCGTGATTAAACTCATTTAAAAGGATATGATGGAATCCTGCCTTGGCCATTCCCAAAGCCAAACCACCAGCACCGGCGAACAATTCTATTGATGTAAAAGAACGTTTAGGTTTTATATTTAACTCATTATCCCAATTGGTGTTCATCATAGCATCTATGGGTTCAATACCTTTTAGGTCTGTTGGGTTAAACCCGACTTGACCTTTACTGTTTTTACAGGACGGATATTTTCCATTTTTAATCCATCTTTCAACAGTCGTATGTGAGACACCTAATAGATCTGCTAAATTATTAGCTGTTATAAATTCTGTCATATTTAGAAATTGGAAAAACCTTCATACGTATTAAATGCAAGCAGATACAAACTTTTTAAAGAATCTGTAGATATTTCCTTCAACTCTTCTTTTACCGTATTCTCGATTACATCTGTACCACATTCGGCAAGGACATCATCTAAAATAATTGGTAATTTCTTACAAAGTTTCATAAATGCTTCCGAATCATCGAAAACCAAATTGTAAAACTGGTCTATGGAAACTCTTTTAATGTTTTCATTATTATACTCCACACCATTAAGAGTTGCCTTCCAAGTTATATATTGAGATTGTTTTGCAATTACTTCAACAAGCAAGCATTTTGCTTGCTTGTCATCCAACAGCTTTTGCTGCATCTTCATATATGTCGCTTGCGCTGATGATGAATTCATAGTGTTGTGCTTATTCTTCATTTCGACATATATGTGAAGGTTTTCATTCACTACATCAAAACCCTTTTCAGGCACTTTCCAACCATTACCGACATATTTAAATAAATTTTGATGGAAAAATCCTATATGGTTTGTATTAGCCTTGTCGATTTGACGGAGACATTCTGATTCGATTATTTCATCAAAAGACATTCCATAAACTTTTGCATCAAAAGTTAACTTAATAGGGTCTATAATATTATTATTGAACTTATCAAGATTTATTAATGTCTTATATTGTTCAACCGTTGTTTTTACATGGGTAAATATATCTTCATTAGATATAAAACCTAAATTATAATCATTCATATTATGAGTTTATTTCTTAGTGCAAAGATAATTAATTCTATTTTCATCGGATAAAAATGCCATATTTAAGTTGTATTATAAACTTTTAACATTTTCTTACTTCAGAATTTCATATCTTTGTTCAAGACAAATAAAAAAACACCAAGATAATGGAGATTATATTCGCAACCAACAACGCCCACAAGCTCTCGGAGGTCAACGCCATTCTGGGCGAGGGCTACACCCTGCGCACACCGCGCGACTTCGACATCACGGAGGACATTCCCGAAACCCAACAGACCCTCGAGGGCAACGCCCGTCAGAAGGCCCGCTACCTCTACGACCGCACCGGCCGCGACTGCTTCGCCGACGACACGGGTCTCGAGGTCGAGGCACTCGACGGCGCTCCCGGCGTGCGCTCGGCACGCTATGCGGGCGACCAGCACGATTTCGACGCCAACAACGTGCTGCTGATGAAGAACATGGAGGGCAAGGAGAACCGCCGCGCCCGCTTCCGCACGGTCATCTGTCTGATTCTGGGCGGCGAGGAGCATCTCTTCGAGGGCATCGTCGAGGGCGAAATCATCGCCACGATGCGCGGCACCGAGGGCTTCGGCTACGACCCCCTCTTCATTCCCGAACACACGGGACGCACCTTCGCGGAGATGCCCCCCGAGGAGAAAAACCACATCTCGCACCGCGGACGCGCCGTAGAGAAACTCGCGGCTTATTTGCACAGCATCAATAAATAAGGTATCTTTGCAGCCCTATGGAAGAATTCAACTACAAGAAAATAGAGGAGTACAACCCCGAAACCATTGAGGCACTGAAGTATCACTACAAGGAGATACTCCGACTCCTGGGCGAAGACCCCCAGCGCGAAGGACTCGTGAAAACCCCCGAACGTGTGGCCAAGGCCATGTCGTTCCTCACCAAAGGATATGACGAAAATCCGCTGGAAATCATACGCTCGGCCATGTTCCGCGAGGAGTACAAGCAGATGGTGCTGGTCAAGGACATCGAAATCTACTCGATGTGCGAACACCACATGATTCCCTTCTACGGCAAGGCACATGTGGCCTACATTCCCAACGGACGCATCACCGGACTGTCGAAAATCGCCCGTGTGGTCGAGTCGTTCGCACGCCGTCTTCAGGTGCAGGAGCGTCTGACGGTGCAGATTCGCGACTGCATACAGGAGGCTCTCGACCCGATGGGTGTGGCGGTGGTCATCGAGGCCAGCCACATGTGCATGCAGATGCGCGGCATCGAGAAGCAGCAGTCGGCCACCACCACGTCGGCCTTCACGGGAATCTTCCTCTCCGACCACCGCACGCGAGAGGAGTTCATGAACCTCATCTCCCACAAGTACAGATAGTCGTCACTTCCGCCTCGGAAACGGAAGAACCACACATACAAAAAAACGGAGAACGACCCTCGGAAAGGGGTCGTTCTCCGTTTTTTTCGCTCCGCGGCGCGACGGCCTCCCGTCACTCGTGATGGTAGGTCAGCGTCTGGTAGAGTTCCAGCATCTCGCCGTCGGACTCCCTCGCGGCGCGGGTCCAGTTGCCCTGCGCGTCGAAGTCGAGGCAGCGCAGAGTGAAGGGCTGCTCGGCCAGCTGGTACTCGCCACAGAGGTAGCGCACGGCAAGGGGCTGCCGCGAGGGGGCATAGTCGAACACCACCTGCGACTCCACCTCGTCGCTGCCCACAGGGTAGCGGCTCCGCATGACGGGCAGCACACCGCACCCCTTCATGTAGTCGGTCACCAGACGGAACGACACCCCCGAATCGGAGGTCACCGTCTCCTCGCGGAGCAGACGCCCGTCGGGGGCATAGGTGAAGAAGCTGTGGGAGGTGGCCAGCGTGGTTGTCTCCCCACCGGCGGAACTGACCACGCGGCTCTCCGACTCCAGGGTGTGGGTCTTGCCCAGAAACGAGGTGGTCACCTCGCGCGCCATACCCCAGTCCTCGCGGCCGAGGACGGCCTCCGATTCGGCCACACGTCCGTCGCAGGTAAGGGTGTAGCCCTCGGCCGTGATGCCGGACACGCCCTGCAACATGTAATTCTCCAACCGCGCCACCGGCAGCGGCGAGGGCAGCAGCACGCGGTGGCTGCCATAGGTGATGGTGTAACGCTTCGCCTCGCCCGACAGGGGGTGTTTGACCACAACGGAGAGCCGTCGCTGCGCATCGTACTCATATTCGTACCATGCCGACTCCATGATGAAGCCGCGCGCGGCGTGGCGCGCCACTCCCGTGTCGTTCCAGTAGCGGCAGCGGCCGTCGGGCAGGAAGGCCGCCTCGAGCCACACGCCCCCCTCGCGGTCGGTCACCACCACCTCCTTCACGCCGCGGGCATAGCCCAGCAGCGAGAGATGGCTCTCAGCATCGTTATGAGGCGTTTCCTGCGCCTCACGGTCATCGGAGCAGCCGACGGCCGCAAGGAGTGTCAGCGGCGCGAAAACGGCCGCAAAAAGCCGCGCAAAGCGGTATCTGTCATTCTTCATGTCATTCATCGGTTTTCTGCGGGACAAAATTAGCCATTTGTCGGCAAACACCGCCCTACGGCGGCGGAAAATCGTCCCTGCGGCGGGAAAAAAGAGCGGCGGTGTCGGGTGACACCGCCGCTCTGTGCGATTGGGAGAGGGACTTGCGCCTCCCGCTGCAAATATTACTTGCCGTAGACCACCTTGGGCGAGCCGTTCTTCAGCACACCCACACAGCCGAACTTGGCCATCGGGTCGACATCGACATCGGGCAGACCGTCGGGATTCATCAAATCCTCGTAGTCGTCGGCCGTCTTGCCCGTGAAGTCATAGCACTTCCACTCGGCAGGCATCGTCCACACCAGATTGGGGCAGTTCTCCACCTCGACAATCTTCAGACCCTCCTCCTTGTCGGAAATCTTCGACTTCAGACCGGTGTTGCGGGGCATGGAGGTGAGCTTGTCGGAACCCGACAGGCTCAGCACACGCATCTTGGGATTGTGGGCGAAGCACTCCTCGGGAAGGGTGGTGAAGAGGTTGCCGCCCAGACGTGCCACACGCAGACCGGCATACGACGAGAAGTCGGGAACGGTGTTCAGTGCGCAGTTCTCGACCGAGAGCCACTGAAGATTGGCATTCGACAGCACGGGCAGCTCGCCGATGGCATTGCCGTCCATCGAGAGCTGGCGCAGATGGGTCATGCCGGCAAAGTCGGCCGCACTGACCTTTGTGAGTCCGTTGGCGTCAATCCACAGGGTGAGCAGGTTCGACAGCGACTTGATCTGCTCGGGTACGGCCGTGAATTTGGCACCCGAGAGGTCGATGGAGCGCAGCGACGACTGCTCGGCGATGCTTTGGGGCAGCGACGCAAGGCGAGTGTCGGCCAGACGCAGCTCGTTGAGACGGTTGGTCGTGCAGAAGACCTCCTCGCCCAGTGTCGTGAGGGGGTTGTGGCTCAACGACAGCGACTCGAAGTCGGGCATGTCGGCAAACGAGGTGGAGAAGTTCTCCAGCTGGTTGCCCTCCAGATTCAGGTAGCGGAGCTTGCGTGCCGAAGCGATGTCGGCAGGGAACTCCTTCATCTGGCCGTTGACCACGAACACACCCGTCAGCTCGGGACAACGCCACAAGGTGGCAGGCAGCTCCTCGACACCGGTGTTCACACACGAGACGATGTTGAGCGAGTTGATGCGGTTGATGTCGTCGGGCAGCTTCTTGAAGCCGGGAATGTCGGTCACGGTAATCGACAGCACCGAAGCGATGTTGGAAATCGTGCCTTCGGGAATGGCGGTCATCTTCACCCAGGGGGTCTCCTTACCGTCCTTGATACCCTCGAAGTAAATCGACGAGAGGAACATGGGGCGGTCGTAGTCGTCCATCTCGAACTCGAGACCCTCCCAGTCGGGATAGGGATACTTCTTGGGGTCCCAGGGCCACTGCGACTCGTCGGGACCGAACACCTCGCGGCAGATACCCAGCAGCGAGTTGCGCAGGAAGTCCATGGTCATGATTTCGCGGGTCTTGATCGGCACCACGAACTCGGTCACCTGACCCTCCTCCACCGTGAAACGGTTTTTGGGACGTGCGGGGTCCACCTCGTCGGCATCGTCGAACTCCGCGTCGAAGAGGTACTCGTGACGGGGAGTGTAGGCCGTGTAGCTCTTGATTTTGTAGGTGCCGGCAGGCAGCGAATAGCCCTTGCTCTTCACCGACTCGGCATCGCCGCTGAGCAGCAGGCTCGGCAGCTGGATATCGTTCTGGCCGTCGGAGAGCAGTATCTTCACCGAACCGATTTCGTTGACACCCGATGCCGTGTAGACAATCTTGCGCTTGAAGTTGAAGACCACACCCTCGGTGACATGGTGGCCGTCCCAGCCGGGAACAGCCCCCTCGGGAATCACCACCTCATCGTCGCTGCACGAGGTGGGAAGCAGTGCCACCACCGCCATGAGCAGCGCGACCGCCCAATATTTCATTGATTTGAGATTTTTCATTTTCGTCATTTGCTTTATCGCGATTCAACTTACTGTATGCTCTGCGGCTCGTTGGTGAAACCGGCCAGATGACCCTTGCTGTCCTTGCCCTCCTGGGGGAACACCAGGATATAGGGGTCCCACTTCTTGAGGTTGGGGTGCTTGAGCAGCCACTCGGGCAGCTCGCCCGACAGACGGTTGAGATTCAATCGGAACGACTTGAGGTTGGGCAGCACCTGCGGCACACCGTCCTTCTCGTTGTAGCCCTCCATCTTGGGAATCGAACCCTCGAAGTAGTTGAGCGACAGCTCCAGACCCTCGAGATTGTCCCAGCGGAAGAGCATCTCGGGCAGCTCGCCGCCCATGCCTTCCTTGCCGCCGTAGATGCTGTTGCTCAGGTCATGGACATCGTAGCGGCGGTTACCCATCAGATTCAGGTGCTTGAGCTTGGGGAAGTTGGTGGGGTTGATGATATCGGAGGGGAAGCGCAACAGGTTGTTGTTGCTCAGACTCAGATACTCGAGGCTCTTGCCCAGCTTGGCGAAGCTGCGCGGCAGCTCCACAAGACCGTAGGCGAAAATCTCCAGCTCGGTGAGGTTGCCATACTGTCCCAGCTCCGAGAGCGACTCACCCATGTGGAGTTCGCGCAGCTGGTTGTTGACGTTGGAGAAGATGCTGATGCTCTTGGTGTGGGTCAGGTAGCGGAACTCGTAGGGCAGCTCCTGGGTGGTGTCGAACATGTAGAAACGCACATACTTCACACGACCCTCGAATTCGGGCTTGCCCAGCGCCACGGCGTCGGCCTTGGTGTAGAGCTCGATGTCGCTGCCCCACTGCTCCATGCTCTTCGAGGCGTCGAACGTCGAACCGTAGACATTGAGCTGGCGAGCAATCGACAACACGGCAATCGAGTCACCGGCACGGGTGTCGGTGATTTCGGGAGCGGCCTTCTGGTTCACCGCCACGGTCTCGTTGCGGGTCACCTGCTCGTCGGCATTCTTGGGCTCGAAGCGGATAACGGCATTCTGAATCCAGGGCTTGGTGTTGTACGACCACTTGAAGCGGAGCTTCACGGTACGGGGTTTCGAGGCGATGAGCGGCAGCTCGTAGGGCTGGCACTGCACCCACTTGGCCTCGGTGCCGGGAGCGATGTCGTGGTCGGGAGTGGTCTCCTCGACACGCACATTGAAATCGACGTTGGTGGTCACCGTCACGTCGAAGAAGTTCTTGCCCTCACCGATGTAGTCGGGCAGGTCGACGGTGCGGACACCCTCCTCGGCATGCTCGACCAGAATCTGCTTCTCGAAGCCCATCTGCTTCACGGCCAGTCGGTAGGGACGGCCGTTGGCGTTGAAGTTGACCACACCCTCGCGCAGGGTGCTGTGGAAGGTGGAGTCCACCGCTATGCGGCACACGGTCGAAGCGTCGCCGCTGGCCGGCGACACCAGAATCCACGGCTCCTCGGTCGAGGCCGTCCACGATGTGGCGGCGCTGACCTTCACCTTGTCGACACCGCCCTCAGGTCCCACGGTGATGACCTCCTTGTCGAGGCCGAACACCTCGACAGGCGAGTTGTTGTCGTCGCTGCACGACGTGGCCGCGAAAGCCGTTGCCAGCGCAGCCAGAACAACACCTGCATATTTGATATATTTCATAAACCTCATTGTTTTATTCGATAAACTTATTGTTGGATACCGAGCTGGGGACAGCCGGTGATACCGCTCTGCTCGACATCATAGGCCAGCTGGAAGGTACCTGCCACAATCTTGGCGCAAATCTCGTCGGGAATGACCATCGAGATGTTGGGGTTGTCGCTGATGCTCAGCTTGGTCACCATCGTGGGGAACTCCTTGACGAAACGCAGGTCGTTGCCGTCGAGACGCAGGTCACGCAGTGCCTTGAGCTTCTCGATGCCGTCGGGCCATACCTTGAACGAGCGGTACGACACGCCGTTGAGTACGGCAAACTGCGAGGTGAAGTAGAACTTCGACAGACCCTGGGGGGTGAACAGCGACTTGGGGAAGTCGACAAAATGGTTGGCACTCAGGTCGATACCCTCGAGATAGGGCATTGCCACACCCAGGTCGAAATCGGGGGCCGTGTCGGGTACCTCGCTGATTTCGTTGCTGCCCAGTGCCAGCGACACGGTGTACTTCATCGAGGGGGCGGTCAGACCCTTGCGTCCCAGACTGTCGAGCAGGTTGTTGGTGAAGTCGTAGTTGGTCACCTCGGAGTTCGACAGACCGAAGGCGGCGGGGAAAGCACCGCGCAGCTTGTTGCCCTCGACCTTGAGGGTCGTGGCCTTGATACCCTGGAACACCTTGCCGCTCTTGTCGGGAACCAGCTCCATCGAACGGATATCGTAGCCCTCGATCGACTCAATCTGGTTGTCGGTGAAGTCGACCGTGCCGATGAAGTATTTGGTGTCGGTGGTGAAGATGTTGGGCAGGGTCTTCAGACGGTTGCCCGTCACCGAGAAATTCTCGCAGTCGTCCATCTTGAAGAACTTCATGTCCGAAGAGGGAAGCTCCTCGAGACGGTTGTTGTCGAGATAGAGCTGTACGAGCGCCACATCGGGCATGTGGTGGATTTTCTCCAGCTTGTTGTTGGCCAGGTCGAGCAGACCCAGCATCTTGAGGTTGTTGGCGTTCTCGGGCAGCTCGACAATGTTGTTGTCGGTGAGGTAGAGAATCTGAATCTTCTCGCGTGCCTTGCCGTCGAACATCGCCTTCAGACCGCGTGTCATCTCCTCGGCGGGAATCGACGAGTTGCCCGAGAAGTTGACCAGCGTGAGCTGGGGGCAGTTGCCGATGGCATCGGGGAACTTGGTCATGGCGGTGCAGTTGTAGACCTCGAGGTCGGTGAGCGACTCGCAGAAGCGAATCATGTCGGGAATCTCGCGAATCAGACCGTTGCCCACATAGAGTGCCTCGAGTTTCTTGAGGCGGTAGATCGACCGGGGCAGCGAGGTGACATGGTTGGCAATCTTGCCCAGCTCCATCATGTCGTAGGTGGCCACATTGTTGTCGCGCTGAATCTTGTAGCCGCTCTTGTGGTGCGAGGCCACCAGAGCCTCGGCCTTGGACGACATGTTGAGCGCCACCTCGGCCAAACGCACGGGGTGACGTGCGCGCAGCTCCTCCTGTGCCATCTCGAAGCGGTAGTCGGCGGGTTTCTCGCCCTTGAGCGCACGCGCCCAGGTGCTGAAACGGTTGCCGGCAGCCGGAGTCTGTGCCTCCATGCCGGCCGACACGATGCTGGCCTCCTCACGAGGAGTGTCGGAGTGGTGGCCAATCCACAGCTGGGTCAGCTCCGAGAGGTCGCCCAGACACTCCGGCACATCACCCTTGGGGTCGAAACCACCGATGTTGAGACTGGCCACACGGCCGTTGGGGTGGAGCAGCACACCGGGCTGGTCGCCCCACAGGTCGACGTCCTTGTCGAAGTTCCAGTTGGCACCGCGCGGCATGCCGTCGCCAATCCAGTACCAGTTGGGACCGTCGAGCGCCTCCCATATTTTCTTGAGGACGATGTAGTCCTTGATGTAGTCGGCCGCAGCCTTGATGGTCACCTTCACGTCGACCTCCGTTACAGCGTTGTCCTCCACCTTGTAGAGCAGCTCCTTGTCGCCGGTCTGCTCCATGGTCAGCACCTGGCGCGCCTCGTCGTAGAGCGTGTAGCTGTCGAGACGGTAGTCGCCGGCAGCTGCCTCGATGATGGTATCGCACTTGATGCGGGAGCTGCCCTGGTCATCGAGGACGAAGGTACAGGGCAACTCGCTGGGAGCCACCTGCTCACCCGAACGGGTGTCGGTCAGTTCCAGGTCGATGAACTTGATTTCGTCGAAGGTGAAGGTCTTGTCCGCACGGGTCAGCCCCTCGAGCTCCGAGAGGTCCTTCGACAGGCTGAACTTCATCTTTCCGCGGGGCTTCACGCTGAGGTAAATCTCGTGGAGGGTCAGCTGCGAGTCGACCACCGTCAGTGTGGTGGCCTCGTCGGGGGTACCCGACAGGATACGCTCGTCGAGCGCGTTGTAGACCGAGTAACCGATCAGTTCGTAGTCGCCCGACTGCATCTTCACGGCCGTGGTGTTGAGTCCGAATTCGGCCTCCTCGTGACCGCGCTCCTCGACGGGGAGCATCTGGTTGAACGACTCCATGTTGTGACGCAGCGTCACGGTAATCTTCTTGGCATCGCTCAAATACTCCAACTCCTGAAGCTCCGAACGTGTACCCTTCTTTAAGAGCTTGAACTGCACATAGCCGTAGCCCTGCTCGCGGGAGTCGATGTCGTGGTCGTCACTGCAACCGACCGCCGCCAACAGAGCCAGCAGTGCGAAGCCCAATTTAAAGACGATGTTATTGAATTTCATAGTTTTTATCTCTAATCTCGTTTAACGGAGTGATTTCATCATTTTCGGCAGCGGCTGCCGCCCTCATGTCTACCGACACGGGGCGGACGGCCGCCGTCGGCTTAATTGAAGTCTTCGTAATTGGCACACTGCACCACGCGAATGGCCACAACCATCTCGCCCGTGTCGGTGTTGGTGAGGATTACGGTGGCCTCACGCTTGCCGCCCTCCACCTTCTTGAAGTCCTCGTGGGTGTTGGTGAAGGCGAAACGGAAGCCGGCGAAGCCCATGTCGGCTCCGAAGACCAGCCAGCCCTGCTGCTTGGTGTAGAGTGCCTTGGCGGGGTCGGTGTGGCCGATGGCGCAAGTACCCTCCGTGCCGTCGAGCTTCAAGATGGCCATCGACATCGACGAGAAGTCGGTGTAGGTGACCACATAGCCCTGCTTAACACCGAAGTCGGCCGACCACTTCGACAGCTCCTCCTCGCCCATGGGCTCGATGGTCACACCGTCGACACTCTCGGCCCATGCGAACTTCAGACCGCCGCCGGCGGCTCCCTGCTCCACATTGGCGATGATGTACTGCTTGAACTCCTCCTTCATGTCGCAGGAGACAGGCGTGCGCTGCAGCAAATCCTCGATTTTCTCGATGCCGGCCTTCTTGGCCACACCCTCGGGAATGGCCACCATCACGGCGTGGCGTGCCTCGCCCTCGTCGTTGCCCGACGCGGTCAGCATACGGTGCGACACCATCACGTTGGGATAGACGGCAGCCTCCTTGTCGGCACTCTCCGCCAGCTCGAACCAGAACAGGTCGTCCTGGGCGTCGAACACCTCGACATCGACCTCCTCCATCTGCTGAGTGTCGGGATTCCACTCCATCTTGGTGGTCCACACGCCGTAGCGCAGGCCGCCCGTCATCGGGTCAGAGGACTGTGCCACCAGATAGTAGCGGTAGCCCTCGGGCTCGGACAGCGCCGAGAACTCGAAGCCCTCGGTCTCCTGACCCATGTCGCCGCCGCTATACATGCCGTTGGGGTTGAACAACAGGGGCGCGTCCTGGGGAATCACCGTCAGAATACGGTTCCAGTGTGCCGTACCCTCACACTGAAGGTCGAACGAGGCAACCGCCTCACCCGAAGTGACGTAGTAGTCCGAGAAGCTGATTTTGCCGCTCATGTCAGTGAGGGTGGCCTTGTTGTAGTCGACATTCACATAGTAGAGGGTCAGCTCTTCGGGGTTCTCCACCCCGATGTTCGACTCGCCGTGCTGGAAGGCCGGCTGAATCTTCACCCATTCGGGTACCGAAGCCACCCACTTGAAGTTGCTGCGCACGGCGTAGCGCACCTGATAGTCCTGAGCATAGTCGCTGTAAGCGAACTCGAGGCGGTCGCCCTCACCCATGGGGGTGAACTTGTCGAAGGGGAAACCCTCGTCGTCGAGCTCCTCGGTGACCTTGTAGAGCGTCAGCTCACGCGCCGAAGCCACACGGCAGATGCCGAAAGTGAGGCTCTTCGAGGCGGTGTAGAGGGTGACGGTGGCGGTATCGGAGTCGAAATCCGCGCCCTCGTCACCTACGGTGATGGTCACCTGCTGTGCGCCCTCGCGGCCTACGACCGACACCTGGGGCTGTGCGTCGCTGCCCGTGAAGGCAAAGCGCACCCAGTTGCGGTCGGCCGAAATCTTCCAGTTCTCGAAGGCCGTGAACTCAATGGCGGCCGTCTCGCCCTGACGCACCTCGATGGGGCTTTGGGGCAGTGAGGGGAACTCCACTCCCGGAGTGGATACCGACGGTGTCGCCTCCTCGTCGTCGGAACACGACGCAGCCATAACAAGGCCCGAGAGGGTCAGCAGCGTGAAAATTCTATATAATATCCTGTTCATTCTCTTTGTCGTTTAAATGATTCGTGATGAAGGATTACATACCCTGGTTGCGCAGCTCCTCGGCCTTGCGTTCCGAAATCCACTCCAGCATGTAGGGGTAGGCACCCAGCGAACCGGCCTGCTCGACATAGCAGTTGAGCGTGAAGTAGATGAAACGCTCGCAGGAGTTGTAGAAACAGTCGGGACCTGTCGATGCGATGTTGATCCAACCCATGTTGGAGGTGAAGAAGCCCTCCTGTGCAGGCACACTGACAAAATTCTCGCCTGCGCCGCCGGGGTGGAGGTCCATCTTCATGTTGCGTCCCGTGCCGAAGGGGTCATGGACAATCATGCGGTCGGGGTGCGAGGCGTCGCGGCGCACCTTGACCAGGAACTTGTCGAACTGCGTGCCGTCCTGATGGTAGGGGAACGAAGCGTAGAAGATGTAGTTGGCATAGTCATACTTCTGGGGGTCGGACTCGCGCTTCTCGTTGGCGAACCACTCCTCGTTGATGTAGGGGCAGAACTTGTAGAAGCTGACCGTGGTCTCCAGATTGTCGGGATAAAGCTCCCACTGCTGCGACTCGGGAATCACCAGACGCAGACGTGTGCCGACACTGTCGGCCGAAGCGAATGCGTCGTAGTGGCCCAGAATCTCGACCTTTGCGGTGCGCTCGCCGGCCTTGATGACCACGTTGCGCTCCTTGAGGTCGAAGTGACGGCCCTCGATGGCCGACGAACCCTTGCCCACGACCTCGATACCCACCGTGCGGTCGTAATTGCACGCCACGGTGGAGGCCACATCGACAAAGAACGTACCCTTCTGCTCGACGGGATACTGATGCTCGGTCTGGGCGAACATGATGTACTCCTTGCCGGAGTAGTAGGTGTAGCCCGAGTGCTTGTCGCACGCCGAGAAACCGGCGCACAGACACATCAGCGACACCATTGACAATATCTTTTTCATGTTACTCATAATGCTTTAGTCGTTACTTTCGTTAGGCTCCACCTGCGAACCCGATGCGTCGAGCTCGTGTTTGGGAATGGGCCAGGTGAAGAGCGGGTTGCCGGCCTCCACCTTGAGTGTGTTGGGACCCTCGACGGTCGACTCCTGCGCCTTGCGGCTGAAGCCAAGACCCCAACGCTTGAGGTCGCTCAGGCGGAAGCCCTCCATGAACAGTTCCTTCACACGCTCGTTGCGAATCTCCTCGAAGAGCTGGTCACCCGAGGCTGCGCTCTGTCCGTAGCCCAGGATACGCTTGCGGCGCAGGGCGGTCAGGTCGGCGTTGGCGTCCTTTTCGTTGCCCAGACGGTAGTTGGCCTCGGCACGGATAAGATAAAGCTCCGAGAGACGGAACACCTTGGGTTCGTTGGTGAGCATGCGCTGCTGTGCCTCGGCGTCGATGTTGACATTGCCCGGATACTTGTTCACCAGCGGCCAGGTCAGACCGTGGGGATAAGCCGTGCGCTGCGACTCGAAGAAGACCACCTGACGCACGTCCTGACGCAAATAGAGGTTCAGCACCCACTCCGCCGGAACGAAGTCGGGCATATACTGCTTGTAGTTGACCTGCGCACCCAGAAACGGCACACCCAGCGCGCCGCCACGGTCGGTGAACGACATGGCCACCTTGAAAATCACCTCGCGGCCGTCGTCGGTGGCCCACATCGAGGCGTAGTCCGACTGACGGGGGTTGGCACCGTTGGTACCGTCGGCCAGTTCGTAGTTGCTGTTCTCGATGACCTTGGTGGCCGACTCCACGGCCTTCGCCCACTCATGGGTATAGAGGTACACGCGCGCATAGAGCGAGTGAATGGCACCCACGGTCACATAGGGCGAACCGTAACCGTCACGCTTGACCAGCGATTCGGCCATCTTCAAGTCGGAGAGTACCTGCTCGTAGGAGGCCTTCAGCGACGAACGGTGGGGTTTGGGTACATCTTTGAAGGTGGTGACAATCGACACACCCAGCTCCGACTCCGCGGTCGAGGGGTCGTAGGCCTTGCAGTAGAGGCGAATCAGCTCCGAGTAGCAGAGTGCGCGCAGGAAATACACGTCGCCCTCACACTTGCGGAACACCTCCACAACATCGGCCGCCACACCCGTCATATCGAGTGCCGCGCTCTTCTCGAGGAAGAAGTTGCAGCGTGCAATCATCGCATAGAGGTTGCCGTAGACGGCCTCCACTTCGGAGTTGGTCGACTTGGCCGTCCAGCGGTACAGTTCGCCGTAGGTGTTCGAGAAGCCGATGACCGCCTGCACCAGATCCGACTGAATGTCGGGACCGAGGGTCATGGCTCCCGAATAGAGGCCGCTCGATTTCAGACCGCTGTAGATACCGAAGATAATCTGCTGCGCCTCGTCTTTGTCGGGCTTCACCAGAATCTCTCCTTCAGGAATACCGTTGTCGGGATAACGGTCGAGGTCGCAGGCCGTGAAACCCGCCGACGAAAGGAGAGTCAATGCTATAATCAATATTTTTTTCATTTTCTGTCGTCTGCTTTAGAACGTGATTTCTACACCAAATGTGAACTGACGCGACATGGGGTACTGCGCCTTATAGATATTGCCCGTACCCTCGGGGTCCATGCCCGAGAACTTGGTCCATGTGCAGAGGTTCTGACCCTGGAAATAGATGCGTGCCGCCTCGAAGAAACGGGTCTTGCGCAACAGGGACTGGGGCAGCGAATAGCTGATTGTGAGGTTCTTGAAACGAAGGAACGACGCGTCTTCGAGCATGCGCGAGTCCATGTAGATGGGTTCGCCGTGCTTGGGAATATCGGTCACGTCGCCCGGCTTCTTCCAGCGGTCATAGAGCAGTCGCTTCGACTGGTTGTAGGACTGGAACGTACCGTTCGACTCGTCGAACCAGCGGTCGTTGTTGAGCATCCAGCGGTCGGCCACCCAGCTGAACAGCGCGCTCACCGAGATGCCCTTCCACGAGAACGAAGTACCGAAACCGCCCTGCCAGGGTGCCGACCAGCTCTTGCCGATCATCACCTTGTCGGAGTCGTTGATTTCGGTGGTCAGCTCGCCCTCCTTGGTGTACCACAACGACTCACCGTTGGCGGGGTTGACACCGGCGTAGCGGTTGATGTAGAACTCGCCGAACTCGTGGCCCACCTGCAACATGATGCCGGTACCCGAAATCTCGAACTTGTCGTTGCCGTTGAACAGCTCCTCGATGCGGTTGTGGTTATACGATGCGTTGGCAAAGAGGTTCCAGGTGAAGTCCTGTGTGCGAATGACATCGCCCGAGATGCTCAGCTCGACACCGCGGTTGAGCATGGTGCCCACGTTCTCCCACTTCGAGCCGAAACCGGTGGTGAACGATGTGGGAACGGCCATGAGCATGTCGGTGGTCTTCTTGTTGTAGAACTCGATGCCCAGATCCAGACGGTTCCAGAAACCGAGCTTCAAGGCCACGTTGGTGGCCCAGGTCTCCTCCCAGGTGAGGTTCTCGTTACCGCGCGAGGAGATGACGATACCGCCCATGTGGTTGTAGACGGGGCCGCCGTTGACCAGCGCAAGGTGCTCGTAGTCGGGAATCGACGAGTTACCCGTGGTACCGGTCGACACGGAGAGCTGTGCGTTGGTGAGCCACTCCGAAGCGTTGTGCATGAATTTCTCGTTGCGGATATTCCACATACCGCCCACCGACCAGAAGTTACCCCAGCGGCTGCCGCGTCCGAAACGCGACGAGGCCTCGCGGCGTGCCGAGAACTCGAAGAAGTAGCGGTGGAGGTAGTTGTACTCGCCGCGCATGAAGAACGACAGGTCGGCGCTGGCCGTGGTCATGTCGCTCCACGCCGAGGCGGAGGTACCGGTCGAGAGGGTCTGGAGCTTGTCGTTGCTCTGACCGATGGAGGTCACGCTGAAGCCCAGGGCCTCGTTGTTGACAAACTCGTGACCCAGCAGGAAGTTGAACGAATGTTCGTTGTTGATGTCGAACATGTAGTTGATGGTGTTGGTGCTGGTGTAGTTGAACGCATGCGAAGCACCGCGACCCACCGTACCGCTGCCGTTGTTGGGCAGGTAGCTCGGTGTGGAACGGGTAAAGCTGGGCTTGTACTCGAAGTTGACACCGAAGGTCGAACGCAGGGTCAGACCCTTGACGGGCGAAATCTCGGCGAAGGTCGACGAGATGACCTTGAAACGCTCACGCGTGAGGGGGTTGTTCAACGCCCACTCGATGGGGTTCTCGCCGGGAGCCAGCCACGAACCGTCGTTGACCGAAGCCAGCGAGCCATCGGGCTTGTAGGGGCTGACGTAGGGCAGCATGAAGCGCGAGGCCGAGATGGGGGTCACCGTGGTGTAGGAACCCTCGTCGGCTTCGGCAATCTCCTCATACGACATCATGGTGTTGGTGCCGATTTTCAGCCATTTGTTGGCCTTGGCCTCGAGGTTGGCACGCAGGTTGTAGCGTTCGAAGTCCGACGAGATGGCGATACCCTTCTGACGGAAGTAACCGCCCGAAACGTAGTAGTTCACCGCCGGAGTGGCGCCGCTGACCGACACCTCGTAGTTGCGCAGGGGGGCGTTGTCGGTGAACACCACGTCGCGCCAGTCGATATTGATTTTGGCCAGCTCCTCGTAGTTCTTGCCGGCATCGAGACCCACTTCCTTCTCATAAGCGATACGTTCGGGAGTGTTCATGATGTCCCAGCTGCCATAGGCCAGTTTCGAGAAACCGAGCTGCATGCGATAAGTCACTTTTGCACGGGTGTCGACCTGACCGCGTTTGGAGGTCACCACCACCACGCCGTTGGCCGCACGCGCACCATAGATTGAGGTCGACGATGCGTCCTTGAGCAACGAGATATTCTCGATGTCGGAAGGATTGATGGCCGAGAAGTCGCTGCTCGAGATGGGCACACCGTCGAGAATGAACAACGGCTCGGTACCCGAGTTGATGGAGTTGATGCCTCGCACCTGGAACTGCGCGGGAGCGCTGGGCTCACCGGTGTTCGACATCACGCTCATACCGGGTGTACGACCCTGGAGCGCCTGGTCGAAACTTGCGGCAGGCACCGCATTGATCTCCTTGGCCTTGACCTGCGAAACCGAACCGGTCACGGTACCCTTCTTGCGGACACCATAGGCCACGACCACAACTTCGTCGAGCGACTGTGATTCACTCTCCAACTTCACGTCGTGGTGAATCTGCGCCTCACCATGAGGCGTTACGAACTCCACCTTCTTGTAGCCCACATACTGGTAGGTCAGAGTGGTTCCGGGTGCCACGGTGATGGTGTAGTAACCATCGATGTCCGAAGCGATACCCTCACCTGTCGAAGCGATGACGTTGACGCCGATGAGCGTCTCGCCGCTGTCGCCGGCAACAATCTTACCACTTACGGTTACTCTGTCGCTTCCGTTTTGTGCGAAAAGCGAAAACGGAAGGAATGTAAGCAAGAGAATAAGAGTGCGGAGTGAAAAGTTAAAATTTCTCATATGCATTTATCTTATCTTATCCCTGCAAAGGTCGGACTTTTCTATCGAAAAACCAAAATACACCTATTATATAACGTGCGCACGACCGCTGACAGATTGCAATCCGAAAGCAGGAAATCGGAGCTTTTTATGCACATAATAAACTACCACACAAGTAATTAAATAATTATAAAATCGTAAAATCGCCGTTGGACGTTGCGACGGCTTACATTTTTAAATCCGACAGGTAAAAATCCGAAGATGAAATAGAAATTAATTTTTAAATATTTTTATATTCACGGATTTAATATATCTGCCGTCATTATTTTCTAAAATAATTAACTTTCTTTTCTTTCACAAAACAAAAGAAACGAAAGCAGAGGCAAAATATAAATTTTGAATAAATAAAATTTTTTTTTAATTTTTTTCACCCCACCCCGACGCTCACCACCCGTTTTGCGGCAAATCCGCCATCCGACACTCCCCGAAAATGTTCCGTAAGGCAGATAAATCACTATATTTCAACCACTTGACAAGCAATAAACACAACGGCCGAATATCCCATTACAAACTGTTAGCAAATTCACATTATATGGTTACGAATCGTAATCCAAAAGCAGGGTTACACCTTAATAGTTTCATCGGTCATTTTCACGGAAAATAGCGTCGCCAAAAAGAGAAAACTGGCAAAATTTCACTATTTTTGTAGGACAGAAGCCTAAAAAACAAGTCACGAAAATGGAATTTCAACAAGTAATAGATTCGCGCCGCAGTGTCCGCAAATTCAACGACACCCCCGTTCCGCGCGAGGTCATCGACCGCCTTATCCGCACCACCCTCACCGCCCCCTCGTCGCGCAACTGCCGCTCGACCCGCCTGCTGGTCGTCGACGATGCCGACACCGTCCACCGCATGGCCGACATGCGCGACTACGGCTCGGGATTCCTCAAGGGCGCACCGCTGGCCATCATCGTCATGGGCGACACCTCGAAGAGCGACATGTGGAGCGTGAATGCCGCCATCTCGGCCACCCTCCTGCAGCTGGCCTGCGTCGATGCCGGCCTCCAGTCGTGCTGGGTGCAGATTGACGGACGTCCGCGCCTGAAGAATGCCCCCGAGGGCGAGCAGGCCGCCGACTACCTGCGCACGTTCCTGCCCCTGCCCGAAGGCTGCGCCCCCCTGTGCGCCATCGCCATCGGCTACTCCGACTTTCACCCTGCCGCCCTGCCGCCCCTCGACCCGTCCGACTGCGTAGACTACCTCTCGGAGCGTTGATCCCCAGGCCACCGCAAGGGCGCAGCCATTCGAAAGGCCGACACCCCCTGCCCACGCGGCTGCACACGGAAATGGTCACCGCACCCTTTCCGCGCGACTGCTGCATCGCGCACGGCCGACTTCTCCACCCAACAGACCCCACGCAGGAGTGTCACCGCACCCTTTCCGCGCGACTGCTGCATCGCGCACGGCCGACACAACCGATACCGACCAATAACCCACTGTTATTCGGTCTGTTGATACATGACAACACGGCAAATCGCCCCTATCATAAGGGCGCACGCAAAGGATTATCCCCATGCGCGCGCCCTTTTTCCATCACACCACCCCAAGTGACCACTCCCCTACCCCACCATTTCCTCTCCCGAAAAAATCCGCCACCACCTCTTTTTCTGAGAGTCCCCCCTCTTCCCGCCACCTTATTTAAATAGGTATCCCCTTCCACGCAGACGGCCGCCACCAGCTCCATACCCTCCGTCACGGCCATTTTTTTTGAGGAAGAAGGAATTTCCGCAGAAAAATATTGAGGTATGCACCGAATCATGCTCGCAGGAATAACGGGGCGCAGGCGAAAATTCCACCCAATGACTGGGCAGGCCAAACACACAGGGGTAAATCGTCGGCTCGTTCTCGGAAAGAGGTAAGTTTCAGTGCCACGGATTCATTTTCGGAGAGGAGGAAATTTTCCGTATTGCAGATTCATTCTCGAAGCAGGCAACTCGTTCTCGGAGAGGAGGAAAGGTTTTCGTGACGCAGATTCAGTTTCGAAGAGGGTAACTCATTTTCGGAGCAAGGGATTTCCGCAAGGAAACAAAATATTGGAGTATGCACC
>JAHHQN010000029.1 GCA_020026375.1 Alistipes sp. | reverse complement strand
ATGCCGATTATATCAGCCTATTATCCTATGAAAGGACTTTTTCAGTGCCCTCCCATAAAGTGGTCACCTTTTTTGGTATGGATTATCGGCATGCGGCCCCTACGCCTTCGAGGGGAGAGGAGCTTCGCCGGCCAGATTGAGGCTCTCCTCCGAGATGCCGTAGGAGCGGTAGAAGTCGTTGATGTACTTCACCACATCGTTGCGCTTGGCATAGGAGGCCAGATAATAGAGGTCCTCGAGGTTGGCCAGTTTCTCGTCCATGGTCGACGAGACAAGGTCGGCCTGCCAGCCCTCAAACTGCATGTAGTAGTCGATATACTCGATGAGGGTGTCGGCATACTCCAGCAGCAGGGCGTCACCCTTCTCGGCAGCCTCCTCCGAACCCATCGCCGCAGCGGCATAGTAGCACTCCAGCAGCGGCATGGTGTTGGTGTCGCTAAAGCGGATTTGCGAGGTGGGGAACTTCTCGAGTGCCATGTCGAGCAGTTCGACGGCCTCCCCGGTGCGGTTCTCCTTCAGCAGCTCCTTGGCCACACGCGCAAACGAGTCGCGGGTGCGCGAAGCGATGAGGTTATACTGTATGAAGTGGTCGACATAGACCTTCGGATCGGAGAGGTTGCCGTAGCGGAAGACCTCCTTGAGCAGCGGAAGGGTGTAGTCGGCATCGACACGTCCGATTTCCCACGGTGAAGTGACAGGCGTGCGAATCGGCGTGAAGCGGTAGGCA
Organism: Alistipes sp.; assembly: GCA_020026375.1. GTDB lineage: Bacteria > Bacteroidota > Bacteroidia > Bacteroidales > Rikenellaceae > Alistipes. Next base: position 20,231 of record JAHHQN010000029.1, on the reverse strand, counting down.
TAGCCGTCGAACTGGAGGTAGTCGAGCAGACCGAAGTCCTGGAACATGTAGAACTGCGTCATGAAGATGGGACGCTTCCAGTCGAAGTTGGCCAGCATGTCGAGCAGCATGAGCTGGCTCTTGTCCAGACGGTCACGCTTGAGGTTGATGTAGACGGTGTCGACCATCAGGTCGCGGTCCTTCTCGGCCACGATACCCGAAGCCAGCGCGTTCTCCTTGTTCACGGGCAGGGCGATGCGCTTGGCCGGAATGTAATCCTCGAGCGAACCGTCGCCCATACGCAGCTTGGTGCGGGGGTCGTCGCTCCTCACGAAATCCATCACCTCGCGGATATCCACCGCACGGTCGAGCTGGTTGTAGACCACCATCTGGTCGTTGCACATCGTGTACTTGTGCTTGGGCAGCGAGAAAGGCACACCTTCCGCCTCGTTGGCGCGGGTCTTCATCTCGTCGATGTACCACTCGCCACCCAGATAGGAGGTGTTCATGATTCTCACGTCGGGACGCACGTTGTAAATCTCCTGATTGTTCCACAGGGGGAAGGTGTCGTTGTCGCCATAGTTGAGAATGATGGAGTTGGGCAGCGTCGACATCAGATAGTTGTAGCCGATGTCACGGGCGAAGTAGCGGCCCGAGCGGTCATGGTCGTCCCAGTTCTGCGCCGCCAGAACGGCCGGTACCGAGAGACACACGACAGAGGCTGCCGCCGATGCGGCCATACCCCTGCGCTTCATGAGCCATGCCACCAGGTCGCGGACGGCCAGCACTCCCAGACCTATCCAGATGGAGAAGGCATAGAACGAACCGGCGTAGACATAGTCGCGCTCACGGGGTTCGTTGGGCGAGGAGTTGAAGTAGACCACCAGCGCCACACCCGTCATGATGAAGAGCAGCATGACGATGGAGAAGTTGCGCTGGTCCTTGTTGAGCTGGTAGACCAGACCCAGCAGACCCAGCAGGAAGGGCAGGAAATAGTAGGTATTGCGGCCCTTGTTCTCGGCAATTTCGCGCGGGAGGTTGTCCTGCGGGCCGACAAACAACTCGTCAATCCACTTGATGCCCGACAGCCAGTTGCCATCGGTGAGGGTCGAGGTCGAGGCCTGAATGTCGCTCTGACGTCCCACGAAATTCCACATGAAATAGCGCAGATACATGTAGGAGAACTGATAGTTCAGAAAGTAGTGGTAGTCCTCCATGGCGGTGGGTTCCACCACCTTGTGCAGCTGGCCGTTGCCCGGATCGAAGGTCACCTCCTTGCCGAAGTCGAGCACCGTGTGGCGCATAGGACGTCCCTGCTTGTCGCGCAGAATCTGTCCCTTGTCGTCGCGCATGTAGTCCTCCTTGGTGCGGTAGGCTCCCCACTCCTTGTAGGCATCGCCCTTGGCATAGTTCCACATACGGGGGAAGAAGTGCATGAACTGCGGCTCATAGGTGTAGCCGTGAATGACTTTGCCCTCCTTGTACTTGCCGTCCTCGTCGAGATAGTAGATGTCTTTCTCCACAATGCCCGAAGGAGGTGCCGAATAGTAGGCTCCGTAGAGCAGCGGACGCGAACCATACTGGTCGCGGTTGAGGAACGAGAGCAGGGCGTGGGGGTTGTTGGGGTTGTTGGAGTTCATGGGGGGATTGGCCGCCGCACGAATCGTCACCGAAGCGTAGGACGAGAAACCCACCAGAATCATGGTCACCGACAGCAAGATGATGTTGAGCAGCTGACGGCCGCGCTTCTGCGCCACCCACGAGGCCCAGCCGCAACCCGCAATGAGCGCCAGCGAGAAGACCGCCATACCCAGATTGACGGGCAGCGACAACACGTTGACACAGAACAGGTCGACCATCGCACCCAGATAGACGGTATAGGGAATGATGATGCCGTTGATGAAGCCCAGAATCAGCAGCGCGACAAGCAGCGCGATGACAATGCCCTTGAGGGTGATTTGCCGCGTCTTGCGGAAGTAGTAAATCAGCACCAGCGAGGGAATGGCCAACAGATTGAGGATATGCACACCGATGGACAGACCCATCAGATAGGCAATCAGCACAATCCATTTCGAGGAGTGGGGGTTGTCGGCGTCCTCCTCCCATTTGAGCATGAGCCACACCACCAGCGCGGTGAACATCGACGAGAGGGCATAGACCTCGCCCTCGATGGCCGAGAACCAGAAGGTGTCGGTGAAGGTGTAGGCCAGTGCGCCCACCACGCCCGAACCCAACACGGCCACCACGGTCGAGGGAGTCATCTCCTCACCGTTGCGCGTCACGAAACGGCGCGCCAGATGCGTAATGGTCCAGAATAGGAAAAGGATACAGAAGGCACTGGCCAGCGAATTCATGGCATTGACCGCCATGCCCACATATTCGGGCGAGGGGGCAAAGAGTGTGGCGATGCGTGCCAGCATCATGAAAAGCGGTGCTCCGGGAGGGTGTCCCACCTCCAGCTTGTAGCTTGTGGCGATGAACTCGGAGCAGTCCCACAGGCTCGAAACGGGCTCCATGGTCATCAGGTAGACGATTGCCGCAATGGCAAAGACCGCCCAGCCTGTAATGTTGTTCCAAAATTTAAAGAATTTCATATTTGTTTAGGGTCTTATTCGCTTATGAAATGCAAAATTAATGAATTAACGCCGATTTCCCAATCATTATTACCCGAGAAACACGATTTTGACATTTTTGCGCCGCCCGACACCACCCCCGACACCGCGGCTTTTTATATTTAAGAGGTAAATCTTCGACGATATATTCGCTTTAAGTCGATTAAATTTCGTAAATTTGTCAAAAATTTTTCTACTATGGATTCTAAATTATCACTTTACAATACGCTCACACGCCGCAAAGAGGAGTTTGAGCCTCTGGTCGAAGGTCGTGTCGGCATGTATGTATGCGGTCCCACAGTCTACGGCGATCCCCATCTGGGCCATGCCCGTCCGTCGGTAACCTTCGATTTGCTGTTCCGCTACCTCAAGGCCTCGGGCTACAAGGTGCGCTATGTGCGCAACATCACCGATGTGGGCCATCTCGAACACGATGCCGACGAGGGCGAGGACAAGATTGCCAAGAAGGCACGCCTCGAGCAGCTGGAGCCCATGGAGGTCGCCCACTACTACACGGAGCGCTACCACAAGGCCATGGAGGCCCTCAACGTGGAGACTCCCTCCATCGAACCCCACGCCTCGGGCCACATCATCGAGCAGATCGAGATGGTCAAGCGCATCTACGATGCAGGCTTCGCCTACATCTCCAACGGTTCGGTCTACTTCGACGTGGAGAAATACAACGCCAAATACCACTACGGCAAGCTCTCGGGCCGCAACCTCGAGGACATCGTCGTGAACACCCGCGAACTCGACGGCCAGAGCGACAAACGCCACTCGTTCGACTTCGCCCTCTGGAAGAAGGCCTCGCCCGAACACATCATGCGCTGGCCCTCGCCCTGGAGCGACGGCTTCCCCGGCTGGCACATGGAGTGCTCGGCCATGAGTACCCGCTATCTGGGCGAGCGTTTCGATATCCACGGCGGCGGCATGGACCTCATGTTCCCCCACCACGAGTGCGAAATTGCACAGTCGACCGCCGCACTGGGCCACGACTCGGCCCGCTACTGGGTACACAACAACATGGTGACCATCAACGGCCAGAAGATGGGCAAGTCGCTGGGCAACTTCATCACCCTCGAGGAGCTGTTCACCGGCAGCCACAAGCTGCTCGAACAGGCCTACACCCCCATGACCATACGTTTCTTCGTCCTCCAGGCCCACTACCGCTCGACACTCGACTTCTCCAACGAAGCCCTTCAGGCTGCCGAGAAGGGTCTCGACCGTCTGATGAAGGGTGTCGACGCCCTGGCAAAGGTCAAGCCGTCGGCCACATCGACCGTCAAGCCCGAAGAGCTGGAGAAGCGTTGCCGCACGGCCATGGACGACGATTTGAACTCGCCGATGGTCATCTCGGCACTCTTCGACTGGGTGCGCATCATCAACCAGCTGGTCGAGGGTCAGCAGACCATCACCGCCGAAGACCTGGAATTGCTCAAGGGCATCGTCAACCGCTATGTGTTCGACATTCTGGGTCTGCGCGACGAGAAGGCCGCCGGTGCCGCATCGGGCCGCGACTATGTGACTCCGCTGGTGGAGATGCTGCTCGAGGAGCGTCTGAAGGCACGCGCCGCCAAGGACTGGGCCGCTTCGGACCGTATCCGCGACGGACTGGCCGCTGCCGGTATCCGTGTCAAGGACCGCAAGGACGGCTCGGATTGGGAAATCGAATAAATCATCATGGGTAAAGTAAGGAACGAGGCGACATCGGATTTGGGGAGCGAGCGCATCAGAACGCTGCTCATCAGATACTCGGTACCCGGCATCATCGCCATGACCTCCTCCTCGCTCTACAACATGATTGACAGTATATTCATCGGACAGGGAGTGGGTGCGCTGGCCATATCGGGTCTGGCACTCACTTTTCCGCTGATGAACCTCTCGGCCGCCTTCGGGTCGCTGGTGAGCGTGGGCGGCGCGGCACACATCTCGATGCTGCTCGGCCGCCGCGACACCCGCACCGCCTCGAAGGTGCTGGGCAATGTCGTGTCGCTGAATCTGATTATCGGCCTGATTTTTGCCGTCGTCACCCTCTGGTACCTCGACCCGATACTCTACTTCTTCGGCGCCAGCCCGCTGACCATCGGCTACGCACGCGAGTACGCACAGATTATCCTGCTGGGCAACATCATCACCCACATGTATATCGGTCTGAATGCCGTGCTGCGCGCCTCGGGACACCCCCGGCTGTCGATGACGGCCACCATCAACACCGTGGTGTGCAACATACTGCTCAATCCGCTGTTCATCTACGGCTTCGGTTGGGGGATTCGCGGTGCGGCCATCGCCACCGTGTTGTCGCAATTCGTGTCGCTGGTCTGGCAGCTCAGACTCCTCTCGCGCAAAGGCCAGCCCGTGCGCTTCAGAGAGGGCATCTACCGGCTGCGCGGAAGGCTTGCCTGCAAGATTCTCGCCATCGGACTCTCGCCCTTTGTCATGAATGTGGCGGCCTGTCTGGTGGTCATCTTCGTCAACAAGGGACTCAAGACCTACGGCGGCGACCTGATGATTGGAGCCTACGGCATTGTCAACCGTCTGTCGTTCATCTTCATCATGATAGTGATGGGACTCAACCAGGGCATGCAGCCCATCGCCGGATACAACTACGGCGCAGGACAATACACCCGCATGCTCAAAGTGTTGAAACTCACCCTCGCCGGTGCCACACTGGTCACCACGGCAGGCTTCCTGCTGGGCGAACTGGCCCCCCATCTGGCCGTCAGATGGTTCACCACCGACGGTGAGATGCGCGAGCTGGCCGCCCGCGGCATGCGGATTGTCTTCTCGTTCTTCCCCATCATCGGATTCCAGATGGTCACCTCCAACTTCCTGCAGAGCATCGGCCGCGCACACAAGGCCATCTTCCTCTCCGTGTCGCGCCAGCTGCTGTTCCTGCTGCCGGCACTGCTGCTGCTGCCTGAGGTCTTCGGGGCCTGCACTCCGTGGGAGAGGGTGTGGGGCGTATGGTGGGCTCTGCCGCTGTCCGACCTGCTGGCTGCGGCCGTGGCCTTCGTGCTGCTCACGGGCGAGCTGCGACGCTTCGGCGCAAAGAGATAAAACAAACACCGGCAACGACCGCCGCCACGATGCAAACGGTCAATGCCGCACCTATAACACGAAACAATATTGACACTATGATACTTATCGACGACATCAAGGAGCTGGAGAAGCGTCGTGACGAACTGGAACGATGCCTCAACATCGCACAGAAACTCATCGACCTCCGCAACGAGGAGGAGAAGACCCAGGAGCCCGACTTCTGGGACGCCCCCGACAAGGCCCGCGAGCAGCTGCGCAAGGTAGCGGCCATCAAGGCCTGGGTCGAAGACTACGAGGCGGTGAGAAAAGATGTGGAAGACCTGCAACTCATGCCCGACTTCGTGAAGGAGGGTGTGGTCTCGGAGGAGGAGATGGACGCCCACTACGCCTCGACCCTCGACAAGATAGAGAAACTCGAGCTGAAGAACATGCTGCGCGGCGAGGAGGACAAACTCGGCGCCATTATGGACATCAACGCCGGCGCAGGCGGCACCGAGGCACTGGACTGGGCATCGATGCTCATGCGCATGTATACCCGCTGGGGCGAGGCCCACGGCTACAAGGTCAAGGTGCTGGACTACCAGGCCGGCGACGAGGTGGGTGTGAAGTCCTGCACCCTCGAATTTGAGGGCGACTACGGCTACGGCTATCTCAAGAGCGAGAACGGTGTCCACCGCATGGTGCGTCTCTCGCCCTTCAACGCCAACAACAAGCGTCAGACCACCTTCGCCTCGGTATTCGTGGCTCCGGCCGTCGACGACACCATCGAAATCACGGTCAACCAGGCCGACATCGAGTGGGACACCTTCCGCTCGTCGGGTGCCGGCGGCCAGAATGTCAACAAGGTGGAGACCGCCGTGCGTCTGCGCTACCACGGCAAGGACGCCGACACGGGCGAACCTATTGAGTACCTCATCGAGAACATGGAGACCCGCTCGCAGCTCATGAACCGCGAGAACGCCATGCGACTGCTCAAGTGCAAGCTCTACCAGCGCGAGCTGGACAAGCGTATGGCCACGCAGCAGGCTCTCGAGGCCACGAAGAAGAAAATCGAGTGGGGTTCGCAAATCCGCTCCTATGTGTTCGACGACCGCCGTGTGAAGGACCACCGCACAGGTTGTCAGACTTCGAATGTGGAGGCGGTGATGGACGGCGAAATCGACCAGTTCATCAAGGCCTACCTCATGGAGTTCGGCGGCAACGCCTGACCCCCCCGCGCCACACAACGCCACAACGCGCCACACGTTCCCCTCAACGTGCGGCGCGTTTTTTCGTTCCCTTCCTCCCCCACCTCTACGACATATCCTCAACAAAAAAGAGCGGCTTCCCCGTGGGAAACCGCTCTTCGCAATCTATCTGACAACTATATCTTTATTCCGCTTTCTTGCCGTTCTTCTCTTCGAGAATCTCGCCGGCACGACGCAACGCCTCATTGATGTGGGGACAGATGTTGGCACTGCCCAGCAACTTGTTGAATCCGGCGTTCTTCAGCGTCTCGCGCACCTCCTTGCGCACACCCGACAACACAATCTCGATACCGGTCTTGTGTGACATCTCGCACAGGGTCTGCAGGTTGTGGATACCCGTCGAGTCGATGAACGGCACCTTACGCATACGGATAACACGCACCTTGGAGTGCTTGCCCATGTGGCTCATCATCTCCTCGAACTTGGTGGCGATACCGAAGAAATAGGGGCCGTTGATTTCGTAGACCTCCACACCCTCGGGAATCGAGAGCGGCTCCTCGTGGAGCTGCACGTCGAGGTCGGCACCCGGATCCAGCTCATCGCGCACCACCGAAATTTCGGTGGTCTCCATCACACGGCGCAGGAACAGCACACAGGCAATCAGAAGGCCGATTTCGATGGCGATGGTCAGGTCGAAAATCACGGTGAGCAGGAAGGTAACCAGCAGCACCGAGACATCGGAACGGGGGTTCTTCAACAGTGCGCGGAAGGTTCTCCAACCGCTCATGTTATAGGCTACGATGGTCAGCACACCGGCCAGACACGCCATGGGAATGAACTTGGCCAGCGGCATGAGCAACAGCAGGATAAGCAGCAGCACCACGGCATGGATAATACCGGCCACGGGGGTGCGGCCGCCGTTGTTGATGTTGGTCATCGTACGTGCGATGGCACCCGTTGCGGGAATACCGCCGAACAGGGGCGAGAAGATATTGGCCACACCCTGGGCAATCAACTCGGTGTTCGAACGGTGACGGTCCTCAATCACACCGTCGGCCACGGTAGCCGACAGCAGCGACTCGATGGCACCCAACACGGCGATGGTCAGCGCCGCAGGGAAGAGGTTGCGGACCGCCTCCCAATCGAGACTGGGCATGGCCGCCTCGGGCAGCTTCGAGCTGATGGAGAAACGGTCGCCGATGGTGTCGATGCCGTAGATGCCGCCATACTCGCCCAACGCCCACACGCCTGCGGTCATCACCACGATGGCCACCAGCGAGCCGGGGATACGCTTCGAGAATTTTGGGGTGAGGGCAATCAGCACCACGCTGCCCACACCCACGATGGTCTCCTTCCAGTCAATCGAGCCGAAGTTCTCGAAGTAGAGCAGCCAGCGGCCGATGAAGTCGCCGGGCATCTTCGTGCCTTCGGGGAAGCTCATGCCGAAGAGGTCGGCAATCTGTGTGGTGAAGATGGTCAGCGCGATACCGCTGGTGAAACCCACCACGATGGGATAGGGAATGAACTTGATGACCGTACCCAGTTTGAAGACGCCCATCAGCACCAGCAACAGACCGGCAATGAGCGTTGCCACCATAAGACCCGTCTCGCCATACTCCTGCACGATGCCGTAGATGATGACGATGAACGCACCGGTAGGGCCGCCAATCTGCACCTTGCTGCCGCCGAGCAGCGAGATGATAAATCCGGCAATGATAGCCGTGATGATACCTTTTTCGGGCGAGACACCCGAAGCGATGGCGAATGCGATGGCCAGAGGAAGTGCCACAATACCGACAATCAGACCGGCCATGACATCGGCCGAGAAGGTCTTTTTGTCGTAACTCTTCAACGAATCGACCAGTTTGGGTCTAAATGATGCAATCTTCATTACGAACTTTTTTGATTTGAATTAGGGCGCAAAGTTAATTAAATTTTTTTAAAAAATTTTAATTTCCGAGTTAAATGTCTGATTTAGGCAACAAATCGTCAGCCAAGGTAGTAATTTTTGCGCAATGGTGTCATTTCCCGGCGACGAAGTGTTCTGTTTTTTTTGGGGCAGAGTACAAAAAAAACGGGACCACCACCAAAGGTCGTCCCGTTTTTATCGGAATCTAATCGTTACTCCGCTACGATAGCCTCGCTGGGGCAAACGCCAGCACAGGTTCCGCACTCAATGCACTTGTCAGCATCGATTACATAGATATCGCCGGCTGAAATAGCCTCTACGGGGCACTCGTCGATACAAGTACCGCAAGCAACGCAACTGTCGGTAATTTTGTAAGCCATTTTCTTAAAGATTAATTGTTAATATGTGTGTTGTGTGTCTGCAAATATATGAACTTATTTGATAATATCAAAACCTGTGTAAGGAATTAATACTTCGGGGATACGGATACCCTCCTCGCACTGGTTGTTCTCCAGCAGGGCAGCCACGATACGGGGCAGTGCCAACGAAGAACCGTTCAAAGTGTGTGCCAGCTGAGTCTTCTTGTCCTCGTCGCGGTAGCGCAGTTTCAGACGGTTGGCCTGGAACGACTCGAAGTTCGACACCGAAGAGACCTCCAACCAACGCTTCTGTGCCTCGGAGTAGACCTCGAAATCGTAGGTCAGGGCCGAAGTGAACGACATGTCGCCGCCACACAGACGCAGGATACGGTAGGGAAGACCCAGTGACTTGACAATCGACTCCACATGAGCCACCATGCCGTCCAGAGCCTCATAGGACACCTCGGGCAGCGAGAGCTGCACGATTTCCACCTTGTCGAACTGGTGCAGACGGTTCAGACCGCGCACGTCCTTGCCGTAGGAACCGGCCTCACGACGGAAACAGGGGGTGTAGGCGGTCATCTTCACGGGGAAATCCGACTTGTCGAGAATGACATCGCGGTAGATATTGGTCACGGGAACCTCCGCAGTGGGAACCAGGTAGAAGTTGTCGACAGTGGCGTGGTACATCTGACCCTCCTTGTCGGGCAGCTGACCCGTACCGAAACCCGAAGCCTCGTTGACCATCACGGGAGGCTCCACCTCGAGGTAGCCGGCCTTGGTGTTGCAGTCGAGGAAGTAGTTGATCAGCGCACGCTGCAGACGCGCACCCTTGCCCTTGTAGACGGGGAAACCCGCACCGGTGAGCTTCACACCCAGATCGAAGTCGATGATGTCGTACTTACGCGCCAGTTCCCAGTGGGGAAGGGGATTCTCGGGCAGCTTGGTGTAGTTCTCCTCCAGTTTGACAACGAGGTTGTCCTCCGCGGTCTTGCCTTCGGGAACAATCTCGGCGGGGAAGTTGGGCAGCAGCACCAGAGCTGACTGCAACTCATCCTGCACAGCCTTCGACTCGGCCTGCAACAACGATGACTTCTCCTTGAGGTCCGCCACGAAACGCTTCTTCTCCTCGGCGTCCTCCTTCTTGCCCTGCGCCATGAGCGCACCAATCTCCTTGGCAGCCTTATTCTGAGCAGCGAGTGTCGAATCCAACTCGGTCTGCAATGCTTTACGTTTCTCGTCGAGTGACAGAATCTGGTCGATGGTAGCTGCGGCATCTACACCTTTCTTCGCCAACTTGCGAACAGCAGCTTCCTTGTCGTCACGAATTTGCTTAATGGTCAGCATATGTATATGATTTATTATAGAATTTGCGTTACAACCTGCAAAAATACAAAAATTGCCGGAATTTGTTTCATTTTCCGCCAAATAATCCTCCAACCCTGTCAAATCGCCACCGACACAGGTGTCTTTGTGGGGTCGGACCACGGCTTTTTGAGAATTGTTTGCTAATTTTGCACAAAATTATCTGGAGAAGTTGAAAACAGTCGAATTACTCGCTCCGTCGAAAGACTACTCCTCGGCCGTGGCGGCCGTGGATTACGGAGCCGATGCCCTTTATATAGGAGGTGCGCTATTCGGTGCGCGCCACGCCGCCGGCAACTCCACCGAGGAGATTGCCCGTGTGGTGGAATACGCCCACCGCTACGGTGTGAGGGTCCACGCCACGGTCAACACCCTGCTCTGGGACTCGGAGCTGGAGGCCGCCGAAGCACAGGCCCGCGAACTCATCGCGGCAGGTGTCGACGCCCTCATCGTGCAGGACATGGCCCTGCGCCGCATGAACCTGCCCGTCGAACTCCACGCCTCGACACAGGTGTGCAACATGACCCCCGAGGGGGCGAAGTTTCTGGGTGACACGGGCTTTGCGCGTGTGATTCTCGAACGCTCGCTCTCGCTCGACGAAATCCGCCGCATCTGCGCCGCCACCACCGCCGAGGTCGAATGTTTCGTCCACGGCGCCATCTGTGTGGGTTACAGCGGCCGTTGTTTCCTCTCGCGCTCGATGTCGGAGTCGCGCAGCGGCAACCGCGGCGCATGCAGCCAGCCCTGTCGTCTGACGTGGGACCTCACCGACGGCAACGGCACCAAATATCTCACCGGCAAACACCTCCTCTCGGTGCAGGACATGAACCTCTCGCACCGCATCGGCGACCTGCTCGACGCAGGAGTCACCTCCTTCAAAATCGAGGGACGACTCAAGGACGAGGGCTACATCAAGAACGTGGTGGCCTACTACCGCCGCGAGGTCGACCGCGCGCTGGCCGAGCGTCCGTGGCTCACACGCGCCTCGGTGGGCGAGAGCCGCTACGACTTCACCCCCGACACCTCGAAGAGCTTCACGCGTGGCGAATCGGAGTATTTCTTCGACGGCCGCCGGCGCGGTGTGGCTTCGTTCGACACCCCCAAGTCGGTGGGCGAACGCATCGGACGTGTCAGCCGTGTCGAGGGACGCTCGTTCCGCATGCAGGGGGCCGAACGCCTCAACGCCGGCGACGGCATCTGCTTTGTGAGCGGCGGCGAACTCATCGGCACCAATGTCAACACGGTGGAGGGCGACCGCATCACGCCCAACCGTGCGGAGGGCATCGTCAAGGGTACGGAGATTTTCCGCAACTACGACCACCGCTTCAACAAGTCCCTCACCGTGAGCCGCACCCGACGCGTCATCGCCACCGACGCACGGCTCGACATCACCCCCACTCGTCTGCAGCTCACCTTCACCGACTGTGAGGGACGCACGGCCACCGTCGCACAGGACGGCGCGTTCGACTGCGCCAGGAACCCCGAAGGCAACCTCTCGTCGCTCACCCGTCAGGTGCAGAAGAGCGGCGACACCATCTTTGCGGTGGAGCATGTGGAGGTCACGGGCGGCGAACGCTTCGTGCCGGCTTCGGTGATGACCGCCCTGCGCCGCGAGGGTCTGGAACGGCTGCTCGCCGAGCGCATGAGACACACCCCCGCCCACCACATCACCGAGGAGGTGACCTCGACCCGCTACCCCGCCACCGCCCTCCTCAACGAGGACAATGTGACCAACCGTCTGGCCCGACAATTCTATCTCGACCACGGTGTGGAGCAGATAGCTCCGGCACTGGAGTTGCAGGACGACTTCACGGGCGAGCGCGTCATGCGGTCGGCCTACTGTATCCGCCGCGAGATCGGCGAGTGTCTGAAGAAGAATCCCCGGCTGCGCGGCGACCTCTACCTCGAACGCGGCATGATGCGCTACAAGTTGGAATTCGACTGCCGACGCTGCGAGATGAGTCTGCGCACCTGCGCCCGACGCACCCCCAAAGAGTATTAGAGTATTAACGACACGCCGCCGTCCTGTCCGACGGCGGCCCAATATCGAAAAGAATATGCAGAAAGAACTGACCCCCGATTTCGGGGACTACGAACTGATAGACTCGGGCAATTTCGAGAAGCTGGAGCGTTTCGGACGCTTCACCACCCGACGTCCCGAACCGCAGGCCATCTGGCGGCCGTCGCTTCCCGAGCGGGAGTGGCTGGCGGCCGACGCTTCGTTCATGCGCGACGCCAAGAGCGAGGAGCGCGGCGAATGGCGACTGCGACGCGGCACGCCCGACCGCTGGAATGTGGAGTATGAGCTGCGCGACAAGAAGCTGCGCATGCGTCTGGGACTCACCTCCTTCAAGCATGTGGGACTCTTCCCCGAACAGGCGGCCAACTGGGACTTCATCTACGACCGCTGCCGCGAAGCAGGCAATGGCGGCCAGCGTCCCAAAGTGTTGAACCTGTTTGCCTACACCGGCGGTGCCACCCTTGCGGCACGTGCGGCAGGTGCCGAGGTGACGCATGTCGACTCGGTGAAGCAGGTGGTGTCGTGGGCGCGCGAAAACATGGAGCTGAGCGGTCTGGACGGTATCCGCTGGATTGTGGAGGACGCCATGAAATTCGTACAGCGCGAGGTGCGCCGCGGCAACCGCTACAACGGCATCATTCTCGACCCTCCGGCCTACGGACGCGGTGCCAACGGCGAGAAGTGGATTTTGCAGGACTCCATCTGTGAGATGCTGGAGTGCTGCGCGCAGCTGCTCGAAAAGGAGAACGCCTTCCTGGTGCTGAACCTCTACTCGATGGGACTCTCGTCGACACTGGCACGCACGGCCGTGCGTCAGGCCTTCGGCGAGCCGAAGACCGAGGAGCGCGGCGAGTTGTGCTTCACCGACCGCGGCGGCAAGCAGCTGCCCCTGGGCGTCTACTACCGCATCACCCGATAACCGATACCGAAGGCCATGATTACAGAATTCTTCATCGTATTGTTCGGCGCGGCAGGCGGTTGTCTGCTCTCCGTGCTGGTGGGACTCATCGGCAGCCGTCGCAACATCGGTTTCACGCTCTCCTTCCTCCTCAGTCTCCTCTTCACGCCGCTCGTGGGATTGATTTTCACCCTTCTGAGCGACCCCAAACCCGGGGCGGAACAGAGTTTCGGCTGTGTAGGCACCCTGCTGGGCATCATCGGCGGACTGCTCTTCGTGTCGGCACTGTTGCTGCTGATGGGCATCGGAACGACACTGCTCGTGTGCTGACACCCCTCTCCCGACGGTACATGAAACGAAACACCTCCTCTCCAAAGAGGCAGGGATATGAGCCAAAAAGGACGGACTTCCGTAACGGAAGTCCGTCCTTTTTCGTTGCACTCGCTGAAGTGTCACCACCCCAGCACATAGTATATGACGATGCCGGCCACTCCGGCACCCAAAATCAGATGGATAGGATTCATCTTGCGCCACGAGCCGACAAGCACACCGCCGAACAGCACCCAGCTCCACATGTCGACAAAGTTGCGTTCGCCCTCGCCGACCTCCTCGCCGCCCGTATGCGGCCAGATGAGCAGCAGCGCGGCGGCGGCAATCATGCCGATGACCACGGGACGCATGCCCAGCATCATGCCCTCGACCCAGCGGTTGCCCTTGAGTTTGAGGAAGAAGCGCGCCACCAGAATCATGAGCGTAAGCGAGGGCAGACACACGGCAAAGGTGGCTATCACCGAGCCGAGGATACCCATCAGCGTGCCGCCGCCCTGTATGCCCACCGTGTAGCCCACATAGGTGGCCGAATTGATGGCGATGGGTCCGGGGGTAAACTGCGAGATGGCCACAATGTCGGAGAACTGGGCATTGGTCAGCCACTCGTGCTGCACGACCACCTCGTTCTGAATGAGCGACAGCATGGCGTAACCGCCGCCGAAGCCGAAGAATCCGATTTTCAGATAGCTGATAAAAAGCTGCCACAGTATCATCGCTCCACCTCCTTCTCTTTTTTGGTCTTACGGCCGGCCACCAGCAACTCCCAGGCGATGCCGCCCACGGCCGCCATTGCCAGCACATAAATCGGCGACCAGCCGCCCCACCAGATGAGCAGGGCCGCCGCCGCAATGACACCGACGAGGGCCACATGCACCTTGCGCGCCAGCGAGATGACCGGAAAGACCAGCAGTGCCACCACGGCAGGGCGCATGCCCTTGAAGGCGGCATCGATGAGCCGGTTGTCACGGATATTGGCAAAGAAGAGCGCAATGGTCAGAATGATGGTGAACGAGGGCATCACCGTACCCAGAATGGCGGCGGCCGCACCGCGCAGGCCCCGGACCTTGTAGCCGATGAACACGGCCGTGTTGACCGCCACAGGGCCGGGAACCGACTGTGCAAGGGTCATCAAGTCGAGGAAGTCGTCCTTCCCAATCCACTTCCGTTTGTCGATAAGTTCCACCTCCATGAGCGGCAGCATGGCAAAACCGCCGCCGATGGTGAACAGTCCGATTTTGAAGAACGACAGAAAGATGGTTCTCAGTCGCGGCATAGGCTATTTCATGGTGTTGATTACCGAAGTCATGACCACCGCCGTCACGGCAGCCGTCTCCGTGCGCAGACGCTGTGTGCCGAGCGTAATCTCCTCGAAGCCGCGCTGCATGGCCATGTCGATTTCCTCGTCGGAGAAATCCCCCTCGGGACCAATCAGCACCAGCACGTCCTCCCCCCGACGGAGGGTGTCGGGCAGGTAGGCCTTCCCCTGCGGGGAGCGACTCCCGGCACAGTGGGCGATGAACTTGCGGCCGGAGAACTCCTCCTCCATCAGTTTCTTGAAGGAGGAGAGTCCCCTCAGGTGGGGGTGGTAGGCCTTCAACGACTGCTTCATGGCCGAGGTGATGACCTTCTGTCCGCGCTCCTCCTTGTAGACCCTGCGCTCCGAGTGGGCGCTCTCCAGCGGAATAATGGTGTCGACACCCACCTCGGTGGCCTTCTCCAGAAACCACTCGAAACGGTCGTTGTTCTTGGTGGGAGCCACCGCCATCGTCAGACGGTAGGGCAGTTTTTCGAACTCGGTTTCCGTCGACTCAACCACCACTTCACAATGGCGCTGGTCGGCCACCGTCACCCGACAGTGGTGGAGGTTGCCCTCGCCGTCGGTGATGTGTATCGGGTCGCCCGACTCCAGTCGCAGGACACGGACCGCGTGACGCGACTCCTCTTCCGAAAGCGTGTGGGTGGGCGGAATCATGCCCGGAGCATAAAATAGTTGCATACCTATATTAATTTATTATCTTTGCACTGGTGAAATTGGCGGAATGTGCGCCAATTTTTTTACGGCTTCAAAGTTACACAAAATAGACGAATAAGAGTATTCAAAATGAGACCTGTTTCCCTATTAATTGCATCAATTCTTTTGACCATGAGTTTCACATCCTGCTCCAAAAAGCAGGTCGAGGAGCGCAATCCGCTCACCACGGAGTGGAATACACCCTACGGGGTTCCGCCCTTCGACCAGATAAAGCCCCGACATTTCATGCCGGCACTCCAACACGGCATGTCGCTGCACAACGCCCAAATCGACGCCATCACCTCCAACAACTCGCCGGCCACGTTCGAAAACGTCATCGAGGCCTACGACCGCTCGGGCGAGGAGCTGGCACAGACCTCGCTCATTCTCGAAATGCTCTGCGCGGCGGAGAGCAGCGACGAGCTGCGCGAAGTGGAGGAGGAGGCCATGCCCCTGCTCTCGCAGCACGACGACCGCATACTGATGAACGACCGTCTGTTCCAAAAAATCAAGACCGTTTACGACGAGCGCCACTCGCTGAATCTCGATGCCGAGCAACTGCGGCTCACCGAGAAAATCTACGACGAGTTCGTGCGTTCGGGTGCGCTGCTCGATGCCGACAAGAAACAGCGACTGCAGGACATCAACGGCGAGCTGGCCTCGCTGTCGGTCAAGTATGCCGCCAACCTGCTGGCCGAGAACAACGCCTATGTGCTGCTGCTCGAGAGCGACGAATTGCAGGGACTGACCAGCGATATCCGCGACCGCGCACGCATCAAGGCCAACGAGATAGGCAAGGACGGCAAATATGCCTTCACGCTCCACCGCGGCAGCATCTTCCCCTTCCTGACCTACTCCTCCAACCGCGAACGTCGCGAGGAGATCTACAAGGCCTACCTCCAGCGTTGCAACAACGACGATGAGCATGACAACAAGCAGCTCATCAACGATTTCATACGTCTGCGCACCGAGAAGGCCCACCTGCTGGGCTACAAATCCTACGCCGACTATGTCATTGCCGACCAGATGGCCGCCACCACATCGGCCGCCTACAAACTCCTGCGCGAGGTGTGGACCCCGGCCCTGGACAAGGCTCAGGAGGAATACGACGAACTCAACACCCTCTTCAAGAAGGATTTCCCCGACTCCGAAATGCAGTCGTGGGACTGGTGGTACTATGCCAACAAGGTGCGCAAAAACAAATTCGCACTCGACGAAGATGCCCTGCGCCCCTATCTCTCGCTCGACAATGTGAAGTCGGGCATCTTCTTCCTGGCCAACCGTCTCTACGGCATCACCTTCCGCCCCGTGAATCTGCCCGCCTACCACAAGGACGTATCGGCCTACGAGGTACTCGATGTCGACCAGCACCACCTCGGTATCCTCTACTTCGACTTCTTCACCCGCGAGGGAAAGAGTCAGGGCGCATGGTGCGGCAACTATGTGGAGCAGGGATTCAACGAGGGCGAAATCACCCCTCCGGTGGTCGCCGTCGTCACCAACTTCAACCGTCCGGCCTATGCCAATCCGGCCTTCCTCTCCATCGACGATACCCAGACCCTGTTCCACGAATTCGGCCACGCACTCCACTTCCTGTTCCAGAAGGTGAAGTACCGCGGCTTGAGCGAGGTGGAGGGCGACTTCGTGGAGCTGCCCTCGCAGGTGATGGAAAACTGGGCCTTCGAACCCGAAATGCTGCGCCAGTATGCGTTCCATTACAGTTCCCACGCCCCCATGCCCGACTATCTGATACGGAGCATCAACAACAGCCGCCTCTTCAACCAGGGCTTCCAGTTCACTGAGCTGATTGCCGCCGCCCTGGCCGACCTCGACCTCCACTCGGTGAAGGAATACCACCCGTTCGATGTCAACGAGTATGAGAAGAACGCCCTGCGCATGCGCCGCGGCCTGATTTCGGCCATCGAACCGCGCTACCGCTACACCTACTTCAGCCACATCTTCGACGGCGGATACTCGGCCGGCTACTACTTCTACATCTGGGCCGAGGTGCTCGACAAAGATGCCTTCGAGGCCTTCCGCGAGAGCGGCGACCTCTTCAACCGCAATGTCGCCGAGCGTTTCCGCCAACGTCTGCTCTCGAAGGGCGGCTCGCAGAACGGCATGACCCTCTACCGCGACTTCCGCGGCAAGGATCCCGACAAGGACGCACTGCTCAAGGCCCGCGGTCTCATGCCCTCCGCCCCCGTGGTCGATTCGCTGCCGCCCATCGACTCGCTCGAGGTGCCGATGATGGACGGACGCTACACGCTGAACACCCCCCAACAACAATAAACCATCTGTAAAAAAACAAGACAATCATGGCATTATCAACATCTGTGGGATTTGCCGACGACATACCCCAACCCCACTATCCCGAATTGGACACCACCAATCCGCTGCTGGCCGACTGGGACACCCCCCACGCCACACCCCCGTTCTCGAAGATAAGGTTGGAACACTACGAACCGGCATTCGATGCGGCCATCGCCTACTCGCGTGCCGAAATTGACGCCATCGTCAACAATCCGGCCCCCCCCACCTTCCGCAACACCATTGTGGCTCTGGAGCGCACCGATGCACTGCTCGACCGCATTTCGGGCATCTTCTTCAACCTGCTGGAGGCCGACTCCAACGACACGATGCAGGACATCGCCTTGCGCGTACAGCCCAAGCTCACCGCGCTGGCCAACGACGTATCGCTCAACGAAAAACTCTTCGAACGTGTGAAGGAGGTCTACGAACATCCCTGTCCGGATTTGGGCAGCGACGACAAGATGCTGCTCGAAACCACCTACAAGAGTTTCGCACGCAGCGGTGCCGCCCTCTCCGAGGAGGACAAGGCCCTTTACAGGGACTACACCAGCCAACTGTCGGCCCTCACCCTCCAGTTCGGACAGAATGCTCTCGCGGCCACCAATGCCTTCACCCTCCACATCACCGACCCCCAGACGGTCGGCGAGTTGCCCGACTTCGTAAAGGAGGCGATGGCCGAGGAGGCACATTCACGCGGCAAGGAGGGCTGGGTGGTCACCCTTCAGGCTCCGAGCTACATTCCCTTCCTCAAATACTCCTCCCACCGTCCGCTCAAAGAGCAGTTGTGGAAGGCCTACAATTCGCGCGCGCTGGGCGGCGAGTTCGACAATACGGAGATTATCCGCAAGATTGTCAACACCCGTCTCCAAATCGCCCGTCTGCTGGGCTACGACTGCTATGCCGACTATGTGCTGGAGGAGCGCATGGCACGTCACACCGCCACCGTCGAAGCCTTCCTCAATGAGCTGCTCGAGGCCTCGAAACTTCCGGCCGAAAAGGAGTACCGCACCATCTCGGAATTTGCCGCCACCAAAGGCTTCGAAGGCGAACTGATGCCGTGGGACTGGCCCTACTACACCCGACTCTACAAGGACGAAAAATACGCGCTCAACGACGAGGCCATCAAACCCTACTTCCAACTCGAGAAGGTGATTGACGGCGTGTTCACCCTCGCTCGAAAACTCTATGGCCTACACTTCACCCCCTCCGCCGACATCGAGGTCTACCACAAGGAGGTCACCGCCTATGAGGTCACCGACCCCGACAGCAAATTCGTGGCCGTCCTCTATCTCGACTTCTTCCCCCGCGAGAGCAAGCGTCAGGGCGCATGGATGACCGAATTCCGCAACACCAAAATCGTCGACGGCATAGAGACCCGACCGCTGGTGTCGCTGGTGATGAACTTCACCAAACCCACCGCCACCACCCCCTCGCTGCTCACCTACGACGAGGTGGAGACCTTCCTCCACGAATTCGGCCACTCGCTCCACGGCATGCTGGGCGAGGGACAATACGAATCGCAGACCGGCACCAATGTCTACCGTGACTTCGTGGAACTGCCCTCACAGATTATGGAGAATTGGGCGGCCGAAAAGGAATTCCTCGACCTGTGGGCGGCACACTACCAAACGGGCGAACGCATACCGCAGGAACTGGTCGAAAAGATTACGGCTGCCAAGAACTATCTGGCCGCCTATGCCAATGTACGCCAACTTTCGTTCGGCATCAGCGACATGGCATGGCACACTCTCACCCGACCGTTTGAAGGCGATGTGGAACAGTTCGAGAAACAGGCCATGGCCTCCACACAGGTGCTGCCCGAAGTGGCACACACGGCAATGGCTCCGGCCTTCGGCCACATCTTCTCGGGAGGATATGCCGCCGGCTACTACGGCTACAAATGGGCGGAGGTGCTCGAGGCCGATGCCTTCTCGCTCTTCAAGGAGAAGGGCATCTTCAATCGCGAAGTGTCGGAACGGTTCCGCAGGGAGATTCTCTCGAAGGGCGGCACCGAAGATCCCATGACCCTCTATGTCAACTTCCGCGGCCACAAGCCCGAAACCCGTGCTCTCATCGACAAGATGGGCCTCGGCAAATAACCGAATCCTTATCACCCGAACAGCCGAAGATCCTCTCAAAAAAAACCGCGAATCGAAATGAGGGCACTGAAAAAGTAATCACTATTCAGTCCACTCTGCAGAGTAACTGA
>JAHHQN010000028.1 GCA_020026375.1 Alistipes sp. | reverse complement strand
CGGGGACAATCAGATACTCGTGGCCCGTGCTTTTGTTCCAGATGACAAATTTTATGAAATTATAGCGTTCCTTAAATCGAACGATATCCGTAAAACTGCCATAAATGAATACGATGTTGTTGATGTAGGGGACAAGACATTTTTCCTTCCGGCCCTTCCTCATCTTCACAACAAAGTGCTTGGGGATATAATATTTGAACTCGGCCGAACAACTGAGAATTTCCTCGGCTTTTTGTTCCTGCTTGTAAGCCAGCATGACGAACCAATAGGGTTTGTCCCTGTCTTCAATATTATTCAAACTTGTTCCCACCGATTTGTGCCGTTTCCTTGAGATAAGGGTATTCCCTTAGTACACCCAAATGCTCGTATCTGGGTATATATCAGCGCGTTACAAATTCAATAGACTAAATGTCGACCGTTTATTCGATTTCTTTTGAAGAAAGATAACGCAAGTGTAATAAATTAAAAATCAGTCTGTTTTAGAAATGAAAACAGGCTGATTTTTATAGTTTTAAGAAGCATATCCGATGAAAAAAAGGAAAATTTTGCCGAATTTTCCAGCGGTCTGAAGCCTCTTGCTTCGAGAAAAAACCGAACACAAGATAACTTGCCCTCCAGAAAACAATATTGATAATCTGTTTTTTACAACCTCACGGAAAGTAGTGGTATCGGAAATAAATATCGGGCAATTCTTGTTTAATTCGTTTAAAGATAGTACATTTGAGCCATCGACAGTTATCTTTCTTCAAAAGAAATATCCACCCTACTGTCGGCCGTCATCGGTGACGGCGTTCCTCTATCGACACCCAACAAATCCTTTCCCGATTCGGTGCTGCCCCTTGAAAGGAAACGACAAAGAATCCAGCATACATGAAACTCCCCTACTTCTATTTACGCTATCAGGCTCCGCTCATGTATTCAAACTCGTGACAGATGAGGATCCCGACGATTCCGCACCTCCCTCTTGAGAAATGAAAAAGCGAGGAAGTGTATAAAACACTCCTCGCTTTTTATATATCCCTTGACGAATACACAGCAAAATGCCAACGACACGGTCAGACGCACTCCGCCCCCGCCCGAAAGAGGACGGGACCCCCCACACCTGCGAACGGCAGCCCTCACCGTTTGTCACCGGCCTGCTCCAGCATCTTCAGCGTCAGTTCGTCGGCTTTGCCGCCGTAGTATTTCCGCAAGACATCTGCGAATATGTCATTCGGGCATACGGCATCGAAAAGCGTCATCGACGAGCGGAATTTCAGGGCATCAATCTCCCCCAAAATCTCCTCAACAGACTCTCCGTTGATGGCAAGTACCGCTTCTGTTATCTCACGAAGATTCCGTCCGAGGGTCGGTTCGTGCAGGAACATCAGGGCCTCCTCACGATTGACAATACCATAATAATCGGAATTACGGCTATGACCCAATCCCCTCAACTGCGGAAATATGTACCATATCCAATGTGACCGCTTCCTTCCACTGCGAATTTCTTCCAGTGCCGCCGCATATATCCGACGATGTGCATCGACAAATCGTCCCAAATCGTATTTTACTGAAGTCATCATACACGTATTTTGATTCTATCGGCAAAGATACATGTTTTTCACACCGAGACGGACGCTGACGCCGCAAAAGTGGCGGACGAGATGAAGGAATCCAAAAAAAATCATTACATTGCGGCACCAAGACAGGGAGACCGATGCTCCGGAGAAGACAACAACCTCAGCACGCACTCTCCCCGCAGTACAACGATAAAGGTATCAAAAACAAGATGAAGAGTAATAATATTGTTTATTTGTTCAACCGCGAAAATCCGCACACCCACACCGCCCAGATTGAAATCGGACTGCTCATGTTGCGCAGACAACACCTACTGGATTTCGAGATTGAATCGATACCCTACGATTCCGACAGATTCCCGACACCGCATCTGGTGTTGGCACAGTTCGACGGGGTCAGATTTGCGTTTGACCTGCTCGACGGCTACAATATGAGTCTGACCACCCTCGAGCGGTTCCTGCCCGAGGTCGACGTCTATTATAAAAGAAGTTGTGACGGGGCGACCAACCGACAGATAAAGGGTGGTGAAAAGATAAAACCGCTCGGCTTGAATTACGGGATTTGCGACCCCTCGCTCCGAAACAGATTCAGACGCTTCTTCTATAATCTGCGTCACAGGGCCGACTCCCGCCGCAGGGATTTTACTTTTCCCGAAGACATCAGCGAGCGCCCGGTCTTCAAGGAGCGCGATTTCAGGATTCTGTACATCACCCGATTATGGGATCCCGCGGAGTCGGACGATGCCCGACAGATCGAAGAGCGGATTCGAATGAATGGCGAACGGACGGATTTGTGCCGTCAGATAAGAGAGAAATACCCCTGCTCGGTCTGCGGTCTGATGGACTCCCCCCATGCCCGTGAGGTGGCTCCCGAATTTATCCTTCCGACGGCCGTCACCCGACGGCAGCACTATCTCAAGGAGATGAAGCGGTCCGACATATGTATCGCCACAACAGGTCTCCACAAATCCATCGGCTGGCGATTCGGCGAATATGTGGCGGCCTCCAAAGCCATCATCACCGAAAAACTGGAGTACGAAGTACCGTATGATTTCGTGTCGGGGAAGAATTATCTGGAATTTACCACTCCTTCGTCATGTATGCGGCACATCGACGAACTGATGCGGCACCCCTCGCAGGTCAACGCCATGAAACAGGCCAACCACGACTACTACAACCATTACCTGCGTCCCGACCGGCTTGTGGCTTCGGCACTGTCGCAATACATCAGTCTGGACTGACGCACACGCCTCATCGGTTCTTCGGAGCGAGAATGCTCCGATAGAACTCCTCCATACGGTCACAAATCGCAGGGGTCGAGAAGTTGTTCTTCACCTTGAAGTAGGCGTTGTCGGCCATTCGGTCGCGCAATGCCCTGTTTTCAATCAGCAATGTCAGCTTGCCGACAATCTGCCCGATGTCCTCGGGGTTGACCAGCAGACCGTCCACCCCGTCGTCGATGACCTCCCGACCGGAGGTCCGCTCCGTGAAGATGAGCGCCTTCTGTCGGGCCATCACCTCGAGGGCGGCCATCGAGAAGTTCTCGAAATAGGAGGGGAAACAGGCAAACGAACAGTTGTCGATCTGCCGCTTGAGTTCCTCCCGGTCGCAGAAACCCGTAAACGACACCTGCGCACGGTTCTCGGGAGAGACGAACGAAGCGGCCAATTTCTGATTGCCGCTGCCGGCCATCACCAGCTTCCAGTCCCGATACTCGGGGGCAATCCTGTCAAAAGCCTTCAACAGCGAGTAACACCCCTTGGTCTCTATCAGCCGACCGACAAAAAGAATGGTTCGGGAGTCGGTTGCAGGGGGACAACGGTGGAAGAAATCCTCTTCCACGGGGTTGTAAATCACATTCTTGCCCTTGAAATGCTCCGTATCGAAGTTGCTTTCGATGTATTGCAGCGAATAGCGGCTCACCACCGACAGATAGTCGCAGCGCATGAAATGCAAAGCATCATTGACATCGCAGCCGCGCTGCTCACTGCCGCTCAACGAATTGAGGAACGACAGGGAACCATGCACCCTGAGGACGGTCGGCACATCGAATTTGCGAAACCTCAACTTCTTGCGGGCCACATCAAACGCATAGTAATCCGTCAGTTCCAACACGTCGATGTCCCTGTCGGCCACCAACCGACGGATAAAATCCTCGGTGTAGTCCAATTCCCTCTGGATAAAACAGTTGGACAGCCCCACCTTATGCAGGTTGCGATATATCTTATTGCGAATGAGACCCTTGCGAAGGCCCATATTCAGACGATAGACACCGACTCCGTTTATTTCGGAATACTGTGGCAGTTCGTAGTTGTAGGGATAATAGCCGACCACATACACCTTGTGTCCCCTTCTGACCATCTCCTCCGCGACAATGCGTGTCACGCTGCCGATTCCGCCGGTTTTGGCCGGAGGATACTCATCACAATAATAGAGAATATTCATCACAAATGATTTTCGAAATCTCAAAGGTAACAATTTTTTCGGGAACGCACTCTCCCCTGCCGCCGATTTGCGCAAGGCCACACCGAAAAAACAGCGAGGCGGAGAGCTGCCGAACGTGATTTTTCGAGCCACCACACGACGACAAAGGCGGACACGGAATCTCGCAAACAATTCCGTATCCGCCCCTTCCTGCGGTCTTACAACGCCCTATTTCGCCTGCACGGGAATACAGATATCCACCTCCCACTTGCCCGTGGGATGGGTCTCCGGACGGTTGATGTAGACCTCAAACGGCAGGCCGCAGCAGCTGAAGCCATGCTCCTCGAGCAGCACGAACATGCTCCGCCATGCCTCCTCGAACTCCTTCCATTCCAGCACGAAGCGGCCCACGGCATATTGTCCTCCTTCAAGGGTGGCCGAACAGACCTCGCCACCCGCCTTCACCGGCCCGTCCACCACCAGACACGCGTCGGAGATGCGGTGTTCCACATCGGTGACCTCGGGGTTGTCGTGGAAGACGGTGGCCAGACGGCTCTCGGGAGTCACCAGCCCCAGGGGATAGACCTGACGCAGGAGCTTGTCGAACGACTCCTGCAGATTGTCATACGCCCCGTAGTGGCGGCAATAGACCACATGGGTGGCCTCCAACTGTTTGATTTCGAAATTGCATTCCATAATTTTGTCTCCTATTTTTAAAGATTTACAGGGACAAAAGTAGCGGGAATAACTGCGCCCGTCGTTACCGATATTGCGCGGCGATGGACGATTCTTGCGCTCCTGCTGCTCCTTTTTGCGGTAGGCCTCGGCCGTCATGCCATAGTGGCGCTTGAAGTTGCGACAGAAGACATTCGCCGAGTTGAAGCCGTAGGCAAAGGCGATGTCCGACACCGGACGCCCCACAGCATTGCGCAACTGTATGGCGGCCAGTTCCAGACGACGGCGCAGGACATAACGTGCGGGCGACTCCCCCCTCACGGCGGCAAAGACCCGACAGAAGTGGTAGACCGACAAGGAGGTCTGTGCGGCAAGCCGTCCCACGTCGAGCGGTTCGCCGATGTGGGCATTGACATAGTCGATGACGGCATTCACCGACCGGGTGTATCTGTCCGATTGTTCCATATCCGCCCTACTTCACATCGTCCAATACGACATCCACGTCCACCGGGATATCCAGATGCTCGAACGCACCGTACAACAGTTGTTTCTCATGGAAGGAGACCGTCAACACGATGGCCGCCAGTGCCAGCGCCACCACAAAGGCATACAACAGCAGCACCCACACCGTACGGCGTGAGGTCATGAACCACCCCGCCCCCTCGTAGACCTCATGGGAGGCGATATCGAAGTAGAGGAAGACCAGCAGCAGGAAAATCCAGAACGACACCGCATGGTACTGCCACCACTCGCCCACCAGCAGCAGGAGCGACAGAAGCAGGAACAGGAAACTGACGAAATGGAGCGAGAAAACCAGATGTCCCATATACATCATCTTGCTGCGACGGTAGAAAAAGCGCAGCAGGAAGGCCAGCACGGGAATGAAGAACAGCACAATCATGGCGGCATAGCCACTCAGAAAGCCGATGATGCGCTCACGGAACAGCGTGAGCCGTGCATCGGTGGCCGAGACATACACCGGGTTGAACTGCAGGAGTCGAAGCCCGTCGCGGCGCTCCACCTCGGTGTAGACATTTCTGTCCAGCAACTCCACGGGTATTTTCACGGTGAGGGTATCGGTTCTCTGTCCCGACTCTCCCACCGCCGGCCGGCACCCCTCAATCCGCAGGAGCGAGGGGTGGCTGGCCACCATCGCACTGTCGGACAACAGTTCCACAACGACATTCCACCTGTCGTCGTCATGCAGTTTTATACCCGAGACGGTCATCTCGCGGAGCGCCACCTTCTCGACCACCCGATCGGAATGTTGCATCATCTCATCGATTTTGGCGTTGAGCATCGGGAAGAAGAAGACGAAGAAGACCACCGAGATGAACATCAAAAGACGCATGGGGTGGACATAGGAGGCTATCTTACCCGAGTTGAACTCCCTGGTGAGGAAACCCGGACGGCGCACGAGCAACCACAACGTGGTCCACACCTTGCCGTCGAACTGATAGACATTTTCGAAGTACTGCACCACATATTTCCAGAAGGGCTGGCGAATGTCGAGGGCATACTGTCCGCACTTGTGGCAGTACATGCCCTGCAACTCCGTGCCGCAGTTCTTGCAGTGGTGGTATTGGGGTGCCGTCCTGTCGCGCAGACGGCGCAGGCGGCGGCATTCGAGGTTACGCGAGATTCTTCTCTTTCGGGCGGCGGCACGCTCCCTGAGGGCGGACATACGACGGCGGACATACGGTCTGATATTCTGCAACATGGAGCGGCTACTTTAAGGTCAGTGTATTGATTTCTGCCTGCAACAGTTCCAGAAAACGGGCGGCATGCGCGCCGTCCATCTGGGTGTGGTGAAACTGGAACGAGATGCGGAGCGAGGTGCGGAACCATTGGCGGCGGCAGCGTCCCCAGATGAGGAACGGGTTGTTGAAGATGCCGCTATACATGCCCACCGCCCCGTCGATGTCGCAACCGA
This sequence comes from Alistipes sp., assembly GCA_020026375.1. Classification (GTDB taxonomy): domain Bacteria; phylum Bacteroidota; class Bacteroidia; order Bacteroidales; family Rikenellaceae; genus Alistipes. The sequence goes on along the minus strand of JAHHQN010000028.1, from coordinate 20,048 downwards.
CAAGTGCCGAGGTGCCGATGACCATTCGCTCCTCGAGGTCATGGTTCCGGCACGAGAGGGCTACCTGCCGCGTAAGACGCAGATAGTCGGCATTGAAACGTGCCACATCGTCGCTGAAAGGCACGTCACATGAGCTGACTTCGCCCTTCGCATTGGCCACGATGGTGTTGACCGCCAGCGCGTCGTATTGCAGCAGGCGCCCGTCCACGGGCAGCAGGTAGAACTCCCTGACCTGGGAGGCGGCACGGCCAATGCAGTAGCACATGAGCATGTTGAACTTGAGACCCTTGCGGCGCGAGAGCCTTCTGAGGCGTCCCACACGCAGGGTTTTGAAGAGGGTGACCATCGGCATCGGGGCCTTCATCCACAGCGCGAAGGCTTCGGCGCGGGAGGTCGTTTGGGGATCGATTTCCTGAAACATGGGTTGTAGAGATGTATTGAGGTGTATTGCGTTTTTTTCCTATTTGAAGCGAAGGGTGAAGGTGGTCACCCGCTCGTCGCTGCGCTCCAGCACGATGGAGCCGTTGTGGAGCCGCATCATCTGACGCGAGAGGCTCAGTCCAATGCCCGAGCCGTCCTGCTTGGTGGTGTAGAACGGCACGAAAATCTGGTCGGCCGACTCTCGCGAGATGGGGCGTCCGTCGTTCGACACCGAGATGCACACCTCGTCCGAAGAGTTGATGCGCGACGAGATGAAGACGGCATGCGCTCCGGCCTGCAGGGCGTTCTTGATGAGGTTGACCACGATTTGCGCCATCTGCCCCTCATCGGCATAGAGCATCACATCGTCAGACTCCTCGATGTAGGAGACCCGCGCGCCGGCCTCGCGCACCATCTGCTCGGTGAGTCCCATCACACGGTCGATGAGTTCGCGCACATAGAGGGCCTTCTTCACGGGCATGGCCACGCGCGTGAGGCTGCGGTAGTTGTTGACAAAGGTAATCAGCGACTTCGACGAGGAGGCGATGGTCTCGAAACCGCGCTCCAGCTCCTCGAGGTTGAGCCGACGGCCGCCGTCGGAAGCTGCCTCCTTCAGGTCGCGCGAGAAGGTGTCGCAGAGCGAGGCGATGGGAGTGATGGTGTTCATGATTTCGTGGTTGAGCACCCTCACCAGCTTGTTCCACGACATCTCCTCGCTGTGTTCCATGTCGCCGGTGATGTCGTTGAAGGCCACGATGCGCACATGTTTGCCGTCGAACTGCGCCGACGAGGCGGTCATGGCTATGGTGATGCGGTTACGCTCGTTGTAGAAGCTGCACCTCATCTCCTTGTTCTCGGGAATGGTCTCGAAAGCGGTCTGCAACTCCTTGTCGACCAAGGCCAGCTGGCGGAGGTGTTTGACGGGGGCCATGCCCAGTATGTTGAGCGCGGCCGTGTTGTGGTAGATGACACGGCCGCCGCCGTCGGAATCGATGACGAAGATGCCCGTGCGGATATTGTCGAGCATCTTGCCGTAGTAGAGATTCTGCTCCACGATTTCCTGCATCTCGCGCTCGAAGATGCGGCGCAGGCGGTTGAGCGTGCGGTTGAAGCCCAGCACACGTCCCTCGCGGTAGCGGAAGCCCACCTCGCGGTCCTCCAGCGCGTCAATCATGAAGACCACCTTGCGGTGCATCTTCACATAGACGGTCACCGCCACCACCACGGCCGTCACCACCGCCACCCCGACCGCCAGGGCCACCACAGTCAGCGTATCCATCAGATGTTGTATTTTTTGAGACGGGCGTAGAGGGTCGGACGGCTGATGTTGAGCGACTTGGCCACCATCGTCAGGTTGCCGCCGAAGTGTTCCAGCGCGGCGCGGATAGCCTTCTCCTCCAGCACCTCCAACGACTCGCCCACCGTGATTTCCGACAAGGGTCGCGGCTCGGCGATGGAGTCGGCAAACGAGAAGTCGGCCGCCGAGAGCCGTTCGCCCGAAGCCAGAATCACCGACTTCTCGATGCAGTTGCGCAACTCGCGGATATTGCCGTTCCACTCGTGGCCGAGCAGCAGCGCCTCGCCCGAGGGGTCGATGTCCGTCACCGCACGGCGGTATTTGGCGGCGTAGCGGTCGATGAAGATACGCGCCAGGGGCAGAATCTCGTCGGTGCGCTCGCGCAGGGGAGGCAGGTGGAGGTGAATGGTGTTGATGCGGTAGTAGAGGTCCTCGCGGAACCGTCCCTCGCGCACCAGCTCCTCGAGGTTGCGGTTCGTGGCGCATATCAGACGGACATTGACCGGAAGAGGTCGGGTGTCGCCCACGCGTATGACCGTGCGGTTCTGCAACACACGCAGCAGCTTGGCCTGGAGGTGGAGGGGTATGTTGCCGATTTCGTCGAGGAAAAGCGTACCGCCGTCGGCACTCTCTATCTTGCCCGCATGGTCGGCAAACGCCCCCGTGAACGAGCCTTTGAGATGGCCGAAGAGTTCGCTCTCGAAGAGTCCGTCGCTGATGGCACCCACATCGACGGCCACCATCTGGCGCCGCGCACGGTCCGACAGGCGGTGAATCTCGCCGGCCAGCACGTCCTTGCCCGTACCGTTATCGCCCGTGATGAGGACATTGGCATCGGTGGGAGCGATTTTCTCCACCGTGGCACGCACGCCGCGCATCGCCTGCCCTCCGCCCCAATACATCTCCGACGCCGCACCACTGTCGCCACGGCGGGCCGCCTTGCGCGCCATCTTCAGCGACTTCTCGCACGCCGCGGTGAGGATTTCGACCAGACGGTCGTTGTCGTAGGGCTTGACCACGAAATCAAATGCGCCGCGCTTCATGCCCTCGACCGCCAGCGCGATGTCGGCATAGGCGGTGAAAAGTACCACCTCGGTGTCGGGCGACAGGCGTTTGATTTCCGAGAGCCAGTAGAGTCCCTCGTTGCCGGTGTTGATGTCGGTGTCGAAATTCATGTCGAGCAGCACCACATCGGGGCGCATCTCGCGCAGGCGCGAAGTGAGTGTCTTGGGCGAGGGGATACACTCCGCCTCGGCGAAGTATCGGGGCAGCAGAATGCGGAGTGCCGCGCGGATACCGTTGTTGTCGTCTACGATTAAAACTTTTCCCTTGTTCATTGTCCTACAGAAGGCGGGGAAGGATTGTTTTCCCTCCCCGCCTACAAATATATAAAATTTTTCGATTACTCGCTCTTGAGCGACTCCACGGGATTGGCATTCACCGTTCTTCGGATGTTGAGCAACACCACGCCCACGACAACCGCCATGACTGCCACATCGCCCGCCGCGAAGTACCACACATGGAGTGCCGTGCGCACGGAAAACTGTTCGAGCCACAACGAGCCGACCAGCACCACCACAAGGTCGGCCACCACCATCGCCCCGAGGAACAGGCGCAGGGTGTCGCCCACCAGCATGACCATCAGTTCGCGCACCGTAGCCCCGTTGATTTTGCGCAGGGCAATCTCCTTGGTGCGGCGTTGCGACTCGTCGCGGATATAGCTGATGAGTCCGAAGAGCGCCACCAGCAGGGTGAAGAACGCCCCCACCATGATGGTGTTGCGCATCTGACGCTGACGGCCGTAACGCTCCTCCATCATTTCAGACCAGCTGTTCATGTCGAAACGCGCACCGTGCAGCACCTCGTCAATCTTTTGTCCGACGGCCGTCACCGCCTCGGGGGTCATCTCATGCAGACGAATCAGCAGGTTGCGCGAGAAGTAGTCGGCCTCGGCCTCCGAGCAGCCGAACAGGGCCGACGGACGCAAATCGGGCGAATCGGCCGTACCGAGCAGGTAGTCCTCATAGACACCCACAACGGTCACCATGCCGTGTTCGGTGATGGGAATGGTCTGACCCACGAGTCCCTCCTTCCAATAGCCCGTCGTCTTGACCTTCTCAACAAAGGAGCGCGACACCACACACTCCTCGCCGTTGTTCGGACAGCGGCCTTCGAGCAGGCGGACACCCATCAAATCGTAGTATTCGGGGGAGACCTGATACTGGTCGGCGATGTTGAACAGCTCCTTCGAGCGGTCGGGCGAACAGACATTGTTGCCCGAAAAGCCGCGGAACGCCAGGCCGTCGCAGACCGCCACGGCCTTCACCTCGGCCATACCCCTCAACGGCTCTTCCAGCGAGCGGAACTGCTCCAGCGTCAGGCCGCCGCGCGACACGACCAGTGTCTGCTTGTAGGAGTAGCCCGGGTCACGGGTCAGCGAAGCGTGGTACTGCCCCACGGCCATCAGCATGAAGACGGTCATCATCACACAGATGACGAATTGCAGGAACAGCAGCGAGAGTTTCCAGCGGCGGCGGTTCATCGACAGACGCGAGATGATGACATTGACCGGCACACGCGCATACAACATACCCGGCAGCACGGCCGAGCAGAGGAACACCAGCACGGTCATCACCCCCAGCGTCAGGTAGAGTTCGGGGACAAGCAACACCTTCAGTTCCACGCCCACCAGCTCGTAAATCAACGGACGCACCGCCCACACGGTCAGACCCGCAAACCCCAGTGCCACGGCCAGCACCACGGCCGTCTCGCGGAACAACAGGGCGTAGATGTTGCCCGTCACGGCACCGTAGCACTTGCGCACGGCCATCTCCTTCGAGCGGCGCACGATGGCCGACACTGCCAGAAGCACATAGTTGAGTATCGAGATGCCCAGCAGCAGAAAGGTCACGAACGAGAGAATCATCACCGTGCTGCGTGCCGACGTGTAGTTCCAATGGGCCCGGGTAATCGGCACCAGACGGTAGCTGATACGGGTGCCCGAGGCTTCGACCTCCTCGATGTCCTGATATTTCTCCTGCATCAGACGAATGGCCGGATAGAGGCTTTCGGCATCGACCCCCTCGGCCAGTTTCACGAAACCCATGTAGCGGTCGTTGCCCAGCCAGTTCTGGGTGCTTTCCCTGGAATAGGTCTCCATCGAGAGCAGAATGTCGGTCTTCATCGAGGCGTTTTCGGGGAAATCCTCGAACACGCCGCCCACGGTCATCACCAGCCGAGGCATCTCCTCGTTGGTGATGGTTCTGCCCACAATCTCCTCCACCGGACAGATTTTCGCGGCAAACGAACGGCTCACCATCACCTTGCCCCGCTCGGACAATACCCGCACGGGGTCGCCGACAAGAATCGGGCGGTCGAAAATGGAGAAGAACATCGTGTCGGCCAAAAGCAGGTCTCCCGAAACGACACGCTTGTCCTCGGTGAGGTATTTGTCCGACGAGAAGAAACCCGTCGTGCGGGTGGCGGCCTCCACACCGGGGGCATACTTCATCACGCCCGGAGCAATGGCGCCGCTCACATTCCAGAACGAGCCGTCCGTGCCGTCGTTACGGGCACAGTGGGTGCGCAACTGACAGATGCGCTCCGCGTCCTTATAGATACGGTCGAAAGTCATCTCGAAGCAGACCTTGCCCAGCAGCACGAAGCTGATGGCCAGTCCCACACCGAGCGAGAGGACCTTCAACAGAAAATCGGAATGTTTCATTTTACTCCTTGTTTAGGGTTTCGATGGGATTGACCCGTGCCGCCGACCAGATTTGCCAGAAGACGGTCATCAGGGCGATGACAACGACCACCGCCACCACGACCACATAAATCCACGCATAGTTCTCGATTTTGACGACAAACTGTTGCAGATAGCGGTCCGTGGCCCACACCGCGACGGCGAGTCCCGCCACACAGGCCACCGAGATGAGTTTGAGATAGGCCTCAACGCCCCTCCGCGCCTCAATCATGACCGTGCTGCCGAAGACCTTTCTCACGGCAATGTCACGGGCGCGGTTGCGGGCGTCGTAGATGCTCATGGCCAGAAGTCCCAGCACCGAAATCAGCACCGCCAGCGCCATGAAGACATAGACCAGATTCATCTGTTTCTCGGCCTTGGCCAGCGCCTTGACCTTCATATCCTCCAGATAGTCGCAATAGAGCGGTTCGATTTCAGAGCCCACCGATTGGGTGGTGTATTCGCGGCACACTTCGGCCAACGCCTCGCGGAACTCCTCGTGGCGGTCGGTGGTCTCGATAATCGACATGTAGAGCGGATAGGCCGAGAAATCCTGAACGGCAACGACCATCAGCTCCTCTGCACCCACGTTGGCGATGTTCGTCGGCACATTGGCAATCACGCCGGCCGTATGGTCACACGCACCGCTCCGCTGGGCCAGCGTGGTCGAGATGTCGTGATTCCGCGCATCGAATCCCGTGGCACGGAACGCCGCCTCGGAGAACCACACGCCCTTTTCGACGGGGGTTTGGAAGTCCTCCAGGGTCTTGAAGCCCATCATGTTGAAGGTCGTGGAGTCCATGATATAGAGACGGTACATGATCTCGTCGCCCGAGGTCGTGGTCGAGAACTGGCCGCCGGCCTCCGTACACGGCACATTCATCGCACGCCCCACACGCCTGACCTGCGGCAACGCACGGATACGCTCCTCCAGATTGAAGGCTCCGTTGCGCACGGGAATCATGTAGAAGAGGGCGAACTTGTTTTTCAAGTCACAGTTCATCTCCCGATTCAGCGATTTGCGGTACTGGGCGTGCATCACCAGCGCCATGGAGATGAGGAACACGCCAATCGTCATCTGCACGACGATGAAGAGTTTGCTCCACACCTGCTTGCTCTCCCTGCGGAACGTACCCCTCACGATGTCGATGGGCGTATAGCGCGCGGCCAGCACGGCAGGCAGCAGTCCGCCCAGTCCGCCGACCAGCAACACCAGAGCCACATATCCGGCCACGTAACCCGCCGAAAAGGGAATGCTGACGGGGACATCGGCCTCAATCATCTCGTTGCCCCACGGAGTAAGCCACACCGCCACCAGCACGGCGACAACCATCGACACGAAGGTCAGCGCCACCGACTCGAAGATATAGCGTCCCATGATATTCCAGCTCGAAGCCCCCAGCAGACGGCGCGAGGCCATCTCCCGGGCACGGCGTCCGACCAGTGCGGTATTCAGGTTCACAAAGTTGGCGATGGCCGACAGCAACAACAGCAGGGCAATGGCCGACAGCGTGTAAATCATCTTCAGGTCGCAGTGGCGGAACACGCCGCTCGTGGGCCGGAAGAGGATACGGTCCCAGCGTTCGAGTTTCAGTTCCTTGAAAAACATCTTTCCGTAGGTATCGGGGTAAATCTCCTTGCAGACCCGCTGCAGATTGTCGAGTAACTGTTGCTCGTCGGCCCCCTCACGCAGTTTGACAAAGGTCAGACAGACGCCGAAGTTGTCGAACGGCTCGTAGTAGGACACCGCGCTCAAGGGGGAATCAATGCCTATGATGACATCGGCACGGGGGAAAATCGAGTAGTCGTTGTCGGCGATGACGGCGGCGACATTCATGTGGTCGTCGAGCAACACGGGGCGGAAGTTCCCGTCGGGAAACAACTTGCGGGCAAACTCCTCGCTGACAATCACATTTTCCTTGTCCTTCAACACATCGGGCGACCCCATCAGGAACTCGAAATCGGGGAACATCTCGAAGAAATGCTCATCGACGGTCACCTCGGAGCGAATCTCGATCGTGCGGTTCTCGAAATCCACCAACTGACCACCTCCGGGAGCGATAAACGAAGGGAAATAGACCGCCGTCTGCTCGATTTCGGGGAAACAGTCACGAATGGCCCCCTCAAACCCCGAAGTCAGTCCCGGGTAATCGTCCATCGAAGGAATATAGATACGATTGGCATCGGGATGAGCGTACGCCACCGACAACTGTTGGGTGATGTAGCACCCCACAAACACCACAAAGGCCATCGAGAGGGAGAGTCCCACCACCTCGATTGCGGTGTAGAGCCGATTGTGTATCAGAAATTTGAGATAACTTTTCATACGCCACCTCTATTTTTTACAGGAAGTTCTTCACGTCGTTGACAATGTGGCCGTCCAGCAGGTTGATGGTGCGTCGCGCCATCGAGGCGTCACGCTGCGAGTGGGTCACCATCACCACGGTCGTACCCTCGCGGTTCAGCTCCGAGAGCAGGTTCATCACCTCCATGCCATTCTTCGAGTCGAGGTTACCTGTCGGCTCGTCGGCCAGTATGAGTTTGGGATTGGCCACCACGGCACGCGCTATGGCCACACGCTGCTGCTGACCGCCCGACAACTGCTGGGGGAAGTGGCCCGCACGGTGGTAGATGTTCATGCGTTTGAGGATTTCCGTCACGCGCTGCTTGCGCTCCGCCGCACCGACACCCAGATACTTGAGCGGCAGCTCCACATTGTCGAACACATTGAGGTCGTCGATGAGGTTGAACGACTGAAACACGAAACCGATGTTGCCCTTGCGGTATTTGGTGCGTCCGTTCTCGTTCAGACGCCCCACCTCGTTGCCCAGCAGTTCGTAGCTGCCCTCCGTGGGGTTGTCCAGCAGACCCAGAATGTTCAGCAGCGTCGATTTGCCGCAGCCCGACGGACCCATGATAGCGACGAATTCGCCTTCGTTGACTTCAAACGAAACCTTGTCCAATGCGATGGTTTCCACTTCTTCGGTTGAGAACGATTTGCTCAAATTTGTTACCTTAATCATAGTAGTATGTTTTTTAGTTGTTATTTTATTTTCGGTTTGTTTTATTCTTTCTTCAGTGCGTGAACGGGGTTCTCACACGCCGCATGCCAACTGCGTACCACCACCGTCAGCAGGGTGACCGCCATCACCAGCACCAACGCACCGAGGAAGACCCACCAGTGCAGCGGAGTGCGGAAGGCGTAGGATTGCAGCCAGTGGTGCAGCCCCCACACCGTGGGCGGTATGACCAGCACGAAGCTGAGGAGTATCATGCGGACGTAGTGGGTACAGAACTGCTCCAGAATCTGCGGCACGGTGGCACCGATGGCCTTGCGCACGGCAATCTCGTGGCGGGCGCGTCGCGTCTCGAACATCACGATGCCGAACACGCCCATCAGCGCGATGATGATCGAGATGCCCGACAACATGGCAAAGACCTTCGAGAGGCGTGCCTCCTTGCGGTAGGAGTCAGCGATGATCTCGTCAAACGATTTGATTTCGATGCTGCCCTCCACCTGATTGGGGTCCACCTGTTTGATGACCCCGCGAATCCTGCGGCTCAGGTCGGCCACATCGGCCATGGGCAGATGACGCACATAGATCTGCATACCCCAGCGGTCGCGGTACACGGCACGCTGTTTCGGGGTGACATACAACACCACATGATTGCTCTCATCGCAGAGCGGCATATAGCTGAAATCGCGGCACACACCGATGAGTCGGTCGCCCTTGTAGAAACCGGGGTTGAATTTGCCGATTTCCAGATCGCACTCCCGTGCAAAGCGTTCATTGACCACCGACACGCCGCCCCACGTCTCCTCGTTCTCGGGCATGAGCTTCTCCTGAAGGACATCGCTCGCCTGCGGACCGCGTCCTTCGACAATGTCTATACCCATGAAGTCCAGAAAATCGGGACGCACCTCGAACGCACGCATATAAATCTGTTTCCCGTTGTACTTGCGGCCCCACACCATACCGTATTTCGAGAAGACGATGGTGTTGCTGGCGGTGACGGCCTCAACGCCGGCCAGCTTCGACAACTCGCCGCGCAGGGTCGCATAATCCATATTGTCATTGGCACGGAGGTTGAACGTGAGGACATTGCGGGTGTCGAGACCCAAATCGTGGTTCAGCAGGAAGCGGTACTGCAACAGAATGAAGGCGGTGGCGACAATCAGTGAGCAGGAGACCATGAACTGCACGCCGAGCAGTACCATGCGCAGACGCACACCGCTCTTCGTTCCCGCAAACGAGCCTTTGACCACCATTCCGGGGTTGAACGAGGTGATGTACCACGACGGATAGAGGCTCGCCACCAGACTCAGCACGAAGCCCACTCCGGCGACCACCAGCGCCACACCCATATTTTCCTTCAGTTCCAGCGACACGAGCAGGATATGGCGGGCAAGGTCGGTGCCCTGGAACAGATAGGCGCAGAGGGCAGCCAGTCCCAGCGAAATGGCGACCAGTCCCATGGCCTCGAAGATGAAGCCGAAGCGCAACGACAGGCGCGACGCACCGAAAATCATGCAGGTGTTCACCGTGCGGATACGTACGGGCACCAGCGCAAAGAAGAAGTTGACGAAGTTGATGAACGCCAGCACGATGACCAGCAGCGCCAGCATCAGCAGCGAGAAGGTGGTGATACGCGAACCGCTGGCCTCTCCCTTTCCGTCGAAATAGAAGTCCGCAAGAGGCGTCATGCTGATTTGCAGGTCCTGCATGTCGTCATCGCCGCCAATCTGTTCACGGGCAAGTTCGACAAAGCGTGCCTTGACCTGTTCCATGACCGAATCGCCTTCGGCCACCTTCACAAAATAGTTGAAATTCCACTTCGACATGTCGTTCAGACCACTGTCGCCGATATCCTGGAAAAAATCCAGATTGCTCCATGAGGTATTGCCCTCGAAATTGCGGAAAATCGCCACCACCTCACAGGCATTCTCCTCCGAGGGTTTCTCCTCCGCCACATGGATTTTGTCGCCGACTTTCAGATTGCGCTCCTCGGCTATCCGACGGCTGATGATGAGCGTATTGGGTCGTGTCAGGCTCTCGGCGCTGCCCTGCTCGATCTGCAACGACGAGGTGGGGAAGAATCCCTGCGACACAAGGGCGCCGTCGGCATCAAACGGCACATATTCCGAACGCGCCTCGTCCCACGACCACAGTTTCTGGTTTCTGCCTTGCAGACAGCCGAAATGCTCGACTTGGGGAATCTTCGGCAGGCACCGCTCCGGGAACGGACGATTGATGCAATTCGTCCATTCGCCCAGTGGCATCTCCACCACGCCGATACGGTCGGCATCCGCAATCGACCTGTTGAACGAGAGTTCCCACCACACCTGCGACATGATGACATAGAACGATGCGAAGGCTGCTGTCAGCCCCATGACATTGAGCAGTGCCGACATCCGGTAGCGGCCCAGCATCTTCAGAAAATTTTGTAATATAAACCACATATCCGATAGATTTTATTATTTGAACTTCAGGCAATCGTTGTCGCCAAAACTGTCGTAACCCGAGGTGATGACCCGCTCGCCCGGCTCCAGACCTTCCAACACTTCGTAGTACTGGGGATTCTGCCGACCGATGACAATCTCGCGGCGCACGGCACGGCTGCCGTCGGCCGTCACCACGAAAATCCATTTGCCGCCCGTACGGTAGTAGAACGTGCCGCGCGGAACAAGCACCGCATGTTCGGGCTGTCCGAGCTGGAGATTGAGGTCATAGGTCTGTCCGTTGCGGATATTCTCGGGGTGGGCGGCGGTGAACTTGAAGTCGGCCTTGAACTTGCCCTCGCGCACATCGGGATAGACCTTGCGCACCACGGTCGAGTAGGTCTCGTCGCCACGCGTGAAGGTGGCCGTGAGTTGCGGCATCACACGGTCGATGTAGTGTTCGTCGATCTGCGCCTCGATTTTGTAGTCGCTCAAGTCGTTGATCTGTCCCACCTTGGCACCCTGCGTCACCGACTGTCCCAGCACCACGTCCAGCAGACCCAGCTCGCCGTCGATGGGTGCCTTGACCACCAGATTCTCCTTGCGCTTGCGAATGATGGCCATGTTGAGCCGCATGTTGCGCAGGCTCTCTTCCATCTGACCCACCTGCACCGAGCGGTAGAGGCTGTCCTGCACCAGACGGTTCTTCACCAGTTCGTATTTGCCCTCCGCCAGACGGTAGTCCTCACGGGCGCGGAGGTAGTCCTCGCGCGAGATGAGGTTCTCGTTGTAGAGCTGCTCCTGCGAGAGGAAGGTGCGGCGGTAACGCTCGACGTCGATTTCGAGTTGCAGACGGTCCTGATTGACATTCAGACGGTCCTGCTCCATCGTAATCAGGGTGTTGCGCAGCAGATTCTCCTTCTCGGCAAGGTCGGCCTCGGCGTTGAGAATCTGGAGGTCGAGTCCCTCGTTGCTCATCGCAAAGACCTTGTCGCCCTTCTTGAGCGTGGCACCCTCCTCGACAAACAAACGGTCGACCACACCTCCTTCGAGCGGGGTGAGCAGAATGCTCGTGCGCGGCTGGACGATACCCCTCACACGAATGTAGTCGTTGAACTCGCCCTCGGTCACGGGGCTGATGACCAGCGCGTCGGCATCGACACGCAACACACGTCCGTCACCGCGCAGGGCGAGGTAGGCGACAAACAACAGCAAGAATGCTCCCACATAGTAGGGAACGGCTTTTTTGGTGAGAAGCAGCGCGAAGCCCTTCTTCTTTTCCTTTACGATATCCATGGTTCCTTTATTTTTGTTCGAGATAACTGATGCCGCGGTAGTAGTTCACCACGCTGCGCTTGAGATAGTATTTCAACACCGCGTCGAGACGCTCGGCCTCGGCCTTGAGGTAGGTGTTCGATGCCGCACGGAACTCGATGGGAGAGATGAGTCCGCGCGAGAATTTGCCCTGATTGAGCCGGTAGGCCTCCTCGTGGACGGCCGAACGCTTGCGCGCCTGGAAGTAGGCCGCCTGTGCGCTCTCCTTCTCCTGAAGGGCGCGCGCCACATCGCTCTCCACCTCACGCAGGGTCTGCTCATAGTCTATGGAAGCACGGCGGTAGGCGATTTTCTTGTGTGACATCTGCGCGCGGCGCGACCAGCGGGCGAAAATCGGAATCGAGAGGTTGAGTTGCAGGTACTCGCCGCGGTTGCCCTTGAACTGCGAGGAGAAACTTGCCGTGCGCACCCCCTCGTAGGTGTAGTAGCTGGTCGACCAGCCGCCGCTGAGGCTCAACGACGGCAGCAGACTCCACTTGGCGGTGCGCCACTCGCGCAGAGCCATCTCCTTCTTGTATTCGGCCACGGAGACCCGTGGCAGCGAGATTTTCGCCTGCTCGGTCACCTCCTCCACCGACACCATCTCGGCCGACAGCAGGTCGGCGTCACGGTCGGTCATCGAGGTGTCGATGTGAAGGGGCTTGTCTATGGGCCACAGCATCACGTCCTTGAGCGTGAGGGTGGCATCTTCGAGCCGCGCCTTCATGTCGACCAGCTCATACTCGCGGTCGGCCAAATCGGCTTCGCTCTCCACCACGTCGGCGCGGCTCTTCTGTCCCAGCTCGTTCTGACGGCGGGCCAGTTCGAAATTCGCGCGCGCCGTCTCCACAAACAACTCGCACACCCCGACCATCTCGGTGCAGTACAACACATTGCAGTAGGCCTCCATCGTGGCCAGACAGATTTCGTCTTCGGTCTGCTGCTCCTGCGAGATGCCCATCTTGAGGGCGGTCTTGCTGATGCGCACGTTGTTCAGCGCCGAAAAGCCGTCGAAGAGCATGATGGTGCCGCCGGCCGAGTAGCCGTTGTTGAACGAGGTGAGGCTCTTGTAGGTGTTGGTCTCGGGGTCGACCGTGCGGCCGAAATTGGCATTGGCATAGGACGAAGCCGACACCGAGGGGGTGAAGGCCGCAAATATCGCCTCGCGGCGCGTCACACGCGCATCGGAGACCTCCTCGCGGCTGAGCTTCATCTTCGCGGAGTTCTCCACGGCACAGACCATGCAGTCGTGGAGGGTCATCACCTCCTGAGCCTGCGCAGGCAGGCCGCACGTCAACGCGTATGTGAAGAAAAGGAGTAGAAGTTTTTTCATTGTAAGGCAAGTTTTTTACATCATTTTGCAGAGTAGAAGGTTCAGTCTCCGTGCCAAAACCCACAACACACTCTCTCATAACGAATTGACATTTTCCGTCAAATGCAGCATCGTAAAGAATCTTTACAAATCTGTAAAGCCGCCGAAGAAGAAGTGTAAGTCGCGGCACCGGCCGACAGCAGGCAGCGCACCCCCGTGTTCCTGCGGAGCGCGCCCCACACCGAAGCGGCAAGAGAAAATAAAGTTTTGGTTTTACGATTCCCGTTATTCGTAAAATCGGCAACAAGAAGTTCAATATTTTATTAAACCGCTTTTTTACCCCCAACTTTCCGTGCCCCCTCGTCTCTTTGCGCCAAAGGCACATTTGAGCAGAAATCGAGAAAATACGAACACACGGAATCGGGTCACGGCGACATCGGAAATTCATTTTTTTGTCAAAAAACCATATTTTTGTACTCCCAAAACTTCACTCATTACACGTAACAACACAGTTTATATGAAAGAATCCTGCGTCATGCAATATGCTTCCGAGCATCTCAACTGTCTCTATTACGCCAATGACAAGTCACAGACGCTGTTCGTCAGAACTTTACGCGAGGGCGAATACATGACCCTCGACAGCGATGCCGTCAACATGCTGCTCTTCATCATCGACGGAGAAATCAGAATCAACATCGGCCGCTTCCGCAACGCCACGGTCGTCCGCCACCGGCTGTTCTTCGCCGAATCGGGCAACGGCGTGCTAATCAAGGCCGTATGCCCCACCACCATCATGTGGTGTACCATCAAGGAGCAGATGACCCTCTGCAACGGCTACTCGTTGCAGGACCTTATCCGCCACTACAAGAAGAACCGCCGCCGTCTGGGTGTGCGCGAGACCGAAATGTTCACCCTGCCCGTCAATTCGGAGCTGGAGAAGGAGCTCGACGCCACCTACAACACCCTCAAGGGCGGCATGCTCTGTATCCACTACCAGAAGCTGAAAATCAATGTGTTGATGATGCTCCTGCGCGCCTTCACCCCCAAGGACGAGCTGGTGCGCCTGTTCCGTCCGATACTCAACGAGGAGAACGATTTCAAGCTGGCGGTGCAGGCGGCCTACAACGACCAGATCAATGTGCAGGAACTCATGGCGGTGCTCGACATGCCGGAGAGCACCTTCAACCGCAAATTCGTCAAGGTGTTCGGCATGACGGCCGGAAAATACATCACCCAGCGCAAAAAAGACCAGGTGTTGAGAGAATTGTTGATGACCGATCTCTCGGTGAAGGAGATTTCCGAAAAATTTAAGTTTACACCCGGATATATCGTAAAATTCAGCAAAACCTATTTCGGTAAAACCCCTACCGAACTGAGGGCCGAACGCAACCGACAATAGGACAAAATCCTATATTCCACCCCCAGGCGATTGTGAGCAACTGTTCACAATCGCTTATTTTTTGTCGTATAACGGCTCATTCTCACCTCCCGTATACAATAGGTTCGCGCACACGCATACACACGCGCAACACATTGAAAATAAGCATTTTATTCCCTATCATACATTCTGACGGAAAATGACAATTTTTTGACAGAAAATGACAACCCGATTGTTCGGTTGGTTTGCACTACAATCCCTAACTTTGCACCCGAAAAGAACAGGACACCACACCCGTCTGCGACAACTTCCTCGCAATGAGGCCTTTTTGTGGAAATTCGGACAACGCATCGATTATGAAAAAATTTTTAATATTGCTATTCTTCCTCACCTGCCTCTCGCAGGCGGCATCGGCACAGAAAGTCGCGGTGAAAACCAACGCCCTCTACTGGCTGACGACCACCCTCAACGGCGGTGTGGAGGTGGCTCTGCGTCCGCGCTCGACCCTCGACCTGTCGGCGGCCTACAATCCGTGGACGTTCAGCGGCGGCGAGAAAATCCACTTCTGGCTCGCCCAGCCCGAATACCGCCACTGGTTCTGCGAGAAGTTCGAGGGCCACTTCGTGGGTCTCCACGCCCACGGCGGACAGTTCTTCGCGGCCTTCGACGACCGTCGCTACGACGGCAACTTTGTGGGCGGAGGTCTCTCCTACGGTTTCGACTGGATACTCTCGCCCCACTGGAATATCGAGGCCACCATCGGTGTGGGATATGCCTACATCTGGTACAAGGAGGGTCCATGGCTGCCCTGCATCAAGTGTCAACAGAACAGATACAAGCACTACATCGGCCCCACAAAGGTCGGTGTGACATTCACTTACATTTTTTAGGACGACATGAAGAGCTGGATTTACAACATATTTTTCACGGCGGCCGCGCTGCTCACGGGTTGCGCCACCACCCACAAGGCCGCACGCCCCTTAAGCATCACCCCGTCGCCCTGTGTGGTCACCCCCGACGAGGAGAACCGTGTGGCACTCGACATGACGTTCCACATTCCGGCCCACTATCTCTCGACCCGCTGCCGACTGGTGATGACCCCTCATCTGATGGTCGGCGACTCGTTGCGGTGTGCCTACACCCCCTCGATTCTCGACGCTCCGGTGTTCGGCAGGAAGCTTGAGCGACGCATACGTCTGGAGGGCTACACCGACCCTCATGCCGGCCAAACGACCCGGCTGTCCAAGACCTCGAAGGCCTGTGACCTTCCCTACCGCGAGTGCATCGTCCTGCCCGACGATGTCGACCGCGGACGTATCGTGGCGGTGGTGGAGGCCAACGGCTGCGGACGCTGCCGCACGGTCGACACCATGGAGATGGCCTCGGTGAGCAATCCAGTGGCTCTGATGCCCTCGCCGCGCGAGGCGATGCAGCTCGACTGGATAGAACCCGAATTTGTCATTCGTCCCAAAGTGGCGGAGGGCAAGGGGGTCGCCCACCTGCAATTCGTCATCAACCGCCACGACATCGACCTGACGATGGGCAACAACCGCGCGGAGCTGGAGCAGATGACCCTCACGCTGGCCCCCATACTCGGTGACTCGCTCTCGACACTCACCTCGCTCAGGATTGTGGGCATGGCCTCGGCCGACGGCCGTCTGGACAACAACACCCGTCTGGCCGCCCGACGTGCCGACGCTGCGGCCGCATGGCTCTCGGCACAGCTCCGTCTGACGGACGATATCCGCTGCAAAATCGGCATCGGCAGCCGTCCCGAAGGCTGGCAGCCGGTCGTCGACGCCATGATACAGTCCGACGACAGCGACTCGGTGGCCGTGCAGCGTATCCTCGCCCGTTACGCCCACAGTAACGACGACGTGCAGGAATACCATATCCGCCGCCTGCCGTGTTGGCCCAAAATCAGAACCCACTACCTGCAAAAGGAGCGCAAGGTGGAGTACACCTACGCCTACCGCATCAGGAGTTTCACCACAGACGACGAGCTGAAGGCGATGTACGCCAAGCGTCCCGATGCCTTCAACGAGGAGGAGCTGCTGCGTGTGGCCTCTCTCGCCCAGACCCCGGAGCAGAAGAAGGAGGTCTACCGCACCCTGCTCCACTACTTCCCCTCGTCGCAGGTGGCCGCCAACAATCTGGCGGTGCTGCATCTTCGCGAGGGCGACACCGAAGGCGCGCGCCGCATCATCGCCACCCCCGACTCCTGCTCCCCGGAGATGCTCAACACGCTGGCCGTGAGCTATGTCTACGCCAACGACTATGAGAAGGCCGTGGAGTTGTTGCAGGAGGTCGACCTGCCGCAGGCACGCTACAATCTGGGTATCCTGCGCGCCAAGCAGCGCCGTCTGGGCGAGGCCTACGAGCTGCTCCGTCCGTTCGGCGACCTCAACGCAGCCATCTGTGCCCTGTGTGTCGGCCATGAGGAGGAGGCCGACCAGATGATGCGCCACACCGACGATGTACGCCCCGTGGCCGAATACCTCAGAGCCGTCATCGCCGCACACCGACACGACGACCCCACTGCAATGCACCATCTCGAGGCGGCCTGCCGCGACGAACGACTCCGCCGCCGTGCCGCCGACGAGGGAGCTTTCCTCCGCTACCGCACCACGGAGCAATTCCGCCGCCTGACCCTTCGTGAGGAAGACGGCCACCAAACAGAGCTGTAAAAGAAAGATGACACACCACCCAACATATCGGATAGCGATGGCAGGTCTCCTGCTGCTGGCCGTCGCGTGCATCAAGGACGAGCATCTGCGTCCCTGTCCGCCGCTAAAGGTCGACATCGAGGTGAAGGACAAGAACTACTTTAATGTCGATGCCGTCGCCACGGAAGAGCGGCGCGACGAGCAGCTGCCCTTCCGCGCCTTTGTCCCCACCCTCTACTACCGTCTGCAACTGCTCAACGCCGACGGCACGGCCACACTGATGACCGAACACCAACTGGCAGAAGTGGAGGGCGACGCGCAGCACATAGCGGTGACCTTCCCCGACGAATACCCCCACGGAACGTATGTGATGACCACATGGGGCGGACTCCGCGACATGACGGCACTCGACGAGGCACGCGAGCAGGTGGTGCTCCACCCCGACCGACAGGCCGGCGACGACATCTACATGTCGCGCGACACGCTCATCTACGACGCCTACGAGTATGAGCATACCGTGGCACTCGAACGCATCAAGGGCAAACTCATCGTCGAAGCGGAACGGCTGCCGCAGGAAATCCGCTACTCGACCAAGGAGATTGACTCCGTAGCCCGCTACACCGACACGAAGTTCAACTATCGCGAGCCGACCTCCATCTGCGAGCAGAACGAATGGCAGGGCGAGCAGCATGTGGTGTTCAAGACCGTGGCCGCCCCCTCGCTCAGGGAGCGCGGCACGAAGGTGACCCTGCGCTGCTTCGACGAACCGCAACGCGACAACCCCCTGCTGACCCCTCCCCCCGTAAGGCTGACCATCGAAAGAAACCGATTGGCCGCCGTGCGCTATGTCTACGAAAGTCAGGACCGGTTCAAGGTCTACCTGCTTGTGGACGACAACTGGGAGCTGGTCCACGACATGGATATCGAATAGAAATGCAACTAACTATAATTCATCAATTAAATTTAATCACCATGAAAAAGAGCAATGTACTTTTCATGCTGGCGGCAGGAGCCATGATGCTCACTGCCTGCGGCAATGACGAGACCTTCACCAACGAGGGTGGCGCAGGCCAGGAGGCCCGACAGCAAATCGTTCTCCAGGTAGCCAATGGAGGTGACGGTATCTCGACCCGTGCGGGCCGTCCGCTTTACAGTTCGGAGGCCAAGCAGTCGATTGAGAATGTCCACATCATCATCACCGAAACGGGTTCCGACAAGGTGGTCTGCCACCAGAACGTCGACAAATGGAACACCGAGTCGACCCCCTATTCGGAGAACGGCCACGGACGCGAGAAAATCATCACCCTCTCGACAAGGCTGGCAGCCGGCAACTACCACATCTATGCCGTAGGTCACAGCACCGACACCAAATACACCTTCACCGAAGACGGTTCGAAGACCTTCGGTCCCAATGCCGTACTCAACGCCACCGAGGGCGAGGAGATTTTCGCAGGTTCGGTGGATTTGACCGTCAAGGAGGGTGAGGGCTTCCGTCCTTCCATCGTTCTTCACCGTCAGGTAGCCGGTGTGTTCACCTACCTGTCGAACATTCCCTACTACCACGAGGGCGACAAGGAAGGTGGCATCGAGGGCAGCCAGCTGCGTCTCTACGCCGTAGCCAAGCGCGACAACCTGGTGCTGGGCAACTTTGCCGACAAGGAGCTTACCACCAACGGTCAGAACCCGACCACCAATGTCATCAACGGCGGCACACAGACCGAGGCCAAGACGTTGATTTACACCATCGACCTCAAGAAGTGGTTCAAGGAGCTCAAGGACGCCAACAACGACCGTCTGATTGACACCTACACCACCACCGAGGGTCAGTTCGACAACTGGCAGAACCCCCACAAGAAACTGACCTCCGACGGCAAGACCTACTATGAGTCGACCTTCGTCAAGGGTTCGGTCTTCGGCGGCAGCTTCCTCATTCCCTTCCAGTCGGTCGAAGGCAAGGACACTTTCCAGCTGGAGCTGACCGATGCTACGGGCAGCCATGTGTTCCAGACCTGGGTCATCAAACTCAACGCCTCTGACACTCCCGCAACATCGGCCAACGTATGGAACGGCACAGAATTCACCAACACCCCCGTCAAGGACAACGTCAACAACTACTGCATCTTCCGCAACCAGCTCTACGGTGTAGGTACAAAAATCGAGGACGGCGAGACCACTCCTACTCCCGACCCCACACCCGATCCCAATCCCGATCCCGATCCCGAGCAGCCCGACAACAAGCCGACTCCCATCGACAAGAAACAGGAGTTGACGCTGCGTGTCAACGACAACTGGGAGGTAATCCACGATATGGAAATCGAGTAATCCCACTTTCATGAAACACTAAAAATTACCCCGATGGACTCTGTGATATCGGGGTAATTTTTAAAATTTAAAACCTCAGACATGAAAAACCTGCGTCTTTTCCCGAGGGCACTGAAAAAGTAATCACTATTCAGTCCACTCTGCAGAGTAACTGAAA
>JAHHQN010000027.1 GCA_020026375.1 Alistipes sp. | reverse complement strand
TTTTCAGTTACTCTGCAGAGTGGACTGAATAGTGATTACTTTTTCAGTGCCCTCCTTTATGGTGGTCACCTTTTTTGTGTCAATATACTCTTTTGTGTGTCCCGATCGGAAGGGGTTTACTCGTCTTCCTTCGGCGAAAGGGGACGGATATTGCGGCAGATGCGCTCCAGACCGCTTCGGGTGAGGGGCGAGGTGCCCATCTTCAGCCGGAACTCCTCCTCGCTCATGCTGCCCCATGTGGTGGCGTCCATCGTTATCGGGTCGAACAGCGGGTCGAAGGCCGGGTGGCGGTGGAGGGGGGCCTTGTGGTTGTAGGGGCAGCAGCTCTGGCAGGCGTCGCAACCGAATATCCAGCCGTGGAGGTCGATGCCCTCTTCGGGGTCCTTCTCGATGGTGTGGCGCGAGATGCAGCGTCGGGTGTCGATGACCTTCGGGGCGACGATGGCTCCCGTGGGGCAGCTCTCCATGCAGTTGTGGCAGCGGCCGCAGCGCGAACCCTCGAAGGGGGTGTCGTAGGTGTCGCACGCCTGATTGAGGAGCAGCTCGCCCAGCACCACGAAGGTGCCGTATTGGGGTGTGACCAGCAGCGACTGGCGGCCAATCCACCCCAGACCGGCATCGACGGCCAACTGCTTTTCGCACAGCGGGGCCGAGTCGACGAAGGCGCGTCCCGAAAGTTGGGGGTGGCGCTCCTTGAGGGCGGCCAACAGGGCGAAGAGCATCTCCTTGAGGGTGGTGTGGTAGTCGCGGTTGCAGGCGTAGGAGGCTATTTTGGTGCGATGATGGGGCGGATAGCCCTCGCTGATGTGATTTTTGTAACTGATGGCGCAGACCACGACAGTCTGTGCGCCTTCGACCAACAGACGAGGGTCGAAACGCTTCTCGCGGTTGCGCTCCATGTAGCCCAAAGTGGACTGGTAGCCCCTTGAGAGCCACTCTTCGAAGTGGCGGGCGTTCTCTGTCAGGGGGTGGCAGGTGGTCACTCCACACAGGTCGAATCCGACCTTTAGAGCAATGTCTTTTATCGCTTCCTTATTCAGCATTTGTAGATTTTGTGCCAAAAATAGTGATATTTGGCCGAAAATTAGTAAATTTGCACCAATAATTATGAAGTTTTAACCAAACAAAGTGTTATGGAATTTAATACTCTTTATGAATTGACCCACAACAGTATTCGTGAGTATGCCGATAGAACGGCCTATTCGATGTATGAGGGTGAGGAGATGACATACGCCGAAGTTGGAAGACGTATTGAGCAGGTACAGAACGACTTGAAGAGTGCAGGATTGTGCGCCGGAGACAAAGTCGCGCTGTTGAGCAGCAATATGCCCAACTGGGGAGTATGTTATTTCGCGATTACTTCGGCAGGTATGGTTGCGGTGCCAATTTTGCCCGATTTCTCGGGCGAAGAGCTCGATATGATTATTACCCACTCCG
Source organism: Alistipes sp. (assembly GCA_020026375.1). Lineage (GTDB taxonomy): Bacteria > Bacteroidota > Bacteroidia > Bacteroidales > Rikenellaceae > Alistipes. The sequence continues at coordinate 27,796 of JAHHQN010000027.1, read as the reverse complement.
AGGCCAAGGCCTTGCTGGTGTCGGACCGTCTGTTCACCAAGGTGTCGAAGGAGACCATCGACAGACTCAATATCATTATCCGTACCAAGAACCTCAAGATTCTGGCCCAGAATGTCAAGGGCGAGGGGGAGTTCAAGGTTCCCACTCCCGACGATCTGGCCGTCATCATCTACACATCGGGTACCACCTCGAAACCCAAGGGCGTGATGCTCACCCACGGTGCGCTCTGCACCCAGGTGAAGATGTGTGTCGGGGTGTTCCCCATTCTGACCGACGATGTGATGCTCTCGGTGCTGCCCCTGTCGCACACCTACGAGTGTTCGCTGGGTCTGATCTACCCCTTCTCGATGGGTGCAAGAGTGGTTTACATGAACCGTCCGCCCACGGCCTCGGCACTCATGCCCGCCCTGCGCGACGTGAAGCCCACGGTGATGCTCATCGTGCCGCTCATCATCGAGAAGATTTTCCGCCATCAGGTGCTGGCCAAGTTCAACTCCACGGCGGCCTGGCGCATGGCCTATAAAATCGGCTTCGTGCGCCGCTACCTCCACCGTGTGGCCGGCAAGAAGCTCTCGAAGGTCTTTGGTGGCCGTATCCGTTTCCTGGGTATCGGCGGCTCGAAGCTCGACGTGAGGGCCGAGCAGTTCCTCAATGAGGCGCGTGTGCCTTACGCCATCGGCTACGGTCTGACCGAGACCGCACCCCTGCTGGCCGGTACCGCCCCCAATGCCACCCGTCTGGGTTCCACGGGTCCGCAGGTGCCGGGTGTGCAGTTGCGTCTGGAGAACATCAACCCCCAGACCCATCAGGGCGAGATTGTGGCACTGACCCCCAGCATCATGAACGGTTATTACAAGAATCCCGAAGCTACGGCCGAGGTGTTCACCGAGGACGGCTGGTTCCGTACGGGTGACCTCGGCGAGTTCGATGCCGACGGCTACCTCTTCATCAAGGGACGTCTGAAGAACATGATTCTCGGCCCCGGCGGTGAGAACATCTACCCCGAGGATATCGAGAGCGTGCTGAACTCCCATGTCTGCATCGCCGACTCGCTGGTGACCGAACAGGAGGGTCGTCTCATTGCGCTGGTTCACTTCAACATGGACGAGATTGAGGCCACACTGCAGGACTGGCGCGAGGATTGGGAGACCAAGAAGGAGGCCATGGAGGCCAAGACCGAGCAGCTCAAGAAGGAAATCATGGAGTTTGTGAACGCCAAGGTGTCGCGTTTCTCGCGCATCTCGGAGGTCGTGGAGGAGAAGGAGGAGTTCGTGAAGACCCCCACCCACAAAATCCGCCGCTTCCTCTACAACAAGAAGGGACAGCCCCAGCAGGGTGCGACACCCGACAACAAGTCGGAGGAGCAGCCGAAGAACGAATAACAGGGAGTGTTTCCATATTGCATTACCGCATGTCCGAAAGGGTGTGCGGTAATTTTTTTTTGTGCGTGTGTGTGCCTTGCGGCAAGGGAGCAACGGAGAAGGTGGCGGCAGCGTGAGTGGCATGCCGCGGAACAGGGTGTGGGGTGGTGGGGAGCGGCGCGCTGTGGAGGGAGGGTGCTGAGTTGAGGGTGTATGTGGGTGCTGCGTTGAGGTCGGGGAAGGTCGGAGTAATGACGACAGATGGGGATACAAAAAAACCTCCAAGTCGAAGACTTGAAGGTTTCTTGTTGAGTTACCAGGACTCGAACCTGGAATAACAGGACCAGAATCTGTTGTGTTACCATTACACCATAACTCAATGGTCATGCTTTTTGTTTCAAAAGCGATGCAAAAGTACGATATTGTTTTTACATTTCCAAGAAAAATCGTGAAAATATTTTATAATGGCCGTTTTGGTGGCAAAAAACGGGGGCTGGGGAGCGGAATGGGGGTGGAAGATATGGAGAGGGCGGCGACAGAGGAGGCATGCGAAGGGGAATCCTTCGGGAACTGCAGTGGGGGCGATGCGGAGTCGGGGAAGCGTTGAGGTTGGGGTGAGGAAGCGGTGTTGAGGTTGGGGTGGTGTTGGGAGTCGGGGATGGGAGAGCGGCGTGCTGCGGAGGGAGGCTGCTGCGTTGAGGTCGGGGAAAGACGGAATAATGACGACAGATGGGGATACAAAAAAACCTCCAAGTCTAAGACTTGAAGGTTTCTTGTTGAGTTACCAGGACTCGAACCTGGAATAACAGGACCAGAATCTGTTGTGTTACCATTACACCATAACTCAATAGTGGTCTTGTCTGTTGAAGACGATGCAAAAGTAGAACATATTTTTCAATTTGCAAAGAATTTTACAAAAAAAATATTAATATTTTGCACCGTCACAGACCACCGACTCCTCTTATTTGGTGAAACTCCATGAAAGACAATTCAATGCGCCGCCGTATTTGGAAATAATCCATCTCATCGGAATCTGGTAGATGCGTCCCTCGTATTGGGGGAAGAGCCGGCTTATTTGTTGGAGAGCCTCTTTGTCGGTCTTGAGTTCCAAACCGGGTACGATAATTACGTCGCGGGTGTGAATTATGTTGATGTAGGCCCAACTGTTAATAGAGTAGTAGCTGAGTTCCAAATCCACTAATTCGAAGCATGACTCCAAAATCTTGCGCATCTTGCTGGCGATGGGTTCGGGGTAGATGCGCAGGTTGACCAGCAGTCGGTTCTCTCCGATGGGATGCACTATGCCGTCAGTGTGGCCGCAGGGGTCTTTCTCGTCGTTATTGTCCCATGGCAGGAAGAGGAATCTTTGGTGCGGAAACAGGTCTTGGAGTTGAACGGTGATTTCATCATGTGTCAGATGTCTGTTTTCGAAGAATATTTTGTCGGTCATGATAGCTACGGGGGTGATTTTGTCTCCTTCTCTGAGGGTAGCGAATGTGAAGTTGCCTCCGTCGGCTATGAGTGATGATTGACGAATGTGCGCTCCTGTGAGTCGTTCTGCCAGACGGAGACTTACCTCGGTCGGGGTCTCGTAATGTCGTTGTCCCTCCAGATAGTCGGGATGGTAGTAGAACTGTACAAATTCGTTGGTGTTGACCTGTACGGGCATATAATCTCTGCACCAATAGTCGGCTGTATGGTCAAGAGTACCATGGCTGATATTGTGTCGGGTCAGTATCTTGGTCAGCTCGTTGTAGATGTTGGGATAGTCTTTGAGAAGTGTGTCGGAGACAAAAACATGGTTGTGGAGTGGAAGGGGTGTATGAGATGCTGTGGAGGCATCTTCCAAAACTTTCGTTAATCTTTCTTGCGGTTGCATGGGTGTTGTTGTTTGAGGTAATATACCGAGGAAAGTTGCTCGACTCTGTAAATTTACAAAAAAAATCGTGATAGTCGCATTGCATCGGGCTGAATATTCGTTTTCGGGCAGTTCGATGGGGCATGTTCATGATATTGTGGTTAAGTTGGTTAATCCGATTTTTGTGATTTTTAGGTTATTTCACAGATTTTTTTTATATTTGTTATCCCGCTTTTGCGAAAAATTATTTTAAACTATTAACATATTTAAACACAAAAAGTTATGGGAATAAAATTCCGCCTGATATTGATGAACTTCCTCCAGTATGCAGTCTGGGGTGCGTGGCTGATTTCGCTCGGAGCCTATCTGGGCGGCGGACTGGAGTTTACGGGTCTGCAAATCGGCAGCTTCTTCGCCACGATGGGTATCGCTTCGCTGTTCATGCCTGCCGTGATGGGTATCATCGCCGACCGTTGGGTGCCTGCCAACCGTCTGATGGGTATCTGCCACATCATCAGTGCCGTGTTGATGATTATCGCGGCACAGTTCACCACCTATGCGGCCCTCTACACCTGCATGCTGCTGGCCGTAATGTTCTACATGCCCACCATCGCGCTGAGCAACGCCGTGGCCTATAATGCCCTCGATGTGGCCAAGCTCGATGCCGTGAAGCACTTCCCGCCCATTCGTGTGTGGGGTACCGTGGGCTTCATTGCCGCCATGTGGTTCGTCGACCTGGTGCACTTCAACGGTGTGCAGGTCAAGCTCACCGAGATGCAGCTCTATGTGTCGGCCATTCTGGCTGTGGTGCTGGGTGTCTACTCCTTCACGCTGCCCACCTGCCCCGTGAGCCGCAATGTGGCTTCGAAGTCGTGGGTCGACACCCTCGGTCTGCGTGCCTTCGCCCTCTTCAAGCAGCGCAAGATGGCCGTGTTCTTCATCTTCTCGATGCTGCTGGGTGCCGCCCTGCAAATCACCAACGCCTTCGGTAACGGCTACATTCAGAGCTTCGGCGAGATGCCCGAATATGCCGATTCGCTGATTGTCAAGCACTCGATTATCCTCATGTCGCTCTCGCAGATGTCCGAAACACTCTGTATCCTGCTTATTCCCTTCTTCCTCCACCGCTACGGCATCAAGGTGGTGATGCTCATCTCGATGTTTGCATGGGTGCTGCGCTTCGGATTCTTCGGTATCGGCAATCCTGCGTCGGGTGCCGTCTTCCTCATTCTCTCGATGCTGGTCTACGGTGTGGCCTTCGACTTCTTCAATATCTCGGGTTCGCTCTATGTGGAGAAGGAGACCGGCAGCGAAATCCGCTCGTCGGCACAGGGTGTGTTCATGATTATGACCAACGGTTTTGGTGCCTTCTTCGGCTCGTATGCCGCAGGTGCCATTGTCGATGCCTTCCAGTGGCCCAATTCGTGGTTCATCTTTGCAGGCTACGCCATGGTGGTGGGTATCGCCTTCGCGCTGGTCTTCAAGTACAAGCACAATCCGCAGGAGGCATAATCCGTAGCCGGATACAAATAAAAAGACCGACCCTTTCGAGGGTCGGCCTTTTTTTGTGTCTGTGCGTGACGTTCTATCGGAGGTAATCCTCGAAATAGTCGGTCACCTTCTGCATCAGGTGAATGCGGTCGCGTCCGAAGACGTTGTGCTCGGCGCAGGGATAGGGGAAGTAGTCGACCTGCACATTGTTCTTGATGCACTCGCGAATGAACGACAGGCTGTGTTCCCACACCACGGTGTTGTCGATGGCACCCTGGCAGATGAGCAGCTTGCCCTTCAGGTCCTTGGCCTTGTGGATAAGGCTCACCTTCTCGTAGCCCTCGGCGTTGGTGTGGGGGGAGTCCATGTAACGCTCGCCGTACATCACCTCATACCACTTCCAGTCGATGACCGGACCGCCTGCCACGGCTACCTTGAACACGTCGGGGTGGTTGGTAATCAGCGAGATGGTCATGAAACCGCCGTACGACCAGCCGTGGACACCGATGCGCTCCGCGTCGACATAGGGCAGCGAGCGGAGGAACTTGACACCCTCCATCTGGTCGGCCATCTCGGCCTGTCCGCACTGACGGTGAATGGCCTGCTCGAAGGCCTGTCCGCGGTTGAGTGTGCCTCGGTTGTCCATCACGAAGACCACATAGCCCTGCTGTGCCATATACATCTCCCAGCGGCGCAGCTCGGCCTGCCAGGTGTTCTTCACCAGCTGGGAGTGGGGGCCGCCGTAGACATAGACGATGGTGGGATACTTCTTCTGGGGGTCGAAGTTCATGGGCTGAATCAGACGGTAGTAGTTGTCGTAGTTGCCGTCGGCGCTCTTCACCGTGCCGAGGGTGATTTTACCGTAGTTGTAGTCGGCGGTGGGGTTCTCGGCGCGGAACATCTCCTTCATGATTTTGCCGTCGTTGCGCACGAGGTTGATGACGCGCGGCACCTCCACACTGCTGTAATTGTCGAGGAAATACTGTGCGTCGTCGCTCAGCGTGATGTTGTGCCAGCCCTCGTCGAAGGTCAGACGGGTCTTCTTGCCCGACTTGATGTCGACCTTGAAGAGGTGGTTCTCCACGGGGCTGACCTCGGCCGAGGTGTAGTAGACCGAGCGGTCGTCCTGACCTGCATAGGCCACATCGGCCGGGGTGGGAGTCAGACGCTTGAGGATTCGTCCGTCGGCCTCATTGACCAGATAGAGGCTGTAGTAGCCGTCGATGTTGTTGCTGCGGTAGATGAAGCGCGTGGGGTCGTTCTTGAGGAAGACGATGGGGGTCTGCGGCTCGAAATACTTGTCGTTCTCCTCCTTGAGAAGGGTCTTGACGAACTTGCCGGTGCGGGCGTCGTACTTGTTGAGGTGCATGTGCTTCTGTGCGCGGTCAAGCACCTGAATGTAGATGTAGTCCGAAGCGGGCGACCAGGCGATGTTGGTCAGATACTGCTCGCGGCCGAAGTCGTCGACCTCCATGAAGACGGTCTGCTGCGAGGCGATGTCGTAGACACCGAGGCTCACCTGCTCGGACTTCATGCCGGCCATCGGGTATTTGATTTCGCGCAGCGAACCCGTGCGGGTGTTGATGTCGAGCAGGGGGAAGGTACCCACCTGGCTCTCGTCCTTGCGGTAGAAGGCCACGCGTTTGCCGTCGGGGGCCCAGAAGATGCCGCGGTCGATGCCGAACTCGTTGCGGCTCACGGTCTGGCCGCTGACAAAATTGGTGTCCTCGTCACGGGTGATGGCGAAGTCGTTGTTGTTGAGGTCGGCGTAGTGGAGGTTGTTGCCCACGGTGTAGGCCATCAGACTCTTCTCGCGGTTCATCGCGAAGTTGGCCGCGTCGTCTCTGAATGTGCGTGTGTGGAGAAGACGCTGTTCGTCGAGATCGAGGGTCACGAGTTTGCCCTCATGCTGCACGAGCAGGGTGTGGGCGTCGTGCCACGAGTAGGAAGGCCACTCCTCGAGCGAAGCCCCGAGCAGGGTGTTCAGCTTGTCGAGGCTCATCACCTCGCGGGGTGTCTCCTGCGAGGGGTCGACCTCATAGAGGCTCTTGTCCTCGGTGTAGGTGACGGTGTTCTGTGCACCGCGCCAGATGAGGTTCTTGTTTTGGGGATAGAGGTGTCTGCCCAGTACGGCGTCCTCCATGGTCAGCACCTTGTCCTGTGCCGGGGAATCGAATGCCATGGCCAATCCGATGAATGTAAGGAGTAAATGTTTCATATATTTGGGTGTTGATAAGCACGTCATTACCTACAAAAGTACAAAATAATACGGTTACAGAGGGCAATCGGCCGCTAAAAATCGGGGGGTGCCGCAAAAAAAACATACCCCTGCATCGGGTCGGTCGACGATGCAGGGGTTGTAGGGTGACGCAGGTACGGCTAATACATGTTGTCGTACATCGACTGTGTCTTGTCGTACTTGAGGTCGGAGAGCGAGGCGGCCTTGACTCCGATGTTGAAACTCCAGCTGCGGTGGAAGCCGAACGGTATCCACGAGAAGGACATCTGCCAGCAGTGGAGGTCGCGCGTGACGGCAATCGACGAGGTGGTCATCTTGCGGGTCTTGAGGTCGAAACCGCCCTGGAACGAGACACCCATCTTGGGGGTGAGGTTCAGCGAGCCGTTGAATCCCAGGGTCTGGGTCACATTCTTGCGGTAGCCCGTGGTGCCGTTGTTGACATAGGATATCGAGTAGTTGACCGCATAGTTGAATCCGAAGTTCCACGGCAGCGAGAAGTCATAGTAGGCCTGAGCCATGTATTGTCGCCGGAGTATGGGGTCCATGCGCCCGTAGGGGTCGTAGTAGGGGTTCTGATACTCGGGTGGTATGCTCGTGATGTCGTTGACGGCCGGTTGCGAGCGGTCCTGACGCGACTGGAAGGTGTAGCCGAACGACCAGCCGGTCGATACCACACGTCCCGGGAAGAAGAGCTTGTTGTAGCGCTTGCCCTCGGGCGACACGCGGTAGGGGTCGAGCTGCATCGAGAGGTTGATGCCGAAGTTGTTGAACAGTGTGGTGCGGAAACCCACCGAGATGTTCGACAGACCCATCGAGTCGGCCAGGAAGTTGTAGGAGCCGCTGATGCGCAACTCGTCGATGAGTTTGATTTTCTTCACACCCGTGGTGTCCTTCTTCGAGAGCACCTTCATCTCGAGGTTCTGCGACAGCGAGAAGTTCAGCGACATGGACTGACCCGACGAGGGTACGCCGAAGGCATTGACCGAGTAGGGCGAGTACTTGTTGAAGTGGCCCAGCGAGTCGGTCTGGTAGTGGCGGTAGTAGCCGTACTTGAGGTTGCCGAAGTCGGGGGTGTAGGAGAAGCTGACGGTGGGGGTGATGGTGTGGCGAATGGCCTGAATCTTACGGTTTTTGTTCTTCTTGGTGAAGTCGTACATACCGTAGAGGGTGGTCGAGGCCGACACGCTGGCCGAATAGTTGTAGAGACGGTAGAAACCGTACTGGGTGGTGGTGTCGACCTGGTTCATGGTGGGGTTCCAGTCGAAGGTGGTGCGTTTGAAGTACCACTTCTCGTTGTAGTTGAACGAGGGCGAGAGGTTGATGTACTTCAGCACGTTGAACGATGCCGACACGGGAATGTTGTGTTCCACGCCGTTGCGCATGTTCTCCAGCGTCTCCTTCGAGAAGAACTTGTCCTCGGTGGTGGTCACCGAGTTGGTGAGCTTACCGGTGTACTGCATCGAGATTTTCTCGTACCAGCGGTCCTTGCCCTGCTTCTCCTTGCGTTTGAAGGGGTAGAAGCGCGACACGTTGAACACGATGTTGGGCAGGGTCATCGATATGGTCTTGTTCTGGGAGTTCTGCGACAGTGCCATGTTGGCCGACAGCGAGAAGGGGGTGCCGGCCCAGTTCTTCGAGTAGGAAATCGAAGAGTTGGTCTGTGTCGAGAGAATGTCGTCGAGATTGGTGGCCGAGTAGCGGTTGTAGCCGCTGGTGGCGAAGTTCACCGAGGCGGAGAACTGTGAGCCGGGGTTGGCCTTGGGGTCCTGGGAGTGGGTCCACTGCACACGGAAGTTGCTCTGCTTCATGTAGTCGGGTTCGCCCTTCTCGCCGGTCTTGATGTTGGAGTAGTCGATGTTGAAACTGCCGCTGTACTTGTAGCGCTTGATGTAGCGCGAGGCGGCCGACACCTCCCACGAACCGAGGGTGTAGAATCCGCCGCGCAGGGCCAGGTCGGCCTTGTCGCCCATGGTGAAGTAGTAGCCCATGTCGCGCAGGAAGAAGCCCTTGGAGTACTCCTCGCCGTAGGAGGGCATCAGCAGACCCGACTTGGGACCCATGTTGATGGGGAAGAAGCCCTCGGGGATACCCAGGAAGTAGATGGGTACGTCCTCCATGACCAGATACGCCGGACCGGTGACCACCTTCTTGCCGGGAATGACCTTTGCCTTGGTCATCTGGAGGTAGAAGTGGGGGTGGTCGGTATGCTCGCAGGTGGTGTATTTTCCGTCGGCGATGTTGATGGTGTTGTCGGGCATCTTCTTCACACTTCCGCCGATGAGCCAACCCTCGCCCTGCTGGGTGGCCACACCCTTGATTTTGGCCTTCTTGGTGTCGAGGTTATAGGAGATGGTGTCCATCTGGTAGGTCTCCGAGCCTTCGGTGAATTCGGGCTTGGTGACCGTCAGCTCGCCGTTCAGCGAGTCGCTCTTGCCGTAGGCATGAATCATCTTGCTCTTCATGTCGATGCTCATGTAGTCGGCCTTGAGGTTGGAGTTCTGGTAGGTCACATCGCCCTGATTGTAGATGTAGACCATGTTGTTCTGCACGTCGAAGACCAGCGAGTCGGAGGTCTTTCCCGAGATGGCGTTCTCGAGGAAGGGTTTGGCCTCGCGGCGTTTCTTGCGGGGGGCCACCGAGTCGTTGTGGTGTGTGGCCGCATGGTCGAGCGAGTCGGCCTTGCGGTCAATCAGAGAGTCGATGTTCTGTGAGAAGAGCGAGTCGCGCTGCTCCTGTGTCATTTCGCGTTGTGCGCGGCGGCGTTTGCGACGCACGCGGCGGTCGGCGGTATTTTCCTCGCGTTTGCGGCGGAGCTGCTCCGAGGGGCCGGGACGGGAGGCGGTGTCGTCGCCCGACGACAGGGAGTCGGACTGACGGAACTGCTCCGTGTCGAATGATGCAATCATGCCTCGCGATGTCGATGTCGCGAATATCGTCTGGGCCAGCAGCAGGACGACGGCTGCCGAAAGGATATATTTTACTCTGTTTTTAGCCAAAATTCCAAAATTTTTCCGTAACTTTGCCGACAAGTCGGCAAAACGCCTTGAATCAATGCGATAGCGCTTGGTATAACCGCAATTAACCCGACAAAGATAACGAAAAATTGTAGATAGAGCCCCGTTTAACTGTTAAAAAAATATGTATATACGCTCCATATTTATCCTTGCGCTTGTCATGGCGGTGTCGTTTGTCGGTGTGGCCGTGGGCGGCAATACGGCCTATGGTGTGAAGGTGGTGGTCATCGATGCCGGTCACGGCGGAGTCGATGCCGGTGCGCATTATGCCGGCGTGACCGAGAAATACCTCACGCTGAAGGTGGCCCTCAAACTGGGACAGATGATTGAGCAGGGCATGCCGGGGGTGAAGGTGGTCTACACGCGAAAGACCGACAAGGCATTGGGCCCCACCAAGTTCGACGACTTGCAGGCGCGCGCCTCGATAGCCAACCGTGCCGGGGGTGATTTGTTCATCTCGATACACGTCAATGCGGCACGCTCGTCGGCGGCACGCGGTGTGGAGACCCTCATCATGGGTGAGACCCCCAAGGAACAACGCTACAACGAGGAGGCGCTCTTCGAGAACAACAAGGACGAACTGATTGACATGTCGGACGAGAAGACGGCCGCCATCGTCAGAGCCTATATCCAGAATCTGCAATTCACCTACGGCGAGTACAGCGAGGCCATGGCGCGCTGCATACAGAAGAACTATGTGGCGGCGGGCCGTCATTCGCGCGGTGTGAAACGTCAGCTGCTTCGTGTGCTGTATGCCACCGACATGCCGGGTGTGCTGACCGAAATCGGCTTCCTTTCCAACTCCGCCGAGGCGGCCTACATGAAGTCGGACAAGGGACAGACCGAAATTGCACGTTCGCTCTACAAGTCGGTGCGCGACTATTCGGACTATGTACTCGGTGTGAGGGGTCACGGCAGCGGCAGTGCTTCGTCGGCCGCGCAGCCCGTTGAGGCACGTCCCTCGACAAAGAACGACACCCCGTCGGCCTCTTCGGAGCAGCTCGGCCGCCACAAGTCGGAACAGCTCAAGGGCGGTGGCGCACAGCCGGCCGCAGGCGGAAAGGTCAACTACGCGGTGCAGGTGCTGGCTCATGTGAAGCCCGTGTCGCTGCGTTCGTCGGAGTTCAAGAAATACAGGGGAAAAGTGCGTCAGTACAGGTCTGACGGACGTTTTAAATATAAGTACTGCCTCTACGAGACATCGAGTCGCGCGGAGGCCCAAAGCCGTCTGAAGGAGGTCCGCAAGGTCTTCCCCGAAGCATTTGTGGTCAAGTGCAGCGGCGGCAGAATCGTAAAATAAAACACAGAAAATGAAAAGAGAGTTTAAGATTGGAGTCTTTGCCGTGGCAATGATTCTCACCGCATGGGCAGGTATCCGTTTCCTGAAGGGTTTTGACATCTTCAGCCGCAATGTGGAATACTACGCCGCGTATGATCAGATCAACGGTGTGCAGCCCACTTCGCCGATTATGATGAAGGGTGTGAAAATCGGTACCGTCACGGCCATCAACTTCAACCCGGCCGAGGCCGACAAGGTGGTGTTGGAACTCACCATCAAGAAGGATTACCACATTCCGTCGGATTCCGAAGCCAAGATTTTCAGCAACGGACTCATGGGCGGCAAGGCCATCGAAATCTCCTACGGCCACTCGAAGACCTATCTCGAGCAGGGCGACACGCTGATTTCGAGCCGCGACCGCGACATTATGGACGTGGCCGGCTCGGAGCTGGAGTTCTTCAAACAGAAGATTTCGCAGGTGACCGGCGACCTGTCGCGCACGATGGACAATCTCAACCGCCTGATGGAGGAGAACGCTTCGAACATCAACGGCACGATGACCCATCTCAATTCGATTTCGGGCGACATGGCGCAGCTGCTCACCAAGGAGAAGGAGAATCTGGCGAATGCCGTTGAGGGATTGTCGAAATTCTCGGTGATGATGGGACAGAACGCCCAGAAGGTCGACAGCATTGTGACCAATGTCAACGCCTTCACGGAGGATTTGGCCCGCGAAGAGGTGGTCAAGCGTCTGTCGGCTTCGCTGGAGAGCATCAACACCCTCATGGCCGACATCGCGGCCGGAAAGGGTACGCTGGGCAAGCTGATGAACGATGCCGACCTCTACGACTCGGTGACCCGCACCTCCGACAACCTCGCGGCGCTGCTGGCCGACCTGAAGAAGTACCCCGGCCGTTATGTGCATCTGTCGCTCTTCGGCCGCAATCCCGAGAAGATGAAGGCCAAGGCCGACAAGCAGGCTGCCAAAGCCGCCGCCAAGGCCGAGCGTGATTCGCTGAAGAGACTGGAACGCAAATAGAATTATGATTTATCCTCAAACTTTTGAGCAGAAAATAGGTTTTGACCGCCTCAGGGAGCAGGTCGCCGCGCTGTGCAGCATGGCGGCGGCACGCGAGAAACTCCGGGGCGAAGTTTTCTCGACCTCGCGGCGCGACATCGAAGAGCGTCTGTCGCTGGCCGACGAGATGCGCGTGCTGCTCGACATGGAACATGAGTTCCCGGGCGGAGAGTATCCCGATGTCGACGATATCATTTCGAAATTGAGGGTCGAAGGGGCCTTCCTCGATGTCGAGGAGGTGGTCGTCCTGCGTCAGGCCCTCTCGATTGTGGGCAGTGTGGTGGCATTTGTGCGCCAGCGTGAGGGCGATTATCCCACGTTGTTCCGCCTGTCGCGCGGTGTGGAGGCCTTCCCCGAAATCGTGGCGCGCATCGACGCGCTGGTCGACCGCTTCGGCAATGTGAAGGATTCGGCCTCGCCTGAACTGAGCGATATCCGCCGCGATATCCGTGCGCGCGAAGGACAGGCCGCCAAGCGTCTGCAACAGGTGCTGACGGCGGCCAAGAGTGCCGGCATCGTCGATGCCGACGCACAGCTGTCGGTGCGCGACGGCAAGACCGTCATTCCCGTGTCGGCGGCCAACAAACGCAAACTCAACGGATTCATTCACGACGAATCGGCCACCGGACGCACCTTCTACGTAGAGCCGGTGGAGGTGGTCGAACTCAACAACGAACTGCGCGAGCTGGAATATGCCGAGCGCAGGGAGATTGTGCGCATACTCACCGAATTTTCGGAGAGCATACGCCCCGATGTGGAGCTGATTGCCGCCTCGGGCGACTATCTGGCCGAGATTGACATGCTGCGTGCCAAAGGCCGCTGGGCCTCGGAGAACGGCTGCGCCAAGCCCATCGTCTCGACCGACGACCGCCTGGTGCTGCGCAATGCACGCCACCCCCTCCTCCAGCAGAGCCTGCGCCAGCAGGGACGCGACATCGTGCCGCTGGAGCTGGAACTCGACAAGAACAAACACATACTGGTCATTTCGGGTCCCAATGCCGGCGGAAAGTCGGTGTGCCTGAAGACCACGGGTATCGTGCAGTATATGTTCCAGTGCGGATTCCCCGTGCCGGTGTCGCCGGTGTCGGAGCTGCCGATATTCCGTTCTATCTTTATAGATATAGGTGACGAGCAGTCCATCGACAACGACCTGTCGACCTATTCGTCGCACCTGCTCAACATGAAGAACATGCTGGCCGGAGCGTCGGATTCGACACTGGTGCTTATCGACGAGTTCGGTTCGGGTACGGAGCCTATCATCGGTGGTGCCATCGCCGAGGCCATTTTGGAGCGGCTGCTCGAAAAGGGGTGCTACGGTGTCATCACCACCCACTATGCCAACATCAAATACTATGCGGCCAACGCCGAGGGTATCGCCAACGGTGCGATGATGTTCGACGTGCAGAATATCCGTCCGCTCTTCAAACTCGAGATGGGCAAGCCCGGCAGCTCGTTCGCTGTGGAGATTGCCCGTAAAATCGGACTGCCCGAGGACATTATCCGCACGGCGTCGGACAAGGCCGGTTCCGACCACATCAACCTCGAGAAGCAGTTGCGCGAGATTGCGCGAGACAAGCACTACTGGCAGCAGAAGCGCGACCGTATCCGCATGACCGACCGTAAGGTCGAGGAGCTGGAGAACACCTACTCCGAGCAGCTGGCCAAGATTCGTGACGAACGCCGCGAGATCATCAAGAAGGCCAAACTGGAGGCGCAGCAGCTCATGGCCGAGGCCAACCGTCAGATTGAGAACACCATCAAGACCATACGCGAGGCGCAGGCCGAGAAGGAGCTGACACGTCTGGCGCGCAAGGAGTTCGACGATTTCAAGGAGCAGAAGGTCGACAAGGCCGACACTTCGGCACGCGATGCCGAGGTGGCCCGCGAAATCGAGCGCATCGAGCGTCGTCAGAAACGCCGTCAGGAGCGCAAGGCGCAGGAGGGTGAACGTCCGCAGACGGCGGCCGCACCCGAGAAGGAGACGCCGCGTGAGATTGTCGCCGGCTCGAAGGTCAAGATGGCCGGACAGGACATCGTGGGTCTGGTGCAGTCGGTCAAGGGCAACAAGGCGCAGGTGGCCTTCGGACAGATGCTCACCACGGTCGACAAACGCAAACTGGTGGTGGTGTCGAACAACGAGTACCGCGATGCCACACGTCCTGTCACGGCCCGTACGGTGGTGTCGGCCGAGATTTCGGCGCGCAAGCTGGCCTTCCGCGACAACATCGACGTGCGCGGCATGCGTGCCGCCGAGGCGCTGGACGAGGTGCAGCAGTTCATCGACGACGCGCTGATGGTGGGGGTGGGCTATGTCTCGATTCTCCACGGCAAGGGTACCGGCGCACTCAAGGAGGAGATTCGCCGCTATCTGCGTACCGTTCCCGAGGTGGCTTCGGCCAGGGACGAACACGCCGACAGAGGCGGCTCGGGTATCACGATTGTGACTTTTGATTACGATTAACCGGCCTTCTGCCTCAACGACGGCAGACCGTTGGCGGAGTGTCGTCGTCAGGTGGCGGAAGACCGACAGTTCAACATATTCCGACCGCGGATACGTTCGGAAAAGTAAGTGAAAAACAGAACAATGAATTACTTGCTTTCTCAGATTGCCGCCATTTGTGGCGGTCGGCTTTGGGGTGAAGATGGCTCTGTGGGATCGGTGGTGACCGATTCGCGCTCCATCACCTGCGAAATGGGCAGTCACCCGATGTTTGTGGCCATGAGGGGTGCCAATCACGACTCCCACGACTTTGTGAAGACCATGTACGGTCGGGGCGTGAGGGCCTTTCTTGTGGAGCGCGAGGTGCCGCTGGAGAAGGACTGCGGTGCGGTGGTGGTGGAAAATGCCATACATGCCCTGCAACTTCTGGCGGCCGACTACCGCAGCCGATTCAAGGGTACGGTGGTGGGTATCACCGGCTCCAACGGCAAGACGGTCATCAAGGAGTGGATGGCCGAGGAGATTCCCCAGGGCATGAAGTTCTACCGCTCGCCCAAGAGCTACAACTCCCAAATCGGTGTGCCGCTGTCGGTGCTGATGCTCGAGGGCGACGAGCAGCTGGCCATCTTCGAGGCCGGCATCTCGCAGCCCGGAGAGATGGAGCGTCTGGAGCGCATCATACGTCCCGACGTGGTGGTGTTCACCTCGATAGGCGACGCCCATCAGGAGAATTTCGTGAGCCTCGAGCAGAAGTGTGACGAGAAGATGATTCTGGCGCGCAATGCCCGCAAAATCATCTACCACAGCTACTACGAGCCGCTGGGCAAGATGGTGGCCGCACATTTCGCCGGACGTCGGCCTGTCGATGCGGCCGCTTATCCCGAGGTGGCGGAGAGCGTGACGGGCAATGCCGCCTCGCGCCGCAACGCCCAGATTGTCGAGGCGTTCTGCGATGTGATGCACTTCCCCGTGCCGGTGTTTGCCGCCGCGCCCGATGTGGCCATGCGGCTGGAGGTGAAGGACGGTATCAACGACTCGGTGCTGATTAACGACGCCTACAACCTCGACCTCAATTCGCTGGCCCTGGCGCTGGATTACATGCACAATGTGGCACTCACGCGCAAGCGTACTCTCGTGTTGTCGGACATCGCGCAGAGCGGTCTGTCGGACGACGAACTGTATAGCCGTGTGGCCGGCATGGTCTCGCGCGCAAGAATCGACCATCTGATAGGCATCGGTGCGAAGATACGCCGCTATGCTCACCTCTTCTCCTGCCAGAAGAGCTTTTATCATACCACGGAGGAGTGTATCCTCCACATGAGCCGCAGCACCGTGGTGGGACGTGTCGTCCTGCTGAAGGGTGCGCGCGAGTTCCGTTTCGAGAAACTGGCCCATGCCCTCTCACGGCAGAGCCACACCACGGTGCTGGAGGTCAACCTCGACAGCATGGTGCATAATCTCAACTATTTCCGCTCGCAGATGGGTTTCGGCAAACGGCTGGTGGCGATGGTCAAGGCCGGCTCCTACGGGGCAGGCGACTTCGAAGTGGCGCAGATGCTGCAACACCAGCGGGTCGACTATCTGGCCGTGGCATTCGCCGACGAGGGCGTGCTGCTGCGCGAGCGTGGCATCTCGATGCCGATTGTGGTGCTGAATGCCGACGCCGACAGCTTCGACTTGATGATTGCCAACCGTCTTGAACCCGAGATTTACAGTCTCCACTCGCTGCATGCCTTTGCGGCGGCGGCCGTGCATGCCGGCGAGCTGCATTATCCCATTCACATCAAGCTCGATACGGGCATGCACCGTCTGGGATTCATGGAAGGGGAGTTGGACACTCTGGCCGCCCGACTGGCCGCAATGCCCGAGGTGAAGGTGGCCACCATCTTCTCGCATCTCAACTGTTCGGACACCCCTGAGGAAGATGCCTACACCCGTTGTCAGATTGCCACATACGACCGCATGAGCTCCCATCTGATGCGTCTGCTGCCCTATCCCGTTATCCGCCATACGGCCAACTCGGCGGCCATCGAACGTTTCCCCGAAGCGGAGTACGACATGTGTCGTCTGGGACTGGGTCTCTATGGCTTCGGCTGGCAGCACAACGCGGCATTGCGTCCCGTGTCGACGCTCAAGACCCGCATCGTGCAAATCAAACACCTGCCGGCAGGTGATGCAGTGGGGTATGGCAGGGCCGGAAAACTGCTCCGCGACACGGTCACGGCCACCATTCCCATCGGTTATGCCGACGGTCTGGACCGTCATCTGGGCTGCGGCCGCTGGTCGATGCTCGTCAAGGGACGGCCGGCTCCCATCGTGGGGCGTGTGTGCATGGACAGCTGCATGATCGACATCACCGACATCGGTGAGGTGAGCGAGGGCGATGAGGTTATCATCTTCTCGCCTCGCGCGGGCAACGATTTGGAAACCATGGCCAAAGTGCTGGACACCATACCCTACGAAATCATGACTTCGGTGTCGGCACGCGTAAAACGTATTTACATTAAAGAGTAATACAATGCTGGGAACGCTCTATCTTATACCCTGTCCCATCTCCGATGAGACCAACCCCTGGGAGGTACTCCCTGCGGCGAACCGCGACGTGATGGATTCGCTGGACTATTTCATTGTCGAGAACACCCGTTCGGCCCGCCGCTTCCTCTCGAAGTCGGGCATCGAACGCGCCATCGACACCCTCGAATTCCGTGAACTCAACGAGCATACGGTAGCGGGCAGCCAGGTCGACGAACTGGTCCGCCCCCTGCTCGAAGGCCGCTCGGCCGGCGTCATCTCCGAAGCCGGAGTGCCGGGCGTGGCCGACCCCGGAGCCCTGGTGGTCGAGGCCTGCCATCGCCACGGGGTACGTGTGGTGCCGCTGGTGGGACCCTCGTCAATCATTCTGTCGGTGATGGCCTCGGGACTCAACGGCCAGTCGTTCGCCTTCAACGGCTATCTGCCCGTGAAGACCCCCGAGCGGGCAAGAGCCATACGCAATCTGGAGCGCAGGGCGCGTGCCGAGCATCAGTCGCAGCTCTTCATCGAAGCCCCCTACCGCAATGTGAAACTCATGGAGCAGCTGTTGCTCACGCTGGGGGCCGACACCCGTCTGACGGTGGCCGTCGACATCACCGCTCCCACGGAGTACATCGTCACCCGTACGGTCGGCGAGTGGCGCACGGCCAAGCGTCCCGAGATGAACAAGCGTCCTGCTATTTTCATCATCGGCTGACACGGTGGGGCGGTTGGTATGCAATTTGAACATCATAGAGGTAGAAAATAAAGTAAAATACAGAATATGAAAAAGGAAAACGCTAACAACGAGACAGTTAACTGTAATGAGGAGACCCTGAACGAGGAGCAGGCTGCTGCTGCGGCTCAGGAGTCGGCTGACAATGTGGCAGATGACGGCGCAGCTGCAACTGACACTATGTCAGACGATGACCCTCAGGCACAGGCGGCTACCCTGAATGCCAAGATTGCCGAGTGGCAGGACAAGTTCCTGCGTCTGCAGGCAGAATTTGACAACTACCGCAAGCGTACGCTCAAGGAGAAAATGGAGCTGGTGCAGACCGGAGGAAGCGACGTGCTGAAGGCCATGCTGCCGGTGAAGGACGACGTGGAGCGCGCGGTGGCGGCCATGGAAAAAAGCGACGATGTGGAGGCCCTGCGTGCAGGTGTGAAGCTCATCGCGCAGAAGTTCACCGAGGCATTGCGCCAGAAGGGTGTGACGGAAATCGAGGTCAGAGACAAGGAGTTCGACGCCGATTTCAGCGAGGCCGTGGCACGTTTTGCGGCCGGTGAGGATAAAAAAGGCAAGGTCATCGACGTGGTTCAGACCGGCTACATGCTGGGCGAGAAGGTGTTGAGATTTGCTAAGGTTGTTGTAGGAGAGTAAGGAAATGGCAGAGAAAAGAGACTACTACGAGGTGCTTGGCGTGGAGAAAAACGCCAATGCCGACGAAATAAAGAAGGCCTATCGTAAGGCGGCCATCAAGTATCACCCCGACAAGAATCCGGGGGACAAGGAGGCCGAAGAAAAATTTAAGGAGGCTGCCGAGGCGTATGACGTGTTGTCGAACCCCGACAAGAGAGCGCGTTACGACCGCTTCGGCCACGCCGGAATGGGCGGTGCTTCGGGTGCCGGCGGTTTCGGTGAAGGATTCGGCGGTTTCGGCGGCGGTTTCTCGATGGAGGACATCTTCTCGCAGTTCGGTGATGTGTTCGGCGGCCACTTCGGCGGCGGTTTCTCGTCGGGCGGTGGCGGCAAGAGAGTCAACCGCGGTTCGGATATCCGTGTGAAGGTGAAACTCACCTTGCAGGAGATTGCCGAAGGTGTGTCGAAGAAACTCAAAATCAGCAAGACCGTGGCCTGCGACAAGTGTGGCGGCTCGGGCGCAAAGGACGCTTCGTCGTATGCCACCTGCTCGAACTGTAACGGTTCAGGTTATGTGGTCAGGGTGGAAAACACCTTCTTCGGACGCATGCAGACCCAGGGCGTATGTCCCACCTGCGGCGGTACGGGAAAGGTTATCACCGCCAAGTGTGACAAGTGTAAGGGCGAGGGTACGCTCCGCGACCAGGAGGTGGTCGAGTTCAAGATTCCGGCCGGAGTCCACGAGGGTATGGTGCTGACCGTGTCGGGCAAGGGTAATGCCGCACGCCACGGCGGTGTGAACGGCGATTTGCAGGTGCTCATCGAAGAGGTGTCGCACCCCGAGCTGGTGAGAGACGGCAACGACTTGATTTACAGTCTGAACATCAGTGTGACCACCGCCCTGCTGGGTGGAAAGGTCGAGGTGCCGACCGTCGACGGCCGCGCCAAGGTGACCATCGCACCCGGAACAGCCCCCGGTAAGGTAATCCGTCTGGCCGGAAAGGGTATTCCGAATGTCAACGGTTATGGCGTGGGCGACGAGCTGCTGGTGGTCAATGTGCATATCCCCCAGAAACTCAACGCCGAGGAGAAGCAGCTGCTCGAAAAACTGGCCGAACAACCCAACTTCAAGCAGGTTGAGGCCGGCCCGAAGGACAATATTTTCGAGAGAATGAGAAGATACTTCAGCTGAGAGACAATAAAATAATGAGAAAATTCGTATCTTTACACAATTAAAGATGCGGATTTTCTGTTTTATGGAGAATGCGTTTTTTAACCTAAAAGAGGAAAACTATGTTGGGATTCAGCCCTTTCAAGAAACACGCAAACAGATTTAACTACATACCGCGTTATTACGACCCCGAAAAGGATGCTCGTGAGCAGCGTCGTGCGGAGTTGCGCGGTGAAAGAGCGGAGGACTCCGATAGGGAGTATCGTCCGGGTCAGTATATCAGAACCCAGAGAGAGGCGCGCGATGCCCGTCGCGAGCAGAGGGGCAACGGCATGGCCGGAGTGTGGAAACTCGCTCTGGGTGTGCTGGTTGTCATGCTGATGTTCTCGTTCCTCTTTCCGCGGTTGATGGAGGTGTTCTACCGGGCAACGTCGACCCCCGTGGAAAGCGGGGTCGTGGAGCAGCAGCGCGCCACTCCGCGTGACGAGTTCGACCAGTCGCACATCTCCGATGTGGAGTGGCAGGAACAGAAAATAGAGATTGTACCCAACGATTATCAGGAATAGATGGCAGAACGTATCAAGTTATTACCCGAAATTGTCGCGAACCAGATCGCGGCCGGTGAGGTGGTCAAGCACCCCTCGTCGGTGGTGAAGGAGATGATGGAAAACGCGATTGATGCCGGTGCCTCGTCGGTGAAGGTCAATATACGCGAGGGCGGACGCGACCTCATACAGATTGTCGACGACGGTTGCGGCATGTCGCCCATCGATGCACGAATGGCCTTCGACCGCCACGCCACCAGCAAAATCAAGTCGGTGGACGACATCTACGCCCTCACCACTTTCGGATTCAGAGGCGAGGCGCTGGCCTCCATCGGCGCGGTGGCCGAGGTGGAGCTGCGCACCCGACAGCAGGAGGACGAGATGGGTACCTGCACCGAGATTCACGGCGGCGAGTTCGTCTCGCAGCAGCCGGTGATGTGTCCCGTGGGGGCGCAGTTCCTGGTGCGTAACCTCTTCTACAATGTGCCGGCACGCCGCAAGTTCCTCGACAGCACCCCCAAGCTCACGCAGCAGGTGCGCTCGGAGTTCAAGAAGGTGGCGTTGTGCAACCCGAAGGTGGCCTTCGAGCTGTATGTCAACGATGCGCCGGTTTACTCGCTGCCGATGGCCTCGCTGGCCGGACGTATTGTCGATGTGGTGGGCAAGAGCATCAAGCACAACCTGCTGGAGGTGAGTGCCGACACCTCGATAGCCCGTGTCGACGGCTATATCGGTCTGCCGGCGGCCGCCAAACGCCGCAATCCCGAGCAGTATCTGTTCGTCAACGGCCGCTACTTCAAGAGTGCCTACATCACCAGTGCGCTGCTCAAGGCCTATGAGAAACTCATTCCCGAGAATACGACCCCTTCGTATTTCCTCTATCTGACCATCGACCCCTCGCGCATCGATGTGAATGTCCACCCCCAGAAGCTGGAGGTGAAGTTCGCCGATGAGGAGGCCGTATGGCAGATTATCAACGCCTCGGTGAGGGAGACCCTCGCGCGAACGGGTGCCGTGCCGATGATGGACTTCGACAAGGAGGAGTCGGTGGAGATTCCCGTCATGGAGCGGGGCGCGGTCTACAAGGAGCCGCGCTCGATGTCGAACCGGGAGTACAACCCCTTCCTGAGCGACAACAGTTTCTTCTCGTCGTCGGAGAGCAAGTCCGATTTTGTGGATATCGACGCTTCGGGCTTTGAGTTCGATGCGCCGGACCCTGTGCCGACGATGGCCGACGAGGAGTATGAGTCGGTGGTGTCGGGCGACGGCGCCGCTCCCAAAAGAGAGTGGGAGGAGGAGAACCGCGAGTACAAGATTCCGCTGGGCGACATTCCGTCGGCCGAGGTGGAGTTGGGCGACATCGCATCGGACATGGCTCCGGGTTTCGAGGAGTTCGTGTCGGGCGAGGTGGCGGAAGAGAAGGAGGAGAGCCGTCTCGATTTCATTCCCTCGGGAGCCGATGTGGAGCAGTTGTTGCCCGAGATGGAGGAGACACGTCCCCAGTTCGCGTCGCCGATGCCCATGCCGGGCGGCTACATCATCGCCCTGTTGTCGGGACGACTGGTGGTGGTCGATGTGCGCCGCGCCAGAGAGCGTATCCTCTATGAGGACTACATGCGTATGATTTCCAACGGCTCGTCGGTGAGTCAGCAGCTGCTGTTCCCCGAAAAGCTGACCCTCTCGCTCGAGGAGTATCACCTGCTGGAGGAGAGGGCCGTGGAGTTCGCTTCGCTGGGTTTCGACATCGATTTCTGCGGCGAAGGGGTCATCGAGGTGAAGGGTGCGCCGGCCGACCTGCCCATCGAGGTGCTGGACCAGATGCTCTACTCGCTGTTGCAGGCCTTCTCGATGCCTGTGTCGCTGGAGGAGGTACGCCGCGAGAAGATTGCCGCGGCAATGGCCGCCGGAGCTTCGAAGGGACTGTTGCGCAATCTGGGACGCGAGGAGTGCGACGCGCTGCTCGCCCAGCTGGCCGACTCCGGAAACATCAGCTTCACCCCCTCGGGCAAGAGCATCATGGCGGAGATTACCGCCGACGAAATCCGTAAGAAACTGGGCTGATTTTTGCAGCTCGTGACAATATATGTTGAACAAAGATTGAAGTATGAATAACAATTTCTTGAGTACACCGCCTGTGGTGAAAAACCTCCTCATCATCAACGTGCTGGCCTTCATGGCCACCACCATGCTGCCCATCGGGGGCATGATTATGGGGCGTTGCGGTCTGTGGCTGGGCCACGAGTGGTTCCACAGCTATCAGTTTATCACCTACATGTTCATGCACGCCGGGTTCGAACACCTGTTCTTCAACATGTTCGCCCTGTGGATGTTCGGCCGCACGCTGGAGTATGAGCTGGGGTCGAAGCGTTTCCTGATTTACTACATGACCTGCGGTGTGGGTGCCGCGCTGATTCAGTATCTGGTGGCGGCCCTGCTGGGCGAACTGCCCATGACACTGGTCGGTGCTTCGGGTGCCGTGATGGGTCTGTTGCTGGCCTTCGGTGTCATGCACCCCAATGCCATGATCATGCTGCTCATTCCGCCCATTCCGATGAAGGCCAAATGGTTTGTCATCATCTATGCCGTCATCGAACTGTTTGCCGGCTGGAGAGGTGTGGGCAATGTGGCTCACTTCGCCCATGTGGGCGGTATGCTGTGGGGCTTCCTGCTCCTCATGATGTGGAAAAAACAGGGATTAATTCGTTTCTGAAATGACAAGGAATATTTACGATGATTACGGACACGGCAGCGCGAAGACGCGCAAGTCGTTCTTCATGAAGATGGTGGATATCGTCCTGCTGGTGGGGACAATCATCGTGGCGGTGATGGCGATACTGACTTTCGCCACTCCTTATGTGAATCCTGCCCGCGCGTGGTTCTTCCCCGTGCTGGGACTGGTGGCACCGGCCACTTATCTGGCTGCACTGCTGCTGATGCTCTATTGGATAATCCGCTGGAAATGGATTCCTGCTTCGGTGATGATGCTTTTCGTGGTGATGGGACTCTTCAAACTGTCGCTCTTCTGGCACTTCGACTTCCGGAAGGACTACGGCAGCGAGACCTTCGGCCGCGGAACGCTGAAGATGTTGACCTACAACATCTGCGACTTCTATTCGCCGGTCTACAACGAGACGATGACCGACAGTGTGGCCCTCTTTATCCGCGAGCAGAATCCCGATATCTTCTGTCTTCAGGAGTTCAACCCCTGGCGTGCGAGCCAGAGCAAGGAGTTCAATGCCCTGCTGGAGACCTACGACTATGCCACGCTGGGCTTGACGCGTGCCGAGAACAACATGCCGCGCGCGGAGCAGGCCATCTTCAGCCGCCACAAAATCCTGCGCTCGGGGGTGGTGCTGACGCCCCAGTCGTCGGTGTGGGCCGACATTCTGGTGGGCGACGACACGATACGCGTGTTCAACAACC
The DNA here is from genome assembly GCA_020026375.1 of Alistipes sp. Lineage (GTDB taxonomy): Bacteria > Bacteroidota > Bacteroidia > Bacteroidales > Rikenellaceae > Alistipes. The sequence goes on along the minus strand of JAHHQN010000027.1, from coordinate 4,023 downwards.
ACCTCCACTCGACCAACATCAAGAAGGAGGACAACGACTTCCTGACGGGCCGCCGTCTGATTCTCGACCATGAGCGGGAGGACAAAATCAAGAGCATCATCTCGCGATTCAGAGCCACCAGTGTCCTGCGTTCGGGTCAGGTGGACAGCATCGCCATGGATATCGACAAGGTGCGTACCCGCAAAATCGTGTGCGGCGACTTCAACGATACCCCCATGTCGTATGCCTACCGTGTGATGTCGGAGGGGTTGCAAGATGCCTTCTCTGAGCAGGGGTCGGGCTATTCGCACACCTACCACAAGTTCCTCGAGATGTTGCGCATCGACTATGTGCTGAGCTCTCCGGGGTTGGAGGTGCTTTCCTACGATGTGGCTTATGTGCCTTACTCCGACCACTATCCCGTGATTGTGAGACTGAGGAAAAACTGATTACACAAACTTAATAGATACATAGAACCATGATTTTCGATTCATTGAAAAACAGCGCACTCTACTATGGTGTGCACCCCCGTTTCCAGCGTGCTTTCGAGCTGATTGCCACTACCGACTGGAGCAGCATGACTCCCGGCATGCACGAGTTGGACGGCCGCGACATCTTTGTCAATGTGATGACTCCCGACCTGAAGAAGCCCGAAGATGCCAAGTTGGAGATTCACGACGAATATATCGATATCCAGGTGCTGATCAGCGGTCCCGAGGAGACCTTTGGCTGGACGGAGCGCAAGGATTTGAAGCTGCCTCTCGGCGACTTCAGCAAGGAGAAGGACATTCAGTTCTTCGATGACAAGGCGCAGACCTTCTACACCATGCGTCCCGGTCAGTTCACCATTCTCTTCCCCGAGGACGGCCACGCGCCCATGATTGGCGAAGGCAAGGTGTTGAAAATCATCATGAAGGTGCGCAAGTAATCCGCACCGTCGTGTTGACAACGGAGGCCTGGGTCTCAGAAAACAAAAGTCCCGAAACCATAGCGGTTTCGGGACTTTTGTTTTGTCTTGTGAGATGTCGTCGGGTGGGGTCGTCGGGGGGGGGAGAGGCTACCGGCCGATGGCCGTGTAGCGGAATCCTGCCGCCAGAATCTCCTCCTTGTCGAAGATGTTGCGGCCGTCGACCACCACTCTGTCGTGCATTGTCTCGCGCAGTCGCGTCCAGTCGGGCATGCGGAAGACCTTCCACTCGGTGAGCAGTGCCACGGCATCGGCTCCCTCGGCCGCCTCGTACATCGACTGTGCATAGTAGATGTGGCGGTTGCCCATGCGGCGCAGGCATTCGGGCATGGCCACAGGGTCGAAGACGCGGATTTCGGCCCCTGCTTCGAGGAGTCGGGAGATGACCACCAGCGCAGGGGCTTCGCGCATGTCGTCGGTCTCGGGCTTGAATGACAGTCCCCACAGGGCCACGGTCTTGCCGCTCAGGTCGCCCAGCTGCTGTTGGAGTTTCTCGTAGACGATGGATTTCTGACGCTCATTGACCTGCTCCACCGCGCGGACAATCTCCATGCGGCAGCCCCTCTCCTCGGCCGTGTGGCAGAGCGCCTTCACATCTTTGGGAAAGCACGAACCGCCGTAGCCGCAGCCCGGATAGAGGAATTTGTTGCCGATGCGCGCGTCGGAACCCATGCCCTTGCGCACCATCTCGACGTCGGCACCCACGGCGTCGCACAGTCGTGCTATCTCGTTCATGAACGAGATGCGGGTGGCCAGCATGGCATTGGCGGCGTATTTGGTCATCTCGGCCGAGGCGATGTCCATGAACAGCACGCGGAAATTATTGATCAGGAACGGACGGTAGAGCTTGGCCATGATGTCGCGTGCGCGTTCGCTCTCCACACCCACAATCACCCTGTCGGGCGACATGAAGTCCTTGATGGCGGCCCCCTCCTTCAGAAATTCGGGGTTCGAGGCCACGTCGAAGGCAATGTCGCTGCGGCCGCGGCGTTGCAGCTCCTCGCCGATGACGGCCTTGATGCGCTGCGCCGTGCCGACGGGAACGGTGCTCTTGGTGACCAGCACGGTGTAGTGGTTGATGTGGGCGCCGAAGGTACGTGCCACCTCCATCACATATTTCAGGTCGGCCGAGCCGTCCTCGTCGGGAGGGGTGCCGACGGCCGAAAAGACCACCCGCACACTGTCCAGACACGAGCGCAGGTCGGTGGTGAAGTGGAGACGGCCGGCCGCCATGTTGCTCCTGACCAGCTCCTCGAGACCCGGTTCGTAGATGGGTATGACGCCGGCGTTGAGCCCCTCGATTTTGCGGCGGTCGGTATCCACGCAGGTGATGTCGAGTCCCATCTCGGCAAAGCAGGCTCCCGACACCAGACCCACATATCCTGTTCCGACTATTGCTATCTTCATCATAAGCTGACCCTGTTGGAAACGATGTGCGGCGACTGTTTTAGGCCAGTCGCTGCGCGATTTCGTGAGCCAGACGGCGGCACTCGGTGCGCACGGCGTCCGATATGCCCTGCTTCATCTCCACGGGGGCGGTAATCGGCTCCCACTTCATCGACTCGGCAAACTCCTTCATCAGGCGCACCGATGCGCAGGCCCAGGTGAACGAACCCAGGAATGCGAAATTGCGGTGGGGAATATTGCGCTCGGCGAGCATCTCCAGGAGGTGCTTGACGGGCGGAAACAGCGAACCGTTGTAGGTGGGCGAGGCCACCACGAGGGTGTCGTAGCGGAAGATGTCGCTCAGCACGAACGAATGCTCGGCGTAGCTGAGGTTGTGCAGGCGGATATTCTTCACCCCCTCCTCGGCCAGATAGCGTGCCGTCAGCTCGGCCATCTCTTCGGTGTTGCCGTGCATCGAGCCGTAGGCGATGACCACGCCCTTTTCGCCCTCATATCGGCTCAGACGGTCGTAGATGTCCATCACGGTAGCCACCTCGCGCTGCCATACGGGACCGTGGGTCGGGCAGATGGTCTCGGGTGAGAGTCCCTTCACCTTCTGGAGGGCCTTCTGCACGGGCGCACCGTATTTGCCGACGATGGCCGAATAGTAGCGGCGCATCTCGTCCCAGTACATCTCGGGGCAGACCTGCGAGTCGGTGATGCCGCCGTTCAGCGCACCGAATGTGCCGAAGGCATCACCCGAGAAGAGGGTCTTCTCCTCGGCACACCAGCTGACCATCGTCTCGGGCCAGTGGACCATGGGAGCCATGTGGAACGAGAGGGTCTTGCCGCCCAGGTCGAGGGTGTCGCCCTCCTTGACTTCCACGGTGGGGGTGTTCACGGCGTAGAAGCCCTTGACCATCTGCAGCGCCTTGGCGTTGGAGACTATCTGCATCTGGGGATAGCGCATGGCCAGTGTGGAAATCGAGCCCGAATGGTCGGGTTCCATGTGGTTGATGACCAGATAGTCCACGGCACGGTCGCCGATAATCTCCTCGATGTTGTGGAGCAGACGGCTGCCGAAGGCCTCCGACACGGTGTCGATGAGCGCTACTTTCTCGCCCACGACCAGATATGCGTTGTAGGACACGCCCTGGGGCAGTGACCACAGACCCTCGAAACGGGTGGTGGTGCGGTCGTTGACACCTACATAATGGATTCCCTGCTTGATTTCAGTGATATTCATAGTGTTGATTTTATACGTTTTCTGTGTGCGAAGTTACGAAAAAAAATCCAAATTCGTGAGTCCGTCCCATATATACCTAATATATGGGGTGTCGCGAGGGTGAAAAGTCGGGTGTCGGGAAAGGGGCGGTAGTCGGAAAGTGGGGCGGTAATGGCCGTAAGTCGGATTTCGGCGGGTGGAGAAGGGAAAATAAGGTTAAAAAAATATTTGACAGGTTATTGGTGGTAACTTTCTGAAGTTCATCTTATTGTATTACGATAATATGTGTCGGTGGTGGCGGGAAGTGGAAGAAAAGTTAAAAAAAGTAATCGAAAAATTTGCAGATTAAAAAATAATATCTACCTTTGCAGCGTCCAAATGAGGAATAGCATACTGCTTCCGAGTTTGATGAACGATGGTGCCATAGCTCAGTTGGTAGAGCAAAGGACTGAAAATCCTTGTGTCC
>JAHHQN010000026.1 GCA_020026375.1 Alistipes sp. | reverse complement strand
TTCGGGATACGGACTTAATTCTGAAAAAAGTTGACGTACTTCATCGGACGCTTACCTCCTAACGGAGCGAGTTCATGCGTATGCTGGCCTTCACCAGGGCGATGGCTCTGATGCGCGAGATTTCCACGTCTTTGTCGGCATGGTGGGGGTTCTGGCTCACGAGCTTGACGAATCCCTCGCGCTCCGACTTCTGGATATACTTCACGGTGACATACTCCTCGCCGTCGATGTCGATGGAGAGCAGATACATGTCGCCCCAGAAGATGTCGTCGATGTTGCTCAACTGCTTGTAGAGGACGATGTCACCGCTCTTGAGCAGCGGATACATCGAGTCGCCCACGATGTAGATGGCGCCGTCGCACTTGGGCAGATTGGGTATGTGAATGAAGTTGACGGGCTTGGTGCGGTCGTTGTCGGTGAAGAGCGGCACCAGTCCGGCGGTGCCTTCGAGCGAGTAGAGCGGCACGCTTTGCAGGGGCAGCGAGTTGTCGGTGCGGTGCATGTAGGCCGTCAGGTCGGGTTCGGCGTTGAACATCTCGCCCTTGCCCGAATCAATCCATTCGGGGTTGACGTTCAAATCTTGAATCAATATGTTGCGGTTGCGTGACGAGAGTCCGGCCTTGCCGGTTTCGATCATCGAGAGGGCTGCTTTCCCGATTCCAAGTCGTTGAGCCAGTTGCTCTTGAGTCATCTTCAGGGCTTTGCGTATAAGCTTTACACGTTTGTTCATGGCGGTCTATCGGAAAAATTTATATTAAAATATTGAATGTTTATCTTGCAAATACAAATAATTGAACTTATATTTGTACTGCAAAGTTAAACAATTTGTAGCTATTTGCAAAGTTTTACCTCAAAAATCAAATCTGTTCCATCATGTATTCGGTTTCACCTGAACTTGTGGGTCGGGTGGCCGCCCTTCTGTGGGAGTCCATCGGCGAGAGCAGCTATTTTTCGGGCGTTGTAGAACTCGAACACGAGGGGGTGGAGTGCCGTCTTGTCACTTCGGTAATGGTCTGTCACCGTGATATTTCATTACCCGAGGGCGAGGTGCGTGTCATCTCCGACCTCATTCCCGTGTGGTGGGAGTTCCACACTGTCGGCGAAAATGGCGAGCTGGTCAACGACTTCGATTTCTCCGACCTGAGGGAGTGGCTCCGTTAGCCGCCCGACCTTCCCCGACCTTTCCTTCCTTCGCATACGGCATTATCTGTCGGGGTAAATTATTGAACACAGGGGGCCTCCTCGTCGTGATGCCGCACAACGGGCCTCCGCAAAACACCATTTCATGTCAAACACCCTTTCAACCACCTCTGCGGAGAATGCCTCCGCAGAGGTTTTTAACGCAGGTGCCGCGCCCGTGAAAAAAAGGGCGCGCCGGACGAAAAAATCCGCTCCGCTGTCGCTGGAACGCTTCGCCGCGGAGGTCTATCCCTTTCTCGAGCTGCAACCCTTCCACAAGGTCTACTACCGCCTGCTGGAGGAGTTCGCGCGCGGCCGCATTCCCCGGCTCATCATCACCATGCCGCCCCAGCACGGCAAGAGTGTGGGGGCGACCACGCTCCTGCCGGCCTATCTGCTGGGACTCGATCCCGACTGCCGTGTGGCCATTGCCTCCTATTCGGGTTCGCTGGCTTCGAAGTTCAACCGCCGTGTGCAGCGCATCATCGAGTCGCGCGAATATGCCGCACGTTTTCCGTCGACCACCATCAAGCAGGGAACACGTCCGCCCGGCTATGTCCGTACCTCGGAGGAGGTGGAGATTATCGATCACCGCGGCGGTCTGCTCTCGGTGGGGCGTGAGGGTTCGCTGACGGGCAACCGTGTCGACTGCTTCATTCTCGACGACCTCTACAAGGACATGCAGGAGGCCAATTCGCCCATCATACGCGCCAACTGCTGGGAGTGGTATGTGTCGGTGGTCAAGACCCGCATGCACAACCGCTCGCGCGAGCTGATTGTCTTCACCCGCTGGCACGAGGAGGATTTGATCGGCACGCTCCTCCGGCGCGAGCAGGTGGTCGAGTTCCGCGAGTGGAGCCAGATTGCGTCGCTGGGGCGTGACGAGTGGCTGCATCTCAATTTCGAGGCGTTGAAGACCTCGCCCCCGTCGGAAATCGACCCACGCGGCGAGGGTGAGGCTCTGTGGGAGGAGCAGCACGGCCGCGAGTTGTTGCTGGCCAAGCGGCGGCTCGACCCCCTGCAGTTCGAGGCCCTGTATCAGGGACACCCCTCGGCGCGCGAGGGTTTGCTTTATGGCGCGAATTTTGCCGAGTATGAGTGTCTGCCCCACGAGATTGTGCGCCGCGGCAACTACACCGACACGGCCGACACGGGCGACGACTACCTCTGCTCGATATCCTATGTGGTCGATGCCGACGGGGTGGTCTATCTGACCGACGTGGTCTACTCGCGCGAGCCGATGGAAGTCACCGAGCCGCTGGTGGCCGACATGCTGCGCCGTTCCGACACGCGTCAGGCCGCCATCGAGAGCAACAACGGCGGCCGCGGCTTTGCGCGTGCGGTGCAGGCGCGTGTTCCCGATATCCGTGTGGAGTGGTTCCACCAGAGCGGTAACAAGGAGGCGCGTATCCTGTCGAACGCCGCCACGGTGCTCCACCTGCTGCGCTTTCCCAAGGGGTGGAACCAGGAGTGGAGCGAGCTGTATAGCCACCTGACCACCTACCGCCGCCGGTTCCGCGCCAACCGCTGGCACGATGCGGCCGATGTGGTGACGGGTATCGTCGAACGCGAGGTGGAGGGGCGTCGCCACCACAGGCTGCGAGGGGTTCGATTTTTATAATAAAATGAAAAAAATGAGACCAAAGTGGTGGAAATATCCTATTTTTTCGTACCTTTCGGCGGTTTGTTAGGTTATTTCATAAAATTTTAACACATGAAAAAACTTGAAATTGGAGAACTTTGTGCTGCTTTGCCTGTTGTGCAGGGCGGCATGGGAGTAGGAGTTTCGCTTTCGGGACTGGCTTCGGCCGTGGCCCGCGAAGGCGGTGTGGGAGTCATCTCGTCGGCCGGTCTGGGACTGGTCTACAAGGACTTCTCGAAGAACTTCTACGAGGCCTCGATATGGGGCTTGAAACAGGAAATCAAGAAGGCACGCGAGGCCACTAAAGGCATTGTCGGTGTCAACGTGATGGTCGCCATGACCAATTTTGCCGATATGGTGAAGACTGCCGTTGCCGAGAAGGCCGACATCATCTTTTCGGGAGCGGGACTGCCGCTCAACCTCCCCTCGTTTCTGACCGAGGGCGCGCGTACCAAACTGGTGCCCATCGTCTCGTCGGCGCGTGCGGCCAAGCTGCTGTGCCGCAAGTGGTGGTCGGAGTACGGCTATCTGCCCGACGCCATCGTGGTCGAGGGTCCCAAAGCGGGAGGTCATCTGGGTTACAAGCGTGACGAGATTGACAATCCCGCTTTTGCTTTGGAGAAGACCGTGCCGGAGGTGGTGGCCGAGGTGAAGCTCATCGAGGAGCAGCAGGGCAAGCACATTCCCGTGATTGCCGGCGGCGGTATCTACACTGGCGAAGACATGTACCGCATCATGGCGCTGGGTGCCGAGGCGGTGCAGATGGGTACCCGTTTTGTGACCACCGAGGAGTGCGATGCCGATTTGGCCTTCAAGCAGAGCTATCTCAAGGCATCGGCCGACGACATCGAGATTATCCAGAGTCCTGTCGGCATGCCGGGACGCGCCGTCCACTCGTCGTTCCTCGACCGTGTGAAGCAGGGACTCACACGCCCCAAGGCCTGTCCCTACAACTGTATCCGCACCTGCGACATGGTGCATAGTCCCTACTGCATCATGCTGGCGCTCTACAACGCCTTCCGCGGACACATGCAGAGCGGTTATGCCTTCTGTGGCGCGAACGCCTGGAGGGCCGACAAAATCGAGACGGTGAAGGAGATGCTCACCCACCTCAGGGAGGAGTACGAGCAGTTCTCGCTCAAGGATCATCTGCCGGGGTTGAAATAGCCCCACGGCACAGCCTGTAAAATGAAGAGGGTCGCAATCATGTTGCGGCCCTCTTTGTTTTATCGGCAGATGCACTCCACGGGCAGCGAGATGCCGGCCTCGGGAGAGAGCAGTGCGTTGATGAGTATCGCCCGACGGAAGTGCGGCAGGTCGTCGGGAGTGAGTCTTCGGGCGGTGATGCGTCCCTCGTGGAGCAGCCGCTGGCGGCAGGTACCGTCGAGCAGGGGTGTCGAGGGGGTGACGAGCCGCTCTCCGTCGTCGAAGACGATGTTGCTGTAACTGGTGTCGGTGAGCAGGCCGCCGCGGACGATGAGAATGTCGTCGCAGGTGCCGCGCTGTTCGCGCAGGGCGTTGAGGGCCTGTCGGTCGGCCGACTTCAGCGAGTAGTCGAGTGTGTCGGGGGCTTCGACGAGCCGCAGCGAGCGTATGACTTTGGGGGTGTAGGGGGCGAACTCCACCTTTTCGATGCGCCGGCCATAGACCACACGGCACTTCACCACCCCGTGGCGGAACTCCTCCGCTATCGGCAGCTCGGCGAAGCGGAAGTCGAAGGGCAGTCGGCCGAAGACGGTCAGAAGGGTGGCGTTCATGCGCCGTTCGTGCCAGCTGGTGTGGAGCAGATGCCCCTCCTCCATGCGGAGGGACTCGATGAAAAGGGGGTGTGTCATGGAATGGGCAGGTAGATTTTGGTGAGGATTTCGTCGTACTCGGCCTCCGCGTCGCTGTGAATGGTCACACCGCCGCCGCTGCGGAAGAAGAGCTGTCCGTCGGCATCGCGCTCGATGTAGCGAATCATCACCGCACTGTCGAGGTCGCGGCCGTCGAAGTAGCCGAAGATGCCCGTGTAGTAGCCGCGTGAGTCGCCCTCGGCCGCTCTGATGAGCCGCAGGGTCGAGGGCTTGGGCGCACCCGATATCGAGCCGGCCGGCAGAAGACGGAAGAGCAGGTCGCCCAGTTGCGACTGCCACCCCTCGGGCAGCACACCCGAAATGTCGGAGCTGGTCTGGAGGATTTCGCCCCGCAGGGTCTTCAGACGGTCGACGTAGCGGAAGCGGTCGACGCGCACGTCGCGGGCCACCATGTTCAGGTCGTTGCGTATGAGGTCGACGATGGTGTAGTGTTCGCACAGCTCCTTGTAGTCGGCCATGAGTGTGGCCTCGGCATGGGGCAGTGTGGCGTCGATGGTGCCTTTCATGGGGTAGGAGTGTATGCGTCCGCCGATGATGCGCACGAAGCTTTCGGGCGAGAAGCAGACCAGCCGGTGGGGCAGGAGCAGCTTGTAGCGGGAGGTGCTGCGGTAGAAAATCTCCTCCAGCGAGCAGTTGGTGGTGACGGGGGTGCGCCGGGTGAGGTTGGCCAGGAAACTGTCGCCGCGCAGCAGTCCCCGGCGCAGCAGCCCGAAGCTGCGCAGGTACTCCTCGCGGTCGCTGTGGGTGACGGTGAGGTGGGGCCGGCGGTCGGAGGGGTAGCTCTTCGCGGGGGCGTTGGTCACCTCCCCGACCTTGAAAAGCAGGTCGGTGGTGTCGAGGGGTGCGGCCACGAAGAAGCCCTCCCGAAGCTCGTAGTCGACTCCGAAGAGGAAGGGTTCGCCGCGGCGTGCCGCACGGTTGATGTGTTCGCGTACTTGCTGTGCCTCCATTTTTTTTCGCTTTTGCTAACCAAAGGTACAAAAAAAGGTTAAATTTGTCATCATGAAAAATGTTTTGGTCATCAACAATTACGATTCGTTCGTCTACAATGCCGTGCAGTTGCTGCGAGAGAGCAGCTTCCTGCCGCTGATCGATGTGGTGTTCAACGACTGTGTGTGTGAGGAGGATATCCGCCGTTGCGACGGTGTGCTGCTCTCGCCCGGTCCGGGCATTCCGCGTGAGGCCCACCGTCTGATGGCGATGATTGACGAAATCGTCCGTCGGCGCAAACCCGTACTGGGCATCTGTCTGGGGCATCAGGCGCTGGCCGAGGCCTTCGGTGCGCGGCTGCGGCAGATGGAAGCCCCGTTGCACGGCCATGCCTCGCCGCTACGCATTACCGATGCTGCCGACCCGCTGTTCAGAGGGGTGGAGCAGGCGACCGTCGGCCGCTACCACTCGTGGGTGGTCGACCCCGAATCACTGCCGGCAGAGCTGAAGGTCAGCGCGTGGGACGAGCAGGGCAACATCATGGCCTTCTACCACGAGTCGCTGCCGCTCCACGGCGTGCAGTTCCACCCCGAGTCGGTGATTACCGATTGCGGACGGCAGATTATCGACAACTGGCTCGAGGAGTTGTAGGTCGGAACATGCCCCTCCTCTGAAGAGGAAGGCATATCATCATAAAAGGAGGGTCTCCACAGCGGAGACCCTCCTTTTTATGGCTTTGAGGACGAGTTGTTTAGAGGTCGCCCAGACGAGCCTCGGGCGACACGTCGAGCGACGAGAACTCGCCGTTCTTGTAGTGGTAGTAGCCGGCCATGGCAATCATGGCGGCGTTGTCGGTCGTGAACTTGAATTCGGGCAGGAAGGTTCTCCAGCCGCGCTTCTTGCCCTCCTCGACGATGCCGTTGCGCAGACCCGAGTTGGCCGATACGCCGCCGGCGATGGCGATGTCGCGGATACCGGTCTGCTTCGAGGCCTTGACCAGCTTGTTGAGCAGGATATCGACGATGGTGTGCTGCAGCGAGGCGCAGAGGTCGGCCTTGTTCTTCTCCACGAAATCGGGGTCGTCCTTCACCATGTCGCGCAGGGTGTAGAGGAACGAGGTCTTCAGACCCGAGAACGAGTAGTCGAGGTCGCTGATGTGGGGTTTCGAGAAGTGGAAGGCCTCGCGGTTGCCCTCCTTGGCCAGTTTGTCGATGACCGGGCCGCCGGGATAGGGCAGTCCCATCACTTTGGCACACTTATCGAAGGCTTCACCTGCAGCGTCGTCAATCGTGGTGCCGATGATTTCCATCTCGAGGGGCGAGTCGACCCTCACGATTTGGGTGTGTCCGCCGCTGACCAGCAGACACAGGAACGGGAAATCGGGGTGGGGCAGCTCCTTCTCGGGGGTGTCGATGAAGTGGGAGAGGATATGGCCGTGGAGGTGGTTGACCTCCACCATCGGGATATTGTTGGAGATGGCCAGACCCTTGGTGAACGACACACCCACAAGCAGCGAACCCAGCAGACCGGGACCGCGTGTGAAGGCGATGGCGTCGATGTCCTCGATCGAGACGCCGGCCTCCTTGAGGGCGGTGTCGACCACGGGAATGATGTTCTGCTGGTGGGCGCGTGATGCCAGTTCGGGAATCACACCTCCGTATTTGATGTGTACGGCCTGTGAAGCGATTGCGTTCGAGAGCAATACATTGTTTCGTAAGACGGCGGCCGATGTATCGTCGCACGAAGATTCGATACCGAGTATTGTAATATCCATAGGGTTTTGTTCGTTTTTTAACTATATTTAGTTAAATTTGCAGATTACAATGTGATTATAATGCGCAAAGTTATAAAAATAATAGGAAAACTGCTATCGGCAATCGTTTTGTTGCTGATAATTCTTCCTGTTTTGCTCTCTTTGCTGCTCGATATACCGGGTGTCCAGAATTTTGTGGTACACCGTGCCACCGCCATCATATCGCATGCACTGGAGACGACAGTGAGTATCCGCAGGGTCGACATAGGTCTTTTCAACCGGGTGAAACTCGACGGGTTCTACGTCGAGGACTACCAGCGTGACACGCTCCTCTATGTGGGGCATGCCACCGCCCTGTTGTCCGATGTGGGCTTCCGAGGCGAAGGGCTGGTCTTCGAGGTGAGCGACGTGAAGGACGCCAAACTCTATCTGAAGGAGACCCCCTCGGGCGAGATGAACATCAAGCAGATTGTCAACCGCATGTCGAACCCCAAGCGCAAGAAGAAGGGCAACTTCAAAATGACCATCGGCGATCTCGAGGTCGAGAACATGCGCCTGCGTATCGAGCGTCTGGAACACCGCAACCCCGAATACGGTGTCGACTACGGCGACATGGATATCCTTATCCGTTCGGCCGGAGTGTCGAACTTCAACATCGAGGGGCAGTCCATCTCGGCCGATATCCGCCACTTCTCGGCACGCGAGAAGAGCGGTTTCGATTTGACCGACCTCTCCGGCTCGTTCTATCTGGCCAACGGCTGCATCGGTTTCGAGCAGGCGCAGCTGGTGACCCCCAACTCCAAAATCACACTGCCCTACATTGCCCTGTCGGGTGACAGCTGGGCGCAGTACAAATACTTCGTCGACGAGGTGCGCATGGCCGGCGAGATGAAGAACGGCACCCTCTCGACCGACGACATCGCTTACTTCTCGCCCAAGATGAAGGAGTGGCACACGGTCTTCAGCCGTGCCAACCTCAGCGTGGAGGGCTATGTGTCGAACTTCAAGGGCAATATCCGCAATCTGACGGTCAACGAGTCGACCTCGCTGGTGGGCAGCATGCAGATGAGAGGTCTGCCCGATATCCGAAACACCTACTTCGACCTCGACGTGCGCCGTCTGACCTCCTCGGCCGAGGGGGCCGATGTGCTGATGAAGAGCATCGCCCGCAAGGGGCTTTCCGACAATCTGGTGCGCCTGCTCAACAATGCCGGCGACATCGACGTGGCGGCGCGTTTCAAGGGCCGTCTCTCGTCGTTCGACATGAATCTCAACGCCACCACCAAGGTGGGACAGGTGACCTGCAACCTGCTGATGAAACCCATCGACAACAACAGCAGCTCGCTGCGCGGCGGTGTGGCGGCACAGAACTTCCGCATCGGCGAGATGCTCGGCCAGCAGAAACTGCTGGGCAAGGTCACTCTGTCGGGTTACATCGACGGTGTGGTGGGCAAGGAGTACACCGATGCCAATGTGAGGGGCAGCATCGCCCACCTCGACTTCAAGGGCTATGAGTGCGACTCGCTGACCCTCGACGGCCGCCTCCACAACAAGGGCTTCGACGGCCGCATCACGGCACGCGACAAGAGCCTGAACTTCGATTTCAGGGGTATCGTCGACCTCAATGACTCGATTCCCGACTACGACTTCGTCCTCGACCTCCACAAGGCCGACTTTGTTGCACTGAACATCAATCCGCGCGACTCGGTGTCTGTGCTGGCGGCCAAGGTGAGGGCCAAGGCCAGCGGCCGCTCGCTCGACGATCTGAACGGCGAAATCCGCATCACCGACGTCGACTACCTATATAATGACAAACAGTTGAAGACGGCCAATGTGACCGTGCGCGGCGAGAACTCCCACAACAGCAAATTCGTGGAGCTGCGTTCCGACTTTGCCGATGCCACCTTCCGCTCGAAGACCAGCTATCACAAGGTGTTCGAATACCTCAAGCAGAGCGCGCTGAAATACCTGCCGCTGCTGGGGCACGAGGAGGACATCAAGTCGGAGGAGGAGCTGTCGAAGTCGGCCGTGGCGGACAGCTACTCGCTGCTCTCGGTGAAAATCCGCCATATCAACCCTCTGGCCGACGCTCTCTCGGCCGGATTGCAGATTGCCGACGGCTCGTCGCTCAAACTGCTGTTCAACCCCTCGAGCGACCAGCTCTCGCTGAAGGTCAGCTCGGAGTATGTCGAGCGCGACAAGTTCCTGGCCACACGTCTGAACATCAACGCCTCGAACCGCTCCGACTCGCTGGTCACCTACCTCTCGGCCGAGGATTTCTACGCCGGACTCGTCCACCTGCCGCAACTCTCCATCATGGGTGGTGCAAAGCAGGGACTGGTGCAGATTTCGGCCGGCTTCGACGACACGACACGTCGTCTGTCGGGTCTTCTGGGACTGCGTGCTGGCATTCTCGACGAGAACGGACCCAACGGCCGCGTCGTCGACCTTCGTATCCTCCCCTCGCACCTCAAGCGCGGTGACAAGGCCTGGCAGATTTTCGCCAACAAGATACTGCTCGACACCTCGCGTATAGAAATCGACCGCTTCTATGTGATGAACAACGAGCAGGATTTGCTGCTCAACGGTGTGGCCTCGCGCAGCCGTGACGACTCGGTGACCCTGCGCCTGCGCAACTTCAACCTCTCGCCCTTCACCCAGATTGCCGAAAGCATGGGCTACTTCATCGACGGCCGCAGCAACGGTAACGCCACCATGAAGTCGGTGCTGCACAATGGCGAGTTCACGGCCGATATCGTCATCGACAGTCTGGAGGTCAACGACATCGGTATCCCCGACCTGCGTCTGACCTCGAAGTGGGACTTCTCGCGCAACAGGGCCGGAGTGACGGTCTCCACACTGGCCAAACGCGACACGGTGCTGCGCGGTTTCTTCGCGCCGGCCACCATGCGCTACTACGCGCGGCTGAAGGTCGACAGCCTCGACATGGGACTGCTCGACCCCATTCTCTCGGGCGTCATCTCCTCCACCTCGGGTACCTCGTCGGCCGATCTGGTGTTGCAGGGCAAACGCCGCGAGGCCGACCTCACGGGCGAAATCAACGTGACCGACCTCTCCACCACGGTCGACTTCACCAATGTGACCTACCGTTCGCCGCGCGCCAAACTCTATGTCGACAACAACCGCTTCCACAGCAAGAATGTGACCATCTACGACATGGAGGGCAACCGCGGACGTCTGGATATCGACCTCAATCTCCAGCACCTGTCGAACATCTCCTACGACCTCATCGTGCGTCCCGACCGAATGCTGGTGCTGAACACCACCGCCGAGCAGAACGACTTTTTCTTCGGCCACATGTATGCCTCGGGCGTGGCGCGTATCCGCGGCGAGAAGGGCGACGTGAGCATGGACATCGCCGCCTCGACCGACGACAATTCGTCGTTCTCGATGCCCCTGTCGAGCAAGTCGAACATTTCGTATGCCGACTTCGTGGTCTTCCGCGAGAAGAGCGACCTCGATTCGCTGGACGACGTGACGCGCAAGAAAATCATGTTCGAACGTCGCAACAAGAAGAAGAACGCGGCCAGCAGCCAGATGAACATCTCGCTGGCACTCGACGTCAAACCCAATGTCGATGTGGAGTTGAGCGTGTCGGGCGATGCCATCAAGGCGCGCGGCGAGGGTACGCTGAACCTGCTCATCAACCCCAAGTCGAACATCTTTGAGATGTACGGCGACTATGTGATTTCGGAGGGTAGCTACATCTTCACCCTGCAGAACATCATCAACAAGAAATTTACCATCGACAACGGCTCGTCGATTCAGTGGACGGGTTCGCCGATGGACGCCATGCTCAACATCAATGCCGTCTACAAACTCAAGGCATCGTTGCAGCCTCTCCTGCAAGGTACGGCCGACAACATGGCTTCTGACCGCTCGACCCCCGTGGAGTGTGTCATACATCTGGGCGACCGTCTCTCGAAGCCGGCCATCACCTTCGATGTGAGAGTGCCGGGCACCGACCCCGAGACCCAGACCCTCATTGCCAATGCGCTGAGTACCCCCGAATCGGTCGACATGCAGTTCCTCTACCTGCTGCTGTTCAACAGCTTCCTGGCCGAGAACAATGCCGCCGCCACCAATATCGGTGCGTCGGTGTCGGCCGCCACAGGTCTGGAATTCCTCTCCAACCAGCTCAGCAACTGGCTGTCGACCAGCGACTACAATCTGGTGATTCGCTATCGTCCCAAATCAGAACTGACCAGCGATGAGGTCGATTTCGGACTGTCGAAGAGTCTGATTAACAACCGTCTGTTCGTTGAGGTGGAGGGCAACTACCTCATCGACAACAAGCAGGCGGTCAACAGCTCGATGTCGAACTTTATGGGCGAGGCCTATGTCACCTACCACATCGACCGCGCCGGAGCATTGCGACTCAAGGCCTTCACCCAGACCATCGACCGTTTCGACGAAAACCAGGGTCTGCAGGAGACCGGCATAGGCATCTACTACAAGGAGGACTTCAACAACTTCCGCGACCTGCGCCAGCGTATCCGCGACCGCTTCACCAACAAGCAGCGCAAGCAGCGTCGTGAGGAACGCCGCCGTCGGAAGGCCGAACTCCGCCGTGAGGAGGAGCAGCAGCGCCTGGAGGCCGACTCGCTGCGCCGCGCCCGCGAGATGCGCCCCACGCCCGACGACCGGCCGTCGGCAGTGCCTTCGATGCAGGGGGTGGAGTTTGTCGACGACCCCAAATGACGACCCGGGGCGGGGCGGCTGTCTCTCCCGGGAAAATATCCCTTACGCAATAAATGAATGATAAACAATAAAAAACAAGAATTGAACAATGATGATGACTTTTTTGCAGGCTGCCACTGAAGCAGCCACAAGCGAACAGACCCAGATGGGATTGTGGACACTCTTTACCAAGGGCGGATGGCTCATGTGGCCTTTGTTGGCATTGGGCGGTGTGACCATATTTATTTTTGTGGAGCGTTTCATGGCTATCCGCAAGGCTTCGGTGCTGGACATGAACTTCATGAACCGCATTCGCGACTATATCTCCGACGGTAAAATCAACGTGGCAATCCACCTCTGCAAGAAGACCGACACCCCCATCGCACGCATGGTCGAGAAGGGTATCGTGCGTATCGGCCGTCCGATGAGCGACGTGCAGTCGGCCATCGAGAATGTGGCCAACCTCGAGGTGTCGAAACTCGAGAACGGTCTTCCGTTCCTGGCCACCATCGCCGGCGGTGCACCCATGATCGGCTTCCTGGGAACGGTGCTGGGTATGGTGCAGACCTTCATGGACATGTCGGCCGCAGGCGGTACCGTCGACCTGGCGCTGCTCTCGAGCGGTATGTATGTGGCGATGGTGACCACCGTCATGGGTCTTCTGGTGGGTATTCCGGCCTACTTCGGCTACAACTATCTGGTGGCACGCATCGAGAAACTCGTCTTCCAGATGGAAGCCAATTCCATCGCCTTCATGGATATCCTCAATCAACCCGTTCAAAAACAG
Organism: Alistipes sp.; assembly: GCA_020026375.1. Taxonomy (GTDB): domain Bacteria; phylum Bacteroidota; class Bacteroidia; order Bacteroidales; family Rikenellaceae; genus Alistipes. Next base: position 16,672 of record JAHHQN010000026.1, on the reverse strand, counting down.
TAGGACTATGGCTATCAAACACGGATCGAAAGTTGAAAAATCATTCTCGGCATCGTCGATGACCGACCTGATGTTCCTTTTGCTGTTGTTCCTGCTCATCGCCACCACCCTCATCAACCCCAACGCGCTGAAGCTGATGTTGCCCAAAAGCTCCAACCAGCTCAAGGACAAGGCCATGACCACCGTCTCCATCAAGCCCGACGGTGCGAAGTATCTCTACTATGTGGAGCTGGAGCGTGTCGACGGCATCGAGGGCGTGGAGCGTGCGCTCCGTCAGCGTCTCGACGGTCAGAAAGACGCCACCGTGTCGTTGCATTGCGACAAGAAGGTGGCCGTCGACGAAGTGGTCAAGGTGATGAACGTGGCCAAGGACAACAACTATAAACTGATTCTGGCGACGAATCCCAAGTAACAGGAGCTTCTGTCACAACAGAGGCGGGGATTCGGCCTCCCTAATATTTTTGGTGCAGAGCTATGTACTATTACGATTCCAATGACAGGAAACCCCGACGCTGGGCGGCAATCGCGGCAGGCGGTTATGCGCTGGTGCTGGTGTTGTCGTTTGCGCTGGTTTCCTTCGATTTGACGCCCGTGCTCGAGAAACCCCGGGACACCATCTTGGTGGATTTCACCGAGCCGCCGCTGCCCGAACCTCCCAAGCCGCCTGTGAAGGTGGCCAACGAGCCGCGTGTCCACGAGACCAAGGCGCGTGTGGAGCATACGGCACAGGTGTCGGGTAAGGACGCGGTGACGCAGACCCCCAACCCCAAGGCGTTGTTCAAGATGAGCAAGAGCGGTCCCGACGAACCGGCCAATGCCGGTAACCCCCATGTGCGCAAGGGCGAGGAGAAGAATTCCGGCAAGGGCCCCGGTCTCTCGGCCGACGGTCTCGACCAGCTCGACAAGGGACTTCAGGGCCGTGGTCTGGTGGGCAGCCTGCCCAAGGCCAAGTATCCGGGACGCAGCAGCGGCAAGGTGGTGGTCCGAGTGACGGTGAATGCTTCGGGCCATGTCACCTCGGCCGTCTTCGAACCCAAAGGTTCGACCGTGAGCGACGATTTGCTGATTGCCGCGGCCATCGAGGCGGCACGCAAGGCACGCTTCACCGAGAGCCGTGCCGCAGTGCAGGGGGGTACCATTACCTATAAATTCCGTATGGAGTAAACCATTGAAAATGAAATTTTTAGCGATTATACTTTTTTTGTTGCCTTTCTCCTTCGCGGGACAGCGTGCCGAAGCCGCCACGGGCGGTGGGAGCATCGTGGTGTGCGACACCCTTTCGCGCAAGGAGGTGCGTACCGCGAATCGGGAGCAGAAAGAGCAGGAGCGTGTCGTGCGTCAGCGCGGAAAGCAGGAGCGTCGTGACACACGCGGCGGGGCATCGCAGCCCTCCGCGGAGTCGTCGCGTCGCGAAGCACGCATGGTGCTGCCGGTGTCGACCTTCAACTTCGGCGATATCCGGCGCAAGGGCGGTGATCTGGTCAAGGAGTTCACCTTCCGCAACGAAGGCACCGCGCCTCTGGTGTTGATACGGGTCATCACCTCGTGTCACTGCCTGAGGGCATCGTTCCCCAAACGCCCCGTGGCTCCCGGCGGCGAGGGGAAAATCAAAATCGTGTATGAACCCAACAAGAGTGAGGAGGGAATGTTCAACAAGGTGATACAAATCTACTCCAACTCTGTGACCGGCCGTGAAGTCATCACCGTGCAGGGCAACTCCATCGACGGAGAGCTGCCCGGGGAGAACGGCCGTAAAAACAAGGACTGAAGACTATGAGTGCTATACTGTTTGACCGTGCGACGGTGCTTCCGATGACTGCCGCAGAGGGTGGGGTGTCCACCTTCGAGGGTGCGGTGGGTGTCGAGGGTAACCGTGTGGTACTGGTGTCGGCCGACCCTGTGCGGCGCGACGAATTTGTGGCGGCGCATGACGATGTGCGTATTATCGATTGTCGGGGCAAGCTGGTCATGCCGGGTCTGATCAACACCCACTGCCACGCGGCCATGACCCTCCAGCGCAGCTATGCCGACGACATCACCCTCATGGAGTGGCTCAACGACTACATCTGGCCCTTCGAGGCGCGGCAGACGCGCGACGATGTGGCGCTGGGCATGACGCTGGGCATCGTGGAGATGCTGCTGGGCGGCGTGACCTCGTTTGTGGACATGTACTACCATGAGGATTACTGTGTCGATGTGGTGGAGCGGCTGGGCATTCGTGCCATGTTGGGCTGCAACTACTTCGACACCAACATCGTTGAGGCGTTGCCTCAGGTGGAGGCGGCCGTGCGTCGTGCCGAGGGGTGCGACCGTATCCGCATCGCCGTGGCACCCCATGCCCCCTACACCGTCTCGCGCGAGAACCTTATTCGCGGTAAGGAGCTGGCCGACAGTCTGGGACTCCATTTCATGACCCATCTGGCCGAGACCCGTGACGAGTGTCGCATCATCGGCGAGAAATACGGACTCTCGCCCGTCAAGTACCTCGACAGCATCGGCCTGCTCGATGAGAGGACCATCGCGGCCCACTGCATCTGGCTCGATGACGACGATGTGGAGCTGCTTGCGCGGCGGCGTGTCATCGTGTCGCACAATCCGCAGAGCAACATGAAGATTTCAAGCGGCATTGCGCCCGTGAGAAAACTCCTCGAAGCCGGTGCCGTGGTGACGGTGGCCACCGACGGTCCCTGCTCGAACAACGACCTCGACATGTTCGAGGAGATGCGTTCGGCGGCCTTCCTCCAGAAGGTGTCGACGGGCGACGCGCTGACCCTTCCGGCCTATGAGACCCTGAAGCTGGCCACGGTGAACGGTGCGCGTGCAATGGGTTGTGCCGAGGGCGAACTGGGCGTGCTGAAGGAGGGAGCGTTGGCCGACATCATAGTCATCGACCTCCAGAAGCCCCACCTCCAGCCGATACACCATATCGTCTCGAATCTGGTCTACTGTGCCAAATCGTCGGACGTCGACACGGTGATGGTCGACGGCCGTATCGTGGTCGAACATCGCGAGGTGAAGGGGGTCGACCTGCCCGAACTCTATCGTCGGGTAGCCGAAGCGGTGAAGCGCATCACGGCCCGATAGCGGCGGCGACAAGCCATGAAAAAAGGACAACCTGTTGAGGGTTGTCCTTTTTTTTGTGGTCGGAGGAAATTGTTGTCGGAGAGAGGAGTCGTCAGTCGGCCTTGCCGATTACCTCTGTGGGGACGCGGAACGACACGCCGCGCCGCATCATCTCGTTCAGATTGGGATACATGCGGCCGACAAACGATGTCCAGTCGCGGTGCGTGGGCTGCGTCCAGCCGGCTTCGGCAAGGGCCAGACCGCGCGGATAGGTCATGTAGAAGGCGCGGTTGATGTCGCGTATGGCCTCGCCCCACAATGTACCCATCACCCCCGTCAGATGGGCGTATTGCCCGTGCGGCAGTCCGTAGGTGGGGTCGAAGGCGTAGGCCTGTTGCAGCGTGGTGAGGGGCATGCCCCAGTTTTGAAATTCGGGCAGGTCGTTCTCATATTGCGGATAGTCGAAATAGCAGTGTTCGCCGGGGGCGAGCAGCAGCGGATTGCCGTATTTGCGGGTCAGCTCTATGCAGGTGGGGGTGAGTCCGCCGCGCCATGCCACGAGGGTCACATCGTCGGGATAGGGGAAGAGGTAGTCGGTGGCCGGCGGGTAGATGTTGTCCAGCTCGCACCACAGCACGGGGTGCAGACCGTGGCGGCGAGCCGAGGAGAGTACCCTGTCGAAGAAGTGGCCCATCAGCTGTTCGGGACGCGTGTAGCCCTCCTGCCGCATCAGAGCGAGATGCTCGTCGCTCCGGGCCCAGTTGTGGGCGATGGCCGACTCGTCGCCGCCCAGATGCACGGTACGCGAGGGGAAGAGCTGCGCTATCTCGCGCAGGACATCGTCCATGAGGGTGTAGACCTCTGGAACGGCGGCCGAGAGCATCATGTTGAAGGTCTTGCCCTCGGCGAAGACCGAGTCGCGCAGAAAGACGCATCGGAACTGGGGGTAGACGGTCAGCAGGGCGGCCGTGTGTCCCGGTACGTCGATTTCGGGGACAATCTCCACATGGCGTTGTGCGGCATAGGCCACCAGGTCGCGCAGCTGCTCTTGGGTGTAGTATTGCGGCCGCTCGGCATGACGGGGTATGTCGGTGCGGAAGGCACCCCTTGCCGTCAGCTCGGGGTGGCTCTTGATTTCGATGCGCCAGCCCTGGTCGTCGGTCAGATGGAGTTGCAGACGGTTGTATTTGTAGCGCGCCATCTCGTCGATGTAGCGTTTGATGTCGCCGATGGGGAGGAAATGTCGCGCCGGGTCGAGCATCAGCGCGCGTGTGGAACAGAGGGGGGCGTCGTCGCTGTTCACGGCGGCGATACATCGTCGGGCGGTGCGGTGGCTGTCTCCCGTGAGCAGCTGGTCGAGGGTCTGTATGCCGTAGAACACACCTGCGGCACTGCCGCCCTCGATGCTAAGCCCCTTGCGGCCGACGGTCAGCCGATAGCCCTCGCGGTGGGGCAGTGTGGGGTCGATGCTCAGACGGATACGCGCCTTTGCCCCCTCCTCGAGCGAGAGGTCCATACGCTTGTGGAAGAGCGATTTCAGGGCATCGGCCGCAAAGCGCAGCTCTTCGGAAGAGATGGCCAGTGATTCGGTGGCGCGGAGGCGGAGTTCGCCCTCGCCCACAGTGATGTGGTTGGGATAGGGGAGCAGGGCCGAGAGGGGCGACTGTGCGCGGAGTGGCAGGGCGCAGAGCAGCACAAGCAGCAGGGTGACAAGTGGTTTCATGGTGTTTGTCGGATTGGTACGGATAAAAATAAAGAGTACCGAGGTACTCTTGTGTGTGATGCGGCGTTGTAGTGGCCGTGCCGATGGCTATTCGAGAATCTTTTGCAGCATAATCTCGTCGCAGTATCCCTCGCAGCTCCACTGCCAGTCGCGTTTGCGGCCCACTTCATCGTAGCCTGCTCCGCGGAACAGACGGAGACTGGCCGTGTTCTTCGCGCCTACGTTGCACCACAGCTGGTGGAGTCCCAGGAAGCGGCGGACATAGACCTCCAGCGTGCGGAGGGTGTCGGCGCCGTAGCCCTGTCCCCGCAGGTCGGGGTCGTGAATCAGTATGCCCACTCCGGCGCGGCGGTTCAGGGGGTCGAATTCGAAGAGGTCGACCGCTCCTATGGCGCGGTGGTCGAGGGTTTCGATCATCAGCCGCAGCTGTCCGGTGCGGAAGATGTCCTTGTCGAGTTGCGACGATGTGAAAATTGCGATCTGGTCGCGTGAAAACGGCTCCGTAGTGCCGCTCACCGACCAAATCGCAATATCGTTTTCCCACTCGTACATCACCTCCGCATCATCGGGTTCCACGGCGCGGAGCCGTATGCTGCTGCCTTCGATGTTTGCCATGGTGCCTGCCGATAAGAGGTGTCGGGTGGGGGAGTTCTCGCTGCGGATTAGAGCAGACCGATGACCTTGTTGCGAATCAACATGGCCACACCCCAGGCGTTGGCGTTCTCGGTCATCTTCGACAGACGGAACTTGGTATCCTTATACACGAGGTTCAGCGAATACTTGTTGGTTGCCGACTTCAGCGGCAGCATGATGTAGTCGCCGGCTGCCGCGAGGTTACCGCCCACGATGACGGTCTCGGGGTTGAAGATGTTGATGAGGAAGGCCACAGCCTTACCCACCTTCTCGCCGGCCTCCTCAATCAGTTCGATGGAGAGGTTGTCGTCGTTCTTGGCGGCGGCGATGATGTCGTCGATATGAATGGCCTTCTGCTGCTGGTACTTCTCGCGCAGAATGGTGTTGACCCCTGTCTCGATGAGGTGGCACATCTTCTCTTCGAGGGCGATACCCGATACCTCGGTTTCCAGACAGCCTTTCTTGCCGCACGAGCAGATGATTTCGTTGTCGAAGAAGGGAATGTGGCCGAACTCACCGGCGAAACCGCTCTTGCCGTAGTAGAGCTGTCCGTCGACGACGATACCGATGGCCACACCGCGACCCATGTGGAGGTAGATGACATTGCTGTCGTCCTTGGCCTTGCCGCAGGTGTACTCGGCGTAGCAGCGCGCACGGGTGTCGTTCTCGAGCAGGGTGCGGATACCCACCTTCTCCTCGAGCATGTCGCGGAGCGACTGTTCGGTGGTGGTGAAATACTTGTAGCTGCGTCCCGTGTCGGGGTTCACACGACCGGTCATGCAGACACCCAGACCCAGAATCTTGTTGCGGTCGATGCCGCAGGTCGAGATGAAGTTCTCGATGTTGGCGCAGATTTTCTCCATGCACTGGGGGCGGTCCTGCAGCTCGAAGGTGAAGTCTTCCTCCTCCTTGATGATGTTGTTCTGCAGGTCGGTAATCATGAAACGCATGTTGTCGCGGCCCACGTTCACACCGGCAAAATAGATGGCCGAGTTGGCCAGTCCGAAGATGTTGGGACGGCGGCCGCCCGAAGTCTCCACCTTGCCCAGGTCGGTGACGATGTTTTCGTCGACCAGCTCCTGCACGAGTTTGGTGATGGTCGGCACACTGATGTGCAACTCCTTGGTCAGCTCCGAGAGCGTACACTCTCCGTTGACGGCCATGTGAGCGATAATATTGCGCTTTATGATACTGTTCTTATGTGTGATACCTTTTAGCGCTTCCGTCTCATGGTTGTTGAAAAATTCTGTCAGTGAAGTCATGGTATTCTCTATTTTCTATATTTAGACATGCAAATATAGTAAGAAAGTTGAAGAAATCGCAATAAATTTGAATAATATTTAAAATGCTTTGCTTTTTTATTTATTTTAAGAAGAAAAGCCGCTGATTATCAGCGGCTTTTCGGTGTCGCGCGGACAGGTGTGTCCGGCATGATTTTTTAGAGCGAAGCCTTCGATTCGACCTGAGCTTCGGCGTTGACCTTGCGAATCAGACCCTGGAGTACGTTGCCGGGGCCGAGCTCGGTAAATTCCGTGATGCCGTCCTCGATCATGTTCTTCACGATGTAGGTCCATCTCACGGGCGAGGTGAGCTGTGCGATGAGGTTGGCCTTGATCTGCTCGGGGTCGGTGTAGGGCTTGGCGTCGACATTCTGATAGATGGGGCAGGTGGGGGTCATGAAGGGGGCTTCGTTGATGGCCTTCTCCAGCTCCTGCTTGGCCGACTCCATGAGGGGCGAGTGGAATGCACCACCTACGGGGAGTACCAGTGCGCGGCGTGCGCCTGCCTCCTTGGCCTTGCCGCAAGCCTCGTTGACTGCCTCCACGGCACCCGAGATGACCAGCTGGCCGGGGCAGTTGTAGTTGGCGGCTACGACCGTGCCTTCCACCGAGGAGCAGATTTCCTCCACCACCTCGTCCTTCAGGCCGAGAATGGCAGCCATTGTGCCGGGCTGCTGCTCGCAGGCGGCCTGCATGGCCATTGCACGCTTCGACACCAGACGCAGACCGTCCTCGAACGAAAGCGCACCCGATACGACCAGTGCCGAGAACTCACCCAGCGAGTGGCCGGCCACCGCGTCGGGGTTCACACCGAGGGTCTTGGCCAGAATGACCGAGTGGAGGAATACGGCGGGCTGAGTCACCTTGGTCTGCTTCAGCTCCTCGGGGGTGCCTGCAAACATGATGTCGGTGATGCGGAAGCCGAGAATCTCGTTGGCCTTCTCGAAGAGTTCCTTGGCAGTGGCGTTGTTATCGTAGAGGTCTTTGCCCATGCCGACCGACTGGGCTCCCTGACCGGGGAATACGTATGCGTGTTTCATTGGTAACTTGGTTTTTAAAGTTTCTTTAAGCGCGGCAAATATACTAAACTATTTGCAGAAAGCATTGTTTTGTGCGAAAAAAAGAGACTTATAGTACAATGCGATGCGCTGCGGCGGGGTTGTCTATTAAAATAAGTAGGGTCAGTCGTAGTAGTAGACAATGGGGCCTTTGTTGCTGCACACCGAGAAGACTACCAGCGCGATGCCGGCGATGATGAGGATTTTCAGCAGGAAGAATGCCGCGACGACGATGCCTGCCGCCGCCAGTATCAGCATGACGGCTCTTGTGCGTCGTCGCGTCGTCCAGCAGTAGAGAATGTGGCGGACGAATTTGTAGAGTCCGCGCAGAATCAGGAAAAGCAGTCCCAGCAGAAGCAGGGCGTAAATCCATGTGAAAATGTCGGCCATAAGCGGTAGGGTGTTGTTATTGTCGGGTGTCGGTGTGGGCGCGTCGGCTGAAGCTGACAATCACCACTCCCGTGAATACGGTGGCGATGGCCAGAATCTTCTTCAGTGAGAGCGAATCCATGCCGATGAGTATGCTGATGACGATGGCGATGATGGGTTGCACATAGGAGTACATGCTCACCAGCGTGGGGCGTATGAACTTCTGACCCACGGGAATGAGCGAGTAGGTCACGAAGGTGGCGAAGACGATGAGGAACGACAGTTCCCACACAAAGGAGGCAGGAAGTGACGTGAAGTCGGTGTTCAGGATTTCGCGTCCGGCCATCGGCAGCGAGAAGAGGGTCGAGAAGAGGAAAATCCACTTCATGAAGGTGATGACCGAGTATTTGGCAATCAGCGGCTTGAACACACCCAGATAAATCGAGAAACAGAGACTGTTCATGAAAATGAGGAAGATGCCCGCGGGTTTGCTCTCCGCCACGCCGTTGGTGGAGGACACCGAATTGAGAATCAGGTAGATGATGCCGGCAAAGCTGAGCAGGACACCTCCGGCCTTCTTGGCCGTCACGGGTTCCTTGAGGGCGAAGGCCGCGATGAACATGGTGTAGATGGGCGACATGGCGCTGATGACCGAGCAGTTGACGGGCGTGATGTCGGAGATGGCCATCAGGAAGGTGACCTGTGTGAGGAAGAAGCCGAAAATCGAGGCGGCGAAAATCCTGGGGAAATCGCGTCTGTCGACCTTCTCGCGCGGCAGGAACAGCGAGATGAGCCAGAAGAGTGCGCCTGCACCGATGGAGCGCAGGCAGAACAGGGCGATGGGCGAGATGAGCTGCCCCCGGGTGAGGTCCTTGCACACGATGATGTTGATGCCGAAGATGGCGTAGGCCACGAAACACGCCAGATGTCCCGTGAGCATTTTCTGTTGGTCTGTCATGCCGGTTTTCTGTTTTGCGGCGCAAAGATAACCATCTTTGTTCAATTTGCCTAAAGAACCGCCGTCGAGTGTCGGTATCGGGCGAAAAATGAGTCGGAAGGGCGAAAAATAGGAGAATTTGACCAAAAAACCGCCTGAAATTTGAAAATATGAATAATTGTTGTTATATTGCAAGTTTCCTAAATATAAACGATAATCCGATGCTTTACAAATCGCGAAAAGAATATAGCGAAGAGGAGTTGAAAATCCTCGATTTGATGGCGCAGAAGTTTCCCACGATATCCGATGCGGCCACCGAAATAGTCAACCTCAAGGCCATTCTCTACCTGCCCAAGGGTACGGAGCATTTCCTCACGGACCTCCACGGCGAGTACAAGGCCTTCCAGCATGTGCTGAAGAACGCTTCGGGCGTAATCCGCCGCAAGGTGAACGAGATTTTCGGCCACACGCTGCGCGAAGCCGAGAAGCGCGAGCTCTGCACGCTGATTTACTACCCCGAGGAGAAGCTCGAGCTGGTGAAACGCCACGAGCCCGACCTCGACGACTGGTACCACATGACGATGAACCAGCTGGTGGAGGTGTGCCGCAACGTGTCGACCAAATACAGCCGCTCGAAGGTCAACAAGGCCCTGCCGCAGGACTTCTCCTACATCTTCCAGGAGCTGCTCCACGAGTCGAACACCCACGACATGCCCAACAAGATGGACTACTTCAACGCCATTCTCTCGTCGGTCATCGAGGTGGGACGCGCCGATGAGTTCATCATCGCCATCAGCCATGTGATTCAGCAGTTGACCATCGACTGTCTCCACATCATCGGCGACATCTACGACCGTGGTCCCGGCCCCCACATCATCATGGATATCCTCTCCGATTACCACACCGTCGACATTCAGTGGGGCAACCACGATGTGTTGTGGATGGGTGCGGCGGCCGGCAACAAGGCCTCGATTGCCAACGTGCTGCGCATCTCGGCGCGCTATGCCAACCTCGATGTGCTGGAGAACGGCTACGGCATCAACCTGCTGCCGCTGGCGCGTTTCGCCATGGAGACCTATGCCAACGACCCCTGCACCAACTTCCGCCCCAAGACCCTGCAATACAACCGTATGGACGAGCGCGACATGCTCTTCACGGCGCAGATTCACAAGGCGATAGCCGTCATGCAGTTCAAAATCGAGGGACAGATGATTCTCGCCCACCCCGAATATGAGATGGAGAACCGTCTGCTGCTCGACAAGATGGATTTGGAGAAGGGTACGGTGATCATCGACGGGGCGGAGTACCGGCTCAACGACACGCTCTTCCCGACCATCGACCCCGCCAACCCCTATGCCCTCACCCCCGAGGAGGAGGACGTGATGCACCAGCTGATGATGGCCTTCCGCAACAGCGAGAAGCTCCAGAAGCATGTGCGCTTCCTTTACAGCAAGGGCAGCATCTATCTGGTGCTGAACTCCAACCTGCTCTACCACGCCTCGATACCGCTGACCGACGACGGCCGTTTCAAGGAGGTGGACATCTGCGGCGAGGTGTTGAGCGGCCGCAAGCTGCTCAACCGCGTCGACCGTCTGGCGCGCGAGGCCTACTTCGGCGAGTCGGACTCGAAGGAGCATCTCGAAGCCCTCGACTACATGTGGTATCTGTGGTGCGGCAAGAACTCGCCGCTGTTCGACAAGGACAAGATGGCCACCTTCGAGAACTACTTTGTCGACGACAAGGAGGTGCGCCGCGAGAAGAAGGGAGCCTACTATGTCCACATGGAGGAGCAGGCCACCTGTGCCATGATTCTCGAGGCCTTCGGTCTCGACCCCAACTCGTCGCACATCATTTCGGGTCATATTCCCGTCAAGAGCGGCAAGGGTGAGAGTCCCATCAAGGCCGGCGGCCGTCTGCTGATGATCGACGGCGGCTTCTCGAAGGCCTACCAGTCGCAGACGGGTATTGCCGGCTACACGCTCATCTACAACTCCTACGGCATGCAGCTCGTGCAGCACGAACCCTTCGAATCGCGCCGCAAGGTCATCGAGGAGGGGTTGGATATCCGCTCGACCAAATTCGTGGTTGAGGCCCTCTCGTCGCGTATCAAGGTGCGCGACACCACCGTGGGCAAGGAGCTGCTGCTGCAAATCAAGGAGCTGAAGAACCTGCTGGCGGCCTACCGCAGCGGTGTCATCAAGGAACGCAAGTAATCCCGCCCCCGCCATGTGAAGGGGCAAAGAGAGATGGGACGGAGTGGGGTCTTCCGATGGAGAAGAGCCGCTCCGCCCCGTTTTTTTTGGAAAAGTGGGGGTGTCCGACGGCCGGAAACGGCTTTTTATGCCCTTGCGGAGGTTAAATAATCTTTATAATTTTTGCAAAAGCACGCTATCTCGTTTTTTATGCGTATCTTTGCAACAAAATTAGAAACGAGTATATGAGTCTTGTAGCAATAGTGGGTCGCCCCAATGTGGGCAAGAGTACCCTCTTTAACAGATTGGTGGGTCAGCGTAAAGCCATTGTCGACTCTACGGCAGGTACCACACGCGACCGACACTACGGAAAAACAGATTGGAACGGACGCGAGTTCTCCGTGATTGATACCGGTGGTTACACCGTTAATTCTGAAGATATTTTCGAGGACGAAATCCGTCGTCAGGTGATGTTGGCCATCGATGAGGCCGATGTCATTCTCTTCCTGGTGGAGGTGTCGACCGGCATCACCGACCTCGATGCACTGATGGCCGATATCCTGCGCCGCACCTCCAAGAAGGTGATTCTGGTGTGCAACAAGGTCGACAACAACAATCAGATCTATTCGTCGCACGAGTTCTACGGTCTGGGTCTGGGCGACCCCTTCTGCATCAGCTCGATGTCGGGTAGCGGTACGGGCGACCTGATGGACGCCATTCTGGAGGCCCTGCCCGAAGATGCGAAAATCGAGGAGGAGGACGACCTGCCCCACATCACCATCGTCGGCCGTCCCAACGTGGGCAAGTCGTCGATGACCAACGCCCTGCTGGGCGAGGAGCGCAACATCGTCACCTCGATTGCCGGCACCACGCGTGACTCCATTCACACCCGTTACAACAAGTACGGCATGGACTTCTATCTGGTCGACACGGCCGGCATGCGCAAGAAGGGCAAGACGATGGAGGATTTGGAGTTCTACTCGGTGATGCGCTCGATTCGCGCCATCGAAAACTCCGATGTCTGCATTCTGATGCTCGACGCACAGCAGGGTCTCGAGCAGCAGGATTTGAATATCCACAACCTCATCGTGAAGAACCGCAAGGGCTGCGTCATCGTGGTCAACAAGTGGGACCTCATCGAGAAGGGCAACAACACCATGAAGGAGTGGACCGAGCATCTGAAGAAGCGTCTGGCTCCATTCAACGATATTCCGATTATCTTCACCTCGGTGCTCAACAAACAGCGTATCCTCGAGGTGCTGCAGACGGCTATCCGCGTACACCAGTCGCGCAAACGCCGCATCTCGACCTCGGAAATCAACGAGTACATGCTGCCGCTCATCGAGAACTATCCGCCCCCCGCAACCAAGGGAAAGTATATCAAAATCAAGTATATCACCCAGTTGCCCACCCCCACGCCGCAGTTCGCCTTCTTCGTGAACCTGCCCCAGTACATCAAGGAACCCTACCGCCGTTTCTTGGAGAACAACATGCGTGACCATTGGGATTTCTCGGGTGTGCCTATCCAGATTTATTTCCGTCAGAAGTAGTTTCCGACAGGGGAATGACGATAAAGCGACCGACAATTTTTTGTCGGTTGCTTTTTTTTGTATCTTTGTTCTATGAAAATTACCCGAAAACAGACCATTGGCGAGAATCTGCTCTATGTGATGGTGTGGTCGGCCATTATCCTCGTGCCGGTACTCAACTCGCAGATGATGTCGGAGATGCACGTCAATCTGGAAAACGTGTTGATTGCCTGGCGGCAGATAGCCCCCTATCTGCTCATCTTCCTCGTCCACAACGGGGTGCTGGCTCCGCGCTACATGTTGAGGCACCGCTACTGGAAGTACCTGCTGCTCAACGTGCTGCTCATTACGAGCGTCTTTGCGATGATTTATCTCTACGAACTCCACCTGCCCGATGTGCCGCTGGAGGGCGGAGTCCCCGATGTGGGGTCGTTCACCAATCTGGAGATGTATTGGAACGTGGCGCTGGCCGCCTTCATGACCAGTGCCAACTCGGGTATCAAACTCATGTATCAGTCGATTCGCGACGAGCAGCAGATGGAGGAACTCAAGCGGCAGAACCTCCAGGCCGAAATGGATTATCTGAAGTATCAGATCAACCCCCATTTCTTCATGAACACGCTCAACAATATCCACGCGCTGATTGACATCGACACCGAGTGCGCCAAGGAGACGGTCATCGAACTGTCGAAGATGATGCGCTATGTGCTTTACGATTCGGGCCACGAGAAGATATCGCTCAACCACGACATTCAGTTCCTCGAGAACTATATCCAGCTGATGAAAATCCGCTACACCGATGCCGTGGATATCTGCGTGAACTATCCCGACAACATTCCCGAGAGCATCTCCATACCGCCGCTGCTGCTCATCGTCTTTGTGGAAAACGCCTTCAAGCACGGTGTGAGCTACACCACCGGGTCGTTTATCTACATCGACATCGCCTACACGGCCGAGAAGGTGAAATGCACCATCGAGAACAGCCGCCACGAGACGGTGGACAAACGCCGCCGTGCGGGTATCGGTCTGATTAACGTGCGCAAGCGTCTCGAACTGATTTACGGCGCACGCAACTACTCGCTCCGCACCGAGGAGCGGCCCGAATCCTATTTTGTACAACTTCTAATCCCGACTCTCAATGCTTAAATGTATAGCCATCGACGACGAGCCGCTGGCCCTGCGTCAGATTACCTCCTACATCGGCAAGATTCCCTACCTCGAACTGGTGGCCACCTGCAACAACGCCCTCCGCGCGCAGGAGCTGCTTATCTCCCAGAAAGTGGATCTGGTGTTCGTCGACATCAACATGCCCGATCTCAACGGAGTGGATTTCGTGCGCTCGCTCATCGACAAGCCGATGGTGATTTTCACCACGGCCTACTCCGAATACGCCATCGAGGGCTTCAAGCTCGATGCCGTGGATTATCTGCTCAAACCCTTCAGCTTTGCCGACTTCAACCGCTCGGTGGCCAAGGCCAACTCGCTGTATGAGCTGCGCAACCTGCAGAAGAGTGCCGCTCCGGCATCGGCCGAGACGGAGAGCGAGGCGCTGCCCCGGGATCAGGAGTACATCTCGGTGAAGGCCGACTACAAGGTGTCGCTGGTGAAGATTTCCGACATCATCTATCTCGAGAGCGAGGGAGAGTATGTGCGCATGCACCTCAAGGACAATTCGTCGATTACCACGCTCTTCCGCCTCAAGAACATGGAGGGGGTGTTGCCGTCGGACCGTTTCATGAGGGTGCATCGCTCCTACATCGTCAATCTGCGCCACATGAAATCCTACGACAAGGGACGTATCTTCCTCAGCAACGCGACGAGTGTGCCTATCGGCGAGAACTACAAGGACGCCTTCCAGAGCTATATCGACACCAACTTCACCAACCTCTGAGTCAGAACGTGGGGAAGTGCTGTCGGGGGACGTAGCCCGTGGGGGTCTTCTCCCAGCAGTAGTGTCTCAGCCCGTTGGTGAGCAGCAGGTAGCGCGCCCCCAGCACCGAGTTGTAGCGCACGGCCTGCGAGAGGGTCTGCTCCGAGATGGCGACCTCGGGGGCCTTGCATTCGGCCACCGCCAGCGGACGCCCCTCGGAATCGACCACCACCACATCGGCGCGCTGGGGCTGCGAGTTGAGCCTTACGGCATACTCCTCCACGATGCGCTGCGGCGGAACGTGGCAACTGTGAATCAGATAGGAGACCAGATGTCGGCGCACCCACTCCTCGGGGGTGAGAACCAGATATTGGTTGCGGAGTTCGTTCCACACCTCCACTTTGCCGGCCGCATTGCGGCGCGCACGGAGACGTATCGGCGGAAAATTGAGTTTTTGGAGCTGCGACATCGTTGTTTTTAGAAAAATAATGTATCTTTGAGGAGTACAAATATAAGAAAGTTATGCGAAAGATTCTTTCATTGATAGCCTCTTTTTTGCTGTGCGGCATGGCCTGGGGACAGGACTGCCCCCCTTCCACCGGTAAGGAGCAGCCGCGCGGAAAGGTGGTGGTGTATCCCACTGCCGAGGAGGCGCACCGTGCTGCCGCTTCGGGCAACAAGTATGTGAGAAACGTGGGCGAGTGGACGCGTGAGGGTTCGACCCTGACCGCCGAGTTCTATGTGCCGTTCTCGTGGATCAACCGTCAGGTGCTGCTCCGTATCGACTGGGTGTCGGGCGACTACCGCGTGAAGGTCAACGGCCGCGAGGTGGGCTACAATGCCAATTCGTCGGCCGCCGCCGAGTTCAATGTCACCAAGAAGGTCAATGAAGGCCGCAACACGCTGGAAGTGGAGCTGGTGCGTGAACCCGGTGTGGAGAAGATGGAGAGCTGGCGCGAGGAGGATTTGTTGCTGGCGGGCAAGGCGCGTGTGATGAGCCAGCCCACACTCCGTATCCGCGACGTGCTGGTCGACAGCTGGCGCGGCAACGATGAGGACACCACCGTGATGGCCGAGGTGGCCGTGGTGGTGAAGACCGAGGCGCTCAATCCCCGCAAGTCGCGCTTCCACTACGAGCTGCTTTCGCCCAAGGGCGAGCGTCGTGCAGGGGGCTACCGCGACATCACCCTCGACATGCGCCGTGAGGATACCGTGCGTTTTCTGGCCAATGTGCCGGTTGGCGAACTGTGGGATACCGACAGCATGTTCATGCACACGCTGCTGCTCAAGACCCAACACGACGGCCGCTATGAGGAGTATATCGAGCAGCCGGTGGGCTTCCGCATGATTGAACACCACGACGGAGTGGTGAAGGTCAACGACCGCGAGGTGGAACTGCGTGCCACGGAGGTGCGCCCCGACATCACGGCCGAGGAGGTGGCCGCACTCCGACAGCAGGGCTACAACACCCTGCAACTGCTGCCCGGTACGGTGGACGATGCGCTCTACACGGCGTGTGATTCGCTGGGTGTCTATGTCATCGTGCAGGCTCCCGTCAACACCCTGAAGAGCGGTGAGGAGCGTACGCTGGGCGGCAACCTCTCGAACAATCCTGCATGGGCGGCGGCCTTCGAGGAGCGCGTCATGGAGTCGTATCATGCCGCCAAGCGTCACCCGTCGGTAATTTCTTTCTCCATTGCGCAAAAATCTTCCAACGGCATCAACCTCTATGAGAGCTATCTGAAAATGAAGGCTTTAAAGGAACGTCGCCCCGTGATTTACCGCGATGCAGCCGGCGAATGGAACAGCGATAAGTTAAATTTGAAGTAAAAATATTTTAAAAATTTTGCGCGTAAAGAATTTTTTTTGTATCTTTGCGGTCGCAAATGCCTCTTTAGCTCAGTTGGTAGAGCACGACACTCTTAATGTTGGGGTCCAGGGTTCGAGCCCCTGAGGGGGTACTGATCGAAGATGATGCGGTTGCATCTTCGAGGGAAACATAAACCGCACGATGCCTC
>JAHHQN010000025.1 GCA_020026375.1 Alistipes sp. | reverse complement strand
ATATGCCGATTATATCAGCCTATTATCCTATGAAAGGACTTTTTCAGTGCCCTCCTTTTCCCCATTCTTTTCTCGCTGCTGTTCGTTCTGGCGGGCTGCACCAAGGAGGAGATCCCCTCTCCCACAGCCGATGTGCCGCACAACGACGCTCACGACAACGCCACACGTGTCACCGAATCCACCTCGGGTCTGGTGAAGAACCCCGACGGCACATGGTCATCGGTACGTCGCGTACCGCTGGTCGGAAAGGGACGCATGGTCGACAATTATGCCGACGCACTGGTGTCGGTACTCTCGTCGAACACCTATCTTACCAACATCACCGATACCGACCTGAGCAATGCCGCCGCATTTGGCAACGGTGTGCTTCACGCCAACCTGCTGGCCGACGAGCTGATATCGGTGAAGGACATACACCGCACATATGCCGCAGGTCAAAAGGTCGGCTTTGTGATTAAAGCGTCCGAGAGCGGATTGCTGACGCTCGATGTACTCAAGAAATTCTGGCTCCACACCTATCTCGACGACACATCGGTCGAATCGTCGGCCGACCAGTCATCGACCGACGGCGGACTACTCAAACTCGAGCTGGTCAGCATCGCCAACAACGACGGACTGCAGGAGGTGTCATTTACCACCACCCAACCTTTTGACGAGGTAGCACTCTCCGTAGGAGGTGTTTCCGCTTCCGTACTCCAAAAGATAAGCATTCTCTATGCCTTTGTAGGCGAGAATCCCATGAAATATGCCTACACGGGAAGTGTAGATTACGAAAACGCACAACTGGTCGACAAGACCTCGTGGACGGGCGGCGCGATATTCAACCCCGAACGCATCGTCGACAACGACCTGAACAACTACGCCCTCTTCGAGGGACTGACGGGTCTGCTCCCCGGACTCTTCATCTCGCCGCGTGTGGCCGTCGACTTCGGCTGCGAGGTGGCCGCCGGCACGGAGGTGGGCTTCGAAGTGGAGTCGACCGACATTCTGAGCATCGACCTGCTCAAGGGCGGTGTCAAGCTGGCCACCTACTCGGCGGTGAACAACGACAGCCGTCTGGAGTTTGTCGACGGGGCGAGTGTGGTGGGCATCTCGGCCCTCTCGGGCGGCCGCAGCCGCATCAACATGAAGACCACCAAGCCCTACCGTATCGCCTATCTCCAATTCGGAAATCCGGGCATACAGGTGCGGCTCGGCGCCACAAAAATCTTCTATGCCTACACACGCGACGAGGTGACCCTCGACGAGTCGTCGTTCTTCTCCATGCCCGACAAGATGAGCGTAAGCCACAACTCGCTGCTGCTGCCCACCCCCACACGGGGGTCGGTCAGATGGCGCATCGGCCGACAGGAGGAAGGCTCCTCGCCCGAGATAGAGACCGTCAACGGCCGCACCCGACTCAAGGGGTTGTCGAAGAACGGCGAGTATGAGCTGGTGGGCATCTACACCTCGGACGAGGGCAGGAGCATCACCACATCGACCGTCATCACCCGCAACGCCATTGAACCGGGAGCCAGGTGCAACCAGCTCATCGGCTCGAAATACGGGGCCTACACCACCATGGGACACGGTCTCGACGGCGGTCTGGTACAGATTCTGGTCAACGGCAAGGACTCGGGCAACATCATCGACAACGACCCCGACACCTATGCCCGCTACGGCGAGGGAATATCGGTGGCCAAGAACCTCTGCATCGCCGCCATCGGCCTCAAAAGCCCCATATCGCCGCAGGAGACCGGCAACCGCCGAATCAGAGCGGGATTCACCCTGCAAACCACCTTCGACTTCCTGTCGGCCGACCTGCTCAATTTCTTTGTGGTGAAGCTCTACAACGGCGACCGGCTCGTGGCATCGAGCTACCACGGAGGCTCCGACTCCCAGAGCCAGGACTTCAACACACTGGGCGTAAGCCTCATCGGCACCAAATCCGACAAATTCAGGGTCTATGTCGAGACCGAAGAGGCCTTCGACCATCTGGAGTTGTGGTCGGCCGGCGTGCTGAAACTCGGACTCGCCGAACGAAGAATCTACAACGCCTTCTGGGAGAGTGCCGACGAAGGGGTGGTCTGCCCCTCGTCGGCCATACAGGACGCCGGTCTGGAGCTGCTCACCGCCACCGAGAACAACGCTCACATCGACTACACCGACACCTATCCCAACCGCGGCGTAATCGGCGTCGCCCCCCGTTTCATCAACCTGAGCCGCTACATCGACCCCAGCAAGAAGACCCACGCCCTGATGCACGCCACCTCGGTGGGCAGCATCAGCCGTCTGACCGTGCGCTTCGACGAGATACCTGCCCCCGTCCAGTCATCACCTGCCACACCGCCGGCTCCGGGCGAGACCCCCGTTGCGGCCCACCACACCGTGGGTGTGCTGCTCGGCAAGCCCGACGGCTGGGAGAACATCACCGATGTGGCTCTGCTGAAGGGTCAGATACTGGAAATCATGCACGGCGACCGTGTGGTCAAGAAGCACGACATTGTCAGCGTGGCCGACCTCCATTTGGTGGGGTCGTCGGGCGACGTGTATATCGAGACCGATGTGGAGGAGGCCTTCGACGGCGTGCGTTACAGCTTCGCCGGCGTGCTGGGTCTCACACAGATACCTCTTTTCAGCGGTGTCTATGCCCGACTCGACCTCGACGGCGACGGCATACCCGACGGCTCGGAGGGCGATGTCACCCCGCCCGACCCCATTCGTCCGGAGGAGCGGCTGAAGGCCGTCATCACCCCCTCGCACATCTGTCAGAACGGCGAGCTGGTCATCACCCTCACACAGGGGGCCGACCCCCACAAGGAGTACAACATCATCTGCTCCAACATCAAGGACGACTACCGCGAGACGGGTTACTACAACCTGCGGCTCTCGGCCGACAACACCTTCACCCTCAAGACACTGCCTGTGGGTGTGTTCGACATCGAGGTGTCCGACGCCGACAACCTCCACAACCACACCGACAAGCTGCGCGCCACGGTCCACCCCCTGCTCACCACCTGGAAAAGCGATGCGCACAACAGCGACTGGAACAACTGGGACAACTGGTCCGACGGCTCGCCGTGGCGGTGTACCGATGTGGTGATTCCCGCCCGATGCCACCTCTACCCCGAGTTGGACGCCACGGCGGAGAACTATTGCGCCAACCTCCATATCGCCCATCACGGCGAGGTGGTCGGCACCCAGAATCTCGACTATTCGGGCCGTGTGTGGGTCGACCTGTCGATGCCGTCGGGCTACTACTTCCTGCTGTCGGCACCGCTCAAACAGATGGTCACCGGCGACATGTTCATTCCCTCGAAATGGCAGGGCGACCACTCCGGCGAGCGGCTCTTCAGCCGTCTGAGCGCCATCACCTCGCCCGAAAACCGCTTCTCGCCGCGTGTCTACCAGCGTTTCTGGAGCTGTGAGGTCGACGGCAAGGTCATCACCGACGGCACACTCCACGACCGGGTCGTCTGCTCGACAACCGACTGGACCGCACCCTTCAATGCCGTGGCCGAACCCTACCGCCCAGGTGCGGGATTCATGGTGCGCAGCGAGAAGGAGTCGCTCGACCGCCCGATGATGACATTCCGTTTCCCGAAGCTCCACGACGAATACACCTATTACGATGCCTCGGGAGCGTCGACAGGTCTTGTCGAGAGCATCTCACGCACCACGGGTGTCGGCCACTTCATCTTCGAGGGCGAGAGTTCCGGCTCGGGACACGACTGGAGGTATGAGGTCACCGTGGAGAATGCCCTGCCCGACGGCCGTGTCTTCGTGGCGGGCAATCCGCTGATGTGTCACATCGACATCGCCCGTTTTCTGGCCGCCAACAGCGCCGTCATCAGCGAGGTAAAGCTCTTCAACGGCAACGGCATCTACACCACCAAGTCCGACCGCGGAGAGGTAATGGCCTCCTCGCCGTCGTTCACCCACATCGCCCCCATGCAGGGCTTCTATGTGGTGGCGCGCACCCCCTCGAAGCGGCTGACCCTGTGCTTCGATGCCGACATGCAGGCACAGCGGCCCGGCTACAACATCTCGTCGGCCCTCGCCGCCCCGGCCTCCCGCACGATGTCGGCCGCTGACCGTCCGATGTCACCGGCTCACAACACCCTGCAAATCGAGGCACGCTGCGAGGGACTCGGCACACTCTGCATGGTGCGCCACAACGCCGCGGCACACAACGGCTACGACACCGAAGAGGACGCACGACTGCTCTACGACCGCGAGGCTGCCCCCACGGTGGCCGTCTTCACGGTCAGTGACGGACAGGCATTGGAAATCAACCAGATGTCCTCCGCCGAAGAGATTGCCCTGGGGCTGCTGCTCCGCAGAGAGGGGCGTGTGCAGCTCACCCTCACCCACAGCGGCGGCGACATCTGGAGCCGCTGGGTGGTGGAGGACCGTCTCGAAGGCCGACGCTACCCCCTCTCGCAGGCGCAGACCCACATCGATTTGGGTCGCAGCCGCAGTTGCACGGAACGCTATTTTCTGGTTCGCGAAAAATAAAAAAACGTAAGGTGTAAAATCCCAAGCAAGAGATATGACCCTAAAATCCACATACCTGCCACTGATTCTGGGTGCCGGCCTGCTGCTGTCGGGCTGCTCCCACGACACGGCGACCGACCCTGTGTCACCGACACCGGCCGGCGTCACCCTTCCCGTAAAGGTCTCCACACGCGCCCACGCGGCCGACGGCAGCGAAATCACCTATCCCACCGACTCCATCGTCGGCGAACAGCACACCTCGACCGTCTATGTCTATGTGTTTGAGGGCAGGGGCGACAACGCCACCTTCACGGGCTACCGCGCCAATGCGGGCTGGAGCGAATACTTCGCGGCGAATCCCGACCCCACGACCCACGGCCTGCCCGTCCACACGGCGGAAATGAGATACAAAATCGACTACCCCTTTGCCGAAGGCGGCCAATACACACTGATGGGTGTGGCCACCAACGAGACGGCACAGGCGGCCTTCGATTTTCCGACGGCCTTTCCACAGGGAGCGACCCTGCGCTCGATTTGTGCAGATCTGGCTGCACAGAGCCGCACTGCACAAATCCGACAGTCGGAAATCTATGTCGGCACACGCGAGCTGATGTTCGACAGGCAGCACCCCCTGCTGCCCGAGGTGGAGATGTCGCGGCGTGTGGCCGGAGTGATGGCCTGCTTCAAGAACATACCCGAACAACTCGGTTACGGCACGGAGGCGCTCGTCGTAACCCACATACGGCTGAGTCTCTACACCCCGCAGAACACCTCGCTGCCCCTCCTGCAACGGAAGCAGCAACCCTTCTTCGAGGACTTTGCCGCAAGCCCCTCGAAGGAGACCGACGGCGAGGTGGTGTTCTCACTGGCCGTACCCCGCCCCCTCACCCCCGAAACCGTGGTCAGCGGCGGCGGATACCTTCTTCCGGCCGAAGCACCGCAGAGAGGCATCTACACCCTGCATGTCGACCTGATGAACGACCGTCGGGTGTTGAAGTCCATTCGTGTGAAGCTGCCGCAGGGCGACAACCTCGACCAGGGACAGACCGGAGGCGGCACCGGCATCATCGACTCGGAGAGTGCCTTCCGTTTCCCGATAGTGGCCAACCACTTCTATGCCCTCGGCACCCTCGCCAGTCCCATCGACCTGAAAGGCAACGGCAGCGACATTGTCATCACCATCGACAGGGACTGGTCGGAAAACAACGATTTGGAGGTCGACGAACGACCCCTGCAACTATAAACATCACCCCATATCATGAAATACCTTCACCTCTTTCTTCCACTGCTTGCCCTGCTGCTGGGCGTCTCCTGCTCGGGGGAGGACGACCTCACGCCGAATGCCGCCACACGGCAGACCCGCATCAGTCTCCGGCTGTCGGGCGAGGAGCCGACACGCGGAGGTCTCGACAGCAACGATGTGACGCTCAACAGCATATCGACCGTCTACCTCTACATCTTCGAGGGCGAGACGGCCGATGCCCCCTGCATTCTGAAGCACGACATCGGCTGGCAGGCCGACGATGCCTCGCGTGAATACTGGACCAGTCACCCCCTGAAGCCCAACACCGCCTACACCTACCTCGCCGCAGGCTGGGACACCGCATCGGGCGGTGTCTACTCGCTTCCCGACGCCGTGGACGTGGGGACACCGCTGGGCAAGGCCGTGGCACGGCTGGCCGACAAAAACGGCAAGGCACAGATGGCCGCGGCGGAAATCTATGCCGGACAGTGTGTCAAAGCCGTGCGCCCCGACCAGGCGAGCGTGAAGGTCGACATCTGTCTGCGCCGCAAGATGGCCGGTGTGCTGGCCTACTTCGAGAGCGTTCCCTACCGGGTCGGCGACAAGGTGGTCGACAAGGTGAAGGTGCGTCTCCACACCGCACAGAACACCTCCATGCCGCTGTGGAAGGAAGACCCCCGCAGCGAGGTCTTCGGCTCGGCACCGCTGCCCCACGACGACGGCACTCTGATGGAGTGGGACATGAGCGGCTACACCCACAACGACGACATCTACACCTCGCCCGTCAGGACCGACGCCTCGGGACAACCCGTACAGTTGGAGAACACCCTGCTCTCGGGCGTCTTCCTGCTGCCCGTGGCCCGTTCATCGGAAGCCACCCTCCGCATCGAGTTGTGTGATGCCGCCGACACGGTGCTGAAGGTCTTCGACGTAAGACACCTCAACCGTCTGCAGTTCGACCTCAGGGAGAACTGCTTTTACAGCATGGGTACCAAACTCTCGTCCCATTCCACCGAGGGCGACCGCCCCATTCCGCTGAGCGGCAATCACATCGACATTCACGTCGCCCCGTGGACCGACATCGACTCCAACCAGAGTTTCGAATCGATACAGGGCGCGGCGCGTATTCTGAGCCACATCAACTCCGAGAAATACATCTTCGATGCCACCTGCAACCGTTTCGACCTCTTCATCAAGAAGGGCAACCCCCAGAAACAGTGGTTGTTGTCGGTGGTCTACAAGCCTTATGTCGACGCACAGGGCATCACCCACCCCACGGGCAACCCCACCTTCGCCAATGCCCCCCACGACGACCTGCGCGACTGGATTCACATCGCCGACACCGATGCCGAGGGCAACATCACCGGCTATGCCAACCAAAGGCTGCAGACCGACGGCAGCAGTCAGGTGGTCACCATCGTACTCAACGACTACGCCGTGCAGCGCAACCTGACCGACGGTGTGGGAGCAACCGATGCCCCCGACAACGCACGGTGTATCACCGACCCTGCGGTGGCCGCCCTCTTTGCCGACGACTACCGCACGGCCTACCTCAAGATAGAGACCGTCGGCAGCACTCCGCTCTACTACCGCATACGGCAATACAACGCGCTGACCTTCCATACCGACTACACGGGCGACGCTTCGGAGGCCGAGGCCTTCAACCCCGACCCCAATCCCTACCGTGCCGCCTCGCGCCTCGACTTCGGCTGGAAGTTCAACGAGACCACCGGACAACCCGAAATGGAGCTGACCCCCTCCTCCGACATCTGCTGGGGAATGCAACAGTCGGCCACGGTGGCCTATGCCGATTTCAACACCTCCGTCATCAAATCCTACATGAGTGTCGACGACGGACAGATGAACGCCCGCGCCATGATGCGCAAATGCGAGGGCAACACCCATGAGAATATCCGCAACGGATATGCCGGCTGCGCCGTGAAGCGTGTCGGCACGCTCGTCACCGAGATAAGAACCCTCGCCCCCGACCGGGTGGAAGACCTCAACACGGGCCACCACATCGACCGTCAGTACTGGTACCTTCCGGCCGCCAACGAGATGTTGGGCATCGTCAAGAACTTCACCCCCACGGAGGGCGGCAGGGCGGCACTGGCCCTCTACGGCATGGTGGCCGACACCCCCTACTGGACATCGACCGACCACGAGTCCAACATGTTCAAGGCTCACTATGTCACCGCTACGGCACAAAGCCCCCTGATGTCGGACAAGAAGGACACCCCCAAGCGCACACGGCGTGTCCGCCACTTCGGAAAAGTAAATTAAACCAACGACCATGAACAAGTTTCTACCACTCATTCTGTGCTGTCTGCTTCTGCTGACGGCATGCAGCGACGATATCGGAGGAAGCGACACCGCCTCCTCCGACGAGGGGCTGACCCTCTGCATCACACCCGCTCCGCTGACCACGGTGGCCAGCCGTGCTGCCGAGGAGACAGACATCGACGACGACAGCCGTGTGGAACACATCATCGTCTACGCCTTCAATCCCGACGGCACGCTCCATCGCCGTTTCCACCGCAATCTGGGCGCGCCCTCCGCCGAGAGCGGCACGTCGACCCCCGTCTACAAGCTGCAACTGCTGCTCAAGTCACCCACACCGTTGCGTCTGGTGGCCGTGTGCAACTATCCCGAGCTGTGGGACATGGCCGGAAATGCCGACATCACCCTGCCGCAGCTCCGCGACATCACCTTCGAGGGACAATCGGCCGACTGCGCCTTTCAGGGACTGATGATCATGAGCGGCGAGGCGGAGGTCAGCCTCGAGCAGATGAACGACAGAAACACCCATCTGCAACTCACCGTCGAGCGCATCGCCGCCAACATCGACTTCACGGTCAACTTCCGCCCCGAGGTGGCAGGCGACGAATTTCTGCTCTCGAGTGTCAAAATCTGCAACATTCCGCTCCGCAGCTACCTCCTCGCCCACCCGTCGGACCAACTGACCGACGCGCAGGGCAACCTCATCGGTGCGCAGGGCGATGCCGTACACGAACCCGTACCGCAGCCCCTGCCCGACAACTACGCACCGCGCGAGGACAACTATCTGCGTCAGGCCACCGTGAAGACCACCCCTGTGGGTGAAAACGGACTCCACGCCGGTTTCTACCTCTTCGAAAACCGCCGCGGCAGAAAGAGCGACCTCTCCTACTTCAAGAAGGAGTACGCCCAACCGTGCTACTACCAGACACTGATGGGACGACTGGGCAAGGAGGAGTATCCCACGGCCAGCTTTCTGCTCGTCGAGGGTATCTACATCTCGGCAGGCGGCAAGCGCACCGAGAATGTCGCCTACCGCATCTACATCGGCCAGCCGCAGCCCTATGCCCCCGACATGGCCAACAACGACCATGTGAATTTCAACGATTTCAACATCTGCCGCAACACCCGCTACCGCATGACCGCCACCATCAGGGCGGCCGATGACATCGACACACGCATCGAGACCCGTCTGCTCACGCGAAGCTCCATCACCCCGTTTTTCAACACCCCTCTCGACGCCCACTACTGCACGGCCATGTGCTATGCCTACACCGGCAACAAGGACTGGGAGCTCTATGTCGAGGAACCGGACCTCCACCCGTGGCTCGAAATCTCCTTCTCGCCCAGGTACCGTCCCCATCTGGCCGGGGAGCCCCTTCCGCAGGAGCAGGCACACCTCTATGCCGGCACACACTTCGAGAGCCGCGGCACCGCCCTCTCGCAATATTTCTATATCCACACCGACGAGTATCTGCCCGAGAACCCCTCGGCCGACGAGACGGCCAATCTCCACAACGGTGTCAACATCGCCCTCGACAAGAGCTGCTGGCGCACGGGATACATCGTCCTGCACGACAGGGTGAACAACACCGTGGCACGCTTCGAGGTGAGCCAGCGTCCGGCACAGGTGGTGCGCATGCCGCTGACAGACCTTCTGGGTCACCCCACGGGCAAGTACAACGAGTTCTATGTGGAGTATGAGTTGGAACGCACGGCTCTGCAGTTCGGTTTCCTGCGCTACGGAGCCAACCCTGTGATGACGGGCATGATCAGCAGCCGCCTCGACGGTCTGTCGAACACCCGCAATCTCTACAACGAGGCCGTAAAGCCGGGCGGTGCGTACAACCCCCGCATCAACTCCGACCTGCTCCACCCCGTCTACCGCTACGACACTCCCGAAGCGGCCGCCCTCGCTCTGCCCGACAATGCCCGAGAGCATCTGATCGGCTACATGACCACCAAGAACCGCGACCGCAACGGCAACGGATACATCGACAACGACGAAATCGAGTGGTATGTGCCGGCCGTCGACGAGCTGGCCTATCTGTGGGAGGTCATCTACCGCGGATATCTGACCTTCGAGAACGATGAGGGTCGTTTCCACTCGTCGACCCCCTATCTGGCCGGCTACACGGCCGAAATCCCCGGCCGCTCCTTCTACGTCAAGACCTCGAAAGGCCGCAAGCGCGCTGCCTTTGCCATGCGCGACCGCCAGTACAACATCATCTGCTGCCGCAGAAAGAACGACCCGATGGGAAAACCCGACGGCGAGATTGACGGCAATGTAGATGTGGACACCGGCTGGGGAACCGACGAAAACGACATCTTACCCAAGAATCCTATCCAGTAAACAGACCATGAAACATCTTCTGCAAATAGCCGCGCTGGCACTCTCGGCCTCACTCTGTGCCGCCTGCTCCACGGACGACGAGGCCGGCGAGACCGACCCGACAGGTGTCGAGCTGCGCATCACACGCGAGACGGCATCGGCCTCCCCCTACGACTTCCGCGCCCACATGAACCGCATCTATGTGGGCGAACGAAAACCCGAACACGGCACAAGCGAGCTGCATATCCGCGAGATATCGGACCTTTACAGCGTCGACGGCGGCGCATCGCTCCGTTTCCGCACCGTGCAGCTCAAACCCCGATGGTACAAATTCGTGGTCCTCTCCGTGCCGAAGATTCACCCCGGCACGGAGGGCATCGACGCCCGCAACTTCGCCATCTTCACCGAGGAGCAGCCCGACGAAGCGTCGTGTGACCTCAACCGCCACCTCATCGACTACACCCCCATTCTGGAGAAAGCCCCCGGAAGCTCTGCTCCCGACCGCCCGACGGCCGACGGCGACATCTTCCGTGCCGTGATGAACCGCTGGGCGCAGGGACACCTCATCGTGGAGGAGGAAATTACGCTCAAACGCATCAACGGCCGTCTGGACATCGACATGGGAATTCTTGCCGACCAGTTTCCGCATCGCATAACGAGCATCAGTGTGGAGGTGACCACCCCCTCGCGGCTCTACCTCACCGACGACAACACCCAGGCCGTGAAGACCGCCGCACCGCGCACCTTCACCTACACCACCCTCCCCGACGACATGACCTCACTGCCCGAGGCCCAGCACCGCCACCACATCATCTCCCTGCCGCTGCTGCCCGGCACCGTCAGCGGCACCATCACGGTCAACGGCACCGACCGCAGCTACACTTACGACCTCACCTCGTCGGGCGGTCAGGTGGAGATAAAGCCCAACACCGTCACCCGACTCCACTTCAACGGCATCACCCCCGGGTGGTTCGATGTGCGCTACGCCGGCTTCGACGACACGGGAATCGATGTCGAAGAGGGCTGGAACGGCGGCTGGAACTGATGCAGGACTCTAAAACAGATTGAAAAATGAAAAACAAGAGATTTCACACCACGATATTCACCCTTTGGGTTGCGCTGGCCACCTGTGCAGGTTGCACCGACGACCTGCTGTCAGCCAGCGCACCCGATCTTACGCCCGACAGCGGCCACAGCGACCAGGACGCGACAACCGCCCACCGAAACTTCATCGTCACCTACTCGCTCGACGGTGAGGACTCCGCCACACGCGCCTCCGACCCGCAGGCCAACCGCCATATCCGCTCGCTGGACTACTACGTCTACTTCAAGAGCGGCTCCCTCTGCAAGAAACGCCATATCCGCGGCATCAACGCCTCGACCCACTGGCCCATTGCCGACCGTCAACAGATGTCGTGGGAACTGCGTCAGGATTTGCAGGACACCCTACCCGAGGGCTACGACTACCGCATTCTCTTTGTGGCCAATGTCTCCCCCACGCTCTTCGCACAGGTCAACGACCCTCAGAGCGGAGAGCAGGTGCCTCAGCAGATTGTCCGCGACGACAGGGACTACCACACGGCACGCATCGTACTGCCCCACGAGCAGCTCACCGACAGCACGATGTTCTACATGTGGGAGGGCGAAATCAACCGCACCGCCCCCGACATCGTCGACGGCAGCAGTGTGAAACCACAGGGCATCGTTCTGCGCCGCATCGTCGCCAGAACCGACTTCGTCCGCTCGGTGGAAGCCCCCACACCCTCCCTGCCCGGCACCGACGCCCATCTCTGCGAGGCCATCAGACGGGGATTCTACGCCGACTATCGGGACAAGGTCGCCGCAGCCGTGGCCGCCCACATCGAGAAGTTCTGCGGCGTGGTGAACACCGAGGTGGTCAACTTCACGGCCGAAAACGGATATCCGTTCTACGGTCCCGACGGCGAGGCGGCACGGCTCAACGCCTTTCTCCGCGCCCACACCGCCGACATTGCCGCCGAGGTGGAACGCACACTGCTGCACGACTATGTCGCCCGACTCAAGGGCGAGAACGGCCGGCTGTGGAGGCAGGCCGACGCCTGGGAGGGCATGACCGCCGAAATGATCTACTCCGCCGACGGCCGTCACGCCAGAGCCAATGCACTGGGATTCGACCGCAGCGCGCACTCGCTGCCCGATGTGACGACCGACAACCGCTACACGGTGGGCAGCGACGGCCGATTCACCGTCATAGGATTCGCGGGGGAGGATTTCAACCACCTCACCGCCGTCCGATTCACCGACCCCACGGGAGCGGCCGCAGCCTTCGAAATCGCCAACACCGACTACGGTTTCACCCACGGGCAGGAACTCAACACCCGACGCCTCGTCACCTGCAACCCCATATCGGCAGTGACGCTCACGCCACAGACCCCCATCGACAAACGCAAGGTGACAATCGACCTGCGCACGCTGCTCGGCGACATGGAGGTCACCCCCGGCATGACCTTCGACCAACTGCTCGAAGTCACGGGACAGAAGACCGAAGGCTTCTATACGGGCAGCTACTCCCTGCACGGCTACATGGAGTGGTATGTCTTCCATGTCAACCATCACTCCAATGATGCCCGCGATTTCGGCAACAGTTTCTCGGCCTTCGAGTTTCCGTTCGCCGCGCTGCCCGACCTTACGGAGACCAAAAAGCTGAAAATCGACCAGATGATTGCGGTGACCCCTGCCTGGCAGGCCGTCGCCTATTGACACGCTGACGCTTTGACATATAGAGCGTTCCCCGTGCAGAGTCCTTCCTTGAGAGGCCTGCACGGGGATTTTTTTACAGTCGGCCCACCCACACGCAAGGCACATAAAAAAACGGAGCGCCGTCCTTTTCGGACTGCACCCCGTCTCCACTTAACTTATTTTAACGGATATATTATTTGTGTTTTCTGCCCCATTTGGGAGTGATGCCGATGAATACCTCGAAGTTGATGCCCGGCATGGGACGCGACAGCACCGAGAGGTACTCCTCGTCGAAGAGGTTGTTCACCGCCCCCTTCAGCGAGAGGTCGGCCCAACGCAGATTCAGCACCTTCTCCAGCGAGAGGTTGTTCATATAGTAGGGCGGCAGATAGCCGGTGAGGGTATTCTCGTTGCTGGTCATGGTGTAGCGGCGGCTGTAGAAGCACCACTTGTAGCCCAGCGACCAGCTGCGCCACGCCAGACGGCCGCTCACAGTCGACGAATATTCGGGAACATAGGGCAGCTGACGACCCACAGAGCGGTCGCCCTCCGAGAACTTGTCGCCCTCGTTGATGGAGGGGGTCCACGAGAAGGTCGACCCCACCTCCAGCTGCCACTCCGGTGAGAGGAGGAGGTTCAAATCCAGCGAGGTCTCCACACCGTAGGCATGCACCTTCTTGAGGTTGCGCGGCGAGAAGAAACCCTTGACGGTGGGCAGCCAGATAATCCAGTCGTCGATGTGGGAATCGAACCAGTTGGCACTGCCCTTGAGGGCGTAGCTGCCGTTGCGGCCCACCTCGAACGACACACCGGCATCATAGCTCCAGCCGTGCTCCTTGCGCAGGTTGACATTGCCGCCCGGCAGGAAGTAGAGGTCATTGAGCGTCGGATAGCGGAAATTGCGCGAAATGGAGGCCTTGGCCACCACATTGCCGCGCCGCGACAGCACACCGTCGATGAAGAAGGCCGGAATCAGCGGTGTCCAGTCGCCGCCGAAGACCTCCTCACGCAGCACCAGCGACATGCCCAGCCGCTCCACCGGCCGCCATTTGGCCGACACCGAACCCGACAGTTCCATACGTCCCTTGTCGTAGCGTTCGCCCGGCTGGGTCATGACCGACTCGCCCGACGAGGAGACGGTCTCCCAATACTGGAAGTTCGATGCGTTGTGGTAGTGCATGGTCACATTGCCCGACAGCAGCCACTTCTCCGTAGGGGTGTATTCGCCTTCGGCCTTGGCAAAGAAGGTGTCGACACAGCTACGCGAGCGCGTGGCCGACAAATCGCCGTTGCCACGGTCCTCCTTGTTGTCGTAGCCCACCCAGGTGTGGATATAGCCCAGTTTCAGCCCCGTCTTCCAGTCACGGCGCAGGTGATCCCACGACAGGACACTGCGCAGGGTCTGCTCGCGCTGGCGGTTCTCGAAGAACATGTCGTCGAGGTAGTCGGTCGTGAGCATCGGCAGCTCGCGGTTGGAGCCGATATACCAGGCATTGAGTCCGAAGCGGTCGCCGCGACCCGTATTGTAGTAGACCTCCTGCAGGAGGTGGAAATCCTTGAACGAGGCGTGTTTGTTGCGCTCAACGGGATAATACGAACCGATGATGTTCATCTCATCGTCGTAGATGTTCTCCTTCTTGTCGCGGTTGCGGTACTTGAAGTCGTTTTTCGACGAGGAGTAGACCACACGCGTGGAGGTCTGCCAGTGTTGGTTGCCGTAGGTCAGGCGCAGGAACTCGTCGAAGGTGTGGAACGACCCGACGCCCTGCACATATTGCAGACCGAACCCCTCGTTCTGCGCCGGACGTGTTCCCAGTCGCACCAGACCGCCCAGACCGCCACCCGTCTCGTTGACCGACGAGGTGCCGTGCAGCAGCGAGGCATCGTCGATGAAGTAGGAGGGAATCATCGAGAAGTCGGTCATGCCCAGCATCGGGTTGTTGATGCGCATGCCGTTCCAGGTCACCTGGGTGTGGGAGGGCGACGTGCCGCGGAAGGCCACCGTCGAGAGGGTGGCACGGCCGTAGCTCTTGACGAAAATCGACGAGTTGAACGTCAGCACATCGGCCATCGACAGGGCGATGTTCTCCTTCAGCACCACGGAGTCGAACTGCGTCTTCTGCACACCGATTTCCTTCATGGGGCGTTGTCCCGTGATGGTCACCTCGCGGATACTGATGTTGCGGCGCGGAGTCTCCTCCTGCGCTCCCACGGCCACAGGCCACAGGAGCAGAAGTCCCATATAGAGTAGTTGTTTCTTCATCACGTTGTCTTTTTACCGCCAGCAGAACGCTCCGGGAATGATGCCCACATAGAAACTGTCGAGCAGCTCGCCCTGAGGCGTATGGCGGTAGATGATACCCTGTTGTTCGTAGTCGATGGCATCGGCCACATAGACCTCGCCGTTGAGCGGATTGATCGTCAGACCATAGTATTTGGTGTTGCGGCTCTTGAGGAACGGACGCAGCGGCGGACGCTTGTCGTCGACTCCCATCGACCACACGTCGCCGTTGATCCAGTAGAGCCGTTCGCCGCTGCTGTCGGTCTGCAACTCCGTGAGACTGTCATCAAGACCGAACTTGAACTCCTGTTCGATGGTGAAGGTCTCGGCATCGATGCGGTAGAGCGACGGGGCTTCGTGGCCGTAGATGCTGCCCTCATAGCCACCATCGGTGGCCGTCCACAGTTTGCCGTTCTTGTCGATGACCAGCGACGAGGGTTGTATGCCCACCTCCAGCTCGCCCACCACACGGTCGGTCTCGGTGTCAATCTTGAGGATACGACGCTGATACGACCAGCAGTTCACGAAGAGGTATTTGCCATACTGCACCATCTGCTCCGTGGAGCCGCGGTTGGTGGTCATGTCGGGACAGAGAATCTCGCCCGTAATGGCATAGGTCTTGGGGTTGACAATCATGATGCGGTTGTCCCACAGTTGGGTGATGTAAGCCTTCTCGTCGGAGAGGAAGTGCATGTAGCGCGGCGAGGGGAGGTTGGTGATGCGGCCCACCTCCTTGAAGGTGTTGATGTCGATGGCAAACACCACATGGGAGTTGTTGACCACCACCCAGCCGATGTTCTTGCGAATGACCATCGACTGCGCCACATCGCCCAGCTTAAAGCCGTTGGCGCGCTTGAACACCTCGTTCTCGACACTTTTCCGGTGGGTATCGTAGTAAGAGAGGGTGGCCGTTCCCGACTGGAAGTTGCCCTCGTTGACCACAAAGAGTCCGTCGCCCGACACCCAGCCCTCCATGTCGGAAGAGCCGCCGGGGGTGGTCACCTCGCCGGGTGTAGGCACATCGGGGTTGAAGTCCTCCACCGTGCCGTAGTCCCACTCCATGCAGCCGGTGAGCAGCACGGCCGCCACCGCCGCCAAACGGGCGCAACGCTTGAATCCTGTAAACATAAGCAGACAAAAAAAGATGAAGAATGCCCTCCGCAGGGGAGCGCGGCACTCTTCATCGTGGTAGGTTTATTTCGTAAGGTGACAGTCAGTGAAACCGACCACCTCGGTCGATATTTCGCCAATCTGGCCGCTGCGGGCATTCACACCGCACTGCACCTTCACAAAGTCGATATACTGCAACTGTGCCGGACGACCGTCGAAGGTCACCGCGTCGGAAATACGGAAGCGATTGCACCCCTTCCGGCCCTCCGCCATATCCGTCGTCGAGGCGTTGTCGGCATAGCCCCAATCGTAGGCACCGTTGATCCAGATGCCGTTCTCGACATGGTTGCGCGGTGCAAGACAGGTGCCGCGCAGCGTGTAGCTGTCGCCCTCGACCCACTCGGGGTAGTATGAGTCCTGACGGTGGAACTCGCCCATATACTTCACCTGTCCGCGGTTGCCGCGGTTGTCGACCCACTGCACGTCCATCTTTGCGGCTCTGGGGCGGAAATAGGTCACCGCATAGTCCTGCATCGTCTCGGGTTTGCCGTACTCCGAACCCTTCAGCTCATACCACGTGTCATTGGGCTTGCCGTCGCCGTTCTCGTCCTGCATCACCCACACGATACCCGGCTCGGAACTGCCCTCGAACGAGTTGCCGCGAACCATAAAATCATAATCACCGCCGTTCTCTACGCTGTGGTCGAAGCCTACGACCACCTCACCGCCGAAGCTGCCCAGCGACACATATTTTTCGGCACGGAGCAACTCTCCGGCCTTGGCGGCAGCCTCCTCGGCCGTCGCACACGAATATCCCTCGTTGATGAACTGTCCCGGTGCCGGCAGGAAGGAGTAGACCTTGTCGAAGTCGGCACGGCTGGCTGCCGAAGCCGTGCGGCGGAAAGTACCCTCTTTGGGGCATACGTTGACGGTGAGCAGCTCGCTCAGACGGCGGTCGCCCTGTGTCAGTGTCACCTCCACACGGTAGCTGCCCTCCGCAGTCTCGGCAAAGACATAGGCCATGTCGCTGCCCTGCTGCTTCTCGGTGCCGTTGACCGTCCAGGTGTAGACACCCGACGAGGCATTCTCCACCACGCAGGGGGCCAGACGAATCTTACGTCCCGACGAGAGGTTGTAATCCTTACGGTCGAACACCCACTTCAGGGGCATATTCTCCGCCGCGCAGGCCCTCACCTCGAACTCGAGGGTATCGCTGCCGTCCTCGTTGCGGGTCTCGAACTTGAGTCGGTAGGTGGCCTCGCGCCCGGGGCGGAAGGTGTAGTCCTTCTCCGAGGAGACCTTCTCGCCGTCGACAGACCACGCATAGGTGGTCTCGACGGAGGTCTTCGCCACATCGGGGGTCAGCATCAGGTCGCTGTTCACCACCACGGTGAAACCCTTCTCGGCCTCGGGATAGGAGATGACCGGCACCTCGGCCTCCACCACGTCGATACGCAACTCCTCCTGTGCGGAGCGGCCGCCGCCGTTCGACACCTTCAAGTCGACGAACACCTCACCAGGCGTCTCGCTCTCGAAGGTATAGGAGGGGGTACGGCACACCTCAACACCCTCGACGGTCCACACATAGACGGTGGCTTCGCCCACATGGCGGTAGGTGGGGGCAATGGTCAGCTGACGGCCCGTCTTGACGGTATAGATTCCCGTTTCGCTGTCGAGCGTTATCTCGGGAACCGATGCTTCGGGCATGTCGTCGCTGCTGCTGCACGCCGACAGCAGGATGGACACAAGACCCAATACAAAAAAGAGTTTCTTCATATCTTCACAATAAATTAATCCACACATTGCGTTGTGGTCCCTGAAGTCGAAGATACAAGCCGAGCGGGGAGATGATTCGACGGGCCGATGTCCCTCGTGCCTGTGTCGGGGTACACCGTTTGTCGGTCAGAAGCTGTCCGGTCACCACCTGTAATCCCGCAGGTATCCCATTCAGAACCGGGAAGGCAGGTCTTCTGACTTGTTTCCGTCTGTCGGGCCTTCCCGACCCCGAGGGGTCAGTGGCCAAGAGGCGCAGACGCTTGTTGGAGAAACTTACAGCAGCGAGTACTGTTCCGGATTTTCACACGGATTCCCTTTTCATTCCCACGACAGCCGTCGTCGGGAAAACCTTCCACCGCAAAGATAGCTTTTTTTTATGACAACGCCCCACACACGGCCCATTTTCATGAAATATTTTCAGAACTCCGCCCCCCTTCACAACATCCTACGCCCCCCTCGCGAAGAAGCCTCTCCACAATACGGCACTGCCCCGAAAGCACGGACTTTCGGGGCAGGGACTGCATATATATCGTAATGAGGCACTACTCCGCCCCACATTTTTTCCTGAAATCGGTGGGCGAAACGCCATACTGCTGCTGGAAACATTTGGCAAAGTACGACGGCGAGGAGAAGCCCACACAGAAGCATATTTCGCTGACCGAACGGCCGTTGTCGTCGGAGAGCAGCTCCGCGGCACGTTTCAGGCGAATCAGACGGATATATTCGTTGGGGGTCATGCCCGACACGGTCTTCATCTTGGCAAACAGACCCGAACGCGAGATGCCCGCCTCACGCGCCAGCTCCTCCACTCCGAAGTCGGGGTGGGAAAGATGTTCCAGAATCGAGGCCGAGACCCGTTCGAAGAACTCCGCATCGAGACGCGAGAGCGAATCCGTAGCCGGCGACATCTTCAAATCGGACTGGAAGCAACCGCGGATATGCTCCCTGTTGGTGAAGATGCTGGCGATCTGCGCACGCAGCACCTCCGACGAAAAAGGCTTCTCGATGTAGAAATCCGCACCACACTCCAGTCCCTCCACCTTGCTGTCGACAGAGACTTTGGCCGTAAGCAGAATCACAGGCAGGTGACTGAACCGTATATCGTTCTTCAACCGCCGGCACAGCTCGATACCGTCCATTACGGGCATCATCACATCGGAAATCACCAAATCGGCCGGTTGCGCGGCCAGCACCTTGAGGGCCTCCTCGCCGTTGCCCGTGCAGACCACCGTGTAGAGGTCGCCCAACAGCACCCTGAGGTACTCCTGCAAATCGGCATTGTCGTCCACAACCACAATGGTATGCTCCTTGCGCTCCGCCTCAACGGGTGCCGACACCTCTTCGCCGACACTCATCTCTTCGGCGGCAGCCTCCGTCGTCACGGTCGGGGCTGCGCAGCGTTTGAAACTGACCGAGAACGAAGTACCCATGCCCAGACGGCTCTCCAGCTGCAAGGTACCCGACATCAGGTCGACCATCTTCTTCACCAGCAGCAGGCCGATTCCCGTACCCACATTATCCGCCGGACGGTTCACCTGATAGAACGGTCGGAAAATCTTCTGCTGGTCGTCGGGCGATATTCCCACACCGTTGTCCCTGACCGTGAGCTTCAACTCGTCGTCGGGAGTGGCGGCGAGCGTCACCCAGATATGGGTGGAGGTGAACTTCAGCGAGTTGGACAACAGATTGCTCACCACCTTGGTAAAGGCCTCGGCATCGACATTGGCATAGGCCTCCTCGCCGAGCAACTCCGTCACAAGAGTGATGTTCTTCAGCGATGCCGACACGGCAAACTGCTGGCACTGGCCGATGAGCAGCGACTTGATGTCGGTGGGTTGCAGGCGGATATCCATGCCGTGGCTCTCCACCTTACGAAAATCCATCAGCTGGTTGACCAGCGACAACAGGCGTTTGCCGTTGCGCTCGATTATCTGCAATTCGGGCTGCGCCTCGGCAATGGTCTGCTTCGTGCGCATGATGTTGTCGAGCGGCGCGAGTATCAGCGTCAGCGGTGTACGGATTTCGTGAATCATCAGCGTAAAGAACTCCATCTTGCTGCGGTAGATTTCGCGGTCCTTCTCCATCGAGAGGTAGGCAATCCTCTTCCGGTGGCGGCGGTTCATTCTCACGAAGACACAGCAAAGTCCTCCTGCCAGCAGCACCACATACCCCGCTATCGCCCACCACGACGCCCACCAGGGCGGCAGAATCTCGACAGGCAGCGTCTTGATGTCCTCATACCAGATGCCGTCGCCCGTCGACACCGACACCCGGAAGGTATAGCTGCCCGAAGGTATGCGGACATACATAATCGACGGCGGTCGACGGGTCTCGATCCACTCCTCGTTGAGTCCCTCCATCTTGTAGCGGTAGCGGGTCTTCGACGCATTGCCGTAGTTGAGGGCATTGACCGAGAAGCTGAAGACCGACTGTTTGCTGTCCAGCACCAGTTTCTCGGCATAGGTAATCGACTCGCTCAACGGAGAGTCGTCACTACCGATATCGACAGGCCTGTTGAAGAGTCTGAAATCGGAGAGCAACACTTCGGGCTTGCGGTTGCGGTTGCCCAGCCGTGTGGGGTGAATCTCGTTGAAACCGTTGATGCCGCCGAAGAGCAGCGTGCCGTCGGAGAGACGGATACCCGAATTGGGAAGGAAATAGTTGTCCTGCAATCCGTCGTCCTTGTTGTAGGTGTGCAGCACGCCACTGCTCAAGTCGTATTCGTAGAGTCCGTTGGCGGTCGACAACCACAGGCCGCCGCCCTGCGCGATGAGTTTCTGAATCACACGAATCTCCGACGACAACGGCACGGTGACAAAACGCCGGCCGGCACTGTCGAAACGGAGCAGTCCGTCGCCGTTGGTACCCAGCCATATATCCCCCGAATCGTCCTGCGCAATGGTCTGCACCTGGTTGGAGGGCATCGTGGAGAGCGAATCCCTGGTCGAGTGGAAGAAGTGTTGCCATTTCTGTGTGGCACGGTCGAGACGGAAGACACCCCGATTCGACGTGCAGGCCCACAACGCCCCCGAGCTGTCCTCCATGATGTCGGTGACATTGACCTGCGAGACCTCATAGATGCGGTCGAAATCGTCCGTCACGGGATTGTAGCGGTTCAGACCGCCCGTAGTGCCAATCCATATCCTGCCGTAGCTGTCCTTGTAGAGCGAATAGATGTGGTTGGTGTAGAGCGAGCGCGAAGAGGAGTTCCCCTGATAGTTGCGCATCGTGCCGCGCTTGAGGTCGAGAATATCGAGACCTCCCACATACATGCCCACAAAAAGACGGTCGCCGTCCTGCAACAGGGCATGGATATTCTTGTAGGTGGGACTCATCGACGAGGCATCGGGCCGAAACGACTTGAAACGGTTGCGGGCCCTGTCCCAATAGAAGAAGCCGGCATCGTCGGTACCCAGCCACAGATTTCCGTGGTCGGCATGGGCAAAGACACCGATAATTCGCGCGTCCATATCGGTATTCTCGGAGCAGTAGTGACGGATATGGTTGTTGCGCGGCGCGATGTAGTTCACGCCGCCGAAATAGGTGCCGACCCACAGCGCACCCTCACGATCGACACACAGCGAGTGGATATACTTATCGTTGATTTCCAGGTTATTGTCATCATCATAGCGGGTACACTTGCCCGATGCGATATGGTAGACGGTCAGCCCCTCGTCGGAGGCCAGCATCAACTCGCCGGGCTGCCACTCCACGATTTTCACAATCTGGAAGGGACGCTTCTTCTCAAAGGGTTTCAACACCTGTTCGAGTGTGGAGGTACGGCGGTCGAAGCGCAGCAATCCGTGTCTCGTCGAACCCACCCAGAGGTTGTGCTGCGAATCCTCAAATATTGTCTGGTTGCCGACAAACTCTTTCCCCGACTGACGGACAAAGATATCCCTTTTACGGTCGAAACGCGCCACACCGTCGGCTGCCGACACGGTCCAGATTTCGCCCGCGTGGTCTTCGAGAATGGAGGTCACACTGTCGGAGTTGGTTTTGGCCATGCCCAGATACTGACGCACCTGCCCCGTGGAGGGGTTGAAGCGGAAGATACCCTGCCCCATGGTCGTCACCCACAGTTCCCCCTCACGATCCTGCATGATGGAGCAGACCCACGATTTGATGTCGATGCCCATGTCGGGCAGACGGTTGCCCGGCCAGAATTTCTCGGTGCGCAGGTCAAACACCGCCAGTCCCTGATTGGTACCCAGCCACAGCCGACGGTGGTCGTCCTCGTGAATGGTATAGACAATCGAACCGAGCGAGGGCACACTCTTGTCGCGCCACACGCGAATATTGGTTCCGTCGAAGCTGTGCAGTCCGTCAATCGTGCCGAACCACATGCGCCCCTTGGTGTCCTGAATGATGGAATAGACGGCGTTATTGGCCATACCCTCGTTGATGGTGTAATATTTCACGGGCGCGGCACACACCATCTGTACCGCCCCCCACAAAAGAAGCAGCGACAACAGAAGTAGTTTATGTTTCATAGGCAAGTAGTCTCGTAGGTATATACAAATGTACGAATTATTTCCGTCACACACCAGAAATCGCGACGGCACTTTCCGAAAAAAGCGGTGCTGCCGAAACCCAATCCGACAGCACCGCCACCTTAACCAATAATAATACACCTAAGCCGAAGCTTTCACACAAATTGTCTGCCCCTGTTTCAATTTGAGGCGCAGGGTCGAGAAACGCCCGCCCATTGCGTCCTCCTCAAGCAGAGGGGTGACCTTGACACCGTCGACCTCCAAAAATTCGGACGCTCCGGCGAAACGGGCTTCCCATGTCACCTCGCGTCCCGTATTGTTGGTCAGCACACTTTGCGAATGTCCGATGTGCGACAGCGACACATAGCCGCCGAAGACCGGCACATTCTCCACCGTGGCCGTGGTTTCGGCATCGGGCAGGCGCGAGAGGGTGACCACCTTCATCTCGCGGGCATTGGGCAGCAGACCCATCACTCCCGAGACCACCCCCTCAACCACACCGTACGACACCTCGGGATATTCGGCACGGGGCATCGACGGCAATTCGAGAAGGCACTCCAACGCCTCGCGGTTGTAGCCCAGACGGTAGAACAGCATGGGGAACGAAGAGAGGTTCTCGACATTCCATTTTCTGTCCAGAATGGTCTTCACCGTGGCACGGATACGGTCGGGATTCTCCGTCGCCCCGAACCACAACACCAGCGGTGCGCCCTCGCCCACATGGAACTGACGCGAAGCCGTCCAAAACGAACAGTAACGCTCCGCCCTGGCGTCCCACCAGCGGGTCTCCAGCAGGTCGCGGTAACGCTCCGCCACCCCGGAATACTTGCGGGCCTCGTCCATGCGGCCGAGCGTCTCGTTCATTCGGGCATAGGCGTTATAGCCGGCGTAAAGCGCCGCCACCAAGTCGACACCCACCGTCAAATCCCTGAAATTCTCGACATAGGAACCCAGACCGCGGCAGGTGTGAAAGTTCTTCGAGGGGTCGAAATTCTCGGGGCAGTTCATATATCGGGGACGCTCCATAATCTCGTCGGGACGCAACATCCACCGTGCGGCATACTCCTCAACCGACAACTCGTAGAAACGACGCAGATGCTCCCCGGTGAGGTAATCGTCGTCGGCCGTCCAGTCGTACATCTTCTGACAGGCGAACATGACATCGAAATTGGCGTTGAGATTGTACCAGAATTCGTCGTCGTTGTCGTAATCCGCCGG
Organism: Alistipes sp.; assembly: GCA_020026375.1. Lineage (GTDB taxonomy): Bacteria > Bacteroidota > Bacteroidia > Bacteroidales > Rikenellaceae > Alistipes. Next base: position 9,669 of record JAHHQN010000025.1, on the reverse strand, counting down.
AGCGGGACGGTTATGGCGGTTGATTTCCCAATAGGTACACCAGTCCTTGCTCTCCGAAATATTCTCGGCAAAGCGTTGCATCATATTCTTGTTGTGACGCTGCAACCCCAGAATATGCGCTCCCACACTCTGATGCGACACATCGCGCATGCAGAATGCCTCGCGCAGGGGCAATGCCGCCTCATACCAGCATCCCACGGGGTCTTCACCGTCGTGGACATAGGAGAGTGCCATACCGCGCGCCCACTCGTAGGCGTGTTCCAACTCTCGATTGCTGGAGGTGAAACGCGATATCTGCTCCCGGGGCAGCGGGTCGACAGTCGTCGGCTGCGAGGTCTTGCAACCTCCGCACAACAGCAACGCACCACCAAGAGCCAACAGTTCTTTCTTCATGATTCTCAGAGTTTGAAATTAAGGGTCTCACCTTCGCGCAGGGTCTGCTCGCGGGTTTTGCCCTCATGGGTGAACAACACCTTCAGTTTACCGTTGTCCAGACGCTCGACACGCAGGTCGAAATCGGCACCAAAGGCACGGATATGCTTCAGCGACACGAAGTCCCACTCCTGTGGCACATGGGGCGTGAGGGTGAAGCTGCGCAGACCCACGGGACGCATACCCAGCATACCCTCGGTGATGATTCGGGCATAGAGTCCGCTCTCGGCCGAGAGGTGACGCTGGTTGCCCTCCGGCCATGCTTCGATGGCGTAAGGCACATGTTCGCCCAACAGTCGGGTACGCGAATAACGCTTCAGGAAACGGGTGGCCTGCCCGGTCTCGCCCACGGTATAGACACCGCGCAGGGCATAGAGCGTGGAGCGGTCCCAGAAGGTCTCGCTGCCGGCCTGTGTGAGCAGGCCGTTCTCCGTCCACAGACGGGGCGAGAAGAGCGCCGCAATGGTCTGCTCCTTGCGTTCGTCGATGCCCATCGTCAGCGGAATGCAAATCCACGAGCGCAGCACATCATTTCCCTTGTAGTAGGCATAGGTGGCATAGTCCTCGACATCGGCACCGAAATAACGCTCGATCTGACGGCGTAGGGTTGCGGCCTGCTCACGGTAGTTTCGGGCGCAGGCGGCACCGTGGCCCAGCTCGCGCGCCAAACAAGCGGCCGAAATCAGCGCATCGTAGTAGAGCGACGAAGTGCAGAGGTTGGCATCACCCGACTCGAAACGGTTTTCCAGTTCGTCGGTATCGGAAGCCACCACACCTCCGTCGTTGATTTTCAGACGACAATACTCCAGACACCAGGTAATCAGCGGCCACAGCTCCTCGGCCTCGGCACGCGAACCGCGCGCCAACGCATAACGCGAAGCACCATAGGCAATCATGGCGGCGTCGCCACGGTCACCGGCACCGTTCCAGATGTCGAGACCTTCGGCCACAATGGAACTCGGAATGGGTTTCCACTCCTCATTCATGAAACGCGCGAAGTGACGGAACGAATTCAAGGCCGACGCACAACCGTAGTCGTAACCCATGTAGGGGAAGAAGGGGTTGACATACTCGGCCTGGTCGTTGGCCCAGATGGCCGCGTAATAGGACTCGCCGCCCGGACCGTGCATCGGGCCGCCCTGTGTCTGATAGATGCTCTCACAGGAGCGGATTTTCGAGAAGGCGAACATGCGGTCGATGACATCGTCGGGGGTATCGAGCACCAGATTCGACATCCACTCCTCCACCTGACCGCGACGCAGAGCGAGTTCCTGCTCCACGTCCAGAGCCGCACTCTTCTGCGAGGCCGAATAACCGGCAACCGATGCACCGAAATGAAGCTCCTCGCCGGGATTCAGGGTGAAGATTCCGGCATTGGAGGTGCGCAGTTCGACCCTGTAAGCCCCCTCAACGCCCTGTCGGGGATTGGTCATGCAGTCGGTGGCCGTTTGGGGAATCTCCACCACCAGCGCACGTTTGCCCGTGTTGGTGAGGGTGTATGACTCCATCAGCGCAGGCTGCTCCGTAGAGGGGAAATAGCGACGGGTGAGGCTGCACCTTCCGGCCCAGCCCCAATCGAAGTCGCTCTCCACCTGCAAGACACCGTCCAAACGGATACGGCGCACCTGTTCACCGGTGAAAGCACGGCCGTTGACCGTGACGGCATCGAGCACCGACCAGCCGTAACGGCGCATCAGGCTGGCGTGGGTATTGTTGGGCAGGGTGCGCAACATGGGCCACACCATGCTCTTGTTCAGCGAGAACGAACCGTCGGCACGCACACCGTAGCGCAACACCACGGCCACACGCTTGCCGGCCATCTCGATATGGTCCTCATGGGGCAGACGACTGTCGATGTCCCAGACGATGGAGTGGCCGTCGCCCAGCTTCCATCGCAAATCGGAGTCGGCACAGGCCGCCGAGACGCCCAGAAGCAGCGCGCCGGCCGACAATATCAAATTCTTGATTTTCATAATGCTTAAAGTTACGAAAAATTCGGGGAGCAAAAAAAACGCTCCCTGAATTTTTCATGATGACACTCTGCTACAACTGAGGATATCCGGGATTCTGATTCAACTTCGGACACTTGCGGATTTCGTAGTTGGGAATGGGAACCAGATAGTGCATCGAAGCGTCGAACTTGCGGCTCTGCACCTTGATAATCTCGTAGGACTTGCTGCCGTCGGCCTTCTTCACAATCTTGATTCCGTGGACATCGCCGTTGTCGGTCTGCTCGGCAATCTTCCAGCGGCGGACATCGTAGAAACGATGCTCCTCGAAGGCCATCTCGATTTTGCGTTCGTGCTGAATCTTCGCCAACAGTGCCTCACCCGATTCGGTCACGTCGGGCAGAATGCCCTCACGGCCGCCACGGGCGCGCTCACGAATCTTGTTGACATATTCGCGTGCCACGGCCTCATTGCCCAGATGGAACTGCGCCTCGGCATAGTTGAGATAAATCTCGGCCAGACGGCAGTAGATCCAGGGGTGGCTGCCCTTGTCGCTCCAGGGTTTCAACATCGACTCGTCCATGAACTTGCGAATGGTGTAGTGGGTCTTCGAGTAGTTCCAGTTGTCACGGCCGTACTCGCTGTCCTTACCGCCCGAAACGCCGTCCTCGTTGATCCAGAAATCGACCTGATTGTCGCGGAACTGCTGACCGTCACAGACAATCGACGCATAGAAACGCGGATCACGGTTCTTCCACGGATTCTCCCGGGCTGCGGCATAGAGCGACGGGTCGGGCATCGAGCCGTCCTCCATCTCGTAGCTGTCGACCATCTCCTGAAGGACGCAGGTAGCCGAATAGCCGCTCCAGCCGTTGGGGGTGTTCTCCCAGTCGAACTGATGGCCATGCTCGCTGTTGTAGAGGCGTGCATAGATGATTTCGCTGCTGTGGGAATTGAGGAAGAGTCCCTTGTAGTCGGGGTCCAGCGAATAGACTCCGGCCATCTCCTCGGAGAACACCGCAGCGGCGGCATCGGAAGCCTCCTGCCATTTGGTCTTGTCGTCGGTGGGGTTCCACAACGGGCTGGCGGCATAGAGCAGCACACGGCTGCGCATGGCCAGTGCCGCACCACGGGTAATACGGCCGTAGTTCTCGCCCGTGAACTTCACAGGCAGCAGATCGGCCGCCTTCTTGAACTCACCGGCCACAAACTCCACACACTCCTCGTAGGAAGCGCGCTCGCGGAAGAGTGTGGGGTCGTCGAGAGCAAAAGGCTCGGTGGCCAGCACCACACCGCCGAAACGGTTAATCAACTCCATGTAGTAATAGGCACGGAAGAAGGTCATCTCGCCGATGAGGATATCGCGTTCCTTCTTGTCGATCTGATTCAGGGCCTCGGCATTGGCGAAGAAGACATTGCAGTTCTTGATGTTGGCATAGTAATCGGACCAGATGTCGAGACCGCCCAGCTGGTCGGGAGTCAGACCGCCCTCATTGACGGTCCAGGCATCGTACCAGCTGAAGTTGTTCATCGACTCGTCGCTGATGAAGCGCAACGCCTGCTGGTTCCAGCCGTTGCGCGGCAGGACATAGTGTTTCTGCACATAGGCCTTGGTCAGTCCCAGATTGGAGAAAACGTCATTCTCGGTAAAACGGTCCTGAGGCTCGATATCGAGATAATCACACGACGACATGCCGCCGAGCAACACTCCCAGACAGAGGGACTTCAATATATTGATATGTTTCATGGTTTTAGGTCTTAATCGGTTAATTAGAAACTAAGTGACACGCCGAACGAATAGGTGCGGGCCTGGGGATAATACTGTCCGGTGGAGGTGGCATCGGATTCGGGGTCCTGGAACTTGATGTGGTCCACGGTGAAGAGGTTGTTGCCCGCCAGTGTCAGACGCACGTTGTTGAGACCCAGCTTGCGTGTGAGGCGCGAAGGCAGCGTGTAGGACAGCTCCACGTTCTTCAGACGCAGGAACGAAGCATTATACAGCCAGAAATCGCTCCACTTGGTGTTGATTTTGTCGTCCTTGTTGAAGGCTCTGGGGAATGTGGCGTGAGGGGTCTTCTCGGCAGAAATCCAACGATGGTCGTAGAAATCCTTGTAGGTGTTGTAGGAGTAAGGCACAATCATCTGCGAGGCCTGACCCTGACCGGTGAACATCATGCTGAACGACAGTCCCTTCCACTCCAGACCCAGCGACAGGCCGTAGACGATGCGCGGAATATTGCCGTACTCGCTGCGGATACGGTCGTTGCTGGTAATCGATCCGTCGCCGTCGATGTCGACATACTTGATGTCGCCGGGCTGTGCACCGGGAAGGTGAGGTGTGGAATCCACCTCGGCCTGCGTCTGATAGATGCCGTCGGTCTTATACATCAGCCAGGTATCGAGCGAACCGCCCGTGCGACGCTGCCACTGGGGAATGTTGGCCGCCTCGTCGAAATAGACAATCTTGTTCTTGGTGTAGGTGAAGTTACCCGACACAAAGTAGTTCACGCTGCCGATGTGGCTGCGGTGGCTGAGCATGATTTCGACACCCTGGTTGTTGACCTCACCGATGTTCTGGTCGGGAAGCGACAGACCCGAATAGCTGGGTACGGAAGCCTGCTTGGGGGTGAGGATATCCTTACGGTTCTGGTGGAAATACTCCAGGGTGAAGCCCAGCTTGCCGTCCCAGAACATACCGTCGAGGGCGATGTTCTTCGAGTCGACCTTCTCCCATGTGATGTTGGGGTTGCCCACCTTTCCGGCAACGATACCGGCATTCATGCCGGGAGTATCGCCCAGAACGGCACCGTTCTGCATCTCGTAGGAGTCGAGATACTGGAACGGAGAGACACGGTCGTTACCCAACTTGCCCCACGAAGCACGCAGCTTGAGGTCGTTGATAAATTCCGCATGGTCGCGGATAAAGTTCTCCTCCGACAGACGCCATGCCACCGACACACTGGGGAAGGTACCCCAACGGTGGTTGGGCGCGAAGTTCATCGAACCGTCGTGACGCACCGTGAACTCGAACATGTAACGCTCCTTGTAGGAGTAGTTCAAACGGCCGAAGATGTTCTGACGGGCCGACACATAACCCGAACCGCCGTTGGTCTTGTCCTTGTCGCCGCCGAAATCGAGATAGTCGCGCTGGCTGGTCATATAGAAACCTCTCCAACCCCAGAACTGCTCACCGTCGTAGCGGTTCTGCTCGTAGGCCACAAAGGCACCCACATGGTGGTCGCCGAAGACCCTGTCGTAATTGAGCTTGAAGTGGAGGGTTTTCGAGATGTTGTGGTCATGAGACTGCTTCAACGTGATCTGATTGCCGTTCATGTTGGTCGTCTTCTTGTCATAGGACTTGGTGTCGGTGTTGTAGTCATAAGTATCCCACACGTCGTTCAGAATCTTCTCATTGCGGAAATGGAAGTCGAAAGCGGCGTATCCCGACAGCGAGAGACCCTGAGTAATCCACGGCATCTTCAAATCGAACGAGAATTTCGAATCGAGGAAATAGTCGTTCACCTTGTCGTAACCGGTGTCCTTACCCTTGACCAGGATAGCCAGGTTGTTACCATTGGCCAGACCGGGACCCGGGAGTCCGTTGGGATAGTAGTCGTAGAGGTAGGGATAGGCCATGAACGCCTCCCAGAAAATGGTGCCGGTGGAGTAAGGCGAATTGTGGCGGTTCTCCTGACGGCCGGCCAAATCGACACCGATTTTGAAGTTGTCGGTGATGTTGGCATCGATATTCGAACGAATCTGTGCCGTCTGATAGTTGAACACCGTATTGCGATACTGCGGCTGCTGGTAGGAGTAGTCACCCGAAACATAATATTTCACCTTCTCGGTGGCTCCGCTGACCGACAGCGAGTGACGCGTCTGCAAGGCCACCTTGCTGAAGACCACGTCCATCCAGTCGGTGTCGCCGTACTGGTCGCGGTTGATGGTGCCGTCGAGATAACCACCCTTGATGTTCTCGAACAGAGGGGTCTGACCTCTGTATGTCGAAATCTCGTCGGCCCACACCATATATTCGTAGGCGTTGAGCAACTTGGGTGTACGGGTATTCTGCGACAGCGTCACGCTACCGTCGTAGGTAATCACCGGCTTCTTGTTGGCCGATGAACCGCGCTTGGTGGTCACCAGAATGACACCGTTGGCCGCCTGCGCACCGTAAATCGCCGCAGAAGCATCTTTCAGCACGTTGATAGACTCGATATCGTTGGGGTTCAGACGCTCCAGACCGCCACGGTTGGCCACACCGTCGATGACCACCAGCGGCGAACAGTCGTTGAGCGTACCCTTACCGCGGATAAGCAGTGTGGAGTAGTCGTTGCCCGGCTCGCCCGAACGGTTGGTGGCAATCACACCCGGAAGTTTTCCGGCGAAGGTGTTGGTGATGTTGGAGTTACCGGCCACCTTGAGATCCTTGCCCTTGACCGAGGAGACGGCACCGGTCACCGTGGCCTTCTTCTGCACACCGTAACCGACGACCACCACCTCGTCGAGCGACTGGACATCTTCAACCAGTTCGACAACCAGCTCACTGCCGGCGGCCACTTCGACTGTCTGATAGCCGAAAAACGAAATCTGAAGGACCGCACCCTCATTTACCTGAAGCGCGAAGTTTCCCTCCATATCCGTAGCCACACCATTGGTGGTTCCCTTCTCCACCACACTGGCACCGATGATGGTACTGCCGGTCTTCTTGTCGACCACCGTACCCTTCGCCACCTGTTCCTGTTGCGACAGTTCCACCACTGCCGCATGTTCACTCTCATGAGCTTGAACCGGAGCCGCAAATGCCAGCAACGCCAGCAAGACGGCCACTGAGATGTACTTTTTACTCATTATATTAGGTTTTTTAGGTTAGTTTAGGTTTAGTTTGGTTGTTAGCGAATGATGGCCACGTAGCCGCCACCGTCGTACATGGTCACCTTCAGCGTGTCGCCCTGCTTGACGGTACGGGTATGGCATGAGAAGTCCTCGGCGAACTTGTCGACATTGACTCCGTCCTTCCACTCGGTGAGGGTCTTCTTGCCACGAATGAAGTCGAGGGGAATATCGAACGACTGTCCCTTCTCGCCGACCATGCCGCCGATGTACCAGGTGTCGCCCGAACGGCGTGCCACGACTACATACTCGCCCAGCGAGGCCTCCAACACACGCGTCTCGTCCCATACGACAGGTACCCGGCTGAGGAACTCCATACACTTCTCCTCCTGGTAGTAGCGCGAAGGCGACTCGGCAAGCATCTGCAACGGACTTTCGTAGATCACATACATACCTAGCTGATGGCAACGGGTGCCGATGGTGGCCGGAAGGTCAAACCAGATTTTGTGGTCCTTCTCGTGGAGGTTTCTCATTCCGCCAGGGGTGTAGTCCATCGGTCCGGCGACCATGCGGGTGAAGGGCAGTGTGACATTGTGTTTGGGAGTCACGACACTGCTCCACTTGTGGTTCTCCAATCCGGCGACACCCTCCGACGAGAGGACGTGGGGATAGGTGCGAATCCAACCCGTGGGTTTGTGGAGTCCGTGGAGGTCAACCAGCAGGTGACGGTCGGCACACTTGACGATTACATCGTTGTAGAAATCGACCATCGACTGGTCGTCACGGTTCATGAAGTCCATCTTGATACCCTTGATGCCCCACTTGGCATAGAGGTCGAGCGCCTCGTCGAGCTTCTCGCGCAGAGCCGACCACGACACCCACAGAATCAGACCCACGTTCTTCTTTTCGGCATAGGCTGTCAGCTCGTCCATGTCGATGTCGGCCACCGTGCGTGTCACGTCCATCTCCTCCGACCAGCCGTCGTCGAGCACCACATACTCGATACCGTACTTCGAGGCGAAATCGATATAATACTTATAGGTGGGATTGTTGATGCCGGCCTTGAAATCGACACCATAGAGAATCAGCGCGTTGTACCAGTCCCAGGCAATCTTTCCGGGGCACACCCACGAGAAATCGCCCCGGGTTTCGGGGGCCAGTTTGTAAATCAGCTGGCTCATCATCAGGTCGGCATCGTTCTCGGCGATGACCATCGCACGCCACGGATAGTCGCGTGTACCCTTCACCCGGGCCAAATAGTCGGCACGCTTGATGGGGAATACCTGACGGCTGGGGGCAGCCTCCTGTTCGCAATAGGCGGCATGGAGGGCCGACAGCTCATTACGTCCCTGCTTCTTGAGGTACATGCCGGGGAAGCTCACCAAATCGGACTCGCTGATGAGCATGCGCGCCTTGTCGGAAAGTTTCACCAACATCGGTGTGCTGCAATACTTGTCGGGCTTGATTTCCGACAACTTCCTGGGCAGGAACATGGGCTGCTGTGCCGAGAGCATGCTCTTCTCCTCGGGGAACAACACCTCGTAATCCTTCGAGAAGGTGAAATCGGCCTCCTCACTCAACACCTTCAAATCGGTGTCGAAGTCGGTGTGGAAACGATAGGCGACGCCGTCATCATAGACACGGAACTCCAGACGGTAGTCCTCGGCATGCAATACCATTTCATTGTAATGGTCGTCGATGGTTGCCGACTTGACCCTCACCACGGGCTGAAGCACACGCTGCTGCGTAGCACGCTCCACGCGTACGACCTTCATGTCGCGTCCGATGACCACGCCGTTGTCGAATGTCATGGAGAGCGGTGACTTGTCAAGAATGGTCTCGCCGTTCAGAGCCACGGTAAAGGTGGTCTGTTTGCCGACTTCGACTCCGACCTCAATCTTCGAGTTCGGAGACTGGAGCGAGTAGTTGTCGGCAAACAACGGAGTCGCTCCCAACAACATCATCAGATATAAAATCTTTTTCATAAGTTAAAAGGTTATTTGGTTCGTTAAATTTCACAATGTAAAAGTAGGTACATTTTCCGCAACCGGCCGACACTAAAATCCAAATCAATGAAATGAACGCCCAAATGCGATGCAAAAATCGTCCAAAAACGCTGCAACAAAAATCCAGCACCCTAACAACCAATGAATTAAATACTCTCAAAAACGATTTTATCCCGCAGCCTTCGACTCTCGACATCAGGGTGGAAATTGCAGGAAAATGCCGTCATCATGCCGGGACGGGAGGGGAATATGGAGGGAAAATACCGCCGGCCGACAGCGAGACCATCGACAACAGGACAACATATACAGACGACCACCTTGCAGCATAACCCCAGGTATGGGAAAATAAAAAAAAGTCCTGAAAACAATAATTTTCAGGACTTTTACTTGTAAATTTTGTACCCCCTCAGGGGCTCGAACCCTGGACCCCAACATTAAGAGTGTCGTGC
>JAHHQN010000024.1 GCA_020026375.1 Alistipes sp. | reverse complement strand
GGGGGCGAACGTACTTGGGAGGGGCATCTGCCGATATTAAATCGGCGATTGTGTGTTTGCGTCTGAAAGATGGGCAAAATCCCGTAAAAAGCATTATCTTTGCGCTAATACAGATAGTAAAAAAGAAGCATTTATGAAGATAGCAAGTCATACCTTCAACCCCATAGGCGAGCAGACCTATGTGGTGTGGGACTCCACCGGCGAATGTGTCATCATCGACGCAGGCAACTCCAACGACTGCGAAAACCGCGCCCTCGACGAGTTGATTGCCCTCCATTCGCTCCGCCCCGTCATGGCGATTAACACCCACGGCCATTTCGACCACACGCTGGGTGTCGAGTACGTCAAGGAGCGTTACAACATTCCGTTTGCCCTCTCGCGCAAGGACCAGTTCCTGCTGGACAATGCCCAGACGAGCGGTTCGGTCTTTGGAGTGAAGATAGGCCGTATGCCCCAAATCGACATCGACCTCGACTCGCTCGATGAGGTGAAGTTCGGCGAATCGACCCTCAAAATCCTCCGCACACCGGGTCACACGCCCGGTCATGTGGCTTTCTTCAGCGCAGAGGATGGCGTGGTCTTCACGGGCGACACCCTTTTCCGCGAGAGCATCGGCCGCACCGACCTTCCGGGCGGCGACTATTCGTGGATTATGACTTCCATTCTTCGCGAGCTCATTCCGCTGGGTGACGAGGTGAAGGTGTACCCCGGCCACGGACCCGAGACCACCATCGGCCACGAGTCGATGTACAACCCCTTTGTGGTGGAGGTGCTCAACGAGCAGGTCAATTATAAAGACGCAGAGTAAGATGTTCAAACTCATTCATCAACTGTTGTACCGCACCCTCTCGCTGCACAACTACCTGAGGGTGGTCAGCCGTATGTTTTTCGTGTGGCAACGGCTGGGACTGGGTCGTCATGCTGCCGCCACGGAGTATGTCTACCACCTCGAAAAACTCGTCCGCAAGAACGACACGGTCATCGACATCGGTGCCAATCTGGGTTACTACACCCGCACGCTTTCGCGTCTGGTGGGGCAGAGCGGCAAGGTCTATGCCGTGGAGCCGATGCCTCCCGTGCTGGAGGTGCTGCGCCACAATGTGCGCCACTGCGAGAATGTGGAGATTTTGCCCTACGCGCTGGGCTGTGCCGACCAAAAGATAGCCATGGCCAACGACTCGGCACGCACGGACGGTTACCTCGGTACGGGACAGAACTTCGTCAATGAGACGGGCGAGCACGGCGATGTGGAGTTTGAGGCGGAGATGCGCCGCGGCAGCGAACTGTTCGGCTCGTTGCGCCGTCTGAACTTCGTGAAGTGCGACATTGAGGGCTACGAACTCAATGTCATGCGCGAGATGCAGCCCGTCATCGACCGCCACCACCCCGTGGTGCTCATCGAGACGGGGGGCGACAACCGCCGTCAGATTATCGACCTCTTCACCCGCATGGGTTATCGGGGTTACACCCTCTACAAAGGCGAGGAGCTGCCTTTGACATCGGAAGACAAAAAAGATATAATTTTCAGATATGCGAATTGACATTATAACCTCGGTTCCCGAACTGTTGCAGTCGCCGCTCAACGAGTCGATTTTGCGCCGTGCGCAGGAGAAGGGACTGGTCGAGATTGTGATTCACAACCTCCACGACTACGCTCACGACAAACGCAAGACTACCGACGATTATCCCTTCGGCGGTGAGGCCGGCATGGTGATGAAGTGCGAACCGGTGTTCGAACTCATCGAGAAGTTGCAGGCCGAGCGTCACTACGATGAAATCATCTACACCACGCCCGACGGCATACAGTACAACCAGCACGAGGCCAACCGTCTCTCGACACTGGAGAACATCATCATCCTCTGCGGCCACTACAAGGGCATCGACCACCGTATCCGCGAGCACCTCATCACGCGCGAGATTTCCATCGGCGACTACGTGCTGACGGGTGGCGAGCTGGCGGCCTGCATCATTGCCGACTCGGTGGTGAGAATCATTCCCGGAGCCATCGGTGACGAGGCTTCCGCCCTCTCCGACTCGTTCCAGGACAATCTGCTGGCACCTCCCGTCTATACCCGTCCGGCGGAGTTCCGCGGTTGGAAAGTACCCGATGTGTTGCTGTCGGGCAACTTTGCCGAGATTGAGAAGTGGCAGGACGACCAGGCGTGGGAGCGTACCAAGCGTCTGCGCCCCGATTTGTTGAAGGACTAAAACTCGTTTCGGACGATGAAATATTACCTCATAGCCGGTGAACCGTCGGGCGACCTCCACGGTTCGAACCTTATGCGCGGGCTTCTGAAGGCCGACCCCGAGGCGCAGTTCCGCTTCTGGGGCGGTGACCAGATGGCGCAGGTCGGAGGGGAGCAAAATCTGGCGAAGCACTACCGCGAGACCTCGTTTTTCGGCATCGTGCAGGTGTTGAAGAACCTCGGCACGATTCGCCGTCAGATGGAGGAGTGCCAGGCCGATGTGGAGCGTTATGCCCCCGATGTGCTGATACTTATCGACTATCCGGGCTTCAACATGAAGATGGCGCGCTGGGCAAAGGAGCACGGCGTGCGCACGTTCTACTACATCGCCCCCAAGGTGTGGGCATGGCGCGAGTGGCGAGTGAAATCCATTCGCAAGTATATGGACGAGTTGTTCATCATCTTCCCCTTCGAGAAGGAGTACTTCTCCCAGAAGGGTCTGCGCCCCATTTTCTGCGGTAATCCTCTGGTCGATGCCCTCGACAAACGCCTGCCCGAGATGCCCTCTGGCGAGGAGTTCCGCCGCCGTCACGGTCTCGACGAGCGTCCGATTATCGCCCTGCTGGCAGGCAGCCGCAAGGGGGAGATTCAGGACAACCTGCCCCTCATGGCACTCCTCTCGAAGGAGTTTCCCTCGCATCAGTTTGTGGTGGCCGGCGTCAAGTGGCTCGACCGCAGCCTCTACGAAACCTATATGGCCGACAGTGACATCCGCTACGTGGCAGACGAGACCTACGAAACCCTCTCGGTGGCGGAAGCTGCCGTGGTGACCTCGGGTACTGCCACCCTCGAAACCGCCCTCATGGGCATTCCCGAAGTGGTGGTCTATCGCACACTGTGGTTCCAGGTCCTGTTGCAACCCTATGTGTTGAGTGTCGATTGGGTGTCGCTGGTCAATCTGAACCTGCGCCGCGAAGCCGTGGCGGAAATCATACAGTCCGATTTGGACATCACCCGCGCCGAGAAGGAACTGCGTGCCATTCTCCCCGGTGGCGAGAAGCGCGAGAAGATGCTCGCCGACTTTGCCGAGTTGAGAGCCATCATCGGCGATAAGGGCGCGAGCGACCGCTTTGCCGCCCGTATGGTCGAACTGTTGAAAAATGACAAACGATGAAGATTATCTGCATAGCACATAACTTTGCGGCTCACACTGCTGAGTCATCTGCCATCGCGGAGCACACAAGCCCCGTGTGGTACACCAAACCCGATACCGCACTTCTGAGAAACAACGACCCCTTCTATATCCCCTCGTTCGACGGGGAATTTGTCCCCGAATTTCAGATGGTGGTGAAAATCAACAAGGTGGGAAAATCCGTCTCGGAGAAGTTCGCTTCGCGCTACTACGACGAGGTGGGCGTGGGTGTCAATTTCACTCCGCGCAACGCCCGTAAAGAGGCTGTGGGTGAGGGACTTCCCTGGGAGATGCACTCCGCTTTCGACCACTCGTCGGCGGTGAGTCTGAAGTTTCTGTCGCTCGCGGCACTCGACCGCAAAATCGGTGACGCGAAGGTGGAGATGCAACTCGGTGACGAACATTTCTGCGGCGATTATTCCCTCATGCGCTTCTCCGTGGACAGCATCATCGCCGAGCTGTCGCGCATGATGACCCTCAAGATTGGCGATTTGATTTACATGGGTGTCCCCTGTGACGTCCGCCCCGTCAGAGAGGGCGACAACATTCGCGTGTCGCTCTTTGGCGAGGAGTTGTTGAATTTTGACATTCGATAGGCCATGCTTCTCCACGAAAAACTCTCTACACGCCATCTCATACTGGCTTCGCAGTCGCCCCGTCGTCGCGAGTTGCTCGCAGGGGCAGGTATCGAATTTGAATTGGCCGCCCGCTACGAGTGCGAGGAGGTCTATCCCCCGACGCTCCCTGCCGAGGAGGTGCCCGCCTACCTCTCGCAGCTCAAGAGTCGCAGCTACCCCTTCCCCCTTGAGGATAAGGATATTCTGCTGACCGCCGACACGGTGGTCGTGGCGGCAGGCCGTGTGCTGGGCAAGCCCCACGATAGGGACGAGGCGCACGCCATGCTCCGCCTTCTGTCGGGAGCCACCCACACCGTGGTGTCGGGCATCACCCTGCGCAGCCGCTCCCACACGGTGACCTTTTCCTGCTCCTCGGAGGTGGTCTTTCGCACCCTCACCGATGAGGAAATCGACTACTACATCGACCACTACCGCCCCTTCGACAAGGCCGGCTCCTACGGCATACAGGAGTGGATTGGCTATGTGGCCATCGAGGGCATCAGCGGCTCGTTCTACAATGTGATGGGGCTCCCGATTCAGAAACTCTACACCGAACTGGATAAATTTTTGTCATTATAATCGTTCAAAAGTATGAAAAACAAACTGTTGACACTGCTTTTTGTGCTCCTCGCCCTGCCTGCGCTGGCTGACGAGGGCATGTGGTTGCCGAGTCTGATATCGGGTCGTATCGGCGACATGAGGGCCAAGGGTTTCCGACTCACGGCCGAGGACATCTACTCCATCAACAACGATGCTTCGATGAAGAATGCCGTGGTGCTGTTCGACAACGGCTGCACTGCCGAGCTGGTGTCGTCGGAGGGTCTGTTGCTCACCAACCACCACTGCGGTTATGATGCCATACAGTCGCACTCGACCGTGGCGCACGACTATCTGACCCACGGTTTCTGGGCGCGTTCGCGTGCCGAGGAGCTGCCCAACAAGGGTCTCGATGTGAAGTTCCTCGTCCGCATGGAGGAGGTCACCGACCGTGTTGCAGGCGGTGAAACCCGTGAGGCCATCATCGAGAAGGCCGAAAAGGAGGGTGTGAACTACAAGGCGTGCATCGAACAGATGTACTACGGCAATCAGCTCTTCCTGTTCATCTACGAGCAGTTCGACGACGTGCGTCTGGTGGCTGCTCCCCCCTCGTCCATCGGTAAGTTCGGTGGCGACACCGACAACTGGATTTGGCCGCGCCACACGGGCGATTTCTCGGTCTTCCGCATCTATGCCGACAAGAACAACCGTCCGGCAGCCTACTCCAAAGACAATGTGCCTTACCGTCCGAAGCGTCACTTCGCCATCTCGACCAAGGGCGTGAAGGAGGGCGACTTCACGATGATTTACGGCTTCCCCGGCAACACACAGGAGTACATCACCTCCGATGTGGTGGAGTACATCGTCAATATCTCCGACCCCCAGAAGATTGACATCCGCACGGGTCGTCTGGACATCATCGCCAAGGGTCAGGCATCGGATGCCGCCCTGCGTATCCACTACGCCGCCAAGCACGCCGGCATCGCCAATGCGTGGAAGAAGTGGCAGGGCGAAGTGCTGGGTTTGAAGCGCAACCACATTGTCGATAAGAAACGCCGCTATGAGGCCGACTTCCAGCAGTGGGCGGAGACGCGTCCCGAATACAACACCGTTCTGCGCGAGCTGCACGAGGAGTACGAGCAGGTCAAAGAACCCTATCTTGCCCGCGAGATGATGTTCGAAACCCTCTACTCGCTGCCCAAGAACTACACCGCCGAGGAGCGCGAGGAGGAGGTTTTTGCCAAGCGTCAGGCTACCGAGGAGGCACTCTTTGTCTATCTGTTCAACGAGTACGACAAGCGTTGCCCCGAGTCGTTCAAGGTCTCGGAGTTTGTCGAGGGCGTGAAGACCTACGGTTCGGTCGAGAACTACGCCCGTGAGATGTTCGCCGCCGTGTGGAAGGGCGAGAAGAACGACCGTCTCGACGAGTACCACACCCTCAAGGAGAGCATCGTGCGCATGCAGAAGTACATTCAGGACCGTCTGGAGACCAAGCACTTGCGCAACATGTCGAGCAAGCGCATGAACGAACTCTACACCGTCTATATCCGCGGACTGAGAGAGTGGGACACCGAGCGTGCGTTCTTCCCCGATGCCAACCTCACCCTGAGAGTGGCCTACGGTTCGGTGATGGGCTACGAATATGCCGACGGCGAGTACCACAAGCCGCTGACCACCCTCGACGGCATCATTGCCAAGGACAATCCCGAAATCTATGATTACGACATTCCCGAGTCGCTGCGCGAAATCTTCCGCACGAAGGACTACGGCCGCTGGGGTGCCGAAATCAACGGCCACTACACCGTGCCGGTGTGCTTCCTGGCGACCAACCAGACCACGGGCGGCAACTCCGGCTCGCCCATCATCAACGGTGACGGTGAGCTGGTGGGCATCAACTTCGACCGCACATGGCTCTCGACGATGAGCGACATTGCGTTCGACCCCTCGATCTGCCGCAACATCTCGGTGGATATCCGCTATGTGCTGATGGTCATCGAGAAGGTCGGAAAGGCGGGTTATCTGCTCGATGAGATGACGCTGCGTTAGGGGAGCCTCCCCATGTGATACATAATCCGGCTGACAGGTCCGCGCCTGTCGGCCGGATTTTTTCGTGAGGGTATAATTAATATAGGTAGGACGGGGCGAAACTAAAAAAATGACGGAAAATATTAAATATTTTGCCGAAAGATTTGGTGGAGAAGAAAAAAGCCCTTATATTTGCAGCACGAAATCCGATAGATGATTTCTGAAGGCCCAGGTGGTGAAATTGGTATACACGCTACTTTGAGGTGGTAGTGGCTTCACGGCTGTGCAAGTTCGAGTCTTGTCCTGGGCACCAAAAACCGACTTAGAGAATATCTGAGTCGGTTTTTTTGTTTTTTATGCTTGTGAAAAAGTCGAATGCTTATTTATTGGAGAATCATTCTGTTAGCTCCATATAATAACTGGCATCAGCAGGGAATTTTTCACCA
The DNA here is from genome assembly GCA_020026375.1 of Alistipes sp. Classification (GTDB taxonomy): domain Bacteria; phylum Bacteroidota; class Bacteroidia; order Bacteroidales; family Rikenellaceae; genus Alistipes. The sequence goes on along the minus strand of JAHHQN010000024.1, from coordinate 28,383 downwards.
AAAGCAACTAAATTCATTTTGCCTAAGAACAAAATCTCCTCATCTGAAAAAGTCATCCCTTCTTTGTTGGGTTTCCTTGTCATAAGATTCTTAAATGTTGCTTTTGCTTCAGGGGCCTCTCTGTCTGGAACTAAGCCTTCTTTAGTAATCTTATTCCATTTCTCATCTGAAACCTCCCAGAAAAGATCTTCATACTGTTCTCTTGTCATGATGCCTCATATTTATCATTCAAATTCTCCCATTTATTCAAATCTTCAGTGAAGGATGAAAGCAACTCTTGTTGCAAGTTTTCCGGGAAAGTAGTCTTCAACTTTTGTATATAATGGTTTTGGACTGATGACTCCAAGGAGACCTCCTCGTAAACCCCGAACTTCAAAAATCGTTGCAAAAGATTAATGTGGTAAGTTCTACGATTAAAACAAACCTTTATCGCAAGACAATGCGGATTATTTCTATCTTCTTTTCTGGTAAAAAGGATCAACTCATCTGACGCCCATCCCAATGCTTCCAAATCATCAATTTGAATCATAGTTTTCATCTCCAAATAATTTTAACCGGGTTCTCCATTTCTTCATTGCATGCTCTTGGTCTGTCCGGATATGAATATTGCTCAACATTAAAAATTAGTCTCCATTTAGTCCAACCGTCCGATGAATGGCTTGCTCATAAATACGGACCAACTCATTTTTAAGATGTTGCGGTGCCAAAACCGTGACATCTTGTGTTTGAGACAGCAACTCCATCATAAAATCATAGGTAATCCGTACTTGCAATCTAATTCTGTATTCCTGCGCATTAGCCAAAATAACCTCTTGGCTTTCATGCAAAGGATGTGCAACATGATAGCGACCTCCCATAGGCGGAAAGGACAAAATTACCTCTTCTACGGGTTTGTCCTTATCAGAATAGATACCAATACAATTCTGATATTCTGTTTCTACATCAACATCTCGATTCCGGGAAAACCTATCAGAACAGATTGTGATATGTGAGATTCGATCCAATCCCCACGTTTTAATCTCTCCTGCCTCCTCAATCCTGCCATGAACCTCTTGGGCGAGAAGATACCATCTGCCATGATACTCTTTCAAACCATAGGGTTCTACGATTCTCAATTGGGGTGTTGTATCGTCAAATTTTGCATAAAGAATTTCGACAATACAGCTCCGCTTAATAGCATTAATCAAGGGGTATAAATGTTCTGTGCCTTTATGCTGTCGTTTTTCGGGAAATACAAAGCCGGGCAACTTATTTTCGGCATATAGGGAACTCAATAAATCAAAAGGTTCCAATACACGTTCAAGATCGGATAGTTGATCCTCGTCCTCCGGAATATAATACCTATTATTGGCTTTGGAGTAATCAATGCTGATACCCAAAAACTTTCTGATTTCCTGCAAATCCCGTTTAATGGTTCTTGCAGATGTCCCTATGCTTTCCGAATCATCATATAGACTGAGATCGTTTTCCACACAGGCACATAGTTTCTCCATGCTGATATACCGATGGCTTCGAATATGCCGTATGATCAATAAATACCTTTGGATATACCCGACTTTTGACATATGCTTGATTATTTATGCTCTGACTTGTTCTTCGGTGATTTCTCTCCCAGCTTCCAAGTGATAATATCGACAATGCGCATATCTGTAACATCCTTGCAATCAAACATTTCCCTAAAAGACGCTATCCTATCTGCATAAACATCTATAATGTCCTTATACACTTCTTGGATGATTTTATATAATTCCACGTATTTATCAATCTTCTTCTGAATATCAGATTGTTGTGGAGATGTAAATTTAAATACGGTTGCCACATTCGAATCATAAATAGGGTACTTTGCATCATTCATGATATTCAGCAATTTGGTCACGAACGAGAACTGGACTTTTTCAGTTTTCTGCTTGTTCCTGCCCCGAGCATTCGAATCGACTAAATCTTCCGTCAAATCACGAATATCATAGGTATCTGTGTTTCTCAAGTCCTCCATCTTGTTGAAATACTTTTCTATGAACTCTTTCGAGGCAAACCGTTTAATCCCATAAAAGAGAGAAAACGCATTCATAAAATCATCATAGGACTTAACCCCGTTCTCATGATATGCTCTTTTCAGAATAAGATAGGTTGAAAGCGTCGAACTGATACTGATGTAATTCTGCCGAAAAAACTCAGAATTTACATTTCTATCAAAACATTGAAATACAGCATCTTTAGCCTTTTTCTTCAATTCAGAATTTTTCGATTCAGATTTCTCCATATGAATAGTTTTTTAGTTTTCGAAACTAAAATTACAAATAGTGAAGGTCATAAGGTGTCCTTCTGCAAAAAATTTAGTATAGAAAAAGCATATACTCATATCTTATTTGTTGCGGAGGTGTTGTCAAACCCCCTTCCCAAATAAGTAAAAGTCTCTTATTTTGTTAGTTGTACTAATATACGTATTTTATCTTAAAACCTTTTATCTTTCAAAGACAAAACTCCCCTCTATCATATATTATGAGTAACCTTGGTCTATCCATTTTTTTGTATATTTACTAATCGTCACGGGGGCACCAAAAACCGACTTAGTGAATATCTGAGTCGGTTTTTTTGTTTTTTATGCTTATCTTTGAAAAGGATTTTTGTACCGATTTATCAACTAACATCCTTTTCAACCATGGAACAAACCCCTACGATTATCCACCGTGCCGACATCGGCCGCTATGAGTGGAATTTGGGTGACGCAGTGGCGTACATCGAATATCACACCGAGGTCAACACCCTCACCATTCTGCGCACCTTTGTGCCCGAAAGCCACGCCGGACAGGGCATTGCCGGCCGTCTGACGGAGGCTGTCCTCCGTGAAATCACCGCCCACGGCCATCACATCGACCCTCAATGCAGTTTCACCGCCCGATGGGTGGAGCGTCACCCCGAGTGGCAGAAGTGGGTCGCATCATCAGACAAAGAATAACCCCTGCCATGAGAATCCACAAACTATTGACCGCATGCCTTGTGCTGCTCTTTGCGGTGGCGGAGGTGTCGGCACAGCGTGTCTATGAGGCCTCGAAATACGGCATACGCCCCAACACGGGACGCAATGTCTCCTCGGCGGTGAACCGCCTGCTGGAGAGAATCCGCCGCGAATGTCGCGAAGGCGAGGAGGTGGTGCTGCGCTTCGAAAACGGCCGCTATGAGTTCCACGAGAAGGGCGCCACCCAAAAGGTGTGCTACATCTCCAACCACGACCAGGTGAACCCCAAGAAGGTGGGATTCGACATCGACCGCCTCGACAACTTCACCCTCGACGGCGGGGGTGCCGACTTCATCTTCCACGGCCGCATGCTCCCCGTGGCGGTGACCCGCTCGGCGAATTGCCGCCTGACGAACTTCGGCGTGGACTTTGCCGTGCCGCACATCACCCAGGTCACCATCGTGGAGAACGACCCCCGCAAGGGCATCACCTTCGAGCCTGCACCGTGGGTCAACTACCGCATTCTCGACGACGGCCGCTTCGAGTCGTACGGCGAGGGGTGGTCGCTCCGTCCCGAATGGGGCATTGCCTTCGAGGGGGAGAGCCGCCGCGTGGTCTACAACACCAGCGATGTCTACTGCGCCACCCGTAAGGTGGTGGAGCTGTCGCCGTGCCGTATTCATGCACCCGAATGGCGCGACGAACGTCTGAAACCGGGTGTGGTGGTGGCCCTGCGCGACTGGGGACGTCCTGCCCCCGGCATCTTCCTCGCCCACAACCGCAATACCCTCATCTCGGGGGTGAGGGTCCACTATGCCGAGGGTATGGGACTGCTGGCACAGCTCTGCGAGAATATCACGCTCGACAAATTCGGGGTCTGCCTGCGTGACAACGACGACCCTCGCTACTTCACCACACAGGCCGATGCCACCCACTTCTCGGGCTGCAAGGGCAAAATCATCTCCACACGCGGCCTCTATGAGGGCATGATGGACGATGCCATCAATGTCCACGGCACCTACCTCAAGGTGGTGCGCCGTATCGACGACCGCACGTTGGTGGGACGCTACATGCACGACCAGTCGTGGGGATTCGAGTGGGGACAGGTCGGCGACACCGTGCAGTTCGTCCGTTCGAACACCATGGAACACATGGACGGAAAGTGCCGCATTACCGATATCCGCCCCTACGACACCGACTCGTGCGAGGGGGCGCGCGAATTTCTCATCGCTTTCGACCGCGATCTCGACCCCGAAATCTCGGAGCGGCAGACCTGCGGTATCGAGAACCTGAGCTGGACCCCCGAGGTGTACTTTGCGCACAACACCATTCGCAACAACCGCGCACGTGGCTCGCTCTTCTCCACACCGCGCCGCACCGTGGTGGAGTACAACCTTTTCGACCATACGTCGGGCGCGGCGGTGCTGTTGTGCGGCGACTGCAACGGCTGGTTCGAGACGGGCGCGTGTCTCGAGGTGGTGATTCGCCACAACCGCTTTGTCAATGCCCTGACCAGCCTCTACCAGTTCACCAACGCCGTGATTTCGATTTATCCCGAGATTCCGAATCTCGAGGGGCAGCAACGCTACTTCCATGGCGGCAGCGAGGGGGCGATACTTATCGAGGACAACGAATTCGACACCTTCGATGCCCCGATTCTCTATGCCAAGTCGGTGGACGGACTCGTTTTCCGCCGCAATGTCATTCGCCGGAATAACGACTACAAGCCATTTCACCCCATTCGAAGCCGCTTCAAGTTCGAGCGGGTCTCGCGTGTGGAAATCGGCGACTGACCGATAATGAGACCGTCGCCCCGTGCGGCGGCACAAGAAGAAGGACCGAAGCCCCTTTTGAGGAGGGGTTTCGGCCTTTTTTTTACCATTTGTCGGTGAGGTGGAATGATGGTCGCCCCTCCTTTCGGAAGGGGCTGACGGGGCGGAAAACACTGCTCGGGGGCATGGCGGTGTGCGGGTGTCAACCGGCAGTGGGGACAGAAAAGACGGGCGTGTCGGAGGGGGCGGTTTCGGCCGCGTGGCGGTGGGGGAGTTTATCAACATTTTTTATTAAGAAATCTTACGATGTCAATAACTGTGCAGAATACTGCTCCGTGATGTCGTAATTTACCGAATGACAACACTTTGTGAAGTGTTGATAATGTTGATTTCTATTGACATTCTGTGCATGTTACGGCGGTCGGCAGCCCCACAAATCCACAGACGGCGGCGGCCTTCCTGCCCTGCAAACCGTTGTCGGCATTTCTCTGCATACCGTCCTCTGCTTTCCCCTGCCACTCGTCATCAGTCTCCGCCACGTATCGGCAAGTGTCCGTCGGCACAAAAAACAGGGAGGCTTCCTCGAAGCCTCCCTGTCGGGAACGATACCCCACATCGGATATCGTCTTATGTTTCGGGTGGTGTCCCCCCAGAGGGATTACAGACCCAGTTTCTCGCGAATGTCCTTGGGCAGGGCGTTCTTGTTGACCATGAACGAAGTGGTCTTGTACTCAACGAACGGACGAGAGAAGTACCAGTGACCCTCGTAGGGACCGATCTTGTTCCACGAGTTCAGCACCTTGTAGTACTTGTTGCCCTCCTGGTCGTGAGCCTTGCCCACGATCACCATACCGTGGTCGTCGGTGGTCTCGAAGTTGTCGAATGCCTCCTGACGCATCTCCTGGGTGATGGTGCGCTCCTTGCCGGGCTTGTCGAACTTGTAGAGTGCCTCCTGCTTCTCACGCTCGGTGAGCTTGCCCCACTTTTCGGCCTCGGTGCCGCTCATGCTCTCGATGTCGGCCTCGGGAATGATACCGATGCACTTGGTGCGGCTGAAGCCCTTCTCGCTCACGTCGCTGCCCCATGCAATGGCGTAGCCGTTGTCGATGGCCGAGTCGATGACACGCATCATGTCGTCCATGGGCAGGTTGTAGACCTTACCCCACATCCAGTTGTCGGGAACCTCGATGACGAAGTCGGTGTAGAAGGGGTGATGGGTGAACGAAGTCATGTCGTGGTAGTCGTCCATCTTGATGGGCAGTGCATCGCGGAACGAAGCGGGAGTGTACTCCTTACCCTCATAGGTGAACTTCTCGGGCATCTCACCGAAATACTCGTCCAAAATGGCGTTGAACGCGCGCTTCCAGGCGGTCGAGAGAGGCATGTTGGTCTTCTCGTTGGCCTTCAGCACGGTGTCGAGGAAGTTCTTCAACACCTCCGACAGCTCGTGGAAATCGGGCTTCTCGGTGCCGTAGTTCAGACCCTTGTAGACCTCGAAGGGTACGATACCGTATTTCTTGATCATCTCGGTCACGTCGTGTGCTGCGCCGCCCTCGGCGAAGTTGATGGTGCCGTGCATACGCATATACTTCTCGGCCTTCTCCATCATGGTGTGACGGGTCACCCACATCTCCGAAAGATGCATGGGCTGGCCGCCGGCGCGCATGATTTCGCTCTCGAGGAACGACATGGTCGAGAAGCACCAGCACGTACCGCTGCGGCTCTGGTCCTTGACGGGAGTGATGTCTACGACTTTCTCATCGGTGAAGATGTAGCCTTCGGCTTTCTTCTCGGTCTTGGGCGTCTTGGCCGTTGCCGACATCGACAGCATCAGTGCTGCTGCCGATAAAAGGAATAAGTTTTTCATGTGATTTGGGTTTTGTTACTTTTTAGATGTGGTTACGATTTTCTGACACATTTCGTAGGTCATCTCCTCGGGTTTCGAACCTCTCGGGATACGATAGTTCTTGCCCTTGTAGGCGATGTAGGCACCATAGCGGCCGTTCTTGATAATCATCTCCTTGTCCTCGCTGAAGGTCTTGAGGGGGGTGTTGGCGGCAGCCTGTGCGGCCTTATGCTCCTCGATGATTTCGAGTGCGCGCTCGTAGGTCACCGTGTAGGGGTCGTCGTTCTTGCCCAGCGAGGCGAACGACTTGCCGTAGCGGATATAGGCACCGTACTTGCCGATGCCGGCACACAGATCCTCGCCGTCGAGCTTGCCCAGCAGACGGGGCAGCGCGAAGAGTTCGAGGGCCTCCTCCAGGGTGATGGACTCGATGAGCTGGCCTCTCTTGAGCGAGGCGAAGCGGCTCTTCTCGCCCTCCGCGCCCTCGATTTCGACCATCGGGCCGTAGCGGCCGATGCGTGCCTTGACCACATGACCCGTCTCGGGGTCGTTGCCCAGCACACGCACATGACCGTTGTGGTCGTTCTGTGCGCCGATGGCCGTGTCGACCATCTTGTGGAACGGACCGTAGAAGTTCTGAATCATCACATGCCAGGTGATGTCACCGTCGGCAATGTGGTCGAACTCCTTCTCCACGTTGGCCGTGAAGTTGTAGTCGATGATGGGGGCGAACTGTGCCTCGAGATAGTCGTTGACCACCATGCCGATGTCGGTGGGCGAGAGACGGTTCTTCTCCTTGCCGAAGGTCTCGGTGGCCACCTTCTCGCCGATTTTGCCCGACGAGAGGGTCAGCTGCGTGTAGTCGCGCTTCTGGCCGTCGCGGTTCTGCTTGACCACATAGCCGCGGTTGATGATGGTGGTGATGGTGGGGGCGTAGGTCGAAGGACGGCCGATGCCCAGCTCCTCGAGACGCTTGACCAGCGAAGCCTCGTTGTAGCGTGCCGGTGCCTGCGTGAAACGCTCGGTCGCCGTAATCTTCTGTGCTTCGAGGTGGTCGCCGGCCGCCATCTTGGGCAGCAGACCCTCGCCGCTCTCCTGTGCCTGGTCCTCGTCCACGGCCTCGGAGTAGAGACGCAGGAAGCCGTCGAAACGCACGACTTCGCCCGTGGCGACGAATTGCAGGTCGGAGTTGGAGATATTGATGGTGATGGTGGTGCGGTTAATCTCCGCAGGCACCATCTGCGAGGCAACGGTGCGCTTCCATATCAGGTCATAGAGTTTCTTCTCGGCGGCCGTACCCTCGATGGTGCGACGCTCGATGTACGACGGACGAATGGCCTCGTGCGCCTCCTGTGCACCCTTGGTCTTGGTCTTGTAGTTCATCGGGCGCGAGTATTTCTCGCCGAAGAGTTTGATGACCTCCTCCTTACACTGTGCCAGTGCCTGTACGGAGAGGTTCACCGAGTCGGTACGCATGTAGGTAATCAAACCCTGCTCGTAGAGCTTCTGTGCCACCGACATGATTTGCGACACCGACATACCCAACTTGCGGCCTGCCTCCTGCTGGAGGGTCGAAGTGGTGAAAGGTGCCGAGGGGTGACGCTGTGCGGGCTTCTCCTCACACTTGGCCACCGTGTAGGCAGCCTCCTTGGCTTTGTTGAGGAAGTCGAGTGCCTGCTCCTTGCTCTCGAAGCGCGACGACAGCTCCGCCTTGAAGAGGGTCTTCTCCTTGTCGCCTGCGGTGTAGAACTCTGCCACAACGCGGTAGTAGGGCGATATCGAGAAGGCGATGATTTCGCGCTCGCGCTCCACAATCAGACGCACGGCCACCGACTGAACACGGCCTGCCGAGAGCTGGGGACGCACCTTCTTCCACAGCACGGGTGACAGCTCGAAGCCGACCAGACGGTCGAGGATACGGCGTGCCTGCTGGGCGTTCACCAGATTCATGTTCACCGTGCGCGGATGCTCGATAGCCTCGAGAATGGCGCGTTTGGTGATTTCATGGAACACAATACGCTTGGTATTGTCGACCGGGAGCCCCAACACTTCTGTGAGGTGCCATGCGATGGCTTCTCCTTCGCGGTCTTCATCGGATGCCAACCACACTGTCTTGTCTTTGGACAGTTTGGTGAGCTCCTCGACGACTTTTTTCTTGTCGCTCGGAACTTCGTATATGGGATTGAAGTCCTCGGTGATGTTGATGCCGAGGTCTTTTTTCGAAAGGTCGCGGATATGACCGAAACTCGATTTAACGATGAAATCCTCGCCCAGGAACTTGCCGATGGTCTTGGCCTTGGCCGGGGACTCCACGATTACCAGATTTTTCTGCATAGGTTTTATAGTTATCACAAAAATGCGAAAACCTAAGCACATATCGAACTTAGGTCTCGCTTTGTGGGCAGTACTACTTGATTAGGTTGTAGGCGAATTCGAATCGTATGGGGGCATTGTTTTGCAGGGCGTCACCCGCATCGGTGGCCATACCCTGCACCACGCTGAAGCCTCCCGTGTAGTAGTTGTAGGCTTCGGGTCCCAGATACACGACTCTGTTCTCCAGCTTCGAGAGGTCGACGGGTCGGTTCTCCTCCGCGGCCGTTCGCTTCTCCTCCAGATATTGGTTCCAGAGCTGCTGCACATGTTCGGTGATGTCCATGATGTAACAGCCGCGGCTGCGGTTGATGTGGCCGTCGTAGGCCAGCTCCGTGTTGTACTGCTGTTCGTACTGGAATTCGTAGTCGGAGATGGCCTCCACCTTGCCGTAGTCGGTATACATGCCCAGACGGCTCAGTGCGCCGTTCATCTCCTTCACCAGATTGACCGCCGTGCCGGGGTTGATGGCCTCCCACGAGTAGTCGCTGTCGGTGAAGTAGACCAGCATGCGGCACTGGCTGAACGACATGGTGGTGAACGCGGTGTTCAGCTCGTTGTTGGTGGTCTCGATTTCGTGTTCGATTTCCGAGAAGAACTCCTGGGTGAAGCTCAGCTCCGAGACCACACCGCCCAGACCCTCGACGATGATGCGCGGCGAGAGGGGACGGTCCTTGACGTTCTCGCCGATGGTCGAGGCGTCAATCATCGACGACTGCGAGTAGTCGCGGTGAACGGTGTTGACCGACACGTTGCCGTAGTCCTTGGTGTAGATGTCGTAGAACGAGAGGGCCACGCCGATGGTGTCCTTGATGAGCGACTCGTCGTCGGGGCGGCGGTTACGGCCGTAGATCCACAGACTCGAGTTTTCGAGCTTGGTGCCGTAGATGCAGCCCTTGCCCTTCTCCTTCTGCTCCTCGGCCGGACAGATGTAGAGACCCTTGAACTCCTCGACCCACTGCTTGAGGCTGTCGGTCTTGTAGATGGAGTAGTTGTCCTTGTACTTGCCCGACTGCAGCATCAGACGGCTGATGTATTCGCGGCCGGCGGGGGTGGTCTTCAGTGTCACGCTCTTGGTCGAGGGACCTGTGGTCTTGCCGTCGGGGAAGGTGAACGTGAAGAGCGGTTCGCTGCTCACGGTGCCGTCCTTTCGGGGGTCGAACTTGCCGTCGAGATAGAACGTGGAGTCCTTCTCGGTCTTGTCGGTCAGGTATTTGTTGCTCACCACCTCATAGATGTTGTATTTCTGGGGGGTGAGGGTGTCCTTGTCGTAGATGTCCATTGCGATTCGGAGGGTGGCCGAGTCGAAGATGGGCTTGTGGCCGAAGAAATCCTTTTCCACCTTGTAGGCGCTCAGCACCTGGGTCATGAAGCCGGCCGTGCGCAGACCCACCGTGTCGTTGAGCTGCGAACCCATGTAGCCGTAGGCGATGTTCGAAGCCTTGACCGAGTCGGTCTGGAACAGACGGGTCTCGACGAATTTCTTGATGTCGTAGCCCGTGTCCTTGCTGTATCGGGGCAGGGTGAAGTAGCCGGCGTGCATGTGCTGGTTGTCCGGCACGATGTTCTGACCCAGCGAGTCATCTACTTTGGTGCAGGAGGTGAACGCCGTGGCGGCGAGCAGTGTCGACAGTGCCGCGGCGAGCACCCGCTGTCGGAGTCTATTTGAATTGGTCATAGAATCGGTTATAATTATCGAAAAAGTCCTGTTCCTCCGGCGACTGGTACTCCAGGAGGGGTTTGCCGCTCTGGCGCACCATCTCCAGCACCTCGTCGCTGACGTTGGGCGAACCGATGATGAAGCCGTCGGCATACTGCATAACGTAGCGATAGAGATTTTCGTATGAGGGGTGGTCGAGAATCGACAGATTTTCGTCGCCCATGCCCTCGCCCGAGATTTCGTTTCTGATGTCGGCGCTGAGCTGGCCGGTGAAGGCGTCGTCGTAAATCGACAGCACGACCTTCGTGTCGCGGAAGATGGGGTCATCGGCGAACATCTTCTTCAGATAGATGGGGGCGATGCTGGAGAACCAGCCGTGGCAGTTGACCACCGAGGGTGACCAGCGCAGTTTCTTCACGGTTTCCAGCACACCGCGTGCGAAGAAGATGGCTCTCTCGTCGTTGTCCTCGAAATCGTTGCCCTCATCGTCCTTCAGCACGGCCTTTCGTGCGAAGTAGTCGTCGTTGTCGATGAAGTAAATCTGTACACGGGCAGCAGGTATCGACGCGACCTTGATAATGAGCTGGTGGTCGTTGTCATCGATGATGAGGTTCATGCCCGACAGGCGAATGACCTCATGGAGTTGGTGGCGGCGTTCGTTGATGCAGCCGTATTTGGGCATGAATGTTCGTATCTCGTTGCCGCGTTCCTGCATTGCCTGGGTGAGAGAGCGGCAGAGTGTCGAGATTTCCGTATCCGGAAGATATGGTGTAATCTGCTGGTAAAGGTACAGAATCTTACTGGCCATGGTTCTTTTTGTTTTTATTTAATTCCGAAACCCGGGCGTGTCGTCTCGCGAGTCTGTGAGGGGCTTTTTCGAGGCGGCGGCCCTTGTTTTCCGTTAGGTTCTTTATGTGCAAAGATACAAAAAATAATTAAAGAATGAGCATCGCGTCGCCGTATGTGCCGAAGCGATAACCCTCTTCCCTGGCTACCTTGTAGGCGTTCATGACGGTGTTGTAGCCGCCGAAAGCCGTAACCATCATCAGCTGTGTGGAGTAGGGCAGGTGGAAGTTGGTCACCATGGCGTCGGCCACCGTGAAGTCGTAGGGGGCGAAGATGAACTTGTTGGTCCAGCTCTCCATGGGTTTGATCATTCCGTTGGTCGACACCACGGTTTCGAGGGTACGCATGACGGTGGTACCGATTGACACCACCTTGTGTCCCTCCTGCTTGGTGCGGTTGACCATGTTGGCGGCCTCCTCCTCGACGAAGTACTGCTCGGAGTCCATCTTGTGCTTCGAGAGATCCTCCACATCGACGGTGCGGAAGTTGCCCAGACCCACATGCAGGGTGATGAAGGTGCGCTCCACGCCCTTGATTTCCATACGTTTCATCAGGTGCTTGGAGAAGTGCATGCCGGCCGTGGGGGCGGCTACCGCGCCCTCCTTTTCGGCGAAGATGGTCTGGTAGCGCTCAGCGTCTTCGGGTTCCACCTTCTCTCTCACCCACTTGGGGAGGGGAGTCTCGCCCAGTGCGAAGAGGGCGGCCTTGAACTCCTCGTACGAACCGTCGAAGAGGAAGCGCAGCGTGCGGCCGCGCGAGGTGGTGTTGTCGATGACTTCGGCCACCAGCAGGTCGTCGTCGCCGAAGTAGAGCTTGTTACCGATACGGATTTTGCGTGCCGGGTCGACCAGCACGTCCCAGAGTCGGAGTTCGCGGTTGAGCTCGCGCAGCAGGAAGATTTCGATTTCGGCACCGGTTTTCTCCTTGTTGCCGTAGAGGCGTGCGGGGAACACCTTGGTGTTGTTGAACACGAAGAGGTCCTTTTCGTCGAAATAGTCGAGTATGTCCTTGAAAGTCCGGTGGGTGATGTTGCCGGTTGCGCGGTCAACGACCATCAGACGCGATTCGTCGCGGTTCTCTGCCGGGTATTTTGCCAGCATGTCTGTCGAGAACTCGTATCCGTATTGTGATAATTTCATGTCAGAATACTTTTTTACGTTGAGAAAAAGTCATACAAATTATGTATTAATACGCAAAAAGGGCTATTTTGTTTCAAGTTCCTTCAACTTTTCGAGGAATTCTTCCAAATTCCATGCCTGTGAGGTGGTGAAACCGCCGCTTCGTGTGCGTCGGAGCGAGGTGAGATGTGCGCCGCTCCGGAGTTGTTCGCCGATTTCGCGGGCCAGCGAACGAATGTAGGTACCCTTGCTGCAACGTACTCTGACGCGTATGCGCGGCAGGTCGTATTCGAGGAGTTCCATCTCGTAGATGTTGATGAGCGCCTGACGCAGCTCCACCTCTTCGCCGGCGCGTGCCAGCTCGTAGGCCCTCACGCCCTCGACCTTCTTGGCCGAGAAGAGGGGAGGGGTCTGCAGTCGTTCGCCGGTGAGCGCGAGGAGGGCCTCCTCCACCGCTTCGCGCGTGATATGCTCGTAGGGATAGGTGTGGTCGATGGGGTGTTCCAGATCGAAGCTGGGGGTGGTGGCGCCCAGCATGATGTCGGTGACGTATTCCTTCTCCTCGGCCTGCAGGCTGTCGGCCATCTTGGTGGCGCGGCCGATGCAGACGATGAGGATTCCGGTGGCCAGCGGGTCGAGTGTTCCGGCGTGACCCACCTTAATCTTCTTGTATCCCGCCTTGCGGAGGGTGAATTTCACCTTGCGGACCACGTCGGCCGAGGTCCAGTCGAGCGGTTTGTCGAGTACGGCGATGTAACCCTCCTCGAAGTTGATTCCCTGGAGTTCTTCCTGTCCTGTCATCTGTTGTTTATTGGAGTAAAGTGTAGATTATTGCACCCAGACCTGCCACCAGGCAGTAGAGGGCGAACCAGATGAGTTTGCCGCGCTTGACAATCTCGATCATGAACTTGCAGGCCAGACAGCCTGTCACGAAGGCCGAGAGGAAGCCGGCCACCAGAGGCAGGGTACCGATGTCGGAAGCACCCTCGCCGCCCACCACGTCGAGCAGCGTCTCGCCCAGAATGGGGGCCAGCACCATCAGGAACGAGAACTGTGCCACGGCACTCTTCTTGTTGCCCAGCAGCAGACCCGTGCCGATGGTCGAGCCCGAGCGCGAGAGACCGGGCATGACGGCCACCGCCTGAGCCAGACCGATGATGAAGGCGTCGCGGTAGGAGATGTTCTCCTTCTCGCGGGGTTTGGCATAGTAGGCGAAGGCCAGCAGTGCGGCGGTGAGCAGCAGCATGCCGCCCACCACGGCCATGATGTAGGGGCCCTGCAACATGGCTTCGATGTGGTCCTTGAACATCAGGCCCACGATTCCCACGGGAATCATCGACACGATGATTTTCAGCACATAGGCCTGTTCCTCGTTGAACTTGCGCGAGAAGAAGCCGCGGAGAATCTTCCAGATTTCGCTCCACAGCACCACGATGGTGCTGAGTACGGTGGCGGCATGCACCACGATGTCGAATGTCAAATCCTTGGGCACGTCCATGAATTCCTTTGCAATCTGGAGGTGTCCGCTGCTCGATACGGGCAGAAACTCGGTGATACCTTGTACGATACCGAGTAATATGGCCTGAATGGTATCCATCTTCTGTTATTTGAATCGTTTGAGTATTGCGTAGATTTCGAAGGCGAAGCCGCCGACCACCAGCAGGGGTGCGAGGGTGATTCTGCGGAACGAGAACATCTCGTAGTTGAATTCCGAGGGGGAGTCGCTGCCGCCGCCGGTCATCAGTACGAATCCCAGCAGCACCACCGCAAAGCCGATGACCAGCAACAGATAGTTGCGGCGGGTGAGGGGCATATTCGAGTTTTCGGCCCCGTTTTCGGGGGTCTCTTTGTTGTAATCGGGAGTTGCCATATTAATAAAGATAAATCTTGTTTGACTGCATGTTGATGAATTTGTTGAGCGAGACGACGGTGAAGAGTCCCGAAATCAGCACGCCGCCCACGAGCATCGTGCCCAGAATGAGACCCACCTTCTCGATGTCGGCCATCGACATGATTTCGGGTATCGACTCGTTGAGTCCGTAGACCGTCATCAGGAAGAGTGTCGCGGCGATGAGGCCCGAGACGATGCCCTGCGAGAGGCTGCTCACGAGGAAAGGCTTCATGATGAACCACTTGGTGGCGCCCACCAGCTTCATGGTGTTGATGATGTAGCGTTTCGAGAAGATGGCCAGACGTATGGTGTTGTTGAGCAGTATGAGCGAGATGAGCAGCAGCGAACCGCCGAAGAGCAGCAGTACCAGACGGATTTTGCCAACCGTCGAATGCACCTTTTCGGCCATCACCGCCGGATAACCCACATGGGCCACACCCTTCATGGCGGCGATGCCGCGGATAAAGGCGTCGATAATCTCCTTGTCTTCGGACTGAGAGGTGAGGGTCACCTCGAAGGAGTCGAGCAGAGGGTTCTCGCCCAGAATCTCCTCATATTCGCTCTCGAACATCTTGCGGAACTCCTCGTCGTCGGCCTTGTCGTCTTTGGTCGAGAAGACGATGCGGCTGACCAGCTCCTCGTCGGAGAGCCGTTTTTCGATGTGGGCGCGTTCGCTCTCCGTGAGACCGTTGTCCAGCTCCACGCAGAGCTGAATGCTCGATTGCAGGGTGTCGGCCACTGCCATGGCGGCCGTCATCAGATAGCCCACCGAGCCCAGCAGGAAGAGAACCAGCGCAATGCTCACCGTCGACACGATGTAGGAGTTGCGCACCTTCCGTTTCAGTCTTTTGTCGTCTTTCATATCAGTTTTTCTTTTTGATGCAGTTGATGATTGCCCATGCCGCGCCCAGCAGGATAAGCACCGAGGCGGCCATCGTCACTCCGTCGACCCAGGCCCAGCCCGGTGCGCGGAACTTCCACTCCACGACATGCTCGCCGGCCGGCAGCTCCATGCCGCGCAGCACATAGTCGGCCCTGAAGTAGGGGTGTTCGCGGCCGTCGACATAGGCCTTCCAGCCCTTGTCGTAGTAGATTTCGGAGAATATGGCCGTGCCGCCCTCGGGCGACGAGCAGGTGTATTTGAGGTAGTTGGGACGGTATTCGGTGAGGGTGATGCTGCCCCGGCCGAAACTCTTGGTGTCCACCGTGTCGTCGACCACCGCCGTGGTCGAGGTGTCGATGTCGCCCAGCGCGTCAATCTCCTCGCGCGGCGACGAGGTGTGGAGTATGTTCTGCACGAACCACGCCGCACCGTTGGCCGTCTCCGATTTCACGGCCCGGGGGTGACCCTCCTTGTCGGGGACGATGAAGTATTTGGTGTTGAGCATGTCGAGAATCTCGCCGCTGCGGTCGATGTCGCTCAGATAGTTGTCGATGAGGTCCTGATAGCGTGAGAGCTTGGCGCCGTGGTAGCCGCCCACCGAGCGGTGGAAGTAGGAGGTGGTGGCGTCCTGGAAGGGGCTGACCGTGTAGTTCATCACGCGGAAGCCCGGCTCCTTGTCGGCCATTATCTCCTTGTCGGCCGCCGTGGGCTGCAGGGTGTTGTGGCGCGGTGACACGAAGTTGTCGTGGGAGAGGAAACGCATGTCGACGGGCATCAGGTCGAGGAGCATCACGCCGCCCAGCATCGCCAGCAGCAGGTGACGTCCCACCTTGCGGTAGCAGTAGAGGGCGACACTGCCGGCTGCCAGCAGCACCATGAGCAGCGAGCGCAGGGCGTCGGCCTGCATCATGTCGGCACGTTCGGCCGCCATGGCTTCACCCACCTTCTCGCCCCATTCGATGTCGAGGCCGCGGTCGATGTATTGCTGCATGTTGCCCGACTGCAGCATGTGGTGGAACTGTTGGGTCATCATCTCCGTGCTGTCGCTCCGGCCGAAGTTGAAGAGCGACGGTCCGGCCACGGCCAGCAGCAGACACACGCCGCCGGTGAGGGAGAGGGCATACAGCAGGGCCTTTTTCATGCGGCCGCTTTCCGTCTCCCTGTCGACGAGGTGCATGAGCGAGAAGGCGCCCAGCAGCGGCACGGCCCATTGTACGATGACCAGCGTCATCGACACCGTTCGGAACTTGTCGTATCCGGGCAGTATGCGGAAGGCCAGCTCGGTGAACCACATCATGTTGCGTCCCCATGCCAGCAGGAGCATGAGCAGCGAGACGGCCAGTATCCACCAGCAGTTGCGCACCCTTGCGAGCATCACGCCCATCACGGCCAGGAAGAGGGCCGCCGCACCCAGATAGGTCGGGCCGCCCGAATAGGGTTGTGTGCCCCAGTAGGAGGGCAGTTGCTCCGCGCCGCCGCGCATGCCGATTTCGTGCAGTGCCTGCGCCACCTTGCCGTTGGGGGAGAAGGCCTCACCCGAGCGTCGTCCCATGAAGTCGGGAACCAGCAGCGTGAGGCTCTCGTCGATGCCGTAGCTCCACGCCGTGGCGTAGTCCAGGTCGAGACCTTCGCGCGAGTCGCTTCGTGCCGTTGCGGCCAGCTCCGAACCGCCGCGTATGGTGTCGGGGGTGTGCTGTGCGGTGTACCACAGCGACGAGAAGTTGGACATCACGGCCAGAATGCCTGCCGCAAGGAGGACGGCCGTGCGTTTCGAGAATGCCTTCATGGCCTTGTCGCGCCATGCCGTCAGCCCTTCGGCCAGCCACATGAAGCCCATCGCCATGAGGAAATAGTAGGTAATCTGGGGGTGGTTGGCGCCGATTTCGAGCGAGGTGGCCACCGCCGTAATCACTCCTCCGTACCACATGTTGCCCCTGAGTGTCAGCCATGCGCCGCCCATCATCACGGGGGCGTAGACCAGCGCCCACATCTTGGTGATGTGGCCTGCGTCGATGATGAGCAGGAAGTAGGTCGACAGTCCGTAGGCGATGGCCGGAACGATGGCCGTCAGCCGGCGGCACTTCATCATCAGCAGCATGAGCCAGAACGAGAGCATGGCCAGCACCATGAAGCCTGCCGGGAGGTCGATGACCTTGGCCACCGCACCGATGGTGTGCTTGACCAGCTGGCCGGGGTATTTCATGTAGATGAGGTAGGCCGGCATGCCCGAGAACATGTTGCCCGTCCATTGGGGGTCTTCGCCCGTGGTGCGGTTCATGTCGACGATGTCTTTCGACATGCCGTCGAACTGCATCACATCGTGCTGGGGCAGCACGTCGCCGCCGAACTGGGGCGCGAAATAGGCGATGCTGATGACAAGAAACAGGGCCAGAGCCACGAGGGTGGCCGGCGCGTTGCGGAGGATATCTTTTGAAATTTTCATTTTCCCGACAGTTAATCAAAGGCCAAAGGTACGAAAAAATAGTTACTTACAGAGTCGGGATTGTGAAAATTCATTATATTTGCACTAACTTAACCGGACCAAACGGTGCCTTCGGGGTGATAATCCGAAATTTAGGTGCCTTTTGCGCCGCTGCCGCCGCCTGTGGGGGATTTGCTCCTGCTGCGGAGGCCGGGTCTCCGGTCTGTTTTTTTTCGATGACGACAACGGCTCGCGGAAAGGGTATTTTTTCCGTGTGCTTTTGCGTGTATGTTTTTTAATGTGACTTATGATAACACTCGATGATATCCGCAAACCGGTGATGGGGCGAATCGAAGCCTTCGACCGCTTTGTCGACAGCCGTTTCAGTGCCGACGGCGAACTGATGGGCAGCATGCTCAAATACGCGCTCTCGTCGCGCGGCAAGGGCATACGTCCGCTGCTGGTCATGCTCTCGGCATCGCTCAACGCTCCCAATGCCGCCGCCACCGACTCCCCGAGAGTCAACCTCGCGGCCATGCTCGTGGAGATGATTCATGTGGCGTCGCTCATTCACGACGATGTGATCGACGAGGCCGACACGCGCCGCGGTGCGCCGTCGGTCAATGCCGTGTGGCAGTCGCACAAGGCCGTGCTGCTGGGCGACTATATCCTGGCGCGCAACGTGGGCATCGGTCTCGAGAGCGGTCAGTTCGACCTGGTGAGCCACATCTGTGGTGCGATGGCCGCCCTCTGTGAGGGCGAGGTGCTGCAGGACGACTGCGCCGCCCGTCATACCATGACCCGCAAGGACTACTTCGACATCATTCGCCGCAAGACCGCCTCGCTCATCAGCGTGAGCGTGTCGGCCGGTGCCATGGCCGTGAACGCCGGACGCGAGGCCGTGATGAAGATGCACAGTTTCGGCGAGGCGGTGGGCATGGCCTTCCAGATTCAGGACGACATACTCGACTACTCGTCGGTGAAGACCGGCAAGCCGCGCAACAACGACCTGCGTGAGGGTAAAATCACCCTGCCGCTGCTCTGTGTGCTGGAACGTGTGGACGAGGAGCGTCGCCGCGAACTGGTCGACCGTCTGTCGCGCTGTGCCACCGACGAAAGGGAGGTGGACTACCTGAACGGCATCGTGGTCAACGAGGGCGGTCTGCAGAAGGCCGCGCGTATCATGCACGACTACCTCGACAAGGCGGTGGCTCTGCTCGACGGTTATCCCGACTCGGAGTACCGCAAGGCACTCTGTGACCTGTGTGCCTTCATCGGCGAGCGTGACCGTTGAGACCTTACCTGTCGGAAATTAATTATTAACCTAAAATATCATTTTCAATGGAACAGAAGAAAAATTATTTACTGCCGATCATCGTCATGATGTTCCTCTTCGGTATGATTTCGTTCGTGACCAATCTTGCGTCACCGATGGGCGATATCCTCAAGTATCAGTTCAACGTAGCGAACTGGATGGGAACACTCGGCGTGTTCGCCAACTTCATTGCCTATGCCATCATGGGTTATCCTGCCGGCAGCATGCTGCAGAAGATGGGCTACAAGAAGACCGCGCTGATTGCCGTTGCGGTCGGCTTCATCGGTGTGGGTATCCAGACCCTGTCGGGTATGTTCGAGAGCTTCGGTGTCTACCTGCTGGGTGCCTTCATCGCAGGTTTCTCGATGTGTCTGCTCAATACGGTGGTCAACCCCATGCTCAACAAGCTGGGCGGCGGCGGTAACAAGGGTAACCAGCTGATTCAGGCCGGCGGTGCCTTCAACTCGCTGATGGGTACTTCGGTCATCATTCTCACCGGTCTGCTGATTCCCGAGGGTATCAAGAACGCACAGATCAGCAACGTCTTCCCGCTGATGTATGCCGCTCTGGCCATCTTCGCCTTCGCTTTCGTGGTGATTCTCTTCACCGCCATTCCCGACAGCAACCGTGAGGAGGCTGCCGTGAAGACTTCGGTGAAGTCGCAGTACGGTCCCATGTCGTTCCGTCACTTCGTGCTGGGTGCCGTGGCCATCTTCATCTATGTAGGTGTCGAGGTGGGTGTACCCAACGTCCTCCAGAAGTGGTTGCAGAACCCCGACCTCAATGTGCTGGGTGAGGGTGTCAATGCCGAGGCCATTGCCAGCTCGGTAGCCGGTACCTACTGGTTGCTCATGCTCGTGGGCCGTCTGGCCGGTGCCATCGTGGCCAGCAAGGTGTCGGCCAAGAAGATGCTGTCGCTGGCTGCCGGCGTGGGTCTGTTGCTGACGCTGCTCTCCATCTTCCTGCCCGCTTCGATGGTCGTTATGCCCGTGTTCAACGGTTCGGAGGGCTTTGCCATGGTCAATGTCCCCATCAACGCCATGCTGCTCGTTCTCATCGGTCTCTGCACTTCGGTGATGTGGGGCGGTATCTTCAACCTCGCAGTCGAGGGCTTGGGCAAGTACACCGAGCAGGCTTCGGGTATCTTCATGGCACTGGTTTGCGGTGGCGGTATCCTTCCCCTCGTGCAGAACGCCATTGTCGACGGTACGAACAACGGTCTGGGCTACATGAACAGCTACTGGCTGATTGTGGTTTGCTTCGGCTACCTGTTCTACTACGCGCTCATCGGCTCGAAGAACGTCAACAAGGATATTCCCGTGGAGGAGTAATCCCCTTCGCGGTAGGAATATGAAAATGAAGGCGACCCTGAAAAGGGCCGCCTTTTTTTGCGGCAGCCTTTCCCGAGGGGGGCCGCCCAAAAAAGAAAAAGCAACTGTCCCTCTCGGGGGGCAGTTGCTTTTTTGAAGGGTTATATGTCCGCCGTAGGGTCAGTTGACCACCACGGTGGCGAAGTATTCGTTGAAGAGGCGTTCGGCACGCTGCAGCTGTTCGGGGGTGTTCTCCACCACGTCGGCGAGCTGGTAGTCCCAGCCCATGGCCTCGTACTTGTGGACGCCCAGACGATGGTAGGGCAGCACTTCCACGCGCTGGAGGCTCTTGTAGCCGCCCAGACGCTCGCCTAAGGTGCGGATATCCTCCTCGGCATCGCTGATGCCCGGTACCAGCACGTAACGCAGCCAGAAGGGGTGTCCCTGCTCCTCGAGCCATGCGGCCGTGCGGAGGGTCTGCGCATTGGAGCGTCCCGTGAGTGCCTCGTGGCGCGCAGGGTCAATCTGCTTGACGTCGAGCAGCACGAGGTCGGCCAGCGAGAGCAGCTCCTCGACGTGGGCGTTCCACACGCCGCCGTTGGTGTCGATGCACACATGTATGCCTGCCTCCTTGAGCCGGCGTACCAGCGGCACGAGGGCTTCGGCCTGCGAGGTGGGTTCGCCGCCCGAGAAGGTCACGCCGCCGCGCTTGCCGAAGAAGGCGCGCTGGCTCATGGCCATACGCAGAATCTCGTCGGGCGGAGTGGGGGTGCCGCCCTCGAAGGCGATGGTGTCGGGGTTGGCACAGTAGAGGCAGCGGAAGGGACAGCCCTGAAGGAAAACGACGAGCCGGAGACCCGGCCCGTCGAATGTTCCCATACTTTCGTAAGAGTGTATGTTCAGCATATTACATTCTCTCGTGGAACGAACGGCTGATGACCTCCAGCTGATGCTCGCGGCTCAACTTCACGAAGTTCACGGCGTAGCCCGACACACGAATGGTCAGCTGCGGATACTTCTCGGGGTGCTCCATGGCGTCCTCCAGCATCTCGCGGTTCAGCACGTTGACGTTGAGGTGGTGGGCACCCTTGGTGAAGTAGCCGTCCATCATCGTCACCAGATTCTCGACACGCTCCTCGGCGGTGGGACCCAACGACTTGGGGACAATCGAGAAGGTGTTGCTGATACCGTCCTGCGAGTCGCGGTAGCGCAGCTTGGCCACCGAGCTCAGCGATGCGATGGCACCGTTCTTGTCGCGGCCGTGCATGGGGTTGGCACCCGGTGCGAAGGCGATGCCCTTCTCGCGGCCGTCGGGGGTTGCGCCGGTCTTCTTGCCGTACATCACGTTGGAGGTGATGGTCAGCAGCGAGAGGGTGGGGCGTGCGTTCTTGTAGACGGGCAGCTTCTTCAGCTCCTCGCTGAAGTAGTAGACCAGGTCTACACCCAGATGGTCGACCTTGTCGTTGTCGTTACCGAAGCAGGGGAATTCGCCCTCGATGTTGAAGCCGTCGGTCAGACCCATCTCGTTGCGGTGGGCGGTAACCTTGGCGTTCTTGATGGCCGACAGCGAGTCGATGGCAATCGACAGACCTGCCACACCGTAAGCCAGGTTGATACGGGGGTTGGTGTCGATGAAGGCCATCTGTGCCTTCTCGTAGTAGTACTTGTCGTGCATGTAGTGAATGATGTTCATCGCCTCGTTGTAGACGCGTGCGATTTCCTTCAACACCATCTTGTAGTTGTGCATTACCTCATCGAAGTCCAGTACGTCGCTCTTCAGCGCGGGAATGCCCTTCACCATCAGGGTGCCGGTGTTCTCGCAGCGTCCGCCGTTGATGGCCAGCAGCAGCGCCTTGGCCAGGTTGGCGCGCGCACCGAAGAACTGAATCTGCTTGCCGATGGCCTGGTACGACACGCAGCAGGCGATACCGTAGTCGTCGCACTCTCTCACCTCACGCATGAGGGTGTCGTTCTCGTACTGGATCGACGAGGTGTCGATCGAAACCTTGGCGCAGAAATCCTTGAAGCCCTCGGGCAGCTCGGGACTCCACAGCACCGTCATGTTGGGTTCGGGCGAGGGGCCGAGGTTGTAGAGCGTCTGGAGGAAACGGAACGAGGTCTTGGTTACCTTCGTGCGGCCGTCGTTGAAGCGTCCGCCGATGGCCTCGGTCACCCAGGTGGGGTCACCTGCAAAGATGTCGTTGTAGGACTGCATGCGCAGGTGGCGCACCATGCGCAGCTTGATGATGAACTGGTCGATGAGCTCCTGAGCGAAGGTCTCGTCGATGTTGCCGTTGGCCAGATCGTACTCGATGTAGATGTCGAGGAACGACGACACGTTACCCAGCGACATGGCGGCACCGTCCTGCTCCTTCACGGCAGCCAGATAGGCCATGTAGACCCACTGTACGGCCTCCTGTGCCGAAGTGGCGGGGCGGCTCAGGTCGAGACCGTAGTACTCGCCCAGAATCTTGATGTCCTTGAGGGCCTTGATCTGCTCGGCTACCTCCTCGCGCAGACGGATACGCTCCTCGGTCATGGGGCCGGTGAGGTTGTCCAGGTCGGCCGACTTGGCCTCGATGAGGCGGTCGATACCGTAGAGTGCCAGACGGCGGTAGTCGCCGATGACACGTCCGCGGGCGTAGTTGTCGGGCAGACCGGTCAGGAAGCCCAGCGAGCGGAACGAACGAATTTCCTTGGTATATACATCGAATACGCCGTCGTTGTGGGTCTTGCGGTAGTGGGTGAAGATGTCCTTCACCTTCTCGTCGACCTCCACACCGTTTTCGTGGCATGCTTTAGCTACAACATTGATACCGCCAAAAGGTTTGATGGCGCGTCTGAGGAGTTCGTCGGTCTGCAGACCTACAATCAACTCGTTCTCCTTGTCGATATAGCCAGCCTTGTGAGAGGTGATGGTCGATACGGTGACATTGTCCAGCGAACGAATGCCGTTGTTCTGACGCTCCTCTTCGAGTGCCTCGAGACAGAGGTTCCAGATGCGCTTGGTGCGCTCGGTGGGACCCTGCAAGAACGAAGCATCGCCCGTGTAGGGGGTGATGTTTGTGCTGACGAAATCGCTTACGTTGATTTCCTTGCTCCAAAGCCCGTCAATAAAGGTTTTGTTTTCCTGCATAAATGTAAAAAAATTAAGTGGTATCTGAATTTATAGGTTTCCCTATGGGTTTTTGCGACTGCAAAAATAAGCATTTATTTCTGTTACTTAATATTGTATCGTCAAATTTTTTCGCCCCTCGGTGCAAAATACCCAAAATGCGGTATCGTGGTGTGTCATAGCGGATAACGGTGTTGTTGCGTTCGCAAGCCGGGGGTGGGGGATAGTTACGTGATATTGCAATTTGAAAGCCCCGGGGTTGCGATGCGAAACGGTGGCGGGGCGGGCATAAAAAAATATACCGTCGTGCCGAAGCATGACGGTATATGTTGTATCAGAGATTTCCGAATTACTTGTTAACTCGCTTCTCCTTGATACGGGCCTTCTTACCGGTGAGGTTACGGAAGTAGTAGATACGTGCGCGACGAACTACACCGTACTTGTTCACCTCGATCTTGTCGATGTGGGGAGAGTAGAGGGGGAAGATACGCTCTACACCAACGCCGTTCGAAATCTTGCGGATGGTGAACATCTTGGTCTTGCCCGAACCCTTGATCTGGATTACCACACCACGGAAGCTCTGCAAACGCTCCTTGTTACCCTCGACGATTTTGTAAGTTACGGTGATAGTATCACCAGCACCGAACTGAGGCACGTCGGCATCAGTCTTGGCCCATGTCTGCTCGTTTACGAGCTTGATGATTGCATCTTTGTTCATTGTTGCAACAAAATTTGATAGTTTACGTGTTCAACATTCCCGCTGCACCCCGGCTACCATGCAGGCCCATTGTCCTGCAATCCTACACTGCTTGTCCGGAGAGTCTTTGCGCCCGATGACCCTTCGCTCCGGATTGCCGACTCGATATCGGAAACCCGTGCGGAGCGTCCTCCGACACTCCCCGGCAGCCGATGTCGCTGCCTCGGTACCCAATGAAAGAGGTTGATACTCGCCCTTTTGGGACGGCAAAGGTAGAAATAAAATTTGTTTCGAGCAAGAATCGGCCGCAAATATCTCGTCGGTGGCCGCTTTAATTTGTATATTTGCACCGTTTTTTCCGGACAAGTAAATTTTTGATACTGCTATGAATAACGATTTGTTGATTTTCGTGACCAACGACGACGGATATGATGCCAAGGGATTTGCTGCCGCCATCGAGGTGGCCCGCCACTTCGGCCGCGTGGTGGCCATCGCCCCCGAGACCGTGCAGAGCGGCATGAGCCAGGCCATCACCATGTACCGACCCCTGTTTCTGCGCAAGGTGCGCGAGGAGGAGGGCGTGGAGGTCTATGCGCTCAACGGAACGCCCGTCGACTGTGTGAAGATGGCCTTCGATCACCTGTTGCTGGGTCGCAAGGTCGATCTGGTGATTTCGGGCATCAACCACGGCTCCAATGCCGCGGTCAACGTCCTCTATTCGGGTACGATGGGTGCGGCCATCGAGGGTAGCTTCTACGGTTGTCCGTCGGTGGGTCTCTCGCTCACCGACCACGCCGCCGATGCCGATTTCGATGCGGCGGTGGAGTACGGACGCCGCATCATCGCCGACGTGCTGGCCTCGAAACCTGCACTGCCCCTGTGTCTGAATGTCAATGTCCCCATTGCGCGCCCCGAACAAATCAGGGGGGTGAAGGTCTGCCGCCAGAACCGCGGCTTCTGGCGCGAGGAGTTCTTCCGTCGCGAAGACCCCCGCGGCAAGGAGTACTTCTGGCTCACGGGCGAATTTGTGAACCACGAACCCGAGTCGGAGGATACCGACGAGTGGGCGTTGGCCCACGGCTATGTGTCGGTGGTCCCCGTCCATACCGACACCACCGATTACTCCCGTATGGAGGGGCTGCGTCAGGTCATCAGATAGGCTGCCCCTTCCGTGTGGGGTTTCCGCAATCCGTTCTGCAAGGGTCGTGCGCCGTGGCGTGCGACCCTTGTTTTTTTTGCCTGCGAAGGCTTTTCCGACCCTCTTCACCCCCGTGGCCTCTTGCCGTTCCGCGAATAATTGTTATATTTGTAGTTGCATATTGAACGCCGGTGACGGCCGGAAGGCTCTGTTTCGTCCCCCCACCACCCGTTGCCGCGTTCCTGTAAACTCCAGTGCCATGTTTATCAAATTACTGCTCATCATCGCCATTTTGGTGCAGACCATCGCCACCATCTTCGCCCTGAAGCTGGTGCGTACCACCAAATACAACTCCGTGTGGATTCTCTTCATCGTGGGCTTCTCGCTCCTGTCGGTCGAACGCTTCTTCCAGCTTATGGCCGTGGGAAAGGAGGTCGAACCGCGCTGGTGGTTCTTCTATCTGGGTATCGTGGTCTCGGTCTGCCTCTCCATCGGCGTGATGTATGCCCACAAGCTCTTCAAGTACATCGACCGCCTCACGCGCCAGCGCCAGCTGATGAACAAGCGTATTCTCACCGCCGTGCTGCGCACCGAGGAGAAGGCGCGCTCGCGTTTCTCGAAAGAGCTGCACGATGGTCTGGGCCCCCTGCTCTCGTCGGCCAAGATGTCGCTTACGGCACTCTCGCGCGATGAGAACAACCCCGAACAGAAGGCCATCATCGACAACACGACCTATGTCATCGAGGAGGCCATACGCTCCCTGCGCGAGATATCGAACAATCTTTCGCCCCATGTGCTCAACGACTTCGGTTTGGCACGCGGTGTGGAACACTTCATCAGCAAGAGCGCGGCGATGCACGAGGCGTCCATCTGCTTCACCACCAACCTCAAGACCAATCGCTACGACACCGACATAGAGGTGATTCTCTACCGCGTGATTTGCGAACTGATCAACAACTCGCTCAAACACTCGGGCTGCAAGGCTATCAACTTCTCGCTGGCGCAGAACGGCAACATGCTGGTGCTGGACTACACCGACAACGGCCGCGGCTTCAACCCCCAGGCCATGATGGACTGCGGCATGGGACTCTCGAACATCTCGTCGCGCATCAACTCCCTGGGCGGCACCTTCGACATCGTGTCGGCCAAGGGCAAGGGCATGCGCGCCACCATCAAGGTCAGCA
Source organism: Alistipes sp. (assembly GCA_020026375.1). GTDB lineage: Bacteria > Bacteroidota > Bacteroidia > Bacteroidales > Rikenellaceae > Alistipes. The sequence goes on along the minus strand of JAHHQN010000024.1, from coordinate 1,860 downwards.
CACGGAACGAACCTCTGCCGACCCACCATAAACACAACGAAAAATGAGAAAATGCAACATATTTCTGGTCGACGACCACTCGCTCTTCCGCGGCGGACTGAAGATTCTGCTCGAGCGCAACGAGGGGCTGAAGGTCGTGGGCGAGGCCGGCAGCGGCGAGGAGTTCCTCGAGATGCTGCCCGCGGTGGAGGCCGATGTGGTCTTCATGGACTTCTCGATGCCCGGCATGGACGGGGCCGAGGCCACCGAAAAGGCTCTGGAACGCTGTCCCGACCTCAAGATTGTCACCCTGTCGATGTTCGGCGAGGAGAGCTACTATTCGCGTATGGTCGAGGCCGGAGCGAGGGGCTTCCTCCTGAAGGATTCCGACATTGCCGACCTGCTGGAGGCCGTCGACACGGTGATGGACGGCGGCAGCTATTTCAGTCCCCAGCTTTTGGCGTCGTTGTCGGGGAGTATCCGTTCGCGTGATGACGTGCCGGCCGACGACCAGCTCTCGGAGCGCGAGCGCGAGATTCTGGTGGCCGTGTGCCGCGGACTGTCGAATCAGGAGATTGCCGACGAGCTGTTCATCTCCAAGCGCACGGTCGACAAGCACCGCGCCAACATTCTCGAGAAGACGGGTTGTAAGAACACGGCGAGTCTGGTGGTCTACGCCATCAAAAACGGCATCGTGGAGCTTTGAAAATCACAAAAATGAGGTTAAAATCCACAAAATAGGGGTTCGGATTTGGAGAATTGGGAAAAACTCCCTACTTTTGGAGTCTGAACACTGGAGAGGTGCAGGAGTGGTTGAACTGGCCCGCCTGGAAAGCGAGTAAACCCCCAAAGGGTTTCAGGGGTTCGAATCCCCTTCTCTCCGCGACAAAGGGTGTAAATCATGCGATTGCGAGATTTACACCCTTTTTTACACCCAAAAATCAAGGGCAAAGAAATAAAGTGAAATATTTTCTTTGGAAAAACTGAAAGCCTACCCCACAGGCTGATTCTTTGATTGTATGCCCGACGATTAACTGTACTTCTTGAAATTCTCTGCCTGCTCGAAAATCTTTTTGAACACCTCATCATTAGTCTCCGGAGGATACCCCTGTCGGGTAAGAAACAATGTCAAATCCATCTTCAATTTAGCTTTGATATCCTCTTGTCCCTCGAATGTTTTCTCCTCGCTGTTGCAACACAGATTGAACGCGGATTTCAGCTCGCACACATGATTCATAAACAGATTCCCACCCACCTCGGTAGTTTGTATGAACTCTGCACTGCCATTCAGATACTCCATCTGCACCAGAGGTGTTTCCGTGGTGAACTTCGAGTGGTCAGATTCCGTGTACATACGCGATTCCATACCCATAGAAAAACGACAAGTCTTTGAATTTTCAATAAACTTGAGAAATTCAATGTTTGTATTCTTACAGAAAATGATGAAACTGTAAATCAAAAAGTTATTGATAGTTGAATGGTATATCACGAATTTTTCATACATTTGTCTTGGATTGAGTCAACTCTTTCCATTACATATTGAAAATATCGAGGCGTTATGTCTTCTGCTTGTGTGATAAAAGCGTAGGAAACTTAAATTCACAGGAAACAAGAGAGGTCGTAATGGTCTCCACGTATATGCGTGGGGCTGTTATTTCCATTTCTTTTTCCAAGGTTTTCCTACCACCTTATCACAGAGAAGCATGGATATACAGTACCCACGCTTCGTGATTTTATAAATGTCTTTTAGGGTATTGGAAGACATAAATGTAAAAAATATGGCACACTATCAAGAATGGAACTGAAATGCTTCGCATTAATACTCAAAAAATACAGTTGAGTGTTCAACCAATGGTGTACGGAGTTCAAATTCAACAAACA
>JAHHQN010000023.1 GCA_020026375.1 Alistipes sp. | reverse complement strand
GTGCTGCGGTCGGTGCGCCCTCCTGCTCGGGGGTGGTGGGGGTATTGTTGCGCTCCTTGCGGTTGTTGCGTTTCTTGTTGCGCTTGGTCTTGTCGAAACGGGTGATGCTGTCCTCCTCGGAACCCGAACGATAGGTCGGCTCCTCGGTCTGGGTGTGCTTGTCGCCGGCATACTCCAGCTGGTCGGCCTTGCGTCCGGCGCGGTTCATGGCCATGATCTCCTTCACGCGTGCGATGGGCAGCGTGGTGACATTGACCATCGCGTCTTTCGACGAGGAGAAACTCATCGTGCCGGCCAGGATATCGTTCTTGACCAGATACCACTCGCCCTCGAGGGTCTGCAACGGCTCTCTGAGACGGGGGAACTCCTTGCGAGCGTCGACATAGGTGTCGTACTCATACATCATGCAGCACTTGAGCTTCGAGCACTGTCCGGCCAGTTTCTGGGGGTTGAGCGAGATGTCCTGCACACGGGCGGCGCCGGTGGTGACACTCGAGAAGCTTGACATCCACGATGTGCAGCACAGCTCGCGGCCGCAGGCACCGATACCGCCGATGCGTCCTGCCTCCTGTCGCGCACCGATTTGCTTCATCTCGATGCGGATATGGAACTGTTCGGCGAAGACCTTGATCAGCTCGCGGAAGTCGACTCTCTCGTCGGCGATGTAGTAGAAGATGGCCTTTATCTTGTCGCCCTGATACTCCACGTCGCCGATTTTCATGTTGAGACCCATGTCGGCGGCAATCTGACGCGAGAGAATCATCGTCTCGTGTTCGAGGGCGATGGCCTCCTGCCAGCGTTCGATGTCGTAGGGTTTGGCCTTGCGGTAGATTTTCTTGAATTCACCGTTGTAGGGGTTGAATCCCGTGCGGCGCATCTGTCGCGCCACCATGTCGCCCGTGAGCGAGATGATGCCGATGTCGTGGCCGGGCGAAGCCTCCACTGCCACGATGTCGCCCTCCTTGAGCGGAAGGTTGTTGACGTTCTGATAGAACGAGCGTCGGGTATTCTTGAATCTCACCTCGAAAATATCGGTGGGCATGTTGTCGGGATACCCGTCGAGCCAGTTGGTCTCGTGGAGTTTCATGCAGCCGCCGCAGGGGACAGCCTCTATCTCGGTCTCCGTCTCGCAGAACGAACAGCCTCTGCCGATTTCGGGTTTACAGGTTTTATATTGTTTTTCGTTGTCCATGTGAGGGTTAAATTTGTGTAAAGATATGAAAAAAAAATTAATTTTCAGCCCTCAGTGCCCTTACTCTGCGTCGGATTCGCAATAAAAGGAGAATTGCCGCTGTCCCCAGTCCGATGCTGAATCCCAAATAGAGACCTGCGGGCCCCATGCCGAGGACGAATCCCAGCAGGTAACCCACCGGAAGATTGAGCAGCCAGTAGGCCACAAAGGCGATGGGCATGATGATTTTCACGTCCTGGATACCTCTCAGGATACCGATCGACACATTCTGAATACCGTCGGGCAGCTGGTAGAGTGCCGAGAAAATCAGCAGGTGGGAGGTGATGGCTATGGCGTCGGCATTGGCGGTGAAGAGGGTGGGAATGAGGTGGCGCAGCGAGATGAAACACAGGGCGGTCACCAGAGTGAACATCAGCACCAGATGGAGCGAGGCCTTGGCCGCCACGGCCAGCTCGCCGATGTCGCGGCGTCCGTAGCAGTGCGACACACGAATGGTGGTGGCGGCACCCACCGACATGATGAGCATGAAGGAGCAGTTGCCCGAGGTGGCGGCTATCTGGTTGCCGCTGATGGCGGCGGCGCCCAGCTCCGAGAACCAGCCCATCATGATGCTCGTCCCCACGAAGGCCGAGGCCTCGAGGAACATCTGCAGCGAGATGGGGAGTCCGATGCGGAGAATCGACTTCACCTTGGCCAGCGACATCCGCACGAAGTTGAACCCTTCGAGGTAGCCGCGGTATTTGGGGTGGCTGTAGAAGTAGGTGACCATTGCCGTGGCGGCGGCTGCGCGCGAGAGGGTGGTCGACAGACCTGCGCCTTCGGGACCCATTGCCGGGAGTCCGAAGTGGCCGTAGATGAACACCCAGTTTAGCAGCACGTTGAGCAGGTTGGCCGCCATCGACACCACCAGCACCGTCTTGGTGTTGCCCACGCCCTCGAGGAACTGCTTGAAGACGAAGAACAGCATGACGAAAGGCATGCCGTAGACCAGCATGCGGTAATAGGGTATGGCGGCGTCGACCACCTCTACGGGTTGTCCCATGTGGTAGAGCAGCGGAATGAGGGCATACTGCACGGCGGCCATCATCAGTCCGAAGAGCGAGAAGAAGAGGATACCGTTCTGGAGGAGTCCTGCCGATTTTTGGCGGTCGTGTTGTGCGAAAAGTTCGCCCACCAGCGGTGTGATGCCCATCGTGATGCCGATGGCGGCGATGAAGAGAATGAAGAACACCATGCCGCCGAACGACACCGCCGCCAGAGGTATGGGGTTTTCGCCACCATAGCGGCCGATCATCAGATTGTCGGCTATCTGGGTGAGAATCTGCCCGATTTGCGTCATGGCGATGGGCAGGGCAAGGCGCAGGTTGGATTTGTACTGTGCCCTGTATTGGCTGAAACTGTAGGTCATAAATGTGGATTAAGGGTGCAAAGGTACAAATTTTACACCATTATGATGCTCGATTTGCAGCCCTTTGCACCCTTATTTTCGGGAGCCGCTGTCCCCTTGTTCGTCGTCCGCTACAATACGGGCAGACGGTAGGAGAAGCCAATCGCTACGCGAAGGCGGTCTTTGGGGGTCACCATATCGGGAATGCGGCAGCGGCGGTAGCTCTTGCCGCCCACATGCAGGAAGACGTGCATGTTGTTGTCTGCCATGGGGTAGAACTCCAGCGCGCCCTGATAGCCCCACGCCGAGAGGTAGTTGCCCGAGAGGAACTGTGCGTTGTCCTCATACACCGAGCCGCGGTCGTAGACCCCCTTTATCTGGAAATTCCACTTCCGGTGGAAGCGTATGTTGGTCTCCCAAATCAACGACAGGTACTCCACCGAACGAGCCACGCCGTCCCAGGTCTCGCCCTGTTCGTTGCGCGACATCGAGCGAATGAGTCCCGGATAGTCGACTGCGGCGCGGCGGTAGATGAAGTCGAGGTAGCTCGACACGCAGCCCAGATTGAGCTGCTGGCCGCCGCTGAGGGTGTATTCCCACTTTCCGCGCAGCAGCTCGCCGGCGGTGAAGCCGTAGCGGAACTCGATGAGACGGTCGGCGAAGGCGCCGTTCCAGGCCACGGAGTAGTAGAGCGGCATGCGGGGGTTGTGGTCATTCTCGCCCAAACGGCCGAACGACTCTGAGGTCGAGCCGTGGCGGTTGTTGACCACCTGGAGAATCAGCTCCTGCGAGGTGGCGGGGCGGTAGGTGAAGGTCAGACCCGTGAGGTAGGCCTGCATGTTGCCGCCCATGCCGCTGTAATCGTAGACGTCGACGGGGTTTTTCAGAAACTCGAAGCCGCCCACGGCCAGCGCCTGACGGCCTGCCGTGAGGGAGTAGCGGGGCGAGAAGTCATATTGCAGATAGGCGTAGTCGATGGTGTTGGAGAGGTTCTCCATCTCGAAAGCCTTGTTGCCCTGATGGATACGCTGGCGGTAGTTGTACGACAGTTTGTCGGTGATGTGGCCGTGGATACCCAGCATCAGATAGTCGAAGCGGAACGAAGCCTCGTCGCTGCCTGTTGCAGGTGAGGGGAAGTTGGCGTTGAAGGCCGCCACGGTGTGGAGGTCGATGTTGATCGAACGGGGCATCTGCTTTTTGGCGAAATGTTCGACGAGCGATACACGGGTGGAGTCGGCATCGCCGACGGCCGCCGAAGCCGCGAGAGGAAGGAACAGCAGACACAGTGCCGTAAGGGAGAGTAGAGGTTTCTTCATCTGATAATAAGGTTTTTGTGGGATAAGAATCTGTTTCCTGCAAAGGAAAGCAAAAATCGGGAGCTTTGCAATCTTATCGCCTGCGGAAGGGGGCGGTGGAGCGTGTGTCGTAAAAAGAAAGCCGACACTCCTTCGCCCCGCATCGGAGGGGGAGAAGAAGTGTCGGCGGAGCGTCCGGGGGGGCAGGAAATCAGGCTACCCGAAGGCGTATGGCCTGCTGCCGTCCCGATTCGGCGACGATGGTGGCACCGTGGCTCACCTGTCCCGAGAGCAGGAGACGCGAGAGGGGTTCTTCCAGCAGCTCCTTGAGGGCGCGGCGTAGCGAGCGCGCCCCGTAGTGCGACTTGAAGCCCGATTGCGAGAGCCGTCGTCGGGCGGCCGGAGTGACGCGGAGCGAGTAGCCCAGCCGCTCGACACGCCGAATGATGGGCGAGAGCTCCAGTTCGACAATGCGGTCGGTGTCCTTGGGCGAGAGGGTGCGGAAGACCACGATGTCGTCGATGCGGTTCATCAGTTCGGGCGAGAAATGCCGCTCGACCGACGGCAGGTAGTCGGCTGCCGAGGTGAGGTCGGTGGGGGTCGCCGAGGTGTTGTAGCCCACTCTGGGACGCGGTCGTGCGGCGGTGTGCATGCCGAGATTGGTGGTCATGATGATGATGGTGTGGTGGAAGTCGGTGCTGCGTCCCGTGCTGTCGGTGAGCCGTCCTTCGTCGGAAATCTGCAGGAGTATGTTGAAAATGTCGCGGTGGGCCTTCTCTATCTCGTCGAAGAGAATGACCGAGTAGGGCTGTCGTCGCACGGCTTCGGTGAGCTGGCCGCCCTCGCCGTAGCCCACATATCCCGGAGGCGCACCGATGAGCCGTGCGAGGTCGTGCTTCTGGGCATATTCCGACATGTCGAACTTCAGCAGACGGTGGCGACTGTCGAAAAGCGCACGCGACAACTCTTTGGCCATGAGGGTCTTGCCAACACCCGTGGGTCCCACGAAGAGGAAGATGCCTATCGGACGGTGTTCGTCGCGCAGCCCCGCTCCCGAACGTCCGATGCTGTCGGCCACACGTCGTATGGCATCGGTCTGGCCGATGATGCGCTGCGAGAGGGTGGTGTGGAGCTGCGAGAAACGGTCGCGTGTCGAGCGGTTCAGCTCCTCGACCGGAATGCCCGTGATGGCGGTGACCACGCGGCGTATCTCCGCCTCGCCGATGATGTGGGGGAAGCGGAGCGCGGGGCGGGCGTCGGTGACTCCGCTCGCGCACGGGGCAAAGGGGGTGGCATGGCGGGTGTCGGTGGCCAGATGGGCGTGGGAGCCGGCCTCGTCCATGATGTCGATGGCCTTGTCGGGGAAGTGGCGCTCGGTGATGAAACGGTCGGCCAGCTCCACGCAGGCCGTGAGTGCCGCCTCGGTGAACCGCACCTGATGGTGTCGCTCGTAGTGGGGAGCGATGTGGCGCAGGATATCGAGGGTGTCGGACAGTGAGGTCGGCTCGACGACGACACGCTGGAAGCGGCGTTCGAGGGCGGGGTCGCAGGCGATGTAGCGGCGGTATTCGTCGAGGGTGGTGGCTCCGATGGTCTGAATCTCGCCGCGCGCGAGGGCCGGCTTGAGCAGGTTGGCCGTGTCGAGACTGCCGTTGGTGGCTCCGGCACCCACAATGTTGTGTATCTCGTCGATGAAGAGCAGTGTGTCGTCGGCCTTGCGCAACTCGTCGATGAGCTGCTGCATGCGCTCCTCGAACTCGCCGCGGAATTTCGTGCCGGCCAGCAGTGCCGACAGGTCGAGGGAGACCAGCCGTTTGCCGCGGAGCGTGGGCGGCACATCGCCCGAGAGCAGCCGCAGGGCCAGCCCCTCGACAATCGCACTCTTGCCCACACCGGCCTCGCCCACCAGCAGAGGGTTGTTCTTCTTGCGGCGCGAGAGAATCTGCACCATGCGTGCAATTTCGCGCTCGCGTCCGGTCACGGGGTCGATTTTCCCTTCGCGTGCCTGTCGGGTGAGGTCGGCGCCGTAGCGGTCGATGAGCCGCGATGAGGGAACGGTGGTCGGTGAGGACGAGGGTGTGGCGGACGAGGGCGTGACGGACGGGGTCGGGTCGCCGGAAGTGGGGTTGTCGTGGTGGACGAGGCGTTGCAGCTCCGCGCCCAGAAGCGTGGCGTCGATGCCGTACATCTCCATCAGGGAGCTGGTGAGGGTTGAGCGGTCGTCGAGTATGGCGATGAAGGCGTGTGCCGTGGAGAGGCTTCCGGTCGAGGGGTAGCGTCTGCCCAGCGCCGTGCCGAAGTCGCGCAACGCCTGCTCGGAGGAGGGGTTGCCGATGCCGTAGGCGGCCAGCAGGTGGATTTGACGGTCGAGACGGCGAACAATGTTTTGCAGCTCCCACTGTCGCAGATGTGCCGTGAGCAACTGGTAGGCCAGTGCGCCTTCGTTGTGGAGTATTTCGAGAGCCAGACGGTCGTTGAGGGTGGAGTTGACGCCGCGTCGGGTGGTGTCGAACACCACGCGCGCCATCATATTTTCGAGGGTCTTTGAAATCTTCGGTTTCGTGCTTTTGTCCATATCTTTTGTTTTTTTCGGACGGATAACGCACGTTGATTTCAAATATTATATTCCGCGGTATGAAATAATCGGCGAAAAAATCAAAACTGTCATACCTGAGTCTGTATGTGGTATTTACGGGGCGGTGAAGGACGCAAAAAAGGCGGAAAACCGAGGTCTTCCGCCTTTTGGCAAAGGGGCATCGGGGGGGCTACATGCGTCCCTCGTGGTCGTTGGGTTCGCGTTCCCACTCGCCGATTTCCATGTCCCTGATTTGTCCGTTGTCGAGGGTGAACCTCACGGCCGTGCGCACGGTGTGGAAACCGTAGCAGCCGGCCGCTCCGGGATTGATGTGCAGCAGCCGGTGGTCGGGGTCGTTCATCACCTTCAGGATATGGGAGTGTCCCGAGATGAAGAGCTGCGGACGGTATTTCTCGATGAGCTGCCGTCCGAGGGGCGAGTAGCGTCGGGGGTAGCCGCCGATGTGGGTCATGATGACCGACACCCCCTCGCAGACGAAATACTGGTATTCGTGGTGGAGCAGACGTGTGGGGTAGCCGTCGCAGTTGCCGTAGACCGCCGTGAGGGGTTTGAAGGCGTTGATGTCGTCCGACAGTTCTATCGAGCCGATGTCGCCGGCATGCCATATCTCGTCCACATCTTTGAGGAAATATCTCAGCTTGTCGTCAAAAGTGCCGTGGGTGTCCGATATCAGACCGATGCGTTTCATGATTCAGTGCTTTTTTTGTTTTGCGAATCAAAGATACGCTTTTTTTCGGCATGCCGCCTGCCTTCGGGGAATTTTGCGGTGGGGCGGGCGGTTTTTGCGGCGCGGCGCAGGCGGTAGCCCGACACCAGAATCCACACCACGACAAGACCTGCAAAGGTGATGTAGAGGAACTTGCCGAAGCCGAGGAACGTGTAGATGCGTCCCGTGTGGATTTCGAGGGCCACATTCCACAACGAGATGGGAAGGTCGGCCGCCAGGTCGGGCATGGGCAGTCGCTCACACCCCTCGTAATACTCCACCGTCAGGTCGCCGCCGTGGAAGTGGCGGCTGTAACCGGCCACGGCATGCGCTCCGAAGGGCGATCCGGCCGAGGTGGGGGCAGGTTGCCCCGTGAAGTAGTCGGTGGAGCTTCGTGTGTCGCGGTTCCAGAGATAGAGACCGGCAAACGAGCCGCAGAGCCATTGTCCGTCGTCGGTGCGTTCAAATACGTTCTGACCCATGACGCTCACGGGCGGCGAGTCGTTCACGGGGGTGGGGACGGCATCGAGCGAGGTGAAGGCGTAGAATCCCTCCGAGGTGGAGACGAGCCACTCCCCACGCGAGTCGTCGTGGCGTATCATGCGCAGCTTGTCGGCCCAGGGGTTGGGGGTGTCGAGACAGGTGAAGGGTATGGGCGGTACATCGACGGCAGCGATGAGCGGCAGCAGGGGCGGACGCAGCGCCCAGCCCGTGAGTGCCACGAAGAGCAGCAGACCGAAGCAGCGGCGTCCCGGACGGTCGTGCCACTTGAGCGAGGTCTTGAGCAGTGTGGCGGCACGGTGCAGGGCCTTGCCACGGGGTCGGCGGCGGCGCAGGTAGGCCGATATGCCCCAAAAGAGGAATCCCGTGAGGCAGAGCAGCAGGAAGAGCGCGGCTATTGCGTCCATCAGCAGTTTTCCGGCCGTGCCGAAGAGTTCGCCGCTGTGAATGAGCCAAAGGGTGCGGAACAGCGACACACGTCCCTTGTCGTCGGCCGTGGGGCGCAGTTGCAGAGGCTCGAAATGGCGGTAGGGCGGTGTGGCGATATAGAGCCGCGAGCGTGACAGCACCACCAGGGTGTCGCCCCGAAGGGTCATGTCGCTCAGCCGCTCGTCGTCGTCGAGAGGCAGGGACGAGGCCTGCCACTCCCCGTCGGTGCGACGGTAGAGGCCGAACTGTCCGGCCGCCCAGAGGGTGGAGTCGGGGGTCTGCACCATGCTGCGGATTTGACGGTGGTCGGCACCTGCGGGCAGCCCCTCGTTGCGCAGGGTGAAGCGGCTGTGGTCGGGGGTGCTCTCGATGATGCCGCCCGTGCCGTAAATCCACACCTGCACGGTGGAGTCGCCCGCCGTGGTGGCCAGCGTGCCGCGCAGCAGTCCGTTGTTCCACCGCTCGAAGGTGTAGGCCGAGGGCAGGCAGCGGCGGCTGATGTTGATGTCGGCGATGGTGCTGCGGTGGTTGAGCAGGATACCCGATATAGCAAACAACATCATAAACAGTCCGAACAGCAGTCCGAACCATTTATGATGTCTCCTCCATGAGAATTGAGTTGTCTTACTCACCGAAGTGTTATGCGGTTTTGGGGTGCATGCGCCGATAGAGCAGTCCTGCTCCCGTGACGGCGAACGCACCGAGAATAATTACTATCTGGTCGATATGCGCCGAAGGGTCGGCCCATATTCCCTCCAATACGTGAATGCGGTCGAACACCTCCACCGCAATCCAGAAGATGATGACTGTGGCGAAGCCGTAGCGCAGACTCATGCCCCACGAGCCATAGCGCGTGAGTCGCTCGACCATGAACAGCGAGCCGATGAGTCCCAGCATGCCGTACATGAGCGTTACGGGGTGGTGGTCGCCGAAGAAGCGCTCGTCGTAGACGAACATGAGCGTGAGGTAGCAGGTCCACAACATGGTCATCACCTCCATGCCGGCCACAATCGAGGTGTGGCGAGTCATGGGGCGTGCGGCAATCTCCTTCTTGTGGGTGCCGAACAACAGACGCTGCCACCAGTTGAGGAAGTTGCAGCCGTTGGCCGTGCAGAACAGGTAGAGGAGCATGGTCATGGCCCAGAAACCGAAGGTGGCGGGCAGCAGCAGGTACTCCGGACGGCTGACGATTTCACCCGTGAGGGGGTCCAGCTGGGGCTGGGTGCCGAAGCGGTTGGCGAAGTACATGAACATGAAGTCGATGTTGCCCATCCAGTAGAACATGCCGCCGAAGAGTCCCATGAGGGTCTGTCGCGTGTCGCCCTTGACGAATACGCCGGCCACGATGAGCAGCAGACCGACACCGCCCATGAGCAGTCCTGCGTAGAACTGTTCCACGCCTGTGGTGTTGTCCTTCAGATAGCGCGCCACGATGTGGGTCACGGGCATGGCTGTGAGGGTCACCGCTATCGAGGCGACGGCCATCAGCCAGTGGCGTTTGATGCTTTTCTTTGCGTTATCGGATTTCATGTTGTTTCTTTTTGTTGCCTGCGTACCACAAATATACGGCCAAGGCGACAAAGGCTGCCAGAATTACCACCATTTCGGTGACATGCTGGAGCGGTGCCGTCCAAATTTCCTTGAACAAATCCATGCGACCCAGAATCTCCACCGGAGTCCAGAAGACGATGACCGTGGGAATGGCCATGCGGATATTGGCACCCCACGACGAGAGGCGGAGCTGCTTGGCGAAGATGAAGAACGAGCCGATGAAACAGCCCACACCCACCAGCAGGGTGATGATGCTCTCCTCGCCGAGGAAGACGTCGTCGTAGCAGAACATCAGCAGCAGGTAGGAGGTCCAGAGAATCATCATCAGCTCCATGAAGGTCACAATCGAGGTGTGGCGGGTCATGGGGCGTGCGGCGATGTCCTGCTTGCGGCCGCGGAACAGCAGACGCTGCCACCAGTTGATGAAGTTGCAGCCGTTGCGGGTCGAGAAGATATACATGACCATAATCATCATCCAGAAACCGAACGAGGCCGGCATGATGAGGTATTCGGGACGGGTGACAACCTCACCTGTCACGGGGTCGAGTTCGGGCTGTGTGCCGAAACGTGTGGCGAAGTACATGAAGAGGAACTCCACCCAGCCGGTCCAGAAGAGCAGGCCGCCGAAGAAACCCCACAGGGTCTGACGTGTGTCGGAGTCGGCGAACACACCGCGAATGACCATCAGCAGACCCACAAAGCCCATGGCAAAGGCCGAGTAGTGGAGGGTGGTCTCATCGAGGAAGTGTTCCATGAGTATCATGATTGCATGACCCAGCGGCATGGTGAAGAGAACCATCAGAAAAGATGCCGTTGCGCGCCACCAATGCAGTTTCCTGGGGGGTGTTGTCATAGTGTTTGTTGTCATTTTCAAATCAAAAAAAGTATAATAAAAAGTGTTATTTCAATTCGTCGCAGTAGTAGCTCATTCGTCCGCCCTCGTCACCGATGGCCACTTCGGGGTCGTACCAGCTCACAATCTGAATCTTGAAGTAGCGGGCACCGTCGGCCGTGCGTACCACATAGGTATGCAGCGAGGGGGTGTAGACCGGGGGAGGTCCGGCGAAGGTCATCGCTTCGGAGAGCAGGGGGTTGGCCGAAGTGAGGGTCTTGGCCGGTCCGTTGTTGGGGTCGAACCACGGATAGTCCTCCAATTTTCCTTCCAAACGTCCGGCGTTGATTTCCTCGATGATGTGGTGGTTCCAGTCTTTCTGCGACCAGACCACCGACACGTCCTTGTCGGTGTCGACCACCCATTGGGGATTCTCGGGCAGCTGGGAGAGCGAGGTGAGCTGTCGGTAGCCCTCGTAACCCATGTCAATCACGCCGCCCTGTCCGATACCGCTGGTGCCGGAGTTGGTGCGGAAGACATAGCCGCAGAAGGCGATGTCCCAGTCGGTGCGCTCTTTCTGCTCGCCCTCGCGGATATCCTCGTTGGGCTTGTTGAGGTTGAAGAATTCGCCCGTGCGCAGGTTGAGGTAGAGCCAGTCGTTGGTCTCGCCCGTCGAATAGCCCGACTTGCGGGGCAGGGTCTTGCCGTTGAAGGGGGTGGCATCGTAGTCGGTGCAGGCGCCCGTCAGCAGCAGGGTAAAAAATAATATGTTGGAAATTATCTTTTTCATTTCTTACGCTTTAATGCTTTCACCAGATTGTCGATCTTGAACTCCATCTGCACCCAGAAGCGTGCGCCGGGAGTGGCCGGTACGTTGAACATGGTGATGCCCGAACCCAGGGTCTTGGGCACATAGTTGAACATGTTGTCGACACCGAGTGTGAGTTTGACCTTGTTGTAGAAGGTCTGCGACACCGAGAGGTTGCACAACACATAGGAGGGCAGGTCGCAACGGAAGTAGGCGTCGACGCTCTTGTTCCACTCCTCGACGAAGACACGGTCCTGCACGTCGAACTGCTTGTTGCCCATATACGATGCGCTGAATACGGCGTTGAGGCGGTAGTTGCGGCGGTTGAGCTTGTAGTCGATGCTGCCGGTGGCGGCATGGGGCGAGGTGGTGTTGACCTGCACGCCGTCCTGCTTGCTCACGTCGACATAGCTGTATGTTCCGTTCAGCGTCACGCAGTCCCACAGATGCCAGCGCAGAAGGGCTTCGACACCGGCCAGACGCTGGCTGCTGAGATTCTTGTACTCGAAGTTGTACTGCATGTCGTAGGTGCGCCATACGCCTTCGATTTTGTCGCGGAACCAGTTGCCGTAGACCGTGGTCGAGAAGAAGAAGCGTTCGTTGTTGAACTCCGCACCCACCGAAAAATAGTGGTTCTTCTCGGGCTGGAGCTGCTCGTTACCCTTGATTTGGAACATGCCGAGGTGGTCCCAGTTGAAGAACAGCTCCTTGATCGAGGGCGAGCGGTAGCCCATCGAGTAGTTGGTGCGCAGGCTCCAGTGGTCGTTGGGCGAGAACTTCACCGCCACTTTGGGCATGCCCATGAATCCGAAGGCCTTGGAGAAGTTGGTTCTCAGTCCGGCCGACACCAGCCATTTGGGGTTGATGGTCCATTCGTCCTGGAGAAAATATTCGGTCTCGTGGAGCGAACGGGTGGTCATCTTGCGGTTGACGAAACGGTCGGAGGTCAGGTCGTCGGAGACGTGCTCCACACCGAAAATCATGCTGTGACCCTTGAAGTAGTTGCTCGTGATGGTGAGTCGCGGCTGGAGGATACGGCTGTCGTAGACCTTCTGACGGCGGTCGATGCGTTCGTGACGCTTGTAGCGGTCATAGAAGTCGGAGTGCATCGACACGTTGATGGTGAACCAGTCCTTGACATCGTAGCTGGCCTTGACGCCTGCCGTCCAGTTGGCGGCCTGGCTGAAGGTCATGTCCTGCACCATGTCGTAGGTGTTCATGAAGAAGGTGCCGCCGTAGATCTGCATCTTGAAGTTCTTGGTGTCGAAGAACAGTTTCTGGGTGGCCGAGATGTGCTGCGTGCCTTCGATACCCATCGGCGGACGGGGTGCCATGTCGGTGATGACGATGTCGTGGGGCAGCGAGGGGTTGGCCTCCTGGGTGTAGACCTTGTGGTCGTGTTCGTGCTGATACATGTTGAACGCGTCGGTCTGGCTGTACCACACATCGGTCTGCGAGGTGAACTTGCCGGCCTTGAAGCCTGCCGACACCCAGCTCTGCACGTTCTGCTGGTCGGCGTTCTTCTCATACATGTAGAGGAAGTCGTCGCGGTGGGGGTTCTTGAAGTTGCGCTCGTTCATCTGGCCGTAGCGTACACCTGCGTCGATGGTCAGCGGCTGCGAGGTCTTCTTGGTGATGAGGTTGATCACCGCGCCGGCGGCTCTCGAACCGTAGAGGGTGCTGCTGGCGCCCTTCACAATCTCGATGCGGTCGATGGCGTGGAGGTTGAAACGCTCATAGTCGAGGTTGCCGGCCATGTCGCCGGTCATGCGCTCGCCGTCCATCAGGAAGAGGACGTGGCGGGCATCGAGTCCCTGCATCGAAATCTCGTTGCCGAAGCCCACCTTCTGGATATTGAGACCCGGGGTCTCCTGCTGGAGGGCCTGCTGTAGGTTGCTGTAACCCGCCTCTACCAGCTCTTTGCCGCCCAGCACCTGGGTGGTGACGGCGGAATATTTGATGGGGTGTGCTGCGCGTGAACCTGTCACCACAATTTCGTTCATGCCCATCACGTCGGGTTTGAGATAGACGGTGGCGTTGGCGGAGGTGGGTGCAACGCTGCCCGTGAGGGGAATGAATCCCAGGAACGAGACTTTGTAGTAATGGGTTTTCGATGACAGAAGGGGGAGGGTAGCCACACCGTCGGGGTTGGTGACTACAAATTTGGAGTTTTTGAGCTCTGCATTATCGGCGTATTCGACGTATGCACCTGCCAAAGGCTGCTCGGTTCCGGGCTCCAAGACCGTGAGTCGAACAGCCTTTTCTACGGCAAATGTATGTAAGAATAACGCAGAGAATAAAAAGAACAGGATAATTTTAATTCTCATGGTGGGGCGTTACTTTATTTTTCGTGTTCTTCCTTCCACTTGGCGAGGTCTTCCTCGTATTTCTTTTTCAGTTCGGCATATTTTTCGAGGTTGGCCTTGTCGATAATCTGGCGCAGAATGAAGGCCTTGATACCCATCATCTTGAAGTCGATGTCATAGACGATGTCGTGGGTCTTGGCGTTGTAGAAACCTACGATGTTGCCTTTGGTCGAAGGCATGGGGGAGCCGTTCATGGAGATGACACCGTTACTCATACCCTGGAGTTTTACCCAGCCCGAACCCTTGTACTGCTCTTTCTCCTGGTCGGTGAGTTTGGCGATTTCTACATCGCACTCGAACGAGGCGGTCATGGGCATGGCGCCGATTTTGAAGTCTTCCATCTTCACCTTGACGATGTTGTCTGCCGTGTGGGCGGGGTCGAGGCGGTTCTTCCAGTCGAAGTCAAAGATGATGGGGCAGCCTGTGGGCAGGAGGGTCTTGTCGTCGCCATTCATCTCCACACGCGAGTAGAGGACGATGCGGCCGTTGAGGAACTTCTTGGGGTCGGGAGTGGGATCCACGATGCCGTGCTCCTCTTTCCATTTTTCGAGATCTATCTCATACTGCTCCTTCAGCTGGTCGTACTTCTCAAGATTCGACTTGTCGATGGTCTGGCGCAGAATGTTGGCCTTGATCGACATGTAGTTGAAGTCGATGATGCAGTTGATTTCGTGGGTGTTGATATTGTAGTAGCCGGTGATGTCACCCATGGTGGGCTGCCATGACTGGCCGTTGTCAATCGAGATGCGGCCGTTCTTCAGACCCTGGAGTTTCACCCAGCCTTCGCCCTTGTATTCGTCCTGGTCCCAGCGGTCGAGGGTCACGGTCTGTGCGTCGCACTCGAACGAGGCGGTCATGGGCATCGATCCTACCTGGAAATTGACCATCTTGAGCTTGACGATGTTGGCGGCCGAGTTGTTGGGGTCGACCTTGTTCACCCAGTCGAAGTTGAAGATGGCGGGACAGCCTGTGGGCAGGAGGGTTTTGTCGACACCGGCCAGCTCGGCCTTGGTGTAGAGAACCATGTCACCGTTGAGGAATTCCTTGGTTTCACCCGAAAGATCGACACTTGTTTCGTCGTCACTTCCGCAGGAAGCCATCACAAACAGAGATGCGCAAGCCAACAGCGCAAATTGCAGGCGGGAGAAAAATTTTTTCATTATATGTATGTTTTTTTGATTTGTCCTCTTTTTCGTCTGCAAAAGTATAGCGGACTCAAAATATCGGCAATCACACGGTGTTGGTATTTGAGGGGTGGCGGAGTCGGCGGCAGAAATAGGTGTCAATACCTAAATTAGGGGATTATTTGTCGGTTTTTTGCCGTGAATGGCTCAAAACTGTCGATTTCGGCCTAATACAATGATGAGGGGAGGTCATAATTTAGGTATTGGAGTCTTCAAGTGATAGTAATAATTTTTAAGAACACAACAACAGAAAGGCGGACTTCCGAAGAGGTCCGCCCCGAGGTTTCTGTCCGAAAATGCTTATCGGTATTTGTCGCCCCACAGCTGTTCGATGCGGTCGGCCATCTTGGCTTCGGCACTGTTCTGGCGGTCGGGTTCGTAGAAGCGGGTGTGCGACAACGACTCGGGCATGAACTCCTGATAGGCGAAATGTCCGGGGAAGTCGTGGGAATACTTGTAGCCCTTGCCGTAGCCCTCCTGCTCCATGAGCCGTGTGGGGGCATTGCGAATATTGAGCGGCACGGGACGGTTCTGGGTGTCGTGCTGCACGAAGGCCAGTGCGCGGTTGATGGCGTTGTAGGCCGAATTGCTCTTGGCGCTGGTCGCCAGATAGATGGTGGTCTCGGCCAGGGTGATGCGTGCCTCGGGCATACCTATTTTATGTACGGTGTCGAAGCAGGCATTGGCCAGCAGCAGGGCGTTGGGGTTGGCCAGACCGATGTCCTCCGAGGCGAGAATCACCAGCCGTCGGGCGATGAAACGCGGCTCCTCGCCGCCGGCGAGCATGCGCGCCAGATAGTAGATGGCGGCATTGGGGTCGCTGCCGCGCACCGACTTGATGAAGGCCGAGATGACATCGTAGTGTTGTTCGCCGTTCTTGTCGTAGAGGGCGATGTTCTGTTGCAGACAGTCGGTGACATACTGGTCGGTGACGGTCACCTTGCCGTCGGTGGCCCCCACGATGATGTCGAGAATGTTGAGCAGCTTGCGCGCGTCGCCGCCCGAGAAGCGGAACAGTGCGCCGGTCTCGACCACCTCGATATCGCGCGCCCGGAGTTCGGTGTCGGAGTGCAACGCTCTGTCGAGCAGCGTCTGCAACTCGGTGTCGTCCATGGGTTTGAGCGTGTAGACCTGGCAGCGACTCAGCAGCGGCGAGATGACCTCGAACGAGGGATTCTCGGTGGTGGCGCCGATGAGGGTGACCACCCCCTGCTCCACGGCACCGAGCAGCGAGTCCTGCTGCGACTTGTTGAAGCGGTGAATCTCGTCGATGAACAGGAAGGGGGGCTTGGCATCGAAAAACCGCTGGCGCTTGGCACTCTCGAGTACCTCCCTCACGTCCTTCACACCCGAGGTGACGGCCGAGAGGGTGAAGAACGGCCGTTCGAGCTGCGTGGCGACAATCTTCGCCAGCGTGGTCTTGCCCACGCCCGGAGGTCCCCACAGAATGAACGAAGGCACGTTGCCCGTCTCGAAGAATTTGCGGAATACGCCGTTCTTGCCCACCAGATGTTGTTGTCCGATGTAGTCGTCGATGGAGGTAGGGCGCAGCCGTTCGGCTAATGGTATGTTTGGCATAACTTTTTGTTGAATTTTTTTCAGAACAAAGATAAGAAATTATAAGGGAATTTCTATATTTGTAGTCATTGAAGACACTTCTCCGTTGGCGGAGTGATGTCGTCCCCCGAAATCGAACTTAAAATCTTATTGCGATATGGAAGTTATCGATCCCGTTGAGAACAATGCCGCCGATGCGGCACAGACCGTGGTCACCCCCGACCCGGGACCCAAACCCAACAACCATCTGGTCGGAGCCATTCTCTCGACCGTGTTCTGCTGCCTGCCCTTCGGCATTGCGGCCATCATCTATGCCGGACAGGTCGACGGCCTGTGGTACAACGGCAACCACGACGCGGCACGTCAGACGGCCGACAAGGCGCGGAAATGGATGTGGGCCGGTGTCATCTGCTCGGTGGCCGTGTGGTTCATCTATTTTGCCGTGGTGCTTTCGTTCGGACTGGGCGCGGCGATGATGGCCTCCTAACGCGGCACGGCCGTGAAGTGGAGCCGGTTGGGTGAGGAGGTGCTGCGGCGCAGATACCTGTGGGTGACGGCGGCGGTGGCGGTCGTGCTGGTGGTGGTCTATTCGGTGGCCGACCCCTGTCGCGAACTGATGCCCCGATGTCCGTTCAAGTGGCTCACGGGTTTCGACTGTCCGGCGTGCGGCAATCAGCGGGCGCTGTATGCCCTGCTGCACGGCGACTGGGCGGGGGCGTGGCGCTACAACCCCTTTGTGTGGTTGGCGGCACCCTATGCCCTGCTGGTGGTCTTCACCGAATATGACCCTTCGCGCGTGGCACGCCGCTGGAAGAGGCGGGTGCAGCACCCGGTGACGGTAACCCTCTTTGCGGCGGTGACCCTCGTGTGGTGGGTGGCGCGCAATGTGATATGAACAATCTCCAAACCAATCAATCAATGAACATGAAACGTATTCTTTTGGCTGCCGCGGCACTTTTCGCGGTGCTGTCGGCCGGTGCGCAGGAGATCACGGCCGGTGACCGCAGCGAGCGTATGCTCAACAAGGGTTATCGCGGCTATGTGGGTGTGGGCACGGCTTTCAATATCAAGGACACCAACATCATCGATGTCTTCGGTGCGGCCTATGAGGTGACCACCACCCACGGCTACCAGTTCTCGCCCCACTTCTTTCTGGGTGCGGGTATGGCGGTGCAGTATGTCTCGACCATGGAGGTGACGCAGGTGCCTCTTTTCGGTGAGGCGAAATTCTCGCTGCTGAAAAAGTGGGTGACTCCCTTTGTCGATTTCAAGGCGGGATATACCGTCTCGAAGAACGAGGGCGTGTATCTCAACCCCACGGTGGGTGTGCGCTTCGGTTTCTCGCGTCACTTCGGTATGAATGTCAGCGTGGGCTACTCCTACCACGGCGATGCCTTCGACGGCGAACGCTATCTGGGCGTGGGCGACAAGTTCAACGGCAATTTCAATGCGCTGAATTTCAGAGTGGCATTCGACTTTTAAAGTTGGAAAAACAAAAATATAGTTCAATGAAACACATTCATTGAACTATATTTTTTTTTATGCCTGAATCACGAAGAAAACAGCCTCTTGCAGAGGCGGTCAGATAATCTGCTCCTTGATGTCCAACGTGTAGGTGACTGTTTCGCCGTTCTTCTTCCTTACTTTATATACGGTATTCCCTTCGAGTCCGAGTCCTTTTCGCTGCTCTTCCCACGAAATGTCCTTTACGGGGCGGCCGTTTATCGAAAGAATCACGTCTCCGAGTTCGAACCCGGCCTTTTGGGCTATGCCCCCTTCATACAGGATATTGACAGACCATCCGTCGCAGATGTCCGTGCGGTCGATGGCGGACATGTGTGTGGTCGATGATTTTGAATAGGTCGCTTCGCGGTTGTTCCTCTTCACCCATACGGAGCCATTCTCCGGATCGAGAATGATGTCGTAGTGTGACCAAATCGTGGTACCGATGAGTCCCAAACAGGTTTTGTTGCCGGACATGAAACCTTTCTGGTTGAGGGAGTAGCTTATGACGATATTCTCCAACGTGTCGCCCATCGTGAAGTCGGAGGCGCGCAGAGAAACTGTTTCTGCCCCGCCACCGATACCTCCGGCCAGAGCGGCGTAACGAGCTTGGGGAATTTTTTCCAGATGAAGATTCGAGACGGCCTCTCTGGTGAGGCTTACGCTTCCTCCGCTGCCCATATCCATCACGAACCAGCCGTCAACGACATTCTCGGCGTCGATTGTCAACTTGGACTTGATATAGATTCTGTTGCCTTCAAATTTTGCATCGAGTTTCCGATAGCCCTCGGTCAGATGGGCCGGGACGGGGTGTTCGAGCGGCCTGATGAATTCTTCGCTGAAGTTGATCATCAGGGGGGATTGCAGCAGATGGGAGTTACCCAACAGACCGTCGGCATATCTGCCCAACATATCACGCAGCCGGAGTACCGGAGTTATCTTGTTGGTGTAGTCCTGCTTTCCGCAATGGATTTTAATCGGATCGATGAAGACGTCGACCTGAATCAGGTCCTTGTTACCTGCTCCTCCCCTCATATGGGATTTTGTTTTTTTACCGAAAGCATCTTGCTGACCGCTCGCTTTCAGATAATCTTCATCGAGGTAGAGTAAGTCTGCTCCGGTATCATAGATAACGGAGACGGGAATCGAGTCATTCAAGGTTACCTGAAGGTAGAGGTGTCCATCAAAGATGAAACGAATGGCATCTTCAGGAATCGCCGCATGGCATTTCAACGATAGAAATGTCACGGACAAGCATAACAGGTAAATAATTCTTTTCATAGGCTTGAGTGGTTTGAAGGTTGGAACAGTCAAATGTATGAAGATTTTGAACAATGTCCAAATGTTTGTGATTCAATTATTTGTCGGTAGCGGTTGCTTTTTCCGGAATGGCGGGCCGATTCCTTTATTCGGGAACAAAATTCCTCATTTGGTTGATAAAATGTTCATACTCTGCGGAAAATAAGGCTATTTAATAAAAATATTTATTTATTTTTGCAATCCGGTAACCGATTTGACATACCCTGCGGCAGGACACAACCGTCGGACATGTAGCCCCCTCGCTTGACGACTTGCTGAACAGTGGCGTGAATTTCATTAAACCCTACTATATCATGTTAAAAAAGTTATTCGGATTCGATGCCCGGGTCATGTCTGTGAAGACAGAGATTCTTGCCGGTATCACCACCTTCCTCACGATGGCCTATATTCTGGCACTCAACCCCGACGTGTTGAGTCTGGCCGGTATGGACAAGCATGCGGTGTTCACCACCACGGTCATCGCTTCGATTCTCGGTACGGTCATCATGGCCTGCTGGGCGAAACTCCCCTTTGCACAAGCTCCCGGTGTGGGTCTCAATGCCTTCTTCGTGTTCACCATCTGCAAGGAGATGGGCTACTCGTGGCAGTTCGCACTGACGGCCGTGTTCATCGAGGGTATCATCTTCATTCTGCTGACGTTGAGCAACCTGCGTGAAGCCATTGTCGATGCCATTCCTGCCTCGCTCAAGAATGCCATCAGTGTGGGTATCGGTCTGTTCATCGCCTTCATCGGTCTGCAGAATTCGGGCATCATCGTCTCCAATCCCGCCACCATGGTCTCGCTGGGCGACATCACTTCGGGTTCGGCGCTGCTGGCCGTCATCGGTATCCTGATTACCACCGTGCTGCTTATCCTCAAGGTGAAGGGCGCGCTGCTGCTGGGTATTCTGACCACCACCGTTATCGGTATCCCCATGGGTATCACCCACTACGGCGGTGTGATGAGCATTCCCCCCTCGATTGAGCCTATCTTCATGAAGTTCGAGTGGAGCTCGGTGTTGTCGACCAATATGGCCATCGTGGTGATGACCATGCTCTTTGTCGACATGTTCGACACCATCGGTACACTGGTGGGTGTGTCGACCAAGGCGGGCATGATGCAGAACGGCAAGATTCCCAACGCCAAGCGTGCCTTCATGGCCGATGCCATCGCCACTACGGCAGGTGCCGTGCTCGGTACCAGCACCGTGACCACCTTCGTCGAGAGCGCGTCGGGTGTGGCCGAGGGCGGACGTTCGGGTCTGACGGCCATGACCACTGCCGTGTGCTTCCTCATCGCGATTTTCTTCGCTCCCGTATTCCTGGCCGTGCCGGCTGCCGCTACCGCTCCCGTGCTGTTTCTGGTGGGTCTGATGATGATGAGTCCCATCAAGGACATCGACCTCAACGACTTCTCGGAGGCCGTGCCCGCCTTTGTCTGCATCGTGTTCATGCCGCTGACCATCAGTATCTCCAACGGTATTCTGCTGGGTATCATCAGCTACGTGTTCATCAATGTGTTGAGCCGCAAGTTCAACAAACTCCACCTCTCGGTGTATATTCTCTGTGTACTGTTTATCCTCAAGTATTTCCTCTAACAGAACACTCCCACATAGAAACAGGACGGCCGCAGCTGTCGTCCTGTTTCCTTTTTTTTGTGCTTTAGAAAAAGAGTTACCCACTAATTCCAAATTAATTTGTTCTTATATGTATTTATTTTAACTTTGTGTAAATAAATCTAATAACAATATTATGAGAATGTATTTAACTCAGGCTGAAATCACTCATATACCTGATGCTCAATTCAAAAAAAATCATATTTGCAATTTATATATGCAACATTGTGATTATACGGATATTCAAGGCTATTTGTCAGAGCAACTTAGCCTTAATCCAAAATTATTAGCATGGATTTTTAATGATGATCGTCTTATTGGTAAAGCGCCCGAGGCGTTAGATCCAGAACGGTATGAAGCTTTTGTGGATTTTTATGATTCTCTTAATATTTATGATGATTAAAACATCTAATTTAACAGCAACATTTTAAGTTTTGATTGATTCCCAAATGTTAAAAAAATAAAGACATAAGATTCCCTTATGAGACGTAAGTCTTTATTTTTCTGTTATAAACTATATTCATATCAGTCTATTGCCTGTTTATTGTTTCTGCGAAGCTAGCTTTAGCTTTGGCAAACAAAAAATACGGCAAGCTTCGTGTCTGGATTCTTCCTTTCACTGAATTGAAAGAGTATCCAGAATACCTTTTTTTGTTTATTTCAGACGGCTTCTTTTGATGCAGAATAATTCCCCGTATAGATTGAACGGTTTGAAAGAGAGAAAAAATAGAGTTATGAAGCAGTATGACGAAAATATCAAAAAAACAACTTGCAAAATCTCAAACTATGATGAAAAAACTCCTCCTTCTGCTTGCTGCCGTCATGGGCTTTGCTTCCGTTTCGGCACAGAATGTACAGATGCACTACGACTTCGGCCGTAACTTCTACGACGAATTGTCGGAGCGTCCGCTCTTCACCTCCACCGTGGAGATGTTCCACCCCGACGGCTGGGGCAGCACCTTCTTCTTTGTCGATATGGACTACACCAGCAAGGGCGTGGCATCGGCTTATTGGGAGATTGCGCGTGAGTTCCGTTTCTGGAAAGCGCCCGTGTCGATTCATGTGGAGTACAACGGCGGTACGACCAACCGTTTCTCCCTCAACAACGCCTACCTCTTCGGTGCGACCTATACCTATAATAACAAGAATTTCTCGTCGGGTTTCAGCCTCACCGCATCGTATAAGTACATCGAGGGTCATCAGGCGCCCCACAACTACCAGTTCACCGGTACGTGGTATGTGAACTTCGGTCAGCGCGGCATCTGCTCGTTCAACGGCTTTGTCGATTTCTGGCGCGAGAAGAACTACATCAACAACACCAGCTGCATCTTCCTGGCCGAGCCTCAGTTCTGGGTCAATCTGCACAAAATCAAGGGTGTGAACGAGAAATTCAAGATGAGTATCGGTACCGAGCTGGAGTTGAGCAACAACTTCGGCGGCCGCAAGGGTTTCTACGCCATTCCCACCATCGCCCTGAAGTGGAGCTTCAATTAATCGCCGCAGGACGACGATAATTTATATTTTCCTTGTGATGTCCGACCGTTTTCCTTGCGGCCGGACATCTTTTTTTTGCCGGCCGGAGGATAATCTTATCGGCTAAATACTATATTTGTGATTACCAAGCCTGCGGAGAGTTGCCCCGATGCGAAGAAAATGTCGCGCGAGGGTGGGACGACACCTCCTCCGCCACTACTTTTTTTATGGGCCATTCGTGTCGTCGTGGCCGACTGAAATTTTGAGTTATGAAGAGACTGTTTTTGGTATTGGCGGCTTTGTTGCTCGTCGGCGGAGTCTCCGCCCAGAGCTACCGCTCCTCCTCGAAGAGTGCCAACCTGCACACGGGTTATCACGGATTTGTCGACATGGGTTACACGGTCGGTGTCGGTGATTGGGGCGAGGGTAACGGCCGTTTGCAGGTGACCACCACCCACGGCTATCAGTTCAACCCCTATTTCTTTCTGGGTGGCGGTATGGGCTTCAGCTACTTCGACAATACCGAGGTGCTGGGCATACCCATGTATGCCGCTGTGGTGGGTAATTTCAAACCCGGAAAAATCACTCCCTTCGTGAGTATGCGTCTGGGTTATACGGTCATCACTGACAGCTATGTGGACGGAGGTTCGGACGGAGGTATCTATTGCAATCCCTCGATAGGCGTGCGTTTTGCTACCAAATCGCGTGTGGGCGTCAGCTTCGCCATCGGTTATGAGGTGCAGAAGGACAATCTCTACGATTTGAATTACGGAGAGAAGGTGGGTACTGCCAATGTCGGCGGTGTGAGCTTCAAGGTGGGTATCGACTTCTGACGGAGAGAGTCCCCCCCCCAAAAAAAAACGAAAAAAAAGCGTGCTGTCCTTGACGGGCAACACGCTTTTCATATAAATATTTAATACTTGGTTTTATGCTTCGGGCTGGCGCAACTCGAGGTACAGCTCGTCGAGCTGCGACTGGTCGAGGTAGCCGGGGGCATCGAGCATCACATCGCGGCCTGCATTGTTCTTGGGGAAGGCAATGTAGTCGCGAATCGACTCCGAACCGCCGAACAGGGCGCACAGACGGTCGAAACCGAAGGCCAGACCACCGTGGGGGGGCGCACCGAACTTGAAGGCGTTCATCAGGAAGCCGAACTGCTCCTGTGCCTTCTCGGGGGTAAAGCCCAGACACTTGAAAATCTTGGCCTGCAGCTTGGCGTCGTGGATACGGATTGAACCGCCGCCGACCTCCGTACCGTTGCAGACGAAGTCGTAGGCATTGGCACGCACGCGGCCGGGATCGCTCTCCAGGAACTCCACGTCCTCGGGTTTGGGTGAGGTGAAGGGGTGGTGCATGGCGTAGAAACGCTGGGTCTCCTCGTCCCACTCGAACATGGGGAAGTCGACCACCCACAGCGGAGCGAACTTCTTGGGGTCACGCAGACCCAACTGCTCGGCCACCTCCAGACGCAGGGCGCACAACTGGGTCAGCGCCTTGAACTTCTTGCCGCAGAGAATGAACACCATGTCGCCCTCCTTGGCACCGCACTTGTCGGCCATGGCCTTGACCTCCTCGGGCGAGTAGAACTTGTCGATTGACGACTTGATTTTGTCGGCCTCCACACGAATCCAGATGAGACCCTTGGCACCCACCTGAGGACGCTTCACGAACTCGGTGAGGGCGTCAATCTGCTTGCGGGTGTAGGCGGCGCAGCCTGTGGCGGCGAATCCCGTGATGTAGTCCGCCTCGTCGAACACCGAGAAGCCGTGGCCCTTGGCCAGGTCGGTCAGGTCGGCGAACTCCATGCCGAAACGCAGGTCGGGTTTGTCGGAACCGTACTTCTCCATGGCCTCGATCCAGGGCATCTGGCGGAAAGGCTCGGTGAAGTCGATGTGCATCACCTCCTTGAACATGTGCTTGGCCCAACGCTCGAAGACGTCGATGACGTCCTGCTGCTCGACGAACGACATCTCGCAGTCGATCTGGGTGAACTCGGGCTGACGGTCGGCGCGCAGGTCCTCGTCGCGGAAGCAGCGCACAATCTGGAAATACTTGTCGTAGCCGGCCACCATGAGCAGCTGTTTGAGGGTCTGGGGCGACTGGGGCAGCGCGTAGAACTGATTGGGGTTCATGCGGCTGGGTACCACGAAGTCACGCGCACCCTCGGGGGTCGAACCCACCAGATAGGGGGTCTCGATTTCGAGGAAGCCCTCGGCGTCGAGGAAGCGGCGGATTTCCTGTGCCATCTTGTGGCGCAGAATCATGTTGCGCTGCAGGGGCGCACGACGCAGGTCGAGGTAGCGGTACTTCATTCTCAGGTCGTCACCGCCGTCGGACACCTCCTCGATGGTGAAGGGAGGGGTCTGTGCCTCGTTGAGTACGGTGAACTCCGACACCGACACCTCGATGTCGCCGGTGGGCATCTTGGGGTTCTTGGCCTCGCGCTCGATGACGGTGCCGGTCACGCGAATGACCCACTCGCGACCCACTTTGGCAGCTGCTGCACGCACCTGCTCGGGCGAATCTTCGTTAATCACAATCTGGGTGATGCCGTAGCGGTCTCTGAGGTCGATGAAGGTCATCGCGCCCAGATTTCTCACCTTCTGCACCCAACCGGCCAATGTCACGGTTTGGTTTACGTTCTCGGCTCTCAGACAGCCGCACGTATGGGTTCTGTACATAAGAATTATCTTTTATTGTTCGTTCAATTCTTTTAACCCACAAAGTTACTCAATTTTCACCACTTCGTCACGAAGATTCGACATTTTTTTGGTATTAAAATAGGGCTGTAACGCAGAATTTAGTTATTTTTGTGGAGGCAGACGCCTCTTCGGCGGTCGTTGTGACGACTCCTGACGGGCGGTTATGCCGCTAAAAATGTGAAGGATATGAACGAAGAACTCCAAAAATCGCGCGAAGCGGACGAAAAATTCATGCGTATGGCCCTCCTCGAAGCACGCAAGGCGTTGGAGAGCGACGAGGTACCCATTGGTGCGGTGGTGGTGTCGGGCGGTCGGGTCATCGGCCGCGGCCACAACCTGGTGGAGACCCTCGCCGACCCCACAGCCCATGCCGAGATGCAGGCCATCACGGCCGCGGCCTCGACACTGGGCGGCAAATACCTGCAGGAGTGCGCGCTCTATGTCACCGTGGAACCCTGCATCATGTGCGCCGGAGCCATCGCCTGGGCGCAGGTGGGGCGTGTGGTGTGGGGCGCCGACGACCCCAAAAAAGGGTGGCACACCTACACCGACAAGGTCTTCCACCCCAAAACCACGGTGGTCGGCGGAGTGCTGGCCGACGAGTGCGAATCGCTGATGGACACGTTTTTCAAGTCGTTGCGCAGTTGAAAAACCTCCCGCTATTTTTTTGTGTTCCTCGAAAAAATACCTATATTTGCAATGATGTACCCCCACGATTGGGGATTGTAGCGAACCATAATCTAAATAAAATCGTATAAAAAATGAAAAAGTTGTTATTTTCTATGATTGCTCTGCTGGGAGCAACAACCCTCTCGGCACAGGACCTTTCGGCTGTATATAACGAGGCTGCCGCTGCTTTTGGTGCAAAGAACTTCAAGGAGGCTGCTGCCAAGTTCGAGCAGGTCATCGAGCAGGGTCTCGATCAGGAGGGTACCGAGTCGCTGGTGGCTACTGCCAAGACCACACTCCCCAAGTGCTACTATATGCTGGGTGGCAGTGCAATCCGTACCAAGAATTACGATGAGGCGCTGGTCAACTTCGAGAAGTCGGCCGAGAAAGCCGAGCTTTACGGCGAGACTCAGCAGATGGCCAAGGCCAACAACTGGGTAGCCAAGATTTACCAGATCCGCGGTGGCGAGGCCTTCAACTCGAAGGACTACAAGACTGCTGCCGACATCTTCGCAAAGGGTTACAAGGCTGACCCCGACAACACCTCGATGGCACTGAACCTGGCCATGAGCTACTGCGAGATGGGCGAGTATCAGCAGGGTATGGAGATTTACATGGCCATTGCTTCGAAGACCCACCCCAAGTATGCCGAGGACGCTGCCAAGGCCAAGGAGATGATGGCGCTCTACACCAACAACAAGGTGGCTGAGCTGCAGGGTGCAGGCAACTTCGACGAGATTATCGCCATGGCTGACGAGCAGCTGGCAAAGAACGCCGACAACGCGCTGTTCCACAACGTACGTCTGCAGGCTTACCTCAATAAGAAGGACTACGCAAAGGTAATCGAGCTGGGCGAGGCTGCTGCCGCTGCACAGACCGACGAGGCCGACAAGTCGCTAATGTACTACCTGCTGGGTGCCGCTTACAACGCCAAGGAGATGAAGCCCCAGGCTATTGCAGCCTTCAAGAAGGTGACTGCAGGTCCCGCTGCCGAGAATGCAGCTGCCGCTCTTGCAGAGCTTTCGAAGTAATTTATTCTTCAACCGAATCACAGGACAGACTCCCGACGGGGGTCTGTCTTTTTTTTGTGCCTTGTCGAAAGGGGTGAGTGGAGACCAGTCGGGAGGAGGAACGGCCGTCGGTGGGCGTGCGTGTGGAGAGGTCGGACAGTGGGGGGCTGCGGAGTGCGTGTGGCGAAAACCGTGGCCGAGGAGCGGCGGCAGACGGTAGTTGGGTGTGGGGCTTCTGATGAGAAGATGGTCGGTGTCGGGGGAAAAGGGCCGGTTTACGGCTGCGGAGGTGATGGTGTGGGGGAGAGTGTGCCGGAATGGAGCGGACGCGGCAGAAACGGTCGGCAGGACGGAAAACATATATAAATAGGTGTGCAGGCAGTGCAATGACCGCAGGTCTGCAAAAAAAAACGCCACTCCCATGTGAAGGAGTGGCGTTTTGTGGGTATGTGACAGTGTCCTATTGGAATATCGTTTGGGTGATGATGGTCGTCGCACCCTGATTGCGCGTGGTGTAGTCCTTGGCCGTCTGGCTGGCCTTGCGCAGGGCTTCGGCATCGTTGAGCAGCGGCGAGAACCAGGCGGCCAGCTCCTCGTAGGTGGTGATGGAGCGTGCGGCGCCGAGGGTGACCATGTCGCAGGCCTCCTTGAACTTGTGGTAGTTGGGGCCGAAGGCAATCGGCAGACCGAAGGTGGCCGCCTCGAGGGTGTTGTGGATACCCACACCGAATCCTCCGCCGATGTAGCTCCAGGTGGCATAGCCGTAGACCGAGGAGAGAATGCCCACCGTGTCGAGGATCATTACCTGCTTGTGTGAGAGGTCGGTGGCGGCATCACAGGCGGTGTATCTCACCGCACCGCCGCGGCTCTCGTCGAGCAGGCGTTGGATACGTCCCTCGTTCATCTCGTGGGGGGCGATGACGAATTTGATGGTGGGGTTGTCGTTGATGAGGCGAATGAGCAGATCCTCGTCGGGACTCCATGTCGAACCGGCCACGAAGAGCGGGGTGTCGCCCTTGAAACGCTCTATGAGGTCGATTTTCCTGGCTGCCTGTGCAATCTCGGCCACACGGTCGAAACGTGTGTCGCCGGCAATCAGCACATTGTCGAAGCCCAGTTCGGCGAGCAGGGTTTTCGACTCCTCGTTCTGCACGAAGATGGTTTCGAAGGTCTCCAGAGCCTGTCGCCACATGCCGCCGTAGGGGCGGAAGAAAATGGAGTTGCGGCGGAAGATGGCCGACACCACGAAGGTGCGCACCTTGCGGCGGCGCAGCTCCTTGAGGAAGTTGAGCCAGAATTCGTATTTCACGAAGATGGCGATTTCGGGGTGGGCCGCATCGAGGAACGCTCTGACGTGTGAAGGTCGGTCGATGGGCAGGTAGAAGATGTAGTCGGCACCCTGATAGTTCTTGCGGATTTCGTAACCCGACGGCGAGAAGAAGGTGAGCAGGATTTTGTATTGGGGGTGTTCGCGGCGTATCTTTTCGATGATGGGTCGTCCCTGTTCGAATTCGCCGAGCGATGCCACATGCACCCACAGAATCTTGTCGTCGGGGCTGATGGCGGCTTTCATGCGTCGGAAGAGGTCTTTGCGGCCTTCGTACCAAAGTTCGGCTTTGCGATGTCGCGGTGCGATGAGTCTGATGACCCACGCATAGAATATCATACCGAAATTATAAATCCACATTAGCGTGTATGATGTAAGGGTGTTTATGTTCTGTTTTCCTGTCGAGGATTTTGCGCCGCAGGCGAAAATACACTCTGTGGACAACATGGATTTTGCCATGCAGTCGGACAAAGGTAGGCAAATTTGTTGAGAAAAGCAAAATTACCAGTTGAGTTCCAGCGCGTTCTCCGTGAAACGCACCTCGAGCGAACCGTCGTCGTAGGCGTCGACGGCCGCCAGATCGAACTGACATTCATAGGTTAGGGCATAGCGTGAGAGGTAGGCCTGTGCGGCGCGGCGCAGGGCGGCGGCCTTGCGTGGGGTGAGTGCCTCCTCGGGGGTGGTAAGCCCTCCGGCACGTCGTGTTTTCACTTCCACAAAGTGTAGAATATAGTCCTTTTCGGCGACAATATCCAACTCATAGCGGCCGTCGCGCCAGTTCAGGTGGCGGATTTGGTAGCCGCGTTGTCGCAGGTAGTCGGTGGCGGCACGTTCGCCGGCACGTCCGGTTTCGGCGGTGGTCATGGTGCTTGTATTTTGGGGGTGGGTATGGAATTTGCGGAGTGGCTCTCCGCTGAAGCCTTCCCTTAAAAGGCAGCCCTCCGCCGTGGAGCGAAGGACTGTCGGGGTGTATCGGGTGAGGCGTTCTGCCGTGCCGAAGCGGTTAGAGCAGGAACGAGAGGTCGTCGCCGGGGTTCACCTCGTAGGTCTCTTCGCCCTTCTTGAAGATACGCATCGGGCGCTTGCCGATCAGCTCGAGACGGCCGTCCTCGTAGTGGAGCATGCAGCCCTCGCGAAGACCCACCACTCGCATGTCGGGATTGGCCTCGATGTACTCCAGAATGCGCTGCTCACGGGTCTCGCCGGCATGGCCTTCGGGGTTGGCGTCGAGGTAGTGGGGGTTGATCTGGAACTTCACGGCACCGATGGCGCGGAACGATTCGGGCTGCACGATGGGCATGTCGTTGGTGGTGCAGATGGTGGGGCAGCACACGTTACTGCCGGCCGACCAGCCTACATAGGGGGTGCCTTCGTTGATTTTGTCGTAGATGGCCTCCATCAGTCCCTGCTCCTGCATCTTGCGGGTCAGGGCGAAGGTGTTGCCGCCGCCCACACACACGGCCTGCGCACGGCGGATAAAGCCGGCGGGGTCGGCCTCGCGGTGTACCGATTTCACGGTCACGCCGATTTCCGAGAAACGCTCCTGCACGCGACGCTCATACTCGTCGTAGGAGAAGGTCACTGCCGCATAGGGAACGAAGGCGATTTCGGTCACGCCCGACAGGAATTTCTCGATTTGGGGCATGGGATAACGCAGATATTGCTCGCCGGCATTGGTCGAATTGGAGATAAGAAGTGATTTCATAAAATAGTGATATTTAGATGGTTATACGTCAAAGTGTGCTAAATGTCTGAAAAATTGTGAATAAAAAAAGCAATGCTTTTGTCAAAAGTAATAAAAAAAGTGTTACTTTTGCCGAAAACATTACCGCTATTTGCACAAAATAGAAACTATTTCAAAATAAATGTTTAACTAAAAATTTAAAATTATGTCAGAAGTTCAGTCAAAGGTTGTCGAGATTATCGTAGACAAGTTGGGTGTGAAGGAGTCGGAAGTAGTACCCGAAGCAAGCTTCACCAACCACCTCGGTGCAGATTCACTTGACACTGTAGAGTTGATTATGGAGTTCGAGAAGGCTTTCGATATCCAGATTCCCGACGAGGATGCAGAGAAGATCGCCACTGTAGGTGACGCTATCAGCTACATCGAGGAGCACAAGAAATAATTTTTAAAAAAACACAAACTTTTTCACGGCATTCAGCCTTAAATTCTATGACAGAAAGAAGAGTAGTTGTAACGGGCATTGGTACGATCAACCCGCTGGGAAACAATATAGAAGAGTTTTTTTCTAATCTTGAAAAGGGTGTCAGTGGTGCAGGACACATTACTCGTTTCGATGCAGAAAATTTTAAGACTCAAATCGCTTGTGAAGTAAAGAATTACGACCCGTCACAGTATTTTGACAGAAAAGAGGTTCGCAAATACGACCTCTTCACCCAGTTTGCCCTCGTCGCTGCCACACAGGCCGTCGAGGACGCTGCCTTGGACATGGACAACATCGACAAGGAGCAGGTGGGCGTCATCTGGAGCTCGGGTATCGGAGGACTCAAATCGTTCTTCGATGAGTGTGTGGACTGGGCCGCAGGATCAGGAATCCCGCGGTTTAGTCCATTCTTTATTCCTCGTATGATTTCCGACATTGCAGCCGGTTTCATCTCCATGAAGTACGGCTTCATGGGTCCCAACTACTGTACAGTGTCGGCATGTGCTTCGTCTAACCACGGACTTATCTCGGCTTTCGACGCCATTCGCTATGGCAAGGCCGACATGATGGTCACCGGAGGTTCGGAGGCTGCGGTCAATATCCCTGCCGTGGGTGGTTTCAACTCCATGCAGGCACTCTCGACCCGCAACGACGACCCCCAGCACGCTTCGCGCCCCTTCGACAAAGACCGCGACGGTTTTGTCATCGGTGAGGGTGCAGGTGCGCTCTTCCTCGAAGAGTATGAGCATGCCAAGGCGCGTGGTGCGAAGATTTATTGTGAGATTGTCGGTGGCGGTGCTTCGGCTGATGCTTACCACTTCACCGCGCCCCACCCCGAAGGAAAGGGTGCCATCAAGGCCATGAAGGACGCGTTGAAGGATGCCGGAATCCAGCCTGAAAATATAGATTACATCAATGTTCACGGAACGTCGACCCCTGCAGGTGACCTCCCTGAATTGAAGGCCGTATCCGAAGTGTTTGGCAGTCATGTCTATGACCTGAACATCTCGTCGACCAAATCTATGACAGGTCACCTTCTGGGAGCAGCCGGTGCGGTTGAGGCTTTGGCTTGTGTCTTTGCCATTACCCGCGGTGTGGTACCCCCCACGATTAATTGTGAAAATCTCGACCCGAACATCGACTCGAAGTTGAACCTGACGCTCGGCACCGCACAGCAACGTGAGGTGAAGTATGCGTTGAGCAACACCTTCGGTTTCGGTGGTCACAACTCGACCGTGATTTTCGGAAAACTTTAATATCGTTCTTATTCCAAAGTGCTGGATCTTATACTTAGACCTATAAGAAGGAACTTCGGAAAGGATAAGGCGTATTATACCATGGTCGATGATATGTTCGGATTCATTCCGCATAACATCGAACTTTACAAGCTGGCTTTGATTCATAAGTCAGCTTCTTTGGTTTTATCCGACGGGCAGTCGGTGAACAACGAACGCCTCGAATTTCTGGGTGATGCCGTTATCGAGACCGTCACCTCCGATTTCCTCTTTATCGATTACCCCGGCCACGACGAGGGCTTCCTCACCAAGATGAGGGCCAAAATCGTGTCGCGCCAGTCGCTCAACGCACTGGCTGTCAAGCTGGGTCTCGACCGCCATCTGATTTCCAACGGCGGTGTCACACTGCCTCAGAAACACATCTATGGCGATGCTTTCGAGGCAATGATGGGAGCCATCTATCTCGACCAGGGATACGACTTTGTCAACCGGCTGCTGATCAACGACATCTACGCCAAGTATCTCTCGATTGACGAACTCTCGGAGTCGGAGACCGACTTCAAGAGCCGACTCATCGAGTGGTGTCAGAAGAACCGTCGTCAGATTGTCTTCCGCACCGAGCATGACAAGAGCTATGTTCCCAGCCGTCCGATGTTCTACTCCACGGTGTTGATTGACAACATCGAGGTGGGCCACGGTTCGGGCGAGTCGAAGAAGGAGGCCGAACAGCAGGCCGCATTCTCCGTCGCGGAGTATATGAGCGACGAGCAGTGTGCCGTGCTGATGGACAAAATGGACAAAATTATTCAATAACGGGCGATGAGCGAACTCTCCGACAAGATACAGACACGTGGGGTCAAATCCCTCGACGATGCCGAATTGCTGACCGTGCTGCTGGGTGATGCGTCACTGGCCGCCACGGTGATGTCGGAGGTGAAGGGTTCGCTTGCCGCGCTGTCGTGCGACGACATCTCGCGGTTGAGAATGACGGGCGGCATGGGATTGCGCCGTGCCGTGATGCTCGCTGCCGCCGCGGAGCTGGGGCGCAGGATAGCCGCCGTGAGGGCGCGTGAGGCCGACACCGTCAACTCGAGTGACGATGTGGTGCGCCTGTTCCGTCCGCAGCTCGAAACCCTCACCCATGAGGAGTGCTGGGCGGTTTATCTCACCTCGTCGAACCGTATTCTGGAGCGGCAGAGGGTGAGTCAGGGCGGTGTGCAGGCCACGGTGGTCGACCACCGTCTGATTGTCAAGCGGGCGTTGGAACTGCTGGCCACCCAGATGATTCTCATTCACAACCACCCCTCGGGGGCGGCCGAACCCAGCGGTCAGGACAAGGTGCTGACCGAGCGGGTGGCACGTGCCGCCGCGCTTTTCGATATCCGTCTGCTGGACCACATCATCATCTCGCGCGAGGGTGATTTCTCCTTTGCGCGTGCCGGACTGATGGGCTGACAGGGGGCGGATATGAGAGGCTGACAGGGGCGGTGAGGAGACCGTTGCGGTCGTCCGGGGCCGTGACCGGGGAGTGACCTGGAGCTGCGCCGGAGCTGGGCCGCCGTGAAGCCGTGGACAGCGGCCGCCGATTTTTGTTCCAATCTCTATAAAAAAATGACGATGCCGTGAGGTGTCGTCATTTTTTTTGTGCCGAGCCGTCCCGCAACTGCTCCGCAGGGGGAATATTGGCAGGTGGGTGAAATAAAGTTGGCCGCAAAATCCTTATATTCCTATTTATTTTGTACTTTTGTAGTTTGTAGAAGACAATAAAATAATTGGATTTAAAGATATAGAACAATGACTCAAGAAGAACTTTTCAAGAAGTTGGTTGCTCATTGCAAGGAGTACGGTTTTGTATTCCCCTCGAGCGAGATTTACGATGGTCTGGGAGCCGTTTACGACTACGGACAGAACGGTGTGGAACTGAAAAACAACATCAAGCGTTATTGGTGGGACTCGATGGTCAAGCTCCACGAGAATATTGTGGGTCTTGATGCTGCGATTTTCATGCACCCCAAAACTTGGGAAGCATCGGGTCATGTGTCGGCCTTCAACGACCCTCTGATTGACAACAAGGACTCGAAGAAGCGTTACCGCGCCGATGTGCTGATTGAGGACTGGATGGCCAAAATCGACGAGAAAATCGAGAAGGAGGTAGCCAAGGCCAAGAAGCGTTTCGGCGAGAGTTTCGACGAGGAGAAATTCCGCGCCACCTCGCCCCGTGTGCAGGAGGAAGTGGCCAAGCGTGAGGCGGTTCATACCCGTTTTGCCAATGCCATGAACGACAACGATTTGGCGGAGCTGCGCCAGATTATCCTCGACTGTGAGATTGCCTGCCCCATTTCGGGTACACGCAACTGGACCGAGGTGCGCCAGTTCAACCTCATGTTCTCGACCCAGATGGGTTCTACGGCCGAGGGTGCCAACACCATCTACCTGCGTCCCGAGACCGCACAGGGTATCTTCGTGAACTTCCTCAATGTGCAGAAGACCGGCCGTATGAAGATTCCCTTCGGTATCGCACAGATCGGTAAGGCATTCCGCAACGAGATTGTGGCCCGTCAGTTCGTGTTCCGCATGCGTGAGTTCGAGCAGATGGAGATGCAGTTCTTCGTACGCCCCGGCACCGAGATGCAGTGGTGGAACGAGTGGAAGAACACCCGTATGGCATGGCACCGCGCGCTGGGCTTCGGCGACGAGAACTACCAGTTCCACGACCACGACAAGCTGGCTCACTACGCCAACGCCGCTACCGATATCGAGTACAAGTTCCCTTTCGGCTTCAAGGAGGTGGAGGGTATCCACTCGCGTACCGACTTCGACCTGTCGAACCACCAGAAGTTCTCGGGCAAGAAGATGACCTATTTCGATCCCGAGACCGGCGAGAGCTATGTTCCCTACGTGGTGGAGACCTCGATTGGTGTCGACCGTATGTTCCTGCAGGTGATGTCGGCCGCCTATACCGACGAGAAGCTGGAGAACGGCGATTCGCGCATCGTGCTGAAGTTCCCTGCCGCACTGGCTCCCGTGAAGGTGGCCGTATTGCCGCTGGTCAAGAAGGACGGCATGCCCGAGAAGGCGCAGGAGATTGTCAACCAGCTCAAGTACGACTTCAATGTCGTGTACGAGGAGAAGGATTCGGTGGGCAAGCGTTACCGTCGTCAGGACGCCATCGGTACTCCTTTCTGTGTGACCGTTGACGGCCAGACGCTGGAGGATAACACCGTGACCGTGCGTCACCGCGACACCATGGAGCAGGAGCGTGTGTCGATTGACCGTCTGCACGCCATGGTCGAGGAGGAGTGCTCCTACCGCAAACTTTATAAGAAGTTGAATTTGTAAAAATCTTCCGGACTTATGGAAAAGAAGAAATCCATGACCCGTATCGTTCTGGTCATAGCGGCTTTCCTTGCCATCGCTTTCGGTGCTGGTTATCTGGTGGGTCGCTTAGCCGCCGAAGTGATGAATTGACCGTGGGACGCATCCTTGCAATAGACTACGGAACGAAACGCACGGGAATCGCCGTGAGCGACCCCCTGCGCATCATTGCCGGCGGTTTGGATACCGTGGATACCAAAATACTGGAGAAATGGCTCGCCGACTACTTTCGGAAGGAAGATGTCTCGACCATCGTGGTGGGCAAACCCTCGCAGATGGACGGCACGCCTTCCGAGACATGGCGGTTCATCGAGCCGCTGGTAGCTCGGCTCAAAAGGGCCTATCCCGATAAGGAGGTGGTCCTCCATGACGAACGCTTCACGTCGGTGATGGCTCACCGCACGATGCTGGAGAGCGGAATCGGTAAGATGGCACGACGCAACAAGGCGTTGGTCGACAAGATTTCCGCCACGATTATTTTACAAAGTTATATGGAATTTAACCAATGATTTATCCGATTGTAGTATATGGTGATGAGGTGCTCCGCGCCAAGTGTCACGACATCACCCCCGATTCGATAGATGTGAAGAAGCTCGTCGAGGACATGTTCTCGACCCTCGAAGTGGCCGAGGGCGTGGGTCTCGCAGCTCCCCAGATTGGTAAGGATATCCGCCTGTTCATTGTCGACTGCACCCCCTGGGCCGAGGAAGACCCTTCGTGTGCCGACTACAAGAAGGCGTTTATCAATGCCGAAATCTATGAGATGTCGGAGGAGACCAAGACCTATACCGAGGGCTGTCTCTCGATTCCGGGCATCAATGCCGATGTCCGCCGTTCGCTTTCCATTCGCATGCGCTATGTCGACGAGGATTTCGTGGAGCATGACGAGGAGTTCACCGGTCTGAAGGCATGGGTCATTCAGCACGAATACGACCACATCGAGGGACATGTGTTCACCGACCGTGTGTCGCCCATTCGCCGGAACATGATTCGCAACAAGCTGGCCAACATCTCGAAGGGCAAGTACCGTTGCGCCTACAAGACCCGTCGATAAGCGGGTCGGTGTAGCGCAGTAGGGGCGAGCGAAACCGTGCAGGACAGGAGGCAGGACAGGGGGCAGGGCAGTGGAACTGAACTGAACAGCAGACCTGACCTGAACAGACCTGAATGGCCGAACGCAAGTCCTTTCCGTCGAAACCCGATAGAAAAAGCAGTCCGAAATTTTCGGACTGCTTTTTTTGTGCCATAG
>JAHHQN010000022.1 GCA_020026375.1 Alistipes sp. | reverse complement strand
CTCCACCCCCGGCCCCCGCCGCCGCAAATCCTCCGCACGCCACCTCAAAAAAGGACCATGAAGCAATTTATTGGGGTCACGGTGTAGGATTTACGCCGCTTTTTGGTATCTTTGCAGATATTTTTAGCAGATATTTTGTAATTTATGAATTATATGAGAAAACTCACATGGCTGGTATCAATGGCGCTTGCCCTGGTACTGACAATGGCATCGTGCAGCGATGACAAGGACACAGGAGCGCTGATATTGGACCATTCGGCCCTCTACTTCTCCGAGGGCGAATCCCTCACCGTGGGCTTCACCCCCGAGAACCTGAATCTCAGCACGCTCTCGGCCACCAACAAGCCCAAAGGCTGGGACGATGTGAAAATCGACACCCAGAAGAAAACCATCACCATCACCGCCCCCGCCCAAATCAAGGACGACATGGAGACCTCGGGAACCATACGTTTCAGTGTGTCATCGACCGGCGGCGTGGTGACCTCGGCAGCCCTCTTTGTGGGCATTGTCAACAAGGTCGACCTGCGCGACAAGGCCGCCAACAGCTACCTGCTCTCGAAGAACGAGACCCAGTACACGCTGCCCATGCCGCTCGACGAGGGTATGGTGCCGGCCAGAGTGTCGATTCTGTGGCAGAGCGACGTGTCGCTCATCAAGTACCTCCAGATGGAGAAGGACGCCAACGGTACCCCCGACCACATCTCGCTCTTCATCGGCGCATCGTCGTCCACCGACAAGACCTTCCACGAGGGTAATGCCCTCATCGGCGCACTCGACAGCAAGGGACGGATACTCAAGAGCTGGCATGTGTGGGTCACCAAATACGACCCCGAAGCCAAGGACGGCACCATAGAGGTCAACGGCTACACCATGATGACCCACAACATGGGCGCGCTGGCCTCCTCGTCGAAGGACAAGGAGTCGATTCTCAACAGCTACGGACTCTACTACCAGTGGGGTAACAAGCACCCCTTCATCGGTCCGCTCTACTACGACTGCAAGAACGGTGCTTCGGCATCGATGTTCGACGAGGCCAAGAAGCGCATCTTCCTCGAGCCTACCGCCGCCACTGCCGAGACCGGCACTCTGGACTACCTGATGCAGCACCCCCGTGCGTTCCTCACCACCG
Organism: Alistipes sp.; assembly: GCA_020026375.1. Taxonomy (GTDB): domain Bacteria; phylum Bacteroidota; class Bacteroidia; order Bacteroidales; family Rikenellaceae; genus Alistipes. Next base: position 37,473 of record JAHHQN010000022.1, on the reverse strand, counting down.
AGAAGAAGGACACCGACTGGGCAGCGGCATCGGTGCAGCAGCCCCTGTGGAGCGCATCGTCGAAGAGCGCCAACGACCCCTGCCCCAAGGGTTGGAGAGTGGCTCCCGCAGCCGCCTTCGAGGGTCTGACCATCAAGGACAACCTCAACGCCACAACCCCCGAGGAGGAAGAGCAGCTGGCCACCGACTACCGCTACAAGTTCGGCTGGACCCTCACCGCCGATGCCTCGGAGTCGTTCTTCTCGGCCGCCGGCCGCAAGTCGTATCTCGACAGCAAGATTCAGAACTACTACGACGACTCGCTGCCCACCCGCTTCGGCGAGATGCAGCCCTGGGTCGGCTACTACTGGACCGCCGACACCGAAGGTTCGTTGTCAAAGGCCTTCTGCTTCTGGCTCAAGCTCGATGACGTGAAGGCCAGCGGCGTGCGCAACGGCCGCCCGATGGGTCGCGCCAATGGTATGATGGTGCGCTGCGTGAGAGAGTAACCCCTCCCCCACTACAAGATACAAAAAGAGGTGAACCTTTCGGGGTTCACCTCTTTTTTTGCAGATATGTCGCCGCACGCCCCGTGCGGGGCAGCGTCTTATCAGAACAACGTCTCGAACTCGTCCATGGCCATCTGGCACACGCGGCAGTGCCCTATCGAGAGGGGCAGCACCACATTCAGACGGCTGCCCTCATGCTTCTTGTCCTTGCGCATCTCCTTCTTGATGCGGTGTACGTCGACCGGCGGAGTCAGCACGAATCCCATGCGTTCGAGCAACGACTGGATACGGTGACGGTCGCAGTCGGCCATCTCGCCCATGTTGACCGCCACATCGCAAATCATCGACAGTCCCACGGCCACCGCCTCGCCGTGGTTCATCACCGACGACGACTTCTCGATGGCATGTCCCAGCGTGTGTCCCAGATTCAGCAGGCGGCGTTCGCCCGACTCCTTCTCGTCACGCTCCACAATGTCGGCCTTCACGCGTATGGCCGCCGACACCACTTCGCTCAGCAGCGAGGTGTTCTCGCGCAGGGTGGCAAACGAGGTCTGCTCCAGCCGCGAGAAGAGTTCGGCATCGGAGATGACCGCCGCCTTGACCACCTCGGCCAGTCCGGCACGGAACTCACGGTCGGGGAGCGTGGTGAGCAGCTCGGGGTCGCAGACCACAAAACGCGGCTGGTTGAACGTGCCGGCCATGTTCTTGTAGCCGTTGACATTGACACCGTTCTTGCCGCCCACCGAAGCGTCGACCTGTCCCAGCAGGGTAGTCGAAACAAATCCGAAATCGATGCCGCGCATGAAGGTCGAGGCCACGAAGCCGGCCACATCGGTCACGATGCCGCCGCCGATGCCCAACACGAAGGTCTTGCGGTCGACCCCCATCTCGATGAAACGGTTGTAGACCATCTCGACGGTTTGCAGGGTCTTGGCACTCTCGCCCACCCCGATAAGCACCGTGTCGTAGGGTTCGAGCAGCGAATGGTAGAGACGGTCGATGGTGGCATCGGCCACTACAACGACCCGGCCTTTGGGCAGCACTGCGTCGAGCACCTCCTCCACGGGACCTATATAAATCTCGCTCTGCTCGCGGACATTGAAAAAAGGCTTCATTTTCCAGATATCTTTTTAATGATTAGAACAAAAATACTGAAAATTCGTCAGAATTTATTACCTTTGCGGCATAAATTCTTTTCTTATGCAAAAACTGCGCAATATAGCAATTATTGCCCACGTGGATCACGGTAAGACCACGATTGTCGACAAAATGATTCTTGCGGGCCATATCCTGCGAGACAACTCCAAACCGGCAGACGGTTTGATACTCGATAACAACGACCTCGAACGAGAAAGAGGTATCACCATTCTCTCGAAAAACGTGTCGGTTATCTACAAGGACTACAAGATTAATATCATAGACACCCCGGGTCACGCCGACTTCGGCGGTGAGGTGGAGCGTGTGCTCAACATGTGCGACGGCGTGCTGCTGCTGGTCGACGCCTTTGAGGGTACCATGCCCCAGACCCGTTTCGTGCTGCAGAAGGCACTCGCGCTGGGCAAGAAGCCCATCGTGGTGGTCAACAAGGTGGACAAACCCAACTGCCGTCCCGAAGTGGTGAACGAGCAGGTCTTCGACCTGATGTTCTCGCTCAACGCCACCGAGGAACAGCTCGACTACAAGACCATCTACGGCTCGGCCAAGCAGGGCTGGATGTCGCACAAGTGGAACGAGAGAACCGACTCGATCGTCCCCCTGCTCGACACCATCATCGACGAGATTCCCGAACCCGAAATCGTGGACGGTACTCCCCAGATGCTCATCACCTCGCTCGAGTACTCCAACTACACGGGACGTATCGCCGTGGGTAAGGTCACCCGCGGTACACTGCGTGCCGGTCAGAACGTGACGCTGGCCAAGCGTGACGGCAAGACCATGCAGAAGACCAAAATCCGCGACCTGATGATTTTCGAGGGTCTGGGCAAGAAGAAGGTCGATGAAGTTCCCTGCGGCGAGATTTGCGCCATCACGGGTATCGACGGTTTCGAAATCGGTGACACCATCTGCGACTTCGAGAATCCCGAACCCCTGCCCCCCATCGCCATCGACGAGCCGACCATGTCGATGCTCTTCACCATCAACAACTCGCCCTTCTTCGGCAAGGACGGCAAGTTCGTCACCTCGCGCCACATCAAGGAGCGTCTGGACAAGGAGCTGGAGAAAAACCTCGCACTGAGAGTCACCCCCGGTCCCACGGCCGACAGTTTCAACGTCTTCGGACGCGGTGTGCTTCACCTCTCGGTACTCATCGAGACCATGCGTCGCGAGGGCTACGAGTTGCAGGTGGGACAGCCCCAGGTTATCGTCAAGGAGATTGACGGCAAGAAGTGCGAGCCTATCGAGGAGATGACCGTCGACTGCCCCGAGGAGCATTCGGGTACGGTCATCGAGCTGGCCACCAAGCGCAAGGGTACACTCACCAACATGGAGACCAACGCCGGACGTGTGCGTCTGGAGTTCTCGATTCCCTCGCGCGGTATCATCGGTCTGCGTTCCAACATGCTGACCGCCACCGCCGGTGAGGCCATCATGACCCACCGTCTGAACGACTTCGAACCCTGGGTGGGCGAAATCGAGATGCGCAACAACGGTTCCATCATCTCGGGTGAGACCGGCACCGCCTACGCCTACTCGATTGACAAACTGCAGGATCGCGGCCGCTTCTTCATCAGCCCCATGGAGCAGGTCTACGAGGGTCAGGTCATCGGCGAGCATACCCGTCAGAACGACATCACGGTCAACGTCACCAAGTCGAAGCAGCTGACCAACATGCGTGCGTCGGGTTCCGACGACAAGGCAGTCATCGTACCGCCCAGAGTCTTCACTCTGGAGGAGGCTCTGGAGTACATCAAGTCGGACGAGTATGTGGAGGTTACCCCCCACTCGATGCGTATCCGCAAGATTCTGCTCCACGAGGTAGACCGCAAGAGAGCTTCGAAGTAATCCATTGTATAACCATAGTCTTACAAAAGAGTTATGAAAAAAATCGGTATCGCTTGTGACCACGCCGGTTACGAGATGAAGGAATTTTTGGTCGGCTACCTCTCCTCGAAAGGTTATGAGGTACTCGACTTCGGTACAGATGCTCCCGACAGCGTCGACTATCCCGATTTCGCCCATCAGCTGGGCGAGGCCATCGACAACGGCGAGCTGGAGCAGGGCGTAGGTCTTTGCGGCTCGGGCGAGGGCATGGCCATGACCCTCAACAAGCACCAGAGCGTGCGCGCAGGTCTGTGCTGGGACAACGAAGTGGCCTCGCTGATTCGTCAGCACAACAACGCCAACGTGATTGTCTTCCCCGCACGTTTCATCTCCAACGACGAGGCTACCCGAATGCTCGACACCTTCCTGTCGACCGAGTTCGAGGGCGGCCGTCACGAGAAGCGCGTGGCCAAGATTCCCGTAGCTTCGAAGTAAGCCGACAAGAGATTATACAGCAAAAAGAGGACGAACCCCTTTGGGAGGTTCGTCCTCTTTTTGTTTTCGCAGACAGGCTGCACGCGCCTTACAGTCGGAAGATGTAGGGGGTCTCATCGCGCAGGGAAGACACCGCCTCCTCGCTGTCGAAGAGGGCGAAGACCGTGGAACCGCTACCTGACATCGAGGCATAGAGCGCACCGGCCTTCAACAACCGCTCCTTGACCCGGGCAATGACGGGGTGAAGGGCAAAGACCGACTCCTCGAAGTCGTTGGTCACCACCCCCTGCCAGCACCACACGGGAAGGGTCAGCCGCTCCACCAGCGGTGTCTCGGGAACGGCAGGCACCACCCCCGAATAGGCATCCTTGGTCGACACCCCCTCGTCGGGCTTCACCATCACGAGCCACAACCCCTTGAGGTCGATATCCACGGGGGTCATCACCTCACCGCGCCCCTCGCACAACTGGGGCGTGTTGCGCACGAAGAAGGCCGTGTCGCTGCCCAGCTCGGCCGCCAGACCGATGAGGGTCTGCTCGTCGAGACGCAGGTCGAACAACTCGTCGAGCGCCAGAATCACGGCCGTGGCATCTGACGAGCCGCCGCCCAGTCCGGCACCGAAGGGTACGCGCTTGTCGAGACGGATTCTCACACCGTCGACCCCATAGCGGTCGTGCATCAGACGAAAGGCCTTCAGACACAGATTCTTGTCATCGGGGCAGTCGATGACCAGCCCCTCGCTCCGAAATTCGGCACCGCAAAGGTCGCCGCGCGACACCTCCACAATGTCATACAACCCCTCCACGGGGAACATCACGGTTTGCAAATCGTGATAGCCGTCTTCACGCCGGCGGAGGACATCGAGTCCCAGATTGATTTTGCAGTTTGCTTTTCGTATCATAAGACAAATATAACGATTTCCCGCTTTGATTCTTCGCCGCAAGGGGGATATTTTCACCGATTTCGACCGACGGCACCCGGAATTTTTGTAATTTTGCCCCATGAAATTCCGCACAGAGATAAAAATAGAACCGCTTGAGCATAAGCCGGATTACAACGACCACCTGCTGCTGCTCGGCTCATGCTTCGCCGACGAGATGCTCCGCAGGCTGCAACAGCTCAAATTCCACGCCGGCGGCAACTACACCGGACCGCTCTTCAACCCTTCGTCCATCGCCGCCACCCTGCGCCGCACGACCGACACCGCCCCGGCAACGGCCGACGAACTGCGACAGTCGTCCTCCGGCGAGTGGTTCCACTTCATGGCCAACACCCTCATCAGCGACACCGATCCCCAAAAGGTGTTGTCGCGCTACAACACGGCGGCCGACCTCACCCGACAGCAGCTCATGAAGTCACGCCACCTGATTGTCACCTTCGGCACGGCGTGGGTCTACCGTCTGCGTTCCACGGGTGAAGTGGTGACCAACTGTCACCGCCAGCCCCAAAGTCTCTTCCGCCGCGAGCGTCTCTCCGCAGGCGAGATTGTCGACGAGTGGTCGCAGCTCATCGGCTCGCAGTTGGCCGACAAGCAGATTCTCCTCACGGTGAGCCCCATACGCCACCTCAACGACGGACTGGAGGGCAACTCGCTGAGCAAGGCCACCCTGCGTGTGGCGGCCGCCGAACTCGAGGAGCGGTTCGACAACGTGCGCTACTTCCCCTCGTTCGAAATCATGAACGACGACCTGCGCGACTACCGTTTCTACAAGGAGGACATGGTACACCCCTCCTCACAGGCCGTCGACTACATCTGGGAACGCTTCGCCGCGTGTGCCTTCGCGCCCCACACCCTCCGACTCATGGAGCAGGTGGCCGCGATAACGGCCACACTCGCCCACCGCCCCCTCCACCCCGACAGCGAGGCCTACCGCAACCTCTGCATCGCCACCGCAAAAAAGGCCGCAGAACTGTCGCAAAGGTCGGGAATCGACTTTTCGCAAGAAATCGAGACGCTCAACCGGGTAATTTACCGTTAAATTTAGTATTTTTGCCTTCCAAACGATACATATACAGATGAAAAAACTTTTTTTGGTGCTTTTGACCCTGGCAGCCGTCCTTCCGCTGCACGCCGCAACGACCCCCACCACACCGCGTCTGGTGGTGCAGATTGTCATCGGTTCGATGCGTGCCGAGGATTTGGACCGCTATGCCCGTAATTTCGGAAACGGTGGTTTCCGCCGCTTCATCGACAACGGCACCCTCTACACCGACGCCTCATACGACTACCAGCAGACCACCACTCCCGTGTCGCTGGCCACACTCACCACGGGAGCCATGCCCTCGACCCACGGAGTCATCGGCGAGGAGTGGCAGGACTATACCCGCAATGTGAAGGTGCGCCTGACCGAGGGCAGCAAGGGCGAGGGTGCCTACCACCTCATCGCCCCCACTCTGGGCGACGCCCTGACCCACCACCTGCCCCAGAGCCACACGGCCACCGTAGCCACCGAGTCGACCTCGGCCGTGGTCATGGGCGGCCACACTTCAGAGGTCTACTGGCTGGGCGAGCAGTGCGGCTGGGCCACCTCGGCCTACTACAAGCCCGAACTCCCCGAGTGGATACGCCACATCAACAAGGAGAAATACAACCTCTCGTATCTGACCGACGAGTGGCGCGCGCTCTACGACCGCCAGCACTACCTCAACACCCGCTGCCACGACATCATCGTGTCGGGACGCGACGAGAAACCCCGTCGCAACAAAAAGGAGGCTTCCGCGCCCTATCTCCCTCTCGAGAACGACTATGAGCGCATGCTCTACACACCGGCCGGCAACACCGCCGTGCTGGGATTCGCCAAGCAACTCATCGTGCAGAACCGTCTGGGCGACGACATGACCACCGACCTGCTGAACATCTGTCTCGACTCGCCGCGCCGCATCACCGAGGCCTACGGCCCCGAATCGGTGGAGGTCGAGGACATGTACTACCGTCTGGATCGGGATTTGAGCGACTTCATGACCTTCCTCCTGGCACAAATCCGCAACGAGGAGGTGTTGGTGGTGCTGACCTCCGACCACGGCACCAGCCCCTCCTACAACGAGGGCCCCGTGGAGACCGAACGCTTCCACCCCCATCAGTTCGAAGTCATCGTCAACAGTTTCCTCAACGTGAGATACGGCTCGGGAAAGTGGGTGACGGCCTACAACAGCAACTGCATCTGGCTCAACCACAATCTGATTTACGAGCGTGGCCTCAACCTCTCGGAGGTGCAGAACGAGGTGGCCATCTTCGCCATGCAGTTCGGCGGCGTGTCCCATGCTCTGGCGGCCACGGCCATGCGCACCAGCTACTTCGGCAGCGGCTATGCCCGCCGTCTGCAAAACAGCTTCTATCCCCGCCGCTCGGGCGATGTGGTCATCAACCTCATGCCCGGCTGGATTGAGAACCGCGAACGCACGGTCTCCTCGTCGGGTTCGATGTACGGCTACGACACCGCCGTGCCGCTGGCCTTCTACGGCATGCGCATCATTCCGCAGCGCATCTCGCGCGAGGTGGACATGACCTCCCTCGCCCCCACACTCGCCCACCGCATGGGCATCTCGAACCCCGCCGCCTCGGAGGGTGACCCCCTGAGCGAAATTATCGAATAACACCCATTTTTTCAATACATCACACAATCATGGACAAAATACAAGACGAAATCATCGACGAATTCTCGGCCTTCGACGACTGGCTCGACAAATACGACTACCTGATCAGCCTGAGCGAAGAGCTTCCGGCCATCGCCCCCGAACACCGCACCGAACTCTACCAGATTGACGGCTGCCAGTCGCGCGTATGGGTCGACTCGCGTCTCGAGGAGGGACGAATCCGCTACACGGCCGACAGCGACGCCATCATCACCAAGGGCATCATCGCCCTGCTGATTCGTGTGCTCGACAACCGCACCCCCAAAGAGGTGCTCGACACGGAGCTCTATTTCATCGATGCCATCGGCCTGTCGTCGAACCTCTCGCCCACACGCGCCAACGGTCTGGCCGCCATGGTCAAGCAGATGCGCCTCCAGGCCCTGGCCTTCGAGACCCGAATCGAGAACGAAAACAAGTAACACCACCCCCGAAAACAATGACACCACAAGAGATACTTGAGGTAGAACAGAACATTGTCGCTACCCTCAAAAACATTTACGACCCCGAAATTCCCGTCAATGTCTACGACCTGGGTCTGATTTACGAAATCGACTACACCCCCGACCGCGTAGCCAATATCCGCATGACGCTCACCGCGCCCAACTGCCCGATGGCCGACATGCTGGTCGAGGACGTGAACCAACAAGTCAAGAAGGTGAAGGGAGTCGATGCGGTGAACGTCATACTGACCTTCGACCCCGTGTGGGACAAGAGCATGATGTCGGAAGAGGCTCTCCTGGAGCTGAACCTCTTTTAGCCTCATCGCACAATCGGAAAGGAGGGGGAGGAGGAGTCCGCCCCCTTATTTTCAAGTTTCCAAGCATCAGAAAATAACAACCTATGGAGCGCATTGACGAGCAACAGCTGTTCGGGCGGCTGAAAAGCCACCCCACGACGGAAGCCTGCAGCCATTTTCTGCTGTCGCAGCCGTCACTCCACCGCAACGGCATCTACACCTCGCTGCTCTTCGACCGTCTGCACCGCAAGATGGAGGTGGTCGACGAACTGCACCGCGAGGCCGCGGAGAACTGGAACCAGACCTTCTATCTGCTCTACTTCCGCACACTGGGCGACAGCCGCAACCAGCAGGCCTACCTCTCGCTGGCACGCAAGGTCTCCTACAAGACGGTGCTGCGCGAACGTCTGGTCCCCCATGCCGTGGAGGCGATGCTCTTCGGCGCGTCGGGACTGCTCGACCTCTACCGCGACGACGATTACACGCTCACCCTGCGCCGGCTCTTCGAACACCTGGCGGCCAAGTACGAAATCACGCCGATGCACATCGACGAGTGGACGCTGGGCAACATACGTCCGGCCAACCACCCCGTGCTGCGACTGGCACAGGCCGCCGAGTTCTTCTCGCAGGACGAGTTCGTGATGAACCGCGCCATGAGCTGCCGCAGCGAGGAGGACATCTGCCGCATGTTCTGCATCGCGACCTCCGACTACTGGCGCACCCACTACATTCCCGGCACACGCAGCGACGAACAGCCCAAGCGCATCGGACGGTTCAAGGCCAACATCATCGGCATCAATCTGGTGGCGCTGCTCCAGTTCGCCTATGGCAGCTACACCGGCAGCGAGTCGCTGCGCGACAATGCCCTCTCGCTGCTTGAGCGGCTTCCGGCCGAGAGCAACCGCTACATCACCGCCTGGCAGGAGATGGGACTCTCGCCCCAGAACGCCTTCGAGAGCCAGTCGTTGTTACAGCTCTCCACACAATACTGCACCATGCGCCGCTGCGAGGAGTGTCCCGTCGGAAAGCGGCTCGTGGACAAAATCCTGCGCTCGACCACCGGGGAAGAGGAGCAGCCCCTCTGATTGCGGCCGCCCCGCCCCCCCAAAAAAACTTAAAACACAGACACAAGCCCCAACATGTTATTCAACTCCATCGAATTTGCCCTGTTCCTGCCACTGGTGTTCGTCCTCTACTGGACGCTCTTCTCACGCAGCATACGTCTGCGCAACCTCTTCATCGTGGTGGTCAGCTACATCTTCTACGGCTGGTGGGACTGGAGATTCCTGCTGCTCATCGCCTTCACGTCGCTGTGCAGCTTCGCATCGGGTATCCTCATCGAGAACCGTCCGCGCCACGCACGCATAATCAGCACGGCCAACATACTGCTCAATCTGGGCATACTCGGCATGTTCAAATACTACGACTTCTTCGTCTCCTCGTTCGCCGAACTCTTCGCCGTCGACTGCGACTCACTGCTGCTGAAAATCGTTCTGCCGGTGGGTATCTCGTTCTACACGTTCCAGGCACTGAGCTACTCGATTGACGTCTACCGCCGTCAGCTGACGGCCACACGCGACATCGTGGCCTTCTTCGCCTACATCTCGTTCTTCCCGCAGCTGGTAGCCGGCCCCATCGAACGCGCCACACAACTCCTGCCCCAGTTCCACCGCCGCCACACCTTCGACTACGGACAATGTGTCGACGGCGTGCGACAGATTCTGTGGGGACTCTTCAAGAAGATGGTCGTGGCCGACAACTGCGCCATCATGGCCAACTATGTCTTCGAGAACTACACCCACGAGTCGGGTGCCATGCTCCTCATCGGTGCCGTGGCCTTCACGTTCCAAATCTACGGCGACTTCTCGGGCTATTCCGACATCGCACTGGGTACGGCCCGCCTCTTCGGCTTCCGCCTGATGCGCAACTTCAATCTGCCCTACTTCTCGCGCGACATCGCCGAGTTCTGGCGCCGCTGGCACATCTCGCTCAACACCTGGTTTCGCGACTACCTCTACATACCGCTGGGCGGCAGCCACGGCTCGAAGGCCATGATTGTCCGCAACACGTTCATCATCTTCCTGGTCAGCGGTCTGTGGCACGGTGCCAACTGGACATTCATTCTCTGGGGCGGCTACAACGCCCTGCTCTTCATGCCGCTGATTCTGAGCCACCGCAACCGCAAATACCTCGACCACATCGCCCCCGGACGACGTCTGCCCTCGTGGAGCGAGGCGGGTCACATGGTCGTGACCTTCCTACTGGTCATGTTCGGCTGGATCATCTTCCGCGCCGAGACCATCGCCGATGCGTGGGGCTACATCGCGCGCATCTTCTCGCCGGCCGCCGCCCTGCCCCTCAAGTGGCCCGACAGCTGGTTCGAAACCTCGTTCATCAACGCCCTGGTCGGCATCGTTATCCTCACCCTCACCGAGTGGTTCACCCGCGAAAAACAACACCCGATGGAGAATTTCGGAGCCTCGGGACACGGACTGTTCCGCCTGCGCGCCATGCGCTATGCGGCCTACTATCTCATCATGGCCCTGCTGTATGTGATGTTCGCCCAGCAGCAGACCTTCATCTATTTTCAGTTCTAAACCATGAAACGATTTCTCGTCAAGATATTCCTTTTCCTGCTGCCCGTCGCGGCACTGGCCGTATTTTTGGAATACTCGCAGCGCAGCATGCCCAACGAACTGCGCTACAAGGCCCAGTTCATGCGCCGGCACGCCGACGAGCTGGAGCTGGTGGTGCTGGGCCCTTCCTACACCCACCGTCTGAACCTCAACTACATCGGCTGCAAGGCTTTCAACCTCAGCTACATGAACCAGCCGGCCGAGCGCAACTACCAGCTGTGGAGCCACTACCGCCACCGGCTGCCCCGACTCAAATATGTGGTCTACTCGCTCTCCTACTGGTTCCACCAGAACACCGTCGACGGTCTCGAGGCGTGGCGCGAACCCTTCTACAATATCCACTACTCGCTGCCCGTGAGCGGTCTGAACCTCTCCGCGCGATTCATCGTGGCCAACCCCAAAATCGTCACCAAGATGGACTGGGGCGCACTGCTGCGCCGCCACACGGCCGACGAACGCCCCTCGTGCGACTCGCTGGGTTCCACACCGGCCAACGGTCGCGACAGGGACTGGGCCACCAAGTCGGCCGAATTCATGGCGCGCCGTCATGCCGACATCGACCCCCGCAATGCCCTCCACAACCGCCGTATGCTCGAAAAGGTCATCGCCGAATGTGAGGAGGACGGGGTGAAGGTACTCCTCGTCACGCCGCCCACATGGCACACCTACTACGAACTGCTGCCCCCCGAAGTCATCGCCATGACCGAGGAGCTGGGCCGCGAAATGGCCGCCACACACGGCAATGTCACCTACATCAACCTCAAGGGCGACGAGCGATTCACGGAGGAGGATTTCACCGACTGCACCCACCTGAACTACGACCACGGCGGACGCAAAATGGCCACTATATTACGCGATTACATCATCGGAGGGCATGCCCCCGAGGAAAATGAGGCAAGAAATGCAATCAATTAGGCCGATATATGTAAAATTCTCAAAAAAAATAGTACATTTGTAGGATAGTACGACAATTTTTAATTCTGCTAATTATAAAACCCTAATATGGATATAGCTGCAAGTTTAATCAAACTCATTTTCGGCTCGAAAGCCGACAAAGACCGCAAACAGATAGAGCCTTACATCGAGAAGATCAAGGCGATATACCCTACGATTGAGTCGCTCTCGAACGATGAGTTGCGCGCCCACAGCGAAGCTCTCAAGAAGCAGATCGCCGACTATATCGCCGACGACGAGCAGAAGATTGTGGACCTGAAGGCCCGCCTCGAAAAACCGGAGACCACCCTCTCGGAAAAGGAGAAAATCTCCAAGGAGATTGACGACACCACCAAACGCATCGACGACCGTATCGAGGAGAAACTCGACGAGATTCTGCCCGAGGCCTTCGCCATCATGAAGGACACCGCCCGCCGCTTCGCCCAGAACGACACGGTGGTGGTCACCGCCAACGACTTCGACCGCGACCTGGCGGCCACCAAGGATTTCGTGACCATCGACGGCGACAAGGCCATCTACGCCACCCACTGGCTGGCCGGCGGCAACGATGTGAAGTGGGACATGGTCCACTACGACGTGCAGCTCTTCGGCGGTATCGTCCTCCACAAGGGCAAGATTGCCGAGATGGCCACCGGTGAGGGTAAGACCCTGGTGGCTACCCTCCCCGTATTCCTCAACGCACTGGCCAAGAAGGGTGTCCACATGGTCACCGTCAACAACTATCTGGCCAAGCGTGACTCGGAGTGGATGGGCCCCATGTATCAGTTCCACGGTCTGTCGGTGGCCTGCATCGACGACACACAGCCCAACTCCGACGCCCGCCGCAAGGCCTACATGGCCGACATCACCTTCGGTACCAACAACGAATATGGTTTCGACTACCTGCGCGACAACATGGCCTCGTCGCCCAAGGAACTGGTACAGCGCAAGCACCACTTCGCCATCGTCGATGAGGTCGACTCGGTGCTTATCGACGACGCACGTACGCCCCTCATCATCTCGGGTCCCGTACCCAAGGGCGACGACCAGCTCTTCGAGCAGTACTGCCCGGCCATCGACCACCTCTACAACCTTCAGAAGAATCTGGTGACCTCGCTTTTGGCCGAGTCACGCAAGCTCATCTCCGAAGGCAAGAACGAGGAGGGCGGTATCAAGCTCTACCGTACCCACAAGGGTCTGCCCAAATACAAGCCGCTGATCAAGTATCTCTCGGAGCAGGGCATCAAGGCGCTGATGCAGAAGACCGAGAACACCTACATGCAGGACAACAACCGCCGCATGCCCGAAATCACCGACGACCTCTACTTTGTCATCGACGAGAAGATGAACTCCGTGGAGCTGACCGACAAGGGTCACGACGCCCTGTCGAAGTTCTTCAACGAGGACAAGTTCTTCGTGCTGCCCGACATCGGCGCCGAGGTGGCCGTCATCGAGAAGAGCGAACTCTCTCCCGAGGAGAAGGCCCAGAAGAAGGACGCCGTCATCAACGACTACGCCATCAAGTCGGAGCGCGTACACACCGTCATTCAGCTGCTGAAGGCCTACGCCATGTTCGAAAAGGATATCGAGTATGTGGTGATGGACAACAAGGTGAAGATTGTCGACGAGCAGACCGGACGTATCCTGGAGGGTCGCCGCTACTCCGACGGTCTGCATCAGGCCATCGAAGCCAAGGAGCATGTGAAGGTGGAGGCCGCCACACAGACTTTCGCCACCATCACCCTGCAGAACTACTTCCGTATGTACCACAAGTTGGGCGGTATGACCGGTACTGCCGAGACCGAGGCATCGGAGTTCTGGAGCATCTATAAACTCGACGTGGTGGTTATCCCCACCAACCGCCCCATTCTGCGTGACGACCGTCAGGATTTGGTCTACAAGACCAAGCGCGAGAAGTACAACGCCGTCATCGAGGAGATTGTCAAGCTGGTCAAGGAGGGCCGCCCCGTGCTGGTCGGTACCACTTCGGTCGAGATTTCGGAGCTGTTGAGCCGCATGCTCAAGCTGCGCGGCATACAGCACAACGTACTGAACGCCAAGTATCACCAGCAGGAGGCACAGGTAGTGGCCGAGGCCGGTAGAAAAGGACAGGTGACCATCGCCACCAACATGGCCGGCCGTGGTACCGATATCAAGCTGACTCCCGAAGTGAAGGAGGCCGGCGGTCTGGCCATCATCGGCACGGAGCGCCACGAGAGCCGCCGCGTCGACCGTCAGCTCCGTGGTCGTGCCGGACGTCAGGGTGACCCCGGTTCGTCGCAGTTCTTCGTGTCGCTGGAGGACGACCTGATGCGTCTGTTCGCCTCGGGCCGCATCGCTTCGATGATGGACCGCATGGGTCTGGAGGACGGCGAGCCGATTCAGGCCAAGATGATGACCAACGCCATCGAGCGTGCGCAGAAGAAGGTCGAGGAGAACAACTTCGGTATCCGTAAGCGTCTGTTGGAGTACGACGACGTGATGAACTCGCAGCGTGAGGTCATCTACACCCGTCGCCGCCACGCCCTCTATGGCGAGCGTCTGGAAATCGACCTGAACAACCTCATGTATGATTTCGCCGACAACTTCGTCGACGTGAACAACGAGATGGAGTACGACGAGTTCCGCTACCAGATGATTCGCGAGGTGGCCGTAGAACCCACATTCGACGCCGAGACCTACAAGAAGTCGACCCCTGCGGAGCTGTCCGACCTCATCGTCAAGGATTTGCAGGACACCTACGCACGTCGTGCCAAGATGATTGCCGACACGGTGCGTCCCGTCATGGAGCGCGTCTACGAGGACCGCAAGGACCACATGGACGGCAGCATCTACTTCCCCATCACCGACGGACACCTGGGCTACAATGTACCCGTCAACCTCCAGAAGTGCAAGGACACCGACGGCGCCGAGATTTACAGGGTATTCGCCAAGGTGGTGATGTTCACCACCATCGACGACGCGTGGAGAGAGCATCTGCGCGAGATGGACGACCTGCGCCAGAGTGTGCAGAACGCCACCTACGAGCAGAAGGACCCGCTGCTGATCTACAAGTTCGAGTCGTTCGGCCTCTTCTCGAAGATGCTGGCCAGAGTCAACCGCGACGTGCTGTCGATTCTCAACAAGGGCTTCATTCCCGTGAGAGAGCAGTCACCCGAGGCGGTGGAACGCGAGCGTCAGGAGAAGGCCAAGGTCGACATGAACAAGTTGCAGGAGTCGCGCATGCAGGCGGCCGCCCATGCCGGCGAGGAGCATGCACAGAAGACCATGCCCGTGCATGCCGACCGCAAGATAGGACGTAACGACCCCTGCCCCTGCGGCTCGGGCAAGAAGTACAAGAACTGCCACGGCAAGGACTTGTAGTCACCGATAACACCAGACCAAACGGAGGGCAGTGCGCTGAGGGCGTCATTTGCCCTCCGTTTGTTTGACAGCCGCACACCCCCAATATCCACAACGAACAATCAATCACACCATCATCATGGGCTACAACGAGGAGAAACAGCGACAGCTGGACATGCGCTATCTGAGAATGGCGCGAATATGGGCCGAGAACTCCTACTGCGTGCGCCGCAAAGTGGGCGCACTGCTGGTCAAGGACAAGATGATTATCTCCGACGGCTACAACGGCACCCCTTCGGGTTTCGAGAACGTTTGCGAGGACGGCGACGGCCACACCAAGGCCTATGTCCTCCATGCCGAGGCCAATGCCATCACCAAGGTGGCCAAATCGGCCAACAACTGCGACGGCTCGACACTCTATGTCACGGCATCGCCCTGCATCGAGTGTTCGAAACTCATCATTCAGGCCGGCATCAAGCGCGTGGTCTACTGGGAGGAGTACCGCTCCGACGACGGACTGCAACTGCTCCGCAAGGTAGGCATCGAGTGTGTGCAATGCACCCCCGAGGAGCCGTGACGCCCGCCCGGAACAACCTTTTGTGAGGGGAGCGTCGCCCGTGGGCGGAGGCTCCTCTCCCTTTTTTTTACAGAATACGACACCGTTGACATGAAACGCATCATCATCATGGGCGCCACATCGGGCATCGGACTCGAGGTGGCACGGCTCTGCATCGCCAAAGGCTGGAGGGTGGGCATCGCAGGACGCAACACCCCGCAGCTCGAGGCACTGCGCGCCACCTGTCCCGAGAGGGTCGTCGCCCGACGCATCGACATCACCTGCGACGACGCACCTCGACAGCTCGACACCCTCATCGGGGAGCTGAGTGGCATGGACATCTACTTCCACTCGTCGGGCATCGGCAGCAACAACCCCACGCTCGCCCCCGACATCGAAATCGCAACGCTGAAGACCAACGGCGAGGGCTTCGTCCGCATGATAACGGCCGCCTTCGCCCACTTCCGCACCGCAGGCGGCGGACACATTGCCGTCATCAGCTCCATCGCCGGCACCCGCGGTCTGGGTTCCGCACCGGCCTACTCGGCCACCAAGCGCATGCAGAACACCTACATCGACGCCCTGGCACAACTCTCCCACATGGAGCATCTCGGCATACGTTTCACCGACCTGCGTCCCGGATTCGTGGCCACACCGCTGCTGCGCGACGGCGACTACCCGATGCTCATGCGTGCCGACCGTGTGGCACGCGCAATGCTCCGTGCCGTGGAGCGGCAGCGCAGGGTAAAGGTCATCGACCGTCGCTACGCCCTGCTGGTCCTCCTCTGGCGACTCATTCCCGAATGGCTGTGGGAGCGACTTCCCATACGCAAGAAACTCTCCTGAGCAATGAACGACACCCGAAAACGCCACAACCGACGGCTGCTGCTGGCGGCCGTCGCACTGCTCGCCCTGCTGCTCACGGGCATCGTCACGGCCGGCTACTTCATCGACCGGGCGGCCAATGACATGAGCCGCCACATCGTCTCGCAAATCGGCGACTCCCACTTCCGCCTGCTCGACAACGAGTTCAACCGCGACCGCCGCCACTTCGCCCTGCTGAAGTCCTACATCACCTCGTCAGCCGAGGTGACGCACCGCGAGTGGAAACTTCTCACCACGGGCATCATGGACATCGACCCCACCATCGACGACATCTACCTTTGCGAGCCATCGCAGCCGCTCTCCGCAGCCGCGGCCGACTCCCTTCGCTGGATATCGACCGACAGCGTCGCCTCTGCCACGGGCCGCCGTTACCTTATATATATAGTGCGTCCGCTGCACCGCCTCCACACCTCGCTCAGCGAGATAGAACCCCTCCGCCGCAGCTATGCCGTGGTGTTCGACGCCACGGGACGCATCGTCTACCACCCCGACGCCGCAGAGCTGGGACACCGGGTCGACATGCCGCGACAACTGCTCACCAACGACCACATCTCGGAGGATTTCGAGCGCACCATCTCGCTGCCCATCGAGGACTACCTCGGTGTGGAACAGGACCACATCTTCTACCCGATGACCGTGGGCGGCGAGCGGTGGACAGCCATGGTCGGCATTCCCACCCTCGCCGTGCAGCACGAAATCGAGCAGTTCCACGCCTACACCATTGCCATCGCCTTTCTCTCGGTGGTGCTGTTCGCCCTGCTGCTGCTCTACACCCAGCGACGCTGGAAACGCGAATACGAGTTGCGCCGACAGTCGCAGAACGAGTCGCACCGCCTGCAGCTGCAACGCGTGATGGACCGCATCGACCCCCACTTTCTGTTCAACTCGCTCAACTCGCTCTATGTGCTGATACGCACCGACTCGCGTCTGGCACGCGAATTCACCCTCTCGTTGTCAAAGGTCTACCGCCATGTGCTGGAACGCCGCGAGCAGAATCTGTGCAGCCTGGCCGACGAGCTGGAGTTGTGCAACGAATACTACAAGCTGCAGAAGATACGCTTCGGCGGCAATGTGAGCCTGACCACCGACATCGACCCCTCACTGCTCGACCACCGTCTGCCGGCCATGACGCTCCAGACACTGGTCGAGAACGCCGTGAAGCACAACAGCATCACCCCCTCGACTCCGCTCCATATCCGCATCACGGCCGACAGCCGCAACCTCTGCATTGAGAACAACCTCACACCGCGCGACGAGGACGACAACTCGCTGGGCGTGGGTCTCGAAAGCATACGCTCCATCTACCGCTTCTACACCGACCGCCCCGTGGAAATCGAGAGCGGCCCCCGGCGGTTCGTCTGCCGTCTGCCCCTGTTTTGAGCCGGGCGACTGATTCCCCCCATTGGGCGATTCACACCGAAAAACGGGCCGTTCGTTCCATAAAATTTTGAAAATTTGGACAAGAAAACTAATATTGCGAACATCGGGGCAGAAGCCCGACATTCATTTGACCAAATTAGAAAAATGACGAACAAGAGCAAATTAGCATTTATCCTCTCGACAACCCTGCTGTTGTCGCTGGCGGTAATGCCCGCCCAGGCCCGTAAAAAGAGCGCGAAGAAGAAAGCGAAGACCGAACAGAAGGCGTCCGCCGATTCGACCCGAAAGGAGAACAAGGACAAGTATGCCCAGATACTCAAAGGTGCCTCCACCGATGAGGGCATGTTCAGGGTCGTTCGCAAGGGAACCGACCTGTGGTTCGAGATTCCCGACTCGCTGATGGGACGCGACATGCTCATCATCAACAAGATATCGGGTGTACCCTACCTGCTCAACGATGCCGGCATCAACAAGGGTATGGGTTTCGGCGAGAAGCTCGTCCGTTTCCGCAAGGACACCACCTACAAGAAGGTGTGGGTCACCACCTACGACCCCCGCATCACCGCCCCCGAGCATCATGCCATCTACCGTTCGGTGAAGGACAACTACCGCGAAACCCTCATCGAACAATTCCCCATCGAGGCCTTCAACACCGACTCCACGGCCGTGGTCATCAAGGTCAACAAGGTATTCGACGGCTCGGAAAAGAGTTTCAACAACGTATTCGGTGCCACAGGACTGGGCGGCTCGGCCAAGAAGGATCTCTCGAAAATCGAGACCGCCAAGTCGTTCCCCGAGAATGTCATCGTCAAATCGACCCTCACCACCATGTATAGCGAAGGCGAGGGTTCGACTCCCGTGAGCGTGGACATCACCTCGAACCTCGTGCTGCTGGCCGAAGAGCCGATGACGCCCCGTTTCGGCGACGACCGCGTGGGTTACTTCGCCATCGGACACCTCTATTATAACGACAACCAGCAGCGTGTCGAGGAGCGCGAGTTCATCAACCGCTGGCGACTGGAACCCCGCAAGGAGGACGAACAGCGCTACCTCGCAGGCGAACTCGTCGAGCCGAAGAAGCCCATCATGCTCTGCATCGACCCCTCGACCCCCAAGGTGTGGATTCCCTACATCAAGAAGGGTGTCACCCAGTGGCAGGAGGCCTTCGAGCAGGCCGGCTTCAAGAATGCCATTCAGGTGCGCGAGGTTGACCTCGAGAAGGAACCCGACTTCGACATCGACGACGTGCGCTACTCGGTCATCACCTACGCCGCATCGGAGATTTCCAACGCCATGGGCCCCTCGGTCATCGACCCCCGAAGCGGCGAAATCATCGAGGCCGACATCATCTGGTGGCACAACGTAATGGCCATTCTCCACTCGTGGATTCGTCTGCAGACCGGCGCCGTCGACCCCGACGCACGCGCCAACGTGCTGCCCACCGAGCTGATGGGCAACGCCATACGTTTCGTATCGTCGCACGAGCTGGGCCACAGTCTGGGTCTGAAACACAACATGGGAGCCTCTTTCTGCGTGCCGGTCGACTCGCTCCGCTCGAAGACCTACACCGCCACCCACGGCACCGCCAGCTCGATTATGGACTACGCGCGCTTCAACTATGTGGCACAGCCCGAGGACGGCATCACGGAGCTGACGCCCCAAATCGGCACCTACGACCGCCACGCCATACGCTGGGGCTACCGCTGGCTCGGAGCCAAGGACCCCCACGAGGAGCTGAAGACCCTCAATGCGTGGATTCGCGAGCATGAGAACGACCCCGAATACTGGTACGGCGAGCAGTCGTCGGAGGGCATCGACCCCCGTTCGCAGAGCGAGGACCTGAGCAACGACGGCGTGAGAGCCAACCTCTACGGTATAGAGAACCTCAAGCGACTGATGCCCCACATCGGCGACTGGACCTCCGAGGAGGGCGAGTTGCAGTACGAATCGGGACGCTTCCTGCTGTCGGTGGTCTTCCAGTGGTCGATGTATGCCGGCCATGTGAGAACCAATGTGGGCGGCTTCCACCTCAATCAGGTGGTGGCGGGCCACGACATCGACCGCTACGTTCCCGTGGCAGCCGACTACCAGCGCAAGAGTGTGAAATACCTCATCGATCAGGTCTTCGAGACCCCCTTGTGGCTCTTCGGCGACAAGGCCTGGGACAAGTGCTACCCCCACCGTCTCTCGCCCGTCGGACGTCTGGAGTATTCGCCCTACAACCTGGCCCGCGAGATGCAGTATGCCGCCTACTACGACCTGTTGAAGGACGAGCGTCTGCTGCGCATGTACGAAACCGAAGCACGTCTGGGACGCGCGGCGACCTACACCCCCGAACAGATGATGGACGACATCACACGCGCCATCTTCCTCTCGAAGGGCAGCCGCACCCTCTCGCTGTGGGAGCGCATGAGCCAGAAGAACTACATCGACGCCCTCATCGTGTCGTCGAACCTGACGATGGTCAAGACCACCAAGCTCGGTGACACGCTCCACGACTCCCACGTCTGCACCCTGATGCACGACTCTCCGGAAATCGACTTCGAACGGATTCCCCGTCCCGAAGAGGTGGCCCTCGACACCCAGCGCAGCTACACGCTCATGCAGCGTGTGAGCGAGACCACTTCGGCCAAGAGAGCCGAGATGCGTCGCCTGCTCGGCATCGTCCGCTCGCGTTTCACCGCCGGTGACACCGCCACCCGCAACCACTACCGCGATTTGGAGCTGCGCCTGATGGAGGCCCTCCGCCAGCTCTGATACGCGTTCAAGAAAAAGTAAAGCCGTCTCGCCCCAGCAGACGGCTTTACGACTCTTTAGGAGTGAGCCTCAAGGGGTTACAATCAGTAACCTGATTCCCCCGAGCGGCGATAAATTATCACAGAATCTACTTTTTTGAATTACATATTGCAGATGAAAAGACTTTTGATGCTTTTGGTGCTGCTCTGCCCCCTGGTGGCGGCGGCCCAAACCAAAAAGATTACGGGTCAGGTACTCGACGCCACCAGCGGCGAAGCTCTGGTGGGTGCCACGGTGTTTATCTCGCCCGACGAACAGCAGGCAAAGAACTACACGCCGCAGGGTACGATTACCGACTACGACGGCCGTTTTGTCTTTGACCTCCCGACAAGTGTAAGCAAGGTCGTTGTCAGCTTTCTGGGCTACGAGGCCAAAACCATAGACATCAGCGGCAAGTCGGACTTCAAGGTGGAGCTCACGTCGCAGGACACCAAGATGGACGCCGTGGTGGTGACCGGCTATCAGAAAATCGAGAAGCGCAAGCTCACCTCGTCGATTTCCAATGTGAAGATGGCCGACATCTCGCGTGACGGTGTGGCCAGTGTCGACGCCATGCTGTCGGGTTCGATAGCGGGTCTGGTGTCGTCGCCCACGTCGGGCGGTCCGGGTGCGGCCAGCAAAATCAAAATCCGAAGCACGGTGACCCTCAACGGCAACACCGACCCCCTGTGGGTACTCGACGGCATGCCGCTCGAGGGCAACGACATTCCGGCCGACTGGAGCTCGAAGGACAACATCGACAACCTCTACAACATGTCCATCGCCGGACTCAACCCCTCCGACATCGCCGACATCACGGTGCTGAAAGATGCCGCCGCCACGGCCATCTACGGTGCGCGTGCGGCCAACGGTGTGATTATCATCACCACCCGAAAGGGTGCCAAGGAGCAGCCCGTGAGGGTCAACGCCTCGGCCTCGATGTTCGTCACCGACCGTCCCAACATGGACAAGCTGCGCCTGATGAACGCCTCGCAGAAGGTCGATCTCGAGTTGCAGCTGGCAGCCAACGGCCGTCTCGACTACATGAAGAACATGGGCGGCGTGGCGCGTATCCTCGACAAAGCCGGCGAGCGCAAGCTCCTCATGGAGCAGGGATTCGAGGCACTCAGCCCCGAGACCCGCGCCCAAATCGACGCCCTGCGTGCCAACGGCTCCGACTGGGGACGCGAAATCTTCCAGGTGGCGCTCAACCAGCAGTATGGCGTGAACATCTCGGGCGGCGGCAAGAAGGCCACCTACTACTTCTCGGGCGGCTACTACAACGAGGAGGGTTCGACCCGCGGCACGGGCTTCGAGCGTCTGAACCTCACGCTCAAGACCGACTATGACCTCCGCCACAACCTCCACTTCGGCGCATCGGCCTTCGTGGGTCAGAACACCAACAACTCCTACCTGTCGGACACCGACGTGTTCACCAACCCCTCGCGTTACAGCCGTTCGGTGAACCCCTACCTCACGGCACTCGATGCCGAGGGCAACTATGTCTACGACCCCGACATGACCTACAACATGGGTAACGACAGCAACACCCTCGACTTCAACTTCCTCGAGGAGCGTGCGCGCACCCGTCATCTGCTCAAGACCCGCTCCATAAAGGCCATCTTCGACATGGACTACACCCCCGTGAAGGGACTGAAATTCTACACCCAGTTCGGTCTGCAGGCCGACAACTCCACCACCGAAAAGATGGCCCAGGAGCAGACCTACTTCACCCGCAAATACGCCATGGACTCGCGCTACAACGGCAAGATTTACCTGCCCAAGGGCGGTATCATTCAGAACTGGGACGGCGATATGTCGCAGTACAACTGGAAGTTGCAGGCCGAGTATTCGGCATCGTTCCGCCGTCACGAAATCGACCTCATGGCAGGTTTGGAAATGCGCGGCGTGAAAAGCACCACCATTCACACCAAGGGCTTCGGCTACGACCACCGCAACATGACCACCAAGCCCCTCGACTTCCCCGAGGGTGCCACACAAATCGACCAGGCCAAGTTCCGCCAGTACCAGAAGGCGTTCTACGAGAACCGCTATCTGTCGTACTTCTTCACCGCGTCGTACACCTTCGCCAACCGCTACACGCTCTTCGGCAGCATGCGCTACGACGGCACCAACCTCTTCGGTGTCGACCCCAAATACAAGTTCAACCCCATGTGGTCGGTGTCGGGCGCATGGAACATCAACCGCGAGAAGTTCCTCGAACGCGCACACTGGCTCAACAACCTGCGTCTGCGTCTGTCGTACGGTGTGCAGGGCAACATCGACCGCACCACCTCGCCCTATATCCTCGGCACATGGAACAACGCCTCGATCGGCGGTGTGACGGAAGACCGTATCGACGTGTCGTCGCCCCCCAACCAGAATCTGAGATGGGAGACCACCTACTCGTGGAACGCGGCACTCGACTTTGCGGCACTGGACAACCGTCTGGGCTTCACGCTGGAGTTCTACGGCCGCCGCTCGAAGGACCTCATCACCGTCAGAACCATACCCTCGGAGAACGGTTTCACATCGACCTCGAGCAACTTCGGCGAGATTACCAGCCGCGGTGTGGAGTTCACGCTCAACACCGTGAACATCAAGACCGACAACTTCCGTTGGGAGACCCAGTTCAACCTGGCGCACAACACCGACAAGGTGAATAAAATCCGCATCGACAACAACAGCTGGACCCCCTCGTTGCAGGGCTTCTCGTCGGCGGCCGTCTTCGCCTACCCCGTGGCAGGTCTCGACCAGAACGGTATCCCCATGTTCTGGAAGGACGGCAACAAGGTGTCGCTGCAGGAGTTCGTCGGCTTCCGTGTCAACGAGACCACCGATGTCTTCGGCTCCACCTCGAAGGAACCCGTGATGAACCAGTCGCAGAAGGACGTGAGAGAGAACCTCCGATACATCGGCTCGCTGAATCCCGATGTGACGGGCGGTTTCAACAACCGGTTCACCTACCGCAACTTCGACCTCAGCATCTCGTGCAACTTCGTATTGGGACAGCTCACACGCATCACCCCCTTCTACTCGCCCACGCAGATGAATCCCGGCCAGAACTACTCCACACAGATGAGTCAGGTGTGGTCGCCCCTCAATCCCGGAGGCATCTACCCCGCACTGCTGGGCAACCGCCAGCCCTCGGGTGAGGCCTGGGGCGACTGGGAGTCGCAGCCCGACCCCGTGCGCGCCGCCCACTGGATCATGGACAGCTACCCCAACAACATGTTCGACGATTTGAGCATCTGGTACCGCAAAATCAACTACTTCAGAGTCAACAGTATCCGTCTGGGCTACTCGTTCCCCAAAAAGATTACCCAGAAACTGCGTCTCCACGCCCTCCGCGTACACTTCGAGGCACGCAACCCCTTTGTGATAGCGTCGGACTACAATGGATTCTTCGACCCCGAAACCTACGGCAACATCTACGCACAACCCGTGTCGAGAACCTACTCCGTGGGTGTGAACATCTCATTCTAAAACACAGAACGATATGAAAAAAACCATCTATACCGCCCTGCTCTGCATGGGACTCGCCACCTCGTCGTGCGACTATCTGGAGCTGGAGCCTGTGGGTCAGGTCATTCCCCACACCACCTACGAGTACCGCTCACTGCTCACCGAGGGCTACTTCCGCTTCCCCTACACCGAGTCGCGCTCGTTCATCGCCCTGATGACCGACGAGCTGGAGTCGTTCGAGAAGTCGGGCTTCCTGGTCCCCACCGAGGCCATCGCCCTCAACTACAACTTCTCGTGGGAGTACGGCATCAACATGCGCGAGCTGCCCTACGAACAGTTCTACCGCGCCATCTTCATCGCCAATGCCGTCATCGACGGCGTGATGACGGCCGACTACGACCACAGCGAGAAGAACGAACAGATATTGGCCGAGGCCTATGCCCTGAGAGCCTATGCCCACTTCTCGCTGGTCAACCTCTACAGTGTGCATTACGACGCCCGTACGGCCGCCACCGACCGCGCCGTGCCGCTCTCCACCTACATCGACATCGAGCAGGAGTTCTTCCCCTCGACCGTGGAGAAGGTCTATGCACAGATATTCGACGACCTGAACAAGGCCGGGGAGAACATGGTGGTCGAGAAGCAGGAGAACACCGACCTCAACTACCGATTCTCGAAAGACGCACTCACGGCCTTCAAGTCGCGCGTGATGCTCTACACCGGCGCATGGGAAGAGGCACTGGAGGCCGCCGAGCAACTCATCGGCAAGTATGAGCTGTCCGACTTCAACACCCTCAAGGAGGACAGTCCCCTGCCCTGGCAGGCAGAGTCGACGGAGACCATCATGGCATGGGAGCGTCCGTTCGGCGCACTGGACGGCGATTTGGTCAACGCCAGCGCACTGTCGAAAAAACTGCTCGACCTCCTGCCCGAGGAGCGTGACAACCGCCGCAAATACATCGGCCACGGCACCGACTACACCACCTTCATGCCCACGGAGTACAGCATCGTGAAACGCTCGACCAAAGACCGCTGCACGTTCCGCATTGCGGAGATGTACCTCACGGCCGCCGAGTCCGCCGCCCGACTCGACCGCCTCGACACCGCACGCGACCATCTGCTCGCCCTGCAGGAAAAACGCTTCAAGACGGCAGCCATGGCCGCACAGCGCACCACCGTGGCACAGATGAACGCCGACGCGCTGCTGAAGGAGATTGCCGACGAACGCGCCCGCGAGTTCCTCATGGAGGGACACCGCTGGTTCGACCTGCGACGCACCACACGTCCCGAAATCGTGAAGACCCTCAACGGTACCACGGTGCGGCTCAATGCCGGCGACGTGCGCTACACGCTCCCCTTCCCGCAATCGGCCATCGAAGCCAATCCCAACCTCAACAGGAAATAAGATTGGAGGTTTTAAAAATAAGTTTTCTGTCAAAAAGAGTACGGTTTTTGAATCGTACTCTTTTTTTAGTAATTTAGCCTAAAATTTCAGGGAAAGATGAGAGCCATCATTGTAGAGGACGAACCGTTATCGGTCGAAGAGTTGATCGTGTCGCTGCGCGAAGTGGCACCCGACATCGAGGTTGTGGCCACGGCCGGCACCATTGCCGAAGCCGTGAGGGTCATCGAGACCACCCCCCACGACCTGCTGTTCATGGATATCCGTCTGGGCGACGGCAAGAGTTTCGACATCTTCAAACGCACGAAGGTCTCCGCTCCGGTCATCTTCATCACCGCCTACGACAGCTACGCCCTCAAGGCTTTCGAAAATCAGGG
Source organism: Alistipes sp. (assembly GCA_020026375.1). Lineage (GTDB taxonomy): Bacteria > Bacteroidota > Bacteroidia > Bacteroidales > Rikenellaceae > Alistipes. The sequence goes on along the minus strand of JAHHQN010000022.1, from coordinate 11,388 downwards.
CATCGACTACCTGCTCAAACCCTTCGGCGAGGAGGATTTGCGACGCGCCATCGCCAAACTCGGACTGCTGACCGGCATCGCACGCCCCTCGACCGTCGCACCATCGCCCGCACCATCGTATCAGGAGCGTTTTCTGGTACACATGGGTGCGCGCATGCGGTCGGTGACGGTCAGTGAGGTGGCCTACTTCCTCTCCGAGGGTAAATACCTTCACCTGATTACCCACGACAACAAGGACTACATCGTCGACAAGTCGTTGAGCGAGATGAGCGAGAAACTCTCCCCCGACCAGTTTTTCCGCATCAACCGCCGGCTGATTATCAGTTTCGAGTCGATACAGGAGATGATACGCTACTCGGGCAGCCGCATCAAGGTCATTCTCAATCCTCCGCTGCCCGACGGCGAGGAGGCGTTGGTGAGTGCCGACCGTGCGGCCGACTTCCGCAAGTGGCTCAACCGCTGATCCCCCCGCGGCAAGTAACTGCCGCCATCAGGCCGACACCCCCTCAACAACAAAAAAGAGTACGAAATTCCATTCGTACTCTTTTTTGTGTAAACATAGAGGAACTACATCAACGACAACCGAAGTTGCGTCTTTCTGGCCCACTGCAGCTCCGCCATGATGTAGTTCAGAGGATAAATCCATTCTTTGTCTTTGGCCAACTGCACCATCTCTTCCAACCGGACAATGTAGGCCGACAAATGTTCGCGCGCCTCGGTATTCTGTTGCAGACGCAGCCGCGCCAAAATCTCCGTCGAATAAACATTGAGGTTGAGCGAATCCATCGCTCCGGCACGCTCCAGCAACGACAGCACCTCCTCACCGACCTCCGACATCTCGCAACGCGACATCAGACATCGCGCCTTGAGCAGATAATCGTCGACATCGGCCACCCCATTGGCGATATTCTGCGAAAGCAACTGCTCACAGAAACGCAGGCGACCCACATTATACTTCAACACCGCCGTGCAACTGACAGCCGACGAGACCATTCGCTCGAAACGCTTGTCTCTGACATCGCGCGGCGTACCACACCCACGGATACGCTCCAACAATTCAGGGTGGGTGGAAGAGGCAACAAACGAGCGGGTGTTACGCTCCATCTTGTTCAGCACGGCAATCCGTTTCAAGGCCGTAGAGAGGGCGTCAGCATCATAATTCAAGAGTTCCAGCACTTCGACAGCACAACGGTCGGCCTCGTTCTCCTGTTCCTGATTATACTTCATACCCAGACGGTCAATCACCTTCGAAGCGATTTCACCCGACGCAATGGCCATGCCCACAGTGGCCATACCCGGCACATAATATTCATTCGAGGCAGCCACCGCCATCTCCGCGCCGGCGGTCACCCCCAGAAGCAGCGTACTCCAAAATTCGGCACGACGCTGACGTGTGATTTCGGCACTCACATTCGTGATGCTGTGGTCAAGCACATAATGCGCAATCTCGTGTGCCAACACCGCCACCAGCTCGTCCTCGGTGTGCAAGGCAGCCAGAAGACCGGTTGTCAGCACAATGGTGCCATTGGGAAAGGTATAGGCATTGACCTCGGTACTCTGTTCGATAAAGAGATTCAAATCCGTAGGACGGTCATCGAGAAGCGGGTGAGGCAGAATTTTGGCCATCAGTCCGCAGATATAACTCTCCAGGAGGGGGTCCTTGAATTGGAGTCCGTAGTTCTGCAACCTGGTGATGTACTCCCACACATCACCCTCGATCTCGTTTCTCATATCGGTCAGATAGCCTTTACTGACGATAAAAGGCAACACATTCCGTATCACCTGCGCGTCCCAGAAACCGCCCACTTCCGAATAATCGAATGCCAGACAATCCCCCACCTTCGAGGGTAGTTTCATCTCCGAAGAGTCGGCACACCTGAGGTAGTAGTTTTCGACGAAGCGCAGGCTGTTGGGATTCTGTTCCGTTCGGTGAGTCACACTGATGAGGTTCACTACATCACCCTTTTTACGGACGTCGATATTACGCAACAGTCGAGCCGAAAGACTGACATCGTGGGTCTGCGCCACCACATTCCCAAAACAGAGGGTCAGCACCCCTGCCATCAACCAATAAAATTTTCGAGACATGATTCTACAAACTTCTGAAACATTTGAATATCAAGACAAAGATAACCGTTTTTTCGGCCAATTATTCGTTTTGCCGGCTCTCTTTTGCACAAAAAAAAAGACCAATCCCGCAAGATTGGTCTTCAAGTCGTGATGACTGCCGGCGTTTAGAACGGCAGGTCGTCGGGGTCGTCCAGCGGCTTGGCCGGTGCGGCGGCAGGCTGCTCCTGCGAAGGAATGGTCGTGGAACCTCCGCCCATATAGCCGGGGGTCTGGGTCTGTCCGCCATAGGAGGGTGCGCCCTGCATGGGCTGCTGGCTGCCGTAACCTGACGACGGCTGACCGCCATAGGGCTGCTGGCCGCCCGAAGGATAACCGCCGCCGTTGTCCGCATTGTCGGAACGACGACCCAACAGATTCATCGCGTCGGCCAGAATCTCGGTCGAATAACGCTTGTTGTTGTCCTTGTCGGTCCACTCGCGGGTACGGAGACGCCCCTCGATATAAATCTGACTGCCCTTGCGCACATAGCGGTCGACCACATCGGCCAGACCGCGCCACAGGGTGACGGTGTGCCACTCGGTATGCTCTCTGGTCTGGTTGGCCTGACGGTCAAAAAGACGTTCGGTGGTGGCCAGACGCACACGCGCCACCTTGACACCGTTTTCCAGAGCGCGTACTTCGGGGTCGACACCCACGTTGCCAATCAATATTACTTTGTTTACCATGTTCTGTTAGAGTTCTTTAATCATACGTTTGAAGAGCAGCTCCATCTTCTCGCCGGCCTTCTTGCCCTGACGCTGCACATCTTCGTGGTCGCCCACCTCATCGGAGAGTCCGCAGTTGGTGATGACCGACACACCGAAGACCGGAATCGACATGTGGCGCGCCACAATCACCTCGGGAACGGTCGACATGCCGGCCGCATCACCGCCGATGGCCTTGAAATAGCGGTACTCGGCCTGAGTCTCGAACGAGGGCCCCGTGCCGCCCACATAGACACCATACTGCAACTTGATGTTCTCCTCCTCGGCAATGGCCGCCGCCTTCTGGCGCAGGGTCTTGTCGTAGCAGTTGTGCATGTCGGGGAAACGGGGACCCAGCTCCTCCATGTTGGGGCCGATGAGGGGGTTGGGCATGAGGTTGATGTGGTCGGTGATAATCATCAGGTCGCCCACCGTGAACGAGGTATTGATACCGCCCGAGGCGTTCGACACGAAGAGATAGCCGATGCCCAGCTGCTGCATCACCCTCACGGGGAAGGTCACCTGCTGCATGGTGTAACCCTCATAGTAGTGGAAGCGGCCCTGCATGGCCACCACACGACGGCCTTCCACCTCGCCGAAAATCATGCGTCCCTTGTGGCCCTGCACCGTCGAGACGGGAAAGCCGGGAATCGATTTGTAGTCCAGAATATATTTTGCGTCGATTTTATCGCCGAATTCGCCCAGTCCCGTACCCAGAATGATACCTACTTCGGGGCGGAAATCGTGGGTCTGCTCCTTGATCCACTGTGCTGTCTTTTTAATTTCTTCCAGTAACATCTTCTTCAAGTTTTTGGAGGTAATCCGTTGCCGAATCCTCGATGAATGAAATATTTATAGGCAAATAATAGAGGTTGCGCCTTATTTCCTCGGGAACTTTGGCGCGGTTGGTCATCTTCACGGCGTCCTTCTCGGTGGTGACAATCACCGCACCGGGGTGCTTCTTGAGCAGGGCCACCAGATTGCGCATGTCCTTCACACGGTAGACATGGTGGTCATCGAGGTTGACTTCCTCGACCACATTGAATCCCTCGCGGAGGGTGGTCAGGAACGGCCGGGGGTTGCCGATGCCCGAGAGGGCGATGATGTCGGCACCCGGCATCAGCGACTGCGCCTCCACCTCGTCGGCATAGAGCGGACGGGGTGCGAAACTCTCGAAACGGGTGAAGAACACCTGCTGGTAGGCAAACTGCACCAGCACCTTGCGCATGATGCGGCGGTCGATGGGGGTCATCTTGTCGGGGCATTTGGTCACCACGAAATAGTGCGCACGGCGCAGCTGTTCGGGCAGGTCGCGCAGGTTTCCGGCAGGCAGCATGCGGTCGTGCTGCACGGGGCGTGTGGCATCAATCATCACCACATTGACCTTCGGTTCGACATAGCGGTGCTGGAAGCCGTCGTCCATGATGATGAGGTCGACCTGAGGGTGGCGGCGGCGGATTTCGCGGATACCGTCGGCGCGCTTCTCACACACGGCCACCACCGTCTGTGGAAATTTGAGTTTTATCTGCAAGGGTTCGTCGCCCACATCGCGGTAGTGCGACGAGGTCTCCACCTCGCGGTAGCCCTTCGTACGACGGCCGTAGCCGCGCGAGAGGAGAGCCACCGTGTGGCGCTGCACCATGTAGCCGATAATCATCTCCGCCATGGGGGTCTTGCCCGTACCGCCGACGGTGATGTTACCGATGCAGATAACCGGAATGTCGAACTTCTCACTTTTCAGTACCCCCCAGTCGAAGAGGCGGTGACGCAGCGTCACCACCATTTTATAGATAAAGGCTGCCGGAGCCAAGAGACATTTCAACATTTTGCTATATTTTTTATTAAGGGGACAATATAGTTTTTCAAAGTTAGTAATATTTTACGGTTTGGCCAAACAAATACCCTCAAATCTAATTTTACAATAATTTTCGAATCACAAAACCTCCGATAATTATTGAGTCAAAATGATTTTTTTGCTACCTTTGTAAGGAACTTTGACAACTATGAAAAATCTTAAACCGCTATTTTTAATTGCATTGGGCCTCACGATAGGAGGCTGCACCTCCTCCACCCCCAAGGGCGGAGAGACAGCCCCCGTAGAACAGGAAGCCCCCAAGAATCTGATTTACGGCATCGACGCCGACCGCTACGACATCGACCGCGGCGAGGTCAGAGAGCGCCAGACGATGGGACAGATACTCGACGAATACGGGGTGTCGGCCGCCACGGTCGACCGTCTCGACAAAGCCGCAAAAGACCACTTTCCGCTGCGCAATATCCGTCCCGGACACCGCTACACGGCCTTCATCGAGAGCGACACGCTGGGCAACCGCACGCTCCGCTACCTGACCTACGAGGAGAACCTGACCGACTATGTCACCTTCGGATTCCACGAGGGCGACTCGATATCCATACACAAGGACTCCAAGGAGGTGACCCTGCGCCGTGTGAAGAAGAGCGCCGTCATCGAATCCTCGCTCTGGGGCGCCATCATGGAGCAGGACCTGCCCTACGCACTGGCCGCCGAGATGGAGGAAATCTACCAGTGGACGGTCGACTTCTTCGGCATACAGAAGGGCGACAACTTCACGGTCATCTACGACGAGAAGTTCATCGAGGACACCATACGCGCCGGCATCGGACGTGTGTGGGGTGCCAAGTTCCAACAGGGCGGCAAGGAGTACTACGCCATTCCGTTCTGCCAGGACGACAAGGTGCAGTATTGGGAACCCAACGGCGGCAGCCTGCGCAAACAGATGCTCAAGGCCCCGTTGAAGTACACGCGCATCAGCTCGCGCTTCACCTACTCGCGCCGTCACCCGGTCTATAAGGTCTACCGCCCCCACACGGGTGTGGACTACGCCGCACCGATAGGTACTCCCGTCCACTCGGTGGCCGACGGTGTGGTGGTGTCGAGAGGCTGGGCCGGCGGCGGTGGCAACACCATAAAAATCAAGCACGCCGGCAAACTGATGACCGGCTACCTCCACCTGAGCCGCTACGCCAAGGGCATCGCCAAGGGTACACGCGTGTCACAGGGACAGCTCATCGGCTATGTCGGCTCGACAGGCGCATCGACAGGTCCCCACCTCGATTTCCGCATCTGGAAGAACGGCAAGCCCGTCGACCCGCTGAAGATGACCTCCGACCCGGCCGAACCCATCAGCAAGGCCAACCGTCAGGCATTCGAATATGTGCGCAACAGCATCGTGGCCGAGCTCAACGGCGAGATTGCCGACTCGTTGCGCATCACCCGCCTCGACTCGGTGGAGATGATTGATTTCACGAAGGGCAAAAACAACGGAAAATGAAAACAGGAGTCATCATCGTAGCCGGAGGCAAGGGCCTCCGCATGGGTGGGGCTATCCCCAAGCAGTTCCGTTTTCTGGGCGGCAAACCCGTGCTGGCACACACCATCGAGGCCTTCCGCAAGGCTCTGCCCGAGGCGCAGATTATCGTGGTGCTACCCGAAGACCATATCCCCTTCTGGAAGGACATGTGCGCGCGCATGAACATCGCCCGTCATCGGGTGGTGATGGGCGGCAGCGAGCGGTTCTTCTCGGTCAGGAACGGCATCGACTCCCTGGAATGGGACACCGACCTGATTGCCGTTCACGACGGTGTGCGTCCGCTGGCCGGTGTGGAGATGATTCGCCGCGTGGCCGATGCCGCCGTGCTGCACGGTGCGGCCATTCCCGTGGTGGCGGCCGTGGATTCCTACCGCACGGTCGATGGCAACACCTCCCACATCACCGACCGCGCGGCACTGCGCATCGTGCAGACCCCGCAGGTGTTCCGCGCCGACCTTCTCCGTGCAGCCTACAAGGCGGAGTTCTCCCCCTCGTTCACCGACGACGCTTCGGTGGTGGAGCAGGCCGGCCATGCCATTTATCTGGCCGAGGGCGAGCGCAGCAACCTCAAGCTCACCACTCCCGAGGACTTCGTCATCGCACAGGCCCTCATCGAGGCACGCGAAGAGGCGGAACAACGAGAGGAGCAGCAGGCGGAGCAGGAAAATAATTTGTAGACTTCACACAATAACCGCCCCCGCAGGCGCGTTATCAGAAAACGATGCACAGCGTATATAAATACCACACCTCCCACAGGACCGTCACCCTGACCATACTCCACATCATTGTGTTCGTATTGTTGGGAACGATGCTCTACTACCTCTACGAGGGCGGCTATCTCTCGGCATGGTTCACCACCTTCATCATCGCAATCATCGCCCTGATGGCCCTCTCCATACCGCAGAAGATAGTGGTGACCGACGAGCTGGTGGAGGTGAGATGTCTGCTCGACATCACCGAAATACAGCGCAACGAAATCGCTTTGGTACGAAAAGTGGATTCCAAGCGCATGAGATGGTTTGTGCCGCTGTTCGGTGTCAACGGATTTTTCGGCTACTACGGCCACTTCATCGACCTGAGGAGCTTCAGCCGTGTGAAAATCTACGCCACCGAGTGGAAGAACATGGTGGAAATCATCGACATCTACGAGGAGCGGCTCTATGTGTCATGCACACAGGCCGACAAACTTGTGGAGGAGCTGACACCGACGGGCGGCAACCGCGAAATCGACGATGCCGACGACGACATTTGACAGAATAAAAACCCTAAAAACCAAAATATTATGAAAAAGTACCGTTGTATAGTATGTGACTGGATATATGACCCCACCATCGGCGATCCCGAATCGGGTATCGAACCCGGCACCTCGTTTGAGGATATTCCCGAAGATTGGGTATGCCCCCTCTGCGGTGTAGGCAAGGACCAGTTCGAGGAGTACGAGGAGTAATCCCCCCTCCGCACAATACAAAAGACAAGGTCTTGTGATTTCGAGTCACAAGACCTTGTCTTTTGTATCGGCACGACCGCTCCCCTGCTGCCGCAAAACATCGGCAAAAAAAAGACTCCCGCCCCAAGGGCAGGAGTCCTTCAGTCATTCGACGGCGGGAGGCATCAGTTCTCCAAATCGAGGAACGAATAATTCTCGCCGTAGTCCATCATCTGGGCCACATAGTCGGCCGGATAGGAAATCTTCACGTCGACGACCCTGCCGTCCTTCTCCACCAGTTCGTACTCGGGGTTCACGAAACCGCCGTAAGGCTCGATGCCGAGGGCCTGGTAACGGTCGCGCACCTCCTTGTGGAGGTCGGGGTCGATTTTCACGGCGTACTTCTCCACCAGCTCGCGGCCGGCCTCATAGTCGCCCTCCGACTTGATGCGCTGAATCTCGCACAGCAGGCGGCCGAACAGTGCGCGCAGACGCTCGAAGTCGTTGACCACCACATAGCGCTTGCCCTCCTTCACCTGCCACTCGATGATCTTGTCGGCACGTCCCTGCTCGTAGCACCACTCGCTGATGAGTTTGCGGTTGCGCATGTGCGCCTCCTCCACGTCCTTGCCCAATTCGATGCGTGCCAGCTGGGTCATCATGCCGTTCATGATGTATTTGGCATAACCGGCTTTGGCCACGTCGAACGAAGGGGTGATGCCCAGCTCGACGAGCTTTTCGTCGCCCAGGTAGTAGAGTCCGAAGAGGTCGGCACGCGCCTCCTCGAGTGTGGAGCCGTAACTGCGCAGCGCACCTGCCGACACTCCGGGCAGCAACTGTCCCGAACCGTGTCCCAGACACTCGTGGAGGTCGGTGTGGAGGTCGTCGGCCAGCTTGGCGTACTTCGCCATACGCTCGCGGTCGTCCTCACGCAGGACAAACTCCTCATTGAAGCCGTTGCCGTGGGCCGCCATGTCGTAGGCCGCCGTGATGTTGTCGATGGTCACCGACTTCGAGCCGTACTCCTTGCGAATCCAGTCGGCGTTGGGCAGGTTGATGCCGATGGGGGTCGCCGGATAGCAGTCGCCGCCCAGCATGGCCACGGTGATGACCTTGGCCGATACCCCCTTGACGGTCTTCTTCTTGAAACGCGCATCGACGGGCGAGTGGTCCTCGAACCACTGCGCATTCTCCGAGATAATGGTGGTGCGGTGGCAGGCCGCCGTGTCGACGAAGTTGACGTTGGCCTCCCACGAAGCCTTACGGCCAAGGGGGTCGCCGTAGTCCTCGATGAAACCGTTGTTGAAGTCGACATTCGACTGGGTGTCCTTCACCCAGCGGATATTGTACTCGTCAAATTTCTTCAAATCTCCCGTGCGGTAGTAGTCAATCAGTGTGGCGATGGTCGACTTCTGCGGCTCAACGGCCACCTCACACGCCTTCTCCAGCCAGTAGACGATGCGCTCGATGGCCTTGGAGTACATGCCGCCCACCTTCCATGTGCGCTCGTAGAGTTCGCCCGTCACCTCGTCCCTGACCAACTGGGAGTTCAGTCCGTAGGACACCGGCTCGGGATTGCCGGCATCGCGGCGCGCCATGTCGGCGTAGAACTTCTCGGCCTCGGCCTGACGCACATTGCGGTAGTAGTTGCTCGACGAGGTCCACAGCAAATCCTCGCCGTCCTTCTGATTCAGACGTGTGGGGAAAGCCTCGGGGTCGAAAATGGCCACGCACACCTTATCGCGCAGGGCGTTCAGCTCCTGGCCGAAGCGGTCGGACGGGAGAGTGGCGATGACCTGGCGGAGGTACTGCTCCGAAAACCCGGGGGTGAACTTGTCATTGGAATAGTGGTGGTGAATACCGTTGGCGAACCACACCTTCTTGAGGTATTTCTCCAGGGCCTTCCACTCCGCACAACGGCGGTCGCCCTCATAGTATTTGTAGACGGTCTCCAGCGTGCGGCGCACGGGCAGGTTCATCGCGCAGTTCTGGTCGAAGAGAATGTCGCGACCCGACTTGGCCGCCTCGGCCAGATAATAAACCAGCTCCTTCTGTTCGAGCGGCAGCGACTCGAAACCGGGAACCTCATAACGAATCACCTTTATATCGTCGAAACGGTCGACAATCCAGGGTCGGTCGCCGTGCTTCTCATCGGAAGCGCACGGGGCCTGCGCACAAAGCGGTAATGTCATATCAATCAGTTTTTTCATCTTTTCTGACAATGTCAATTCTTCACAAAAGTAACAAAAATCAGTCAGAAATCCACACTTTCGCGCCGTCCAAATCATTGATTCAAAAGTCATAGAACGGTGACGGATAAGATTTTTCGCGTCATTTGCTTCATTATGTCTAATAGAATTTCTACCTTTGCCACCGCAAGTCGAGCCCTCACGGACTCCTCCGGAAAGACCAGTGGAGACCGAGGTGCGAAAAAGGACTAAAAGAAAGATGAAAGTATTTACAAGCGTAAAGGAGCTTCGCGCAGAATTGGACCTTGCGAAGCAGAAGAATATCGGTTTCGTACCCACGATGGGTGCTCTCCATGCCGGCCACCGCTCGCTGGTGGAGCGCGCACGCAAAGAGAACGAAATCGTTGTGGTGAGCGTATTCGTCAACCCCACACAGTTCAATGACAAGAACGACCTGAAGCACTATCCCCGTACTCCCGAGGCCGACGCGGCTCTGCTGGAGCAGGCCGGTGCCGACTTCGTTCTGATGCCCTCGGTCGAGGAAATCTACCCCGAACCCGACACCCGTCAGTTCGACTTCGGTCAGGTGGACAAGGTGATGGAGGGCGCCACCCGTCCGGGCCACTTCAACGGTGTGGCACAGGTGGTGAGCCGTCTGTTTGCCATCGTGCGCCCCACACGCGCCTACTTCGGCGAAAAGGATTTCCAGCAGATTGCCGTCATCAAGGCGATGGTCAAGCAGCTGGAACTGCCCCTCGAAATCGTGGAATGTGCCATCGTACGCGGTGAGGACGGTCTGGCGCTCTCGTCGCGCAACACCCTGCTCGACAAGGAGCATCGTGCCGCCGCACCCCACATCTACGCCTCGCTCAAGGCCGGTGTCGAGATGGCCAAGCAGCTCTCGCCCGCAGAACTGAAGGAGTGGGTGAAGCAGGAGGTGGAGAAGAACCCTCTGCTGAAGGTCATCTACTACCAGTCGGTCGACGCCCTCTCGATGCAGGAAGTCGCATCGTGGGACGAGTCGGAGCGCATACAGGGTTGCATTGCCGTGCAGGCAGGCGACATCCGTTTAATCGATAACATTCGCATCAAATAATGAAATTTCAGGTAGAAGTTGTAAAATCGAAGATTCACCGCGTGACGGTCACTCAGGCCGATTTGAACTACGTGGGAAGTATTACCATTGACGAGGCACTCTTGGAGGCCGCCAACATCATCGCCGGCGAGAAGGTGCAGATTATGGACGTGAACAACGGCGAGCGTCTGGAGACCTATGTCATCAAGGGCGAGCGCAACAGCGGCTGCATCTGTCTCAACGGTGCAGCGGCACGCAAGGTACAGGTGGGCGACATCGTCATCATCGCCTCCTATGCGTGGATGGATTTCGAGGACGCCAAGGAGTTCAAGCCCTGGATTGTGTTCCCCGACACCGCCACCAACCAGCTGGTCAAGTAGACACAACACCCCTCTTCCCCGCACCTCGGTGCGACATGTCCACCACGGCAGACGGCGCAACATCAGGGGACCGGGCAACAAAAAATCTTCCGATTTTGAAGAGGGCACTGAAAAAGTCCTTTCATAGGATAATAGGCTGATATAATCGGCATATA
>JAHHQN010000021.1 GCA_020026375.1 Alistipes sp. | reverse complement strand
TTTTGTTGTACTCCCGTTACCGATTCTGCTGCATTTCTCGTTACTGTTTACACCCCTCCCACTCACCGACATCTATCGCCGTCCGCCCGAAGGGAAACTCCTCCCACGCCGGTCTGCAACATCGCTCACCAATCTGCCCCACTTTCGGGCTACAACACCCGACGACAGTGGTGCATTCAGCATCGGAAAGGCTCGTTTTCGGGGTACGGCCGCCGTTCGGAAATCTCTTTCCGTTCCACGCACACCATCAAAACACTGTTGCACAGGTGAATAACCGTCATTACTTCAAGTTTCGCATCAGCTATCCTCTCCACCACGACAAAAAAAAAGGGAACACCTCGAAAGATGTTCCCTTGAAACGGATATCGGGAGGGATTACTCCAAATCCTCATACTCGCCTGCACCGTTCTTCACGCGAGGCTTGTAAGCCGATTCGGGGGTATTATGCTCGATCCACTCCTCGGTCAGCAACGACGACTTGGGGAATTTGAGATCCTCAACGCGGTTGACCGTAATCTGGTACTGCTCATAGGTGTAGGAACCCTTGTCGTAGCTCTTGGCATAGATGCCGTAGAGACCCAACACGTCACCCACTGCACCGTCCATCGGAATGGGCTTCATGGCAAAGCGCGAGTAACCGCTCGTGCGCACCGAGAAGACGCCACCGTCCTTGAACTCCTTGGCATTGTCGTTCACCGTCACCAGCACCGAACCCGTCAGGCTCACACCGTTGCGGCTGTATGCCCAGCGGAACCAGGTGTCGAACTCGGGTTTACCCCAGTCGGTGACAATCCAGTTGGGGAAGGGGTTGTTGTTCTGGGGATTGAACGAAGCAGTCTGAATGTCCTCCGACCATGAGCCGTCGGCATTCTTGTTCTGGTACTTGATGTTGGCGTACTTCACCTTTGCATCTTTGATGCGCACCAGACGGCTGTGGTACTTCTCACCCTCCTTGCCGCGGAACTCCATGAAGTTGTCCTTGTTGATTTCGATGATATTCTCGCCCAACACCAGACGGCAAGGCTCACCCACCAGCACACGGTTGAACTCCTCACGGGCAGGATTGCGCCACAACAGGTCGCTCTCGAAGTTCGAGTTGCCGTAGTACTTGTCGGTACCCGAAGCATTGAGACCGTTGGAGGGGGCATCGCCCAGCGAGAGCATCATGCGGTAGTTGCCCAGATACATGTCCTTCAGTTTGACATAGACCCACATCGACTCGAGATTGTCGATATCGAGTTTGAAGGTGGTGAACATCGTACCGCAGAGCTTCAGCTCGATGGCGGCGGTACCGTCGTCGATGTAGAGCGACTTGTAGATGTTACCCTGCTCGTCGCTCGAAATCACCTTACCCTTGATATACATGTCGGCGGCCTCGTCCCAGAACTTCAGGTTCTTGAAACCGGCCTCCTCCTGACGTGCAGGGCCCATCTTCAGGGTGTTGGTGTCGTCAGCCTTATTTCCGCCGTTGTGCTCGATTGAACCCCAAAATTCGCTATACTTGGCTTTCATTTCGGCGATGGAAACATGCTGGAGGCCCAACTCCTGAACCTCCTTCTCCGACCATACCTTGGCAGGAGCGGGCTCGTCGAAGTCGTTGTAGCAACCGACGGTCATCAGACCGACAGCCAACGCCAGAAGTATTCTAAAATTTTTCATATACATAGACTGTTTTTACCGATTAGAAACGGAAATAAAGATTCATATAGTAGTTCGTACCCAGCATATAGAAATACTTGGAGTCGAAACGCTTGAACATCACGCCGTCGGGAGTTCTCTGCTTGCGCATACGCATCTGCTCGTAACCACCGGTGCGGATATCGCGGTCGTTGAGAATGTTCTTCACCTCGATGCTGAAACCGAGCATGTACTTGCGGTGGATAAACCAGTTCTTACCCAGGCTTGCGCTCAAAGTGTAGACATCGTCGAGCTTCTCCTCGCGACGGATTTCGTTGGCCGAATTGTAGGCATTCACCAGTCGGGGCATGTTCATGTCGGCAGGATTGGGCTTCGACAGCTCGGCGTCGATAATCTTGGTGTAGCACTCGATGGCCTTGTCGGTACGGTAGTAGGGGTTCATCGAGAGGTACTGGTCGGCGAAGTAGTTGAAGTTCACCGATGCAAACCAGCTGTGGGGGCCTCTGTAATCCAGACCTACGTTGAGAGCGGTCTGAGGCGAGTTCTCCACATAGAATCCCTTCCAGTTGACCTTGCCCTGGTTGACGGGAGTGGCACTGTTGTCGCGAATCTGGATAAAGTCGGGGTTCGAAGTGTAGGTGTAGTCACCCCAGCTGTAAGCACCGACAATCGACAGACCGTTCCATACGGGGATATCCCAACCCAACTCGAAGCCGTAGTGACGCTTGTCGATGCCACTCATGGCGAAGTTGGTGAACGTGCGCTCCACGTCGTCGTAGAACGAGATGACCTTGGTCTGGTCCTCAATCTGGGTGTAGTAACCCGAAACGCGCGCCTTGAGGAAGGGCAGATTGAGGTTGTAGGTCAGGTCGGCACCCAGAATCTTCTCGGTGTCGACACCCGGAGTCACGCTGTTGCGTGTACGGGGCGATACGAAGGCATGGGCGAACTTGGGAGCGTCGACCTTGTAGACAACGCCTGCGCTGACGCTGTGCGCACCCGAGAACTTGTAACCCAGATTGGCCTTGGCATTATAGACGAAGTAGTCGAGCGTCTTGGAGTCACCCTGCGAATCATCGGGGAAGAGACCCTTGCGCCACAGACCCTCGCGGTAGAGCGACGAATAGCCGGCCTCACCGCCCAAATTCATCGAGAAACCGCCCACGTTGTAGGAGTACAACGCCCAGGCGCGGCTCTCCAGCAGGTGAGCGCGGTAGTTGTAACCGATTTTGTCACCCTCGCGTGCGATACGGGCGTGGCCTGTTGCCAGGTAGTAGTCCATATCGTTCTGATAGTTGAGTGCGCTCTGCGACATGTCGCGCTCGGCAAACTTGTCGATATCGTACCAGTAGTCACCGCCGAGGAGGTCCTTCACCTCGTCGTAGTACGAAGTGCGGTTCACGCGCACGTTGGCACCGCCGATGATACGCATGTTGTTGCGAATCTGGTGCGAGATGTTGAATGCGAAGTTATAGTCGAGCTGGTCGGTGTGACGCTCCTCAATCATGATGTTGGCGCGGTACTGCGACGATACCACGTTGGAGAACATCTGGTCGCCATACTTGTCGGCCTTGAGCGCGAGGTCCTTGTCGACAAAGCGGTTCGAGGCGAAGAACTGGTCATAGGCCAGACGACCGGAGAAGACACCTGCCAGCTGCTGTGCGCGGTAGATGTTGTAGTAGAGGGTCTCGTCGGTGGTGATGCCGGGGACAATCTGGCTGGTCATGCCCGAGGGCAGGTAGCGGTAGTAGTCACCACGGGGGTCACCGGCGTCCTTCCAGGTGAGGGCCGAATAGCCGTTCTTACCGAAACGTACCGAGGTGGCGGCATTCAGGCGCGTGCGCTCCGAGATGTCCCACAGGTAGTTGAGCATGATAATCGGCTCGTGGGCGTCACGCACACGCGAGTTACGCATCTTGCCGGCCTGGTAACCCACATTGGGGTTGTAGTAGTTGCTGCCGAAGAGCTGGTAAGCCTCATCGGTCGAAGCCTGCTGTGCACCGCGCTCGGTGGGCGAACCCATGATGGTCAGACCCAGACGGTGGTTGCCCATGGTCTTCTCCACCGAAGCGAAATAGGCATAAGAGTTGTAGTAGACACCGTCGACATAGCCGTTGCCGCCCTGACGGGTACCGAAAGTGAAGCCGTAGGACCAACCGTTGTCGAGCTGACCCGAGGCGTAGGAAATCATACCGCGGAAACGGTACATCTGGTTGGCGTTGGCCAGGCTCACACGGAAGCCCTTGCGCATCTGCGAGGCACGAGCGTTGATGTTGGTCATACCGCCGATACCGCCGATACCGAAGTCGGAAACGGTGGTACCCGACACATTCTCCTGATTGCGTGTCGCGTCGTTGAGACCGCTCCACAACGACCAGGGGCCGTAGCCGGTCATGGCATCGTTGAAGCGGATACCGTTAAGGTAGATGTCGGAATACTGCGAATCGTAGCCGCGCACGTTGAAACGCATCTCGCTGAAGCGGTACGAAGCCACTCTGTTGAACAGGTCCTTGGCCGACGAAAGCGACGAAGGAAGCGCCTGTACGTCCGAAGCCGAAGAGTCGCTGTCCAGCTCGGCGAACACTGCGTCGTCGAAGCCCGAAGCCATCGTCAGCGGCGAAACGACCACCTCCTTCAGGTCGCGCACGTTCTCGCCCACGCGAACCATGATTTGCAGCTCCTCGAAGTCGTTGGACAGGAACTTGACCTGATAGGTGCCACGGGGCAGGTTCTCGAGGACAAATTCACCGTTGTTGTTCGTTGTGGCGACCAGATTCGAATCCTCGACGGTCACCTTCACGTTGCTCAGTGCTTCGCGGCTGTTGCGCGAAATCACCTTACCGCGGATACCGCCACTCTGTGCATAAGATGCAGTAGCGATGACCACCGAAAGCAAAAACAGAAGTAAAGATTTCAGTTTCATACAAATATTATAAATTCATTATTTGGCGATGTAGATATATACGGGGAAGTGGTCGCTGAAACCGCCCTGGAAGTTGTCACCCACAAAGGTACGCAGGGGATAGCCCTTGAACTGACCCTCGCGCTGAATCATGTAGTTGCGACGGAAGATGCCGCCGTAGAATTTCGAGTCGCCCACCTTCTGAATCTTGAGCTTGCCGTTGCCGCCGTCGACCAGATTGTCCGACACGATGATGTTGTCAAACAGGTTCCACGAGTCGCGGTAGGCCAAAGTGCCGCGGCCCGACTTGAGCAGCGCGATGAAGGGGTTGAACATGTCGCCCACCTTCACATCTTTGGTGCGGCCCTGTGCCTTGAGTCCCTCGACAATGCTGGCGTCGGTGGCGTCGTCGTTCAAGTCGCCCATCACCACGAACTTGGTGTCGGGACGCAGTGTGCGTACCGAGTCGATGGCGTGGCGAATCTGACGCGCCGCAGCCATACGCAGGTGGTCGGAAGCCTCCTTGCCGCCCAGACGCGAAGGCCAGTGCGAGACGAGGAAGTAGAACGGCTCGCCCTCGATGGTACCCCACATGGTCACGAAATCACGTGTGCGGAAGTTGGGCATGCGGTCGTAGGTGTACTTGATGTTGTTGCTGCCCTCCAACTTGAAGATGTCGGGGCGGTAGAAGAACGCGCAGTCGACACCACGGGCATCGGGCGAATCGAAGTGGACGATGCGGTAGCTGCACTTCGAGAGTTTGTCGCCGGCCAGCACATCTTCCAGCACGTTGCGGTTCTCAATCTCCGAGATACCGATGACGGCAGGGAAATCCCTGTCCTCGGCGGCGATGTCGAACAACACGCGGTTGAGATTACCGATTTTCTTCTGATACTTCACCTCGGTCCACTTCTTCGAACCCTCGGGAGTGAACTCCTCGTCGTGGATATCGGGGTCGTCGGTCGTGTCAAAGAGGTTCTCAAAGTTGTAGAATACCACCTTGTAGGGTTTCTGTGCGAAGCCCGAAACTGTCAGTGTGGCAGCAAGCAGTCCTGTGAGAAGTAATTTCTTCATAACTGGTTAATACATTAAAGATTGCTAAAGATACAAAAAGTCTGTTAAAGTCCCCAATCGCGTGCGTTCTTCTGTGTCTTCACGCTGCGTGCCACCGAGGGTGACAGGTTGCGGAAGAAGTTGAAACCCGTGAGTGACTCGATTTCGGCCACCGAACGCACATATTTTGCCGAAACCTGTTCGCTTCGGGGATAATCCTTGTTCTCGAACAGGAAGCCCACGGCCTGCAGCTCGTCGGCCTTGCACTGCGACACACTCTTGCCCGTGCGTCCCGAACGGGTGCGGAGCAGCACCTTGAAGTAGTGGGTCGGCACACCGACACGCACCGTACCGCCGCCCGTGGCCGAAGGCATGCTCACCGTCTTGGTGTCATTCTCGAAATGGCAGCCGGTGACCACATAGAGGGTGTCGCTCACCATCTTGCCGCGCACGAAACCTTCCAGACGCGCCCACACCTCCTGATTGAGCATCTTGCCGCGCTGGGGCGTCATGTTCGTGGAATAGTAGGTCATGGCATTGGTGGCCCTGGTGCTATAACGGTCGGCCGAGGGGATCTGGTGGCCGCGGTCATAGCCGCCGCCATAGGTACGCATGACATACATCGCCTCCTTGGGAATATAGGGTTTCTGCGTATTGGGGTCGAAGGTCCAGGGCTGCTCGTCATAGGGAAGACGTCCCGAGATGCCCACCTCGCTGTCCAAATGCGCCGTGGTCTCGGTGTAGCACGTGTGGAGCGGATAGGCCACCCACAACGACACGCGACGACGGGTATCGTAGCAGACCGAATAGTTGCGCACCTGACGTCCGCTGCCGCCCTGACTCTTCAGGTCGTGGAACAGTGTGGTGAAATAGGTCTTGTGAATCAGTTCGCCGCTGCTTCGGAACGAGGGTTGCTCGCCCCAGATGCGGTCGTAGGACTCGTTTTCGGAGGCGGGCTGCTGGTCCAGCGAAAAGGATTCGCGTGTACCGTCGCTCAACGCCACATAGATGATGGCCTTGCGCACCGACGCAGAGGTATTCTGCCGCAGATAGATGGCGATGGGTGTACCCACCCTGCCGCCGGTCTGATAGGCGGTGGTGTTCTCATCAAAGGAGCACCAGCCCTCCCCGCCATCGAGGATTCGGATCTCGGCATTGATTTTCACCGCCACACCGGTGCTTCGCGATGTCAGATAGACAACCTGTGCATCGGCATTGACCACGGGTGTCGAGAGCGTCACGACCGTACGGTTCACACCGCCGGTTGCATCTTCACCGCTATCGCCACACGAAGTGAGACCCCATGAAATTGCACACAAAACAGAGAGTGCAAGAAGTATATGCTTCAATTTCGACATTAAAAAAATTTAGGAATATGTCTTTTGTATCAGGTTAAACAACCACTCCCAACAGGGGGAATTCCCCCTGCCGAGAGTGGTTTGTTTATTGAGTGTCAGTTGCTTGACAAAGGATTACTTCAGATGTGCACCGATGATGACTGCACGAGTGCCAGAAACCTTGTCAGTGTTAAATCCACTTGATGTCGAGAAAGTGATGGTCGAAGCCTCGGTCAGACCGGTGAGCTTCACTACACGATGCTCGGCATCTGTCACTGTGATAGGCTCCTTATAGGGAGCAGTGCCGGCGAAACCTGCAACATCACCCTTCAGCGCAATGGAAGTAACATCGGCAGAACCGCCATTGTCTACACGGATATAGAGGGTAGCCTCCTTACCCGACCATGCTGTGGCATAGAACTCCAGTGTCTTGTCACCGGTTACGCCTACTGCTTTGGTAGTGTAGACACCTGCGTTCTTGCTCGCACCAATCTTGATAATCTCGACATTGCTCTCGCCGTTGAGCGACTCCACTACCTCTTTGTAGCTCTTATTGTCGTTGATGGCATCAGCCATCAGAGCAGCGTCCCATACATACTGACCGGCTACGGGAGGTACAGGCGGTACGGGAGGCTCGGGAGTCTCGCCACCACCCTCGCCGTCAACGGTGATGGTGTTGGGGAAAATCTTGATGCGGGCAATCTTGCCGGCCTGCTTCGAACCGTTCCAACCCACAGCGTAACCCTTGATGGTCACCTTCTTGCCCACAGCTTCAGCGGCGGGAGTCATGTACTGAATCGAACCGCAGATGACATTGGCATCGGCACCCTCGATATTGAGGTTGTAGTACTTATCGCCCGACTTCACCAGCTCACCCTTGAGTTCGATGGGCTTGCAGCTCAAGAACTGTGTCTCGAAGTTCTGGATATAGGTCTCTACCTTGGTCTTGTCGTAAGCCTCGTAGGTTACCTCCATAGCGTTACCCTCCGAAACCTTCTCAACCTGAGCGGTCTTGGCATCGAACTGATATACACCCTGAATGTCGCCGTACTTGCTGGTATAGACAGTCACGTCACCCGAGATGTTCAGCTTGTCGCCCACCTTGTTGGTGTTGTTGCCATAAATAAGGATATAGCCGGTCTCGTCACCCAGAACGGTGGCAATCTCCGAAACATTGACCACAACGGCGTTGTTTACGGTATAATTGCCTGCAGCCTTGATGTCGCCAATCTTCACAGCCTCACCGGGAGTGGGAGGCTCGGGAGTCTCACCGTCGGCAGTCAAAGTATAGGGAATCACCTTCAGACGGCTCTTCTCGTCACCTACGGTGTAACCCTTCACAGTCACCTTCTTGCCCACCAGAGCGGCAGCGGCACCATCGTTATAGGTGATGGCCACCTTCGAAGTCTGACCGTCGATGCTCATCTCATAGATGGTCTTGGTCTTGCCATTGCTGCCCTGCTCCTCGATGACCTTCAAATCACCGGTGAACATCACCTCCTTGCAAGGCTTGGCAGCCTTGTTGCGGTCGGCGGTGCTGATGGCAAAGTAAGCGGCAATCTCCTCGTCGGTCATGCCCTTGAAGTCGTATTTCCACTCGTTGGTACCTGTCTTCTCGAACTTTGCAGACTCGGTCTTGAACTGACCTACACCCCAGAACACATCATAAGTACCATCGGCATTCACCTTGTCGTTCAAAGCCAACTCGGTAGCGCCGTAAACCATCATGAAGCCGGTAGCGTCACCCAAAACGAATGCGCGCTCACCCTTGGCAACGATAGTAGCGTCCTTCACCGCATAAGCAGTACCTTTCACACCGTTCTCGAACACGTGAGACAGTGTACCCTCACCACCGGGAGTGGGAGGAGGAACGGGAGCACCACCGGTCAGGACAGGCAGTACCTTGAGGTTACCGTGCTTGGTAGTACCCTCGTCACCTACGGTGAAACCCTTGATGGTGGTCTTCTGACCTACCAGAGGCTCCAGCTCACGATCGCCTGCATACTCCAGAGTGATGACACCCGAAGCGGTGGTCAGCTCGTAAACGTCAAATTTTGCACCCTCGGGCAAGTACTTCGATACCGTACCCTCGAAAGTAACGGGATAAGCCAGTTTGGAGGGAACATCACGCTCGGTAGTAGGCAGAGCCTTGTACTTTGCGATTTCCTCGTCGCTCATGGCCTTGTATTCTACCTGCAACTCACCCTGACCCAATACGGTAGCCGTAGCATCCTTATTAGGATTGGGCTCCTTGCCGGGAAGGCTGAACTGGGGAACACCCCACATCACCTGAAGAGGACCCTCGATCGAGATCTTATCGCCCACATTGAAGGGAGCGAACTGACCCATACCATATACGAAGATATAAGCGCCGCTGTTGTCACCGATTACCGAACCACGGAACTCCTTGGCCAACACGACAGCCTCCTTCACGGTGTATTTCACACCTGCGCGGCCACGGGTAACCAGCTCCTTGATGGTAGCCTCACCTGCGGGCAGAGGCTCGTTGACATCGGGAACCTCACCGTTGGCATTCTGCACGATGGTAATCTTTGCAGTCTTGGTGTACTCGAAACCGAGCACCGAACCCTTGGCCGAAAGAGTGGCCACCGCCTCACGGCTCTCCATGTTCTCGGGAAGTGCCGAAGCAGCGGTGAACTTGATCTCCGATTTGCCCTGACCGCCCGATACGATATCGGCCGAACACCAATCCGACTCCATGGCCAGATTCCACTTGGCCGAAGCCTCAACAGCGACACTGACCACAGCACCGGCCTCATTGCTCAAGCCTACTGCCGTCTCGTTCTCGCCGTTCACATTCAGAGTCACCTCTGTCTGAACAGGAGGTGTAGTCTCGTCGTCCGAACATGCTGCGAATGCAAACACGGACAGGAGCGAGACAAGCACCACTCTCCATAAATTTGACGTTTTCATAGAAATAAAATTTAAAAATAGAGGATTTATATATTAAATAAATTTACTATTCACCCCAAATTATAAATCGGGGCTACAAATATAGCAAGATTTCAAACATACTCAAAATTATAACCTCCCTTTTTCCCAATAGAATATCAACAAATTAAACACCGTCGCCCCGCCGCTTTTCCGGCTCCGCACCCCACCGTTCACCGTCCTTGTTCTGCGGCCGACGACGGCAGGCATTTCTACTCGTTGCAATTCAGTCGTTTAGCTGACCTCCATCGGTTTTCGGAAGCGAAGATACGAAAAAAACCGACACACGACCGCCGCCGCCGCCACTCTTCACAACAAGGTAACAACTTGCATACAAAAGCGTCACATTGCCGCATAAAAAAGTCCGCAACCCCACCCTCGGCAGGATTTGCGGACATTACACATACGGAGAGCGTCTCCCCTATCGGATTCTGTCGGTCGAACGAACGAGCATCTCGTCGCGGAAGATGGCTCTGGCCGCCAGAAAGCACAGCAACATGCTCACCAGCGGAAGGAACAGCAGGGCGTTCATGCCGCTCGACTGCAACTCCTCCACGGGAAAAGCCTTGTGGGCGAGGAAATAGTAGGCCAGCTCCATCGCCACGCAGCCCAGCAGCAGCACCATCTCCACCACGCACAGACGAATCTGCAACAGACGGCGGCGGAAGAGGAAGATGTTGCCCAGGGGCAACACAAGCGCCGCCACGAAGACGATACCCATATATATTGTCGAATGCACGCCCGCTCCGGCGGCATCCTGCAACGAAAAGGCATAGAGCGAAAATTGACCCTCCGCGCTGCCGAACCACGCCACAGGCAGGAATACGGGCAGGAGAGTAAGCACTGCAACAAGCAGCAGATAGACGGTTTGGATTCTTTGTATCATAGTTTAAATGGTTTTGTCAATCAGATATTTGTTTCGGTCGGAGGAGTTGCGGTTGATCATCTCGCCCAGGAATCCCGCGAGGAACAGCTGCACACCCAGTATCACGGCCAGAATCGCCAGATAGAACAACGGCTGCTCGGTGACGGGACGCAACGGCAGCTCATGCATCTGTTTCCAGAGCTTCTCGGCGATAATCCACACCGTGGTACCGCCGCCCAGCAGGAACATCACCGTACCCAGACTGCCAAACAGATACATGGGCGAACGTCCGAAGTGCGACATGAACATGATGGAAATCAGGTCGAGGTAGCCCTTGACCATGCGCTCCATGCCGAATTTCGACTCGCCGTACTTGCGCGCACGATGCTCGACGACCTTCTCGCCGATTCTGCGGAACCCGGCCTTCTTGGCCAGAATGGGAATGAAGCGGTGCATCTCGCCGTAGACCTCGATGGACTTGACCACCTTGCGGCGATAGGCCTTCAATCCGCAGTTGAAGTCGTTGAGACGGATACCCGAAGCCTTGCGCGCCGTCCAGTTGAAGAACTTGCTTGGCCAACGCTTGCCGACAGGGTCGTAGCGCTTGCGCTTCCAGCCCGACACCAGGTCGTAGCCCTCCTCCAGAATCATGCGGCGCATCTCGGGAATCTCGTCGGGCGAGTCCTGCAGGTCGGCGTCCATCGTGAAGACCACCTCTCCCTCCGCGGCGGCAAATCCGCAGTAGAGGGCGGCCGACTTGCCGTAGTTGCGCGCAAAGCAGATGCCGCGTACGGTGTCGTACTCCTTTTTGAGCCGTTCGACCACCTCCCACGAGTCGTCCGACGAACCGTCGTTGACGAATATCACCTCATAGGCCAACGCATGGGCGCGTGCCACACGGTCAATCCAGGCCATGAGTTCGGGCAGCGACTCCTCCTCGTTGTAGAGCGGCACGACCACCGAAATATCCAGTCTGTTATTCATTGTCATCATTCTTGACGAAAATATCGGGTTCCCTGCGGGTTTTCAGCGCGACGAACGCACCAAATAACAATCCCTTGATTACAAGCGTCATGCACACCGACATGAGAATCATCATCGGCGAGTAGAACGCACGGCGTGTCGAAGCCACCAGTTCGTCGAGCGGCATGGCCGTCGACTTGATGCTCTGCGACAGGAGTTCGAGACTCTGGTCCAGCATAAAGGCGTTCCAGTCGTGGAAAATCACGTTGCGCGAGAGAATCTCCCACGCCGTGAAGACCAGTGCCGAACACAACGACATGCCCAACACGAATTTCAGTCCGTTACCGAAGCTGAAACCGCTGCCGTCGGAGGCCACCACCGCCGCACGGCGACGGGTGAAGACCAGCAGCAGGGTGAAGAATACGGCCAGCGACACGATAGTAATCACCGACAGGAGCAGCTGTCCGCCCGACGAGGTCTGCGTCTGAGCCACAGCCATGGCATTGCCCGATGCCTTCACGAGCGACTGCCAGTCACTCATCGACGAGGCGACGATGTTTTCCAGCGCACCGAACACCACCTGCAC
Source organism: Alistipes sp. (assembly GCA_020026375.1). GTDB lineage: Bacteria > Bacteroidota > Bacteroidia > Bacteroidales > Rikenellaceae > Alistipes. The sequence goes on along the minus strand of JAHHQN010000021.1, from coordinate 26,680 downwards.
CAGACCCAACACGGCACCATAGCGCGCCGCATCGTTCCAAAAGTTGTTTCTATTCATTTTTCTGATAATTATATTCGTTGGTTTTCCGCCGCCCGTCAGAGCAGCTCGTGTTTGCCCTCGCGGAGGATTTCCACCTCACCGCCCGCAATCTCCACCACGGTGGAAGGCTCCACACCGCCCATACCGCCGTCGACAACCACCGCCACATCGCGTCCCACACGCTCCTCGATGAGCGAGGGGTCGGTGTTGTACTCCACTTCCAGCCCCTCGTCGAAGAGCGAGGTGGAAATGAGCGGTTCGCCCAGCATCTCGACGATGCCGCGCGCAATGGCGTTGTCGGGGATACGCACCCCGATGGTCTTGCGTCGCCCCACCGCCTTGTGGGGTACACGCGACGAGGCCGGCAGAATGAAGGTCACCGCGCCGGGAAGGTTGCGCTTGAGAATCTTGAACGTGGCATTGTCGACCCTGCAATATTCGGCAATCTGCGAGATGTCGGAGAACACCAGCGTGAAGAACTCCTTGTCCTTCATGCGGCGCAGCTTGTCGAGTGCCTTGGCCGACCGTGCCGAACAGCCCACAGCGTAGACACTGTCGGTGGGATAGACGATGCAGTTATCATTTTCCAACTCATTCACCACACCCCGAAGCGCCTTCTCCGAGGGGTTGTCTTCATAGATTCTGGTCAGCATAACAGGCAAATATAATGAAATTATTTAATTTTCCGTCTGTTCAGCTCGCGCGCATAGGCTCTGGCGTTGGCATTATGCTCGCGCAGCGTGCGTGCGAAATTGTGATAGCCGTCGAAGGTGGGACGCGCACAGAAGAAGATATAGTCGTGGCGTTCGAAGTTCAGCACCGCATTGATGGCCGTCTTCGAGGGCATGGCGATGGGCGAAGGGGGCAGACCGGCATTCATATAGGTGTTGTAGGGCGACGGGGTCTTGAGGTGTTTGTAGAGAATGCGGCGCAGGCCGAAATCCTGCATGGCATACTTCACCGTGGGGTCGGCCTGCAGACGGATACCCTTCTTCAGGCGGTTGATGTAGACACCGGCCACACGGGGCATCTCGTCGCTCTTGCGCGTCTCCTCGTAGACAATCGAGGCGAGGGTCATCACCTCCAGACGGCTCAGGCCACTGCGCTGACGCAGGGCATCGCGCTCTTTCGTCCAAAAGCGGTCATACTCCTTTTTCATGCGGCGCACCACCTCCTCGGGTTTCACCGTCCAATAGAACTCATAGGTGTCGGGAATGAACATCGAGAAGAGGGTCACGCTGTCGAAGCCCACCTCTGCGGCCAGCTTCTTCGAGGTCAGCACCTTCATATAGGCTGCCGAGTCGGCATCGGTCTGACGCGCCAGCTTGCGTGCCAGATGCGCAGGAATCTTGCAGTTGTTGATGGCCACACGCACGGGGGTCTGAAGCCCCAGTTTGAGCATGCGCGCGATGTCGATGACACTCATCGAGGGTTCCAGCACATAGTGGCCCGGTTTGAAGGTACGCTCGAGGTCGATGTGTTCGGCGTACCACTCGAAGGCCGCCTTGTGGCGGATGTGCGACAACACGGAGTCGGCCGCCTGACGGTAGCCGTAGCGCGAGCTGAGGTAGAGTTCGTGGCGCGTGTCGACGGCACTGCCCTTGAACTGCAAATATCCCACTCCGAAAACGACGGCACCCAGCAGCACCACCGCCAATGTTACAAATATGAGGCTCTTTTTCTGCATTGTATGAAAATAATTACATGAAAACCATGGCAACGGGGCTACCCCACCGCCACAAATTCGTCATTCGTTCCTTGTCGGCAGACAATCCGTCTGTTCTTTAGGGGAATACAAAATTAGTCAATTTTCCCGTACCGACAACCTTTCGCGGCGATTCTCGCCACAAAAAAAGTGAGTCAGCGCTTTTTGAACGCCTCCGTCACATGCCGCCAGCGCATGAAGGCCTCCTCCACCTGCTCGTCGCTCCAGCCCGTCTCGTCACCGTCGCCGGCCGCATCGTCCGACGCGGGTGCAACTGCGGCCACCGCCTCCGCCCGATGGCCGCCTTTCACAAAGGAGCTTCTTCCGGTATCCTCCGCCTCGTGGAGAAGGGCGAAAATCGCACCACGGCTGTTCACCACCACCGAGACGACCGGATTGCAGGGCAGAGACTCCGCAGCCACCGCCCCACGATGATCGCCGTAGGTGAAGTACGATGCCCCACCGTGAAGATTGACCGCCACCTCCAGCGCCTCACAGTGGGTCAGCGTCTTGAATTCTTCGACGGAACAGGAGGCAATGTATTTCAGTCCGTCGAGCAGAAATTGCGACTCGGGGCTGCGTCGGTCGGCAGCAAGGGGCACTCCATTCTCGTGTATCATGGTCTTCGATTCTTTATGGTATTTGACAATTCTACTTGACAAAGATAGGAATTTTCGCTCCTCGGCGGACGAAAAGCCGCGAGGAAAGTCCCTGCAAAATTCAGGCGGCGACGGATTTTTGCGCACCGGGAGCGGAAAATGCGGCAGATTTCCGAAAATTTTTCCGCCGCCCGTCGCCCCGTCTAACTCCCTGCTGCTCACTGCCAAAACCTCCGAAACGGGCAATGCGTCTGCAAAAAATATTAAAAATTCTTGTCCGTTTTTTTGGATTGATATATATTTTTTATACTTTTGCACTCGGGTGAGTCTTATACGACCAGCTCCTACAGAATCCCCCAGGCGAGGAATCGAGCAAGGGTATGTGGTTGTAGCGGTGCGATATAATCAGCTCACCTTTTTTTATGCCCTAACGGAACCGAGCAGTCGGTTCCGTTTTTTTGTATTCTCCCCCACCCTTCCGCCTCAACGTCTTCCGACAAAAAAAAGCCGCGACACATCATTTAAGATGTATCGCGGCAGATATCATCTGTCACCCCCTTCCAAAGAGGGCGGCGACAACGGTTTTTAGAAGGACAATTTCACACCTGCGGTGAAGTTCGCACCGTATTCGGGGAAGTACGGCAGGCGGTAGATACGACGGTTGATGAGGTTGCGGCCCTCGGCAAAGATGGCGAAACGCCCCTTGAGCTGCCACTCGAAATCGACCTGCAAGTCGACATACGCACCGCACTTCTCGCCCACAAGCACCCACTGCGCTGCATCGGGCTGCTGCGCCGCCTCTTCGGCACGCACCTCCTTCGTCCATTTGCGCTCGCTCTCGAAGAGTGCCTTCACGCCGAACGAAATCTTCCGACCCTCATAGCGCATGCCGATGTCACCGCGGAAATCGGGGTCGCCGCCGTTGAACGTCACACGGTGCTCGCCATAGAGGCACGACTCGTCGTTGTAGATGTAGCCGTGTACGCCCAAATCGAAGCGCAGCTGCTCCACGGGACGGTACGCCAGCTCGGCATTGAACGAGGTGACCGTCTGACGCGACAGCACGGGGGTGAAGACCCCGTAGCGGTTGAGCAGCCAGAAGATGTGGTCGTCATGCACCGCAAAGCCGGCATAGACCCTGTAATCGATTCTGTTCTTGGCAAATGCACCCGTAAGACCGAAGCGCACATTGTAGTCCACCGAGCTTTTCTCCAGTGCCACGGCATTATAAACATAGGGATTGCGGTGCATCAGCGAGCGGTAGCCATTGTTGTAGACGCCACCGTCGATTTCGGCAAACGGACGCAGCGCACGGGTGCCGAAGTTGAAGTCGGCCCTTGCATAGGGAATCAGGAAGTTTTCGGCCTCGCCGCCCCTGATATCCTCGTGGTAGAAGTCGACACCGGCCACCAGCTTCAGGAAATTGCCGTCGGCGATGAAGCGGCCGCCCACACGCAGCGTCTGCAACAGGTATTTGTCGTTGTTCTCGTCGTTGGAAAAGTCGTTGCCGCTCCACACGTCAATCTCGCGGTTGCCGCTCACACGCTCGTAACCGGCATTGAGCGAGAAACCGTAGCGGCCGAACATGCGCGCCATCTTGGCCGACACGTCGAGGGTATTCTCGCGTGCCTTGTTGTCGTAGCCGCCGCGCTCGGAGTTGTCGAAGAACATGTTGCCGCGGAAAAGCACCTCGAAATTCGTGCGGCTCAAATCGCGGAACTCGTCACCGAAGCGGACATGGAAATCCAAATCGCCATAGGCGGCCAGCGGTCGCCACACCTGCGCCGCCTCGTCGCTCTCCGCCCAGTTGCGTGTGCCGTAGCGGTGGAAGAGACGGTGGGAATACGAAGCCCCGCCCTCCAGGATATGACGGCCGAAATACTTGCCGGCCGCAGCTCCGGCCGCATTGTGCATCTCCACGGAGTTGTGCTTCTGACCGAAGTTGTTCTTGATGTCGGCAAAGCGTCCCTTGTGGTTGAGATACCCCACCACATATCCCGTAGCCGGATTCTGGGTCGAGGCATAGAAGTCGAACACCGAATTGAGCGGATAACCGGCTCCGGCCTTGATGTAGAAGGGCAGCGAACGGTTGAACTCCCAATAAGTCACCTTCGCCGGCGAGATGGGACGTGTGGCCAGCGAGGTCTCCAGCGAGAGCGGCGTGATGACATAGTCGATGTCGGGCCGCATCTGCACGGTATCGGTCATGTCGGGCGTAATGGCCAGCTTCGGGGCGCGCTCCACCTTCGGGGCATACTCCTTGGTCATCTCCACCTGTTTCTCCACCTGTGCCTCGGCAATGGCCGGCAACAGGAACAAAGCCATGAATGCTGTTATGAGTTTCTTCATCTTAGTTCAGTTTATTGATTCTCTCGCGCGCCTCGGCCACAATGCCGTCGTCGGCAGGCGTATATCCGTCGACGACACTCTGCCAGGTGGCACGCGCCTGGAAATTATCACCCTTCTTCTGATAGACCTCGCCCAGAAGGATAAACGACTTGGCCAGCCAGTAGGACTGGGGCGAGCGCTCCGAGTAGGCAAACACGGCCTTCTCCGTGGCGTCGAGGTTGCCGCTGCGGAACGTCTCCTCGATGACATAGTAGGCCGAAGCCGAACCCTGTCGCGAGCGCACCTCTTTGGCCAGCTGCTTGTAGTAGACCAGCGCCGCCTTCATGTCGCCCTCCTTGCGCAGCTGCTCCGCCAGCGCAAATTTGGCATCGCGCAGTGCCGTCGCACCCACATCTTTACGCGAGATGACATCTTCGGCCATCGGTCTGACGAGCGAGGCGTCGCCCGTGAGCAGTGTGGCGTCGACATAGCCCTGCATGGCCTTCTCGCGACCCGATTTGGTGGGGGCCACATCGTAGAGACGGCGGTAGGCATCGGCCGCCTCGCGGTAGCGCTTGTCGTCGAAGGTCATCGACGAGAGCTTCTCCAGCACCTGCACGGCATACTGTCCGGCACCCACACCGACCAGCTGCTGCAACGACTCGATTGCCTCGTCGCGCTGCCCCGAACGCAGGTAGCAGTCACTCAGGTAGTAGAGCGCATCGACCATATAATAACCCTTGGGGTAGCTCTTCACGTAGCTGCGCAACGACTTCTCGGCATCGGCATGACGGTCGGCCAGATAGAGTTTCTGGGCGGCGGCAAACGACAGCGAGTCACGCGACACGGCCGTAAGGTCGGATTCCAGACCCGACTTCTCGGCATAGTCGAAGTAGGAGTCGACATCGCCCGACGACACATAGATGTCGCGGATACCCTGCATGGCCTGACGCGCCTCCGATGACTGGGGCGAAGCGTTGACCACCATGTCGTAGTACTTCAGCGACTTCTGCTTGTCGCCCAGGTTGAGCCACGCCAGACCCAGATCAGAGAGGGCGCGCACGCGGTACTGCGACGAGGGGTACTCCTCCACGAACTTCTCGAGCTGACGCGCACCTTCGCGGTACTTCTCCTGCGAGATGTAGGTGCGGCCCAGCTCATAGGCGGCCGCATCGACATAATCACCCTGGGCGTCGGCGATAATCCGGCGCAGGGTCTGCAGTTTATCCTCCGTACGTCCCATCACACCGAGGGTCTCGGCACGCTTGTAGAGCGAGTAGTGCATTTCGGGAGTGGAGAGCATCGAGGCCTGACCATAGCGGCTGATGGCCTCGTCGAACCTGCGCTGCGAGAAGGCCACATCGCCCAGACGGTTGAGCGCGTCGGCACGGTAGCCGTCACGCGTGGTGTAGAGCTGCACGAATTTGCCGAACGACGACTCCGCCGCCGCCATGTCGCCGCGCATAAAGGCACAGTAACCGAGGTTGTAGAGCGCGTAGGAGTATTCGCGTTCGGTACGCGGCGCACGCTTCAGGTAGGCGTTGTACTTCATAGCCGCCACCGTGAAATTCTCGTCACGATAGGCGATTTCGCCCTGCCAGAAGGTGTTGAGCGCAGAATATTTGGGACTCACATTGATGGCGGCCGACTCCGCGAGGTAGTTCTGTGCCGCACGCATGTCGTTGGCCGAGTAGGCCTCCAATGCACGGAAATAGGTAATCTTTTGCAGGGCGGCACGCGTGTCGGCGTCCTGCACGGCCGACGACTTGATGGCGCGGTAGGCCGCGTCGTAGTCGCGCGAATTGTAGTAGGCCGCAATGAGCAGCGTGCGCGCCTCATCGGCACGCTTCGACGAGGGGTACTCCTCCACATAGCGGTTCAGCACGTTGATGGCGCCGTTGAAGGCACCGCCGCCCAGTTCATACTGCAACTTGGCGTAGTTGAACAGCGCGTCCTCGGTGATGGTTCCGTCGAAGGTCTCGTCGGCCGCCATCGCAAAGGCGTGCATCGCGGCACGCTTCTCCCCCGTGCGGAGGTAGCAGTCGGCCAGGTGGTAGGAGGCATTCTGAGTCACGGCATCTTTCGCGCCGCACGCCTTGCGCAGCCACTCCACCGCCTCGGTATAGTGGGCCGTGCGATAGAGCGAGAAGCCCATCAGGTAGCAGCTCTCGCGGTCGAGCTGTCGGCCGTCCTCGCGCAGACGGTTCATGTAGTCGAGCGTCTTGTTGTAGTCGTCGAGGTGGAACCACGACTCGGCAATCACACGCTCCAGCTCCGCACGGCGCTCGGGCGTGGCCTTGCGTGCCAGACGGTCGCCGTTGTCGACCACATAGCGGTAGTTGCCCTCGCGGAACTCAATCTGCAGGAGATAGTAGGGCGCCAGCTCGCCGTAGGCATCGCTGCGCGTCAGCGCCGTGAAGCCCTGCTTCGCGCGGCCGGTGCGTCCCTCGGCATAATCCATGTAGGACTTGTAGTAGAGGGCGTGGTCGGCAAACTCGCTGCGGGGATCGATACGGTCGAAATAGGCATAGGCATCATTGTAGTTGCCCTCGCTGAACTCCACATAACCCATACGCACGTCGTACTGCTCGCGACGGCGGCGGTCCAGCGACTTGTAGTGGGTCTTGGCGTAGTATTCGCGTGCCTTGGCCATGTCGCCCCCGGCACAATAGAGCGAACCGAGCGAGAAGTTGACCTCGTTGGCATACGTCGAGTTGGGATAGGCCCTCATGAACGCCTTGAGCTGTCCTTCGGCATCGGGCATCTGGAGTTCGACGGCACAGGCCGTGAGGTAGAAGTCGATGTCCTCGCGCGTCTTCAACGCCTCGGGACGAAGCCCCTCACGCGCCTTGATAAATTCGGTACGGGCATCGCTCCAGCGTCCGAAACCGAACAGGTCGCGCCCCCTCTGGAGCGCGTCGCGCGTCGGCTGGTCCTGCGCTGCGGCCTCCATCGTACATGCAAGACTCAACAGGAGAGTCGGCACAAAAATATATTTCTTCAGCATAGCATCTGTGTTATATCCGTGCAAAGATAATAATATCTGCGTTTTATTCGGCGGGTGGAGCCGGAGAATATCGACATTTTATGAAATTCCGCGTCACAACCCCTCCACGGCGCAGCGACACGGCACCGCAAGGCACGGATTTTGCACCGCACAGACACAGCCGCCCGTCTTCCGCTGCGGGGGACGGCCGGCACACACAAACAAAAAAAACAGGATACCGCTTCGTGCGATATCCTGTTATTTCACAGTTCCGTAACGGCAGGTCTCCCTCCATCGGGGACGGCAAACCTCACTGCTCTTCGACCACCGAATAGTCATCGAGTTTCAACGAGCCGATGCTCTGGGCCGAACCTTTATAGAAAACCTCCAGCGGATTCTGCGTGGCATCAACGCCCTCGATTTGGGGAGCGCACCCTGCCACATTGAGATGACGGAGAAGATTCCGATGACAGTCCAGATAGCGGAGCGAGGAATTGGTGTGCAGCGAAAGCCCCTTCAGACGGTTGTCGGAACAGCGCAGCTCGACCAGCATGCGGAGGTTGTCGACTTCGAGGGTCTCCAGACCGTTGCGACTGCAGTCGATGCGGCGCAGACGCGTACATTCCTCCAGACGCAACTGGGGAATGGCGTTGCCGCTGCAATCCAAAGTCGTGATGTTGATGAATTCACCGATTTCCCACAACGACTTCACATCGCTGTCGGAGCAGTCGATGTGGCGCATCTGACGGGCCTCGTAGCGCGACAGGCGACCGTCGCCGTTGACGTCGGCCACGCGCATGCAATAGGCCTCGAACGAGGGATCGGAGAGGGTGATATACTGGTGTTTGAGCGATTCGTCGCGCGGATCTTCAGACAGACCGCACGACACCGCCGCGCAGACCATTACAGCCGCCACCGCATTTCGGAACCAAGTGTTAGTCCTCGTCGTCCTCATCAAGCGAGTCGACGCTGACGCCGTCCTGGAGCTCATCGGCACCCTTGATTTCATCGTCGTAATAATCCTTGTCGTCGTCATCTTGCGCGTTGTCGTCGATCTTGACATCAATCTTGACAAGATAGGCCACCTCGTCGGTGTCGTAGGGTACTGCGTAGAAGAAATCGCCGTTGGGCTTGTCGATACGCATCATTACATCGGTGAAACCCAGAGGATACTTCTCCTTAAGCGCCTCCTGGACTTCCAGAGGAAGATTCTTTAAACTTGTTACGATATGCTTTTTGGGCATGTTCTGTTTGGTCATGATTCTGTTTCTAAATTTTTTGCAAGTATAAGCAAAATTTACATATCGCAAGGCATAGAGTATTTTTTTTTTGCATTTTTTTTGATTTTAGTCCCACTTCCCGACAAAATATGTACCTTTACACGTGAGAATATATATAGATATGATACAACAGAAGATTGAGGAGTTGCGCCGCCAACTCGAATACCATACCCACAAATACTACGTAGAGAACGCCCCCGAAATCTCGGACTACGACTTCGACATGATGCTCCGACAGCTGCAAGAGCTTGAGAAAGAGCACCCCGAATTCGCCGACCCCAACTCCCCGACGGTGAGGGTGGGCAGCGACCTGACCTCGAATTTCGAAACCGTCAAGCACCGTTTCCCGATGCTCTCGCTGGGCAACACCTACTCGCTCGACGAGTTGCACGAATTCATCGACCGCATAGAAAAGGAGGTCGGAACGACGGAATTCGTCTGCGAGCTGAAATTCGACGGCACGGCCATCTCGCTCACCTATGAGGACGGCCATCTGCTGCGTGCCGTGACCCGCGGCGACGGTGTGGCAGGCGACGATGTGACGGCCAACGTGCGCACCATACGCAGTGTGCCCCTGCGGCTCACCGGTCAGGGCTACCCCTCCTACTTCGAAATCCGCGGCGAGATACTCATGCCCTACGCCTCGTTCGACAAAATCAACCGCGAGCGCGAAGCCGAGGGCAAGGCTCTCTTTGCCAATCCGCGCAACGCCGCCGCCGGCACCCTCAAGCAGCAGTCGTCGGCCGTGGTGGCACGCCGCGGTCTGGACTGCACCCTCTACCAGCTCTCGGGCGAGGAGCTGTCCTTCGGCACCCACACCCAGAGTCTCGAGGCGGCACGCAGCTGGGGATTCAAGGTCTCCGGCCTCTCGCGGCTGTGCCACTCGGTGGAGGAGATTGACGACTTTATCCGTCACTGGGACGAGGCGCGCAAACAGTTGCCCTTCCCCACCGACGGCGTAGTCATCAAGGTCAACGACTTCGCCACACGCCGCAAGCTGGGCTTCACGGCCAAAGCCCCCAAGTGGGCGGTGGCCTACAAATTCAAGGCCGAGCAGGCACTCACCCTGCTCGAGAGCGTCGACTTCCAGGTCGGCCGCACGGGTGCCGTCACCCCCGTGGCCAACCTCGACCCCGTGCAGCTGGCCGGCACCACCGTGCGGCGCGCCACGCTCCACAATGCCGAACAGATGGCCCTGCTCGATATCCACTACCACGACATGGTGTATGTGGAGAAGGGCGGCGAAATCATACCCAAAATCACAGGCGTGGAGGTGTCGATGCGCAAGGCCGACAGCCGCCCCTACGACTACATCACCCGCTGTCCCGAATGCGGCACGCCGCTGGTGCGCTACGAGGGCGAGGCCAAGCACTACTGCCCCAACCAGAGCGGCTGCCACCCCCAGATTATCGGCCGCATGATTCACTTCATACGCCGCAAGGCCCTCGACATCGAGGGTCTGGGCGAGGAGACCGTCGTGCTGCTCAACGCCAACGGCCTGCTCCACGACATCTCCGACCTCTACGACCTGAAGGCCGAGCAGCTGGCCCCCCTGCCGCGTCTGGGCGAGAAATCGGCCGAGAACATTATCCGCTCGATCGAGGCCTCGAAAAAAGTTCCGTTCCACCGCGTACTTTTCGGACTGGGAATCCGTTTTGTAGGTGAGACCACGGCCAAATACCTGGCCGGACACTTCAAGACCCTCGACGCGGTGATGAATGCCACACGCGACGAGCTGGTCGAGGCCGACGAGGTGGGCGACAAGATTGCCGACGAAATCATCGCCTACTTCCACGACGAGGAGAACCTCCGCATCATCGGCCGTCTGCGTGCGGCCGGACTGCAGTTCGAGGCCGAGGAGACCGCACTGGCTTCGGAGGCTCTCGCCGGAAAGACCTTCGTCATCTCGGGCAAGTTCGTCGACCATTCGCGCGACGAGTTGAAGGAGCTGATCGAGAAACACGGCGGCAAGAACCTTGCGGCCGTCTCGTCGAACGTCGACTACATCGTGGCCGGCGAGAACATGGGTCCCGCCAAGCTGAAGAAGGCCGAGAAGCTCGGCATCACCATCATCTCGGAGGAGGAGTTCGTGGCGATGATTGCCTCGGGCAGTGACGAAACGGACGACGGCAGCGGCGACGAGTGGGACTACGACTACACCGAGCTGGAGATCAGCCGCACGGACGACGCCCCCTCTGTCGCAACTTCGCCCGGCGACGACACCCCGGCAGAAGCGACCGCCGAAACTGAAGGCACAGAGACTGAAGGCACTGCAACAGGAAATACTGATACGGAGAATGTTGCAACAGAAGACATTGCGGAACAGACGGCAAAGGAGCAGCCCTCCGAGAAGGTTGCCGCCCCCCACCGCCGCACGAAGCCGTCCGCGACCGAAAAACCGCGTCGCAAGGCCGCCGCAAAGGCATCACCGTCGGCCGAGCAGGGAAGCCTGTTCACCCCAACCGACACCCCCGACACTGACACAGAGCAGCCCTCCCCCGCAACGGCGCAGGACGCCCCCGTGCAGGGCTCTCTGTTTTAACCATAACACCCTAAAAACGTAAAGACCATGTTACAGAACAAATTAGCCGGCGTAGGCGTAGCACTGATAACCCCGTTTGTCGACGGACGAGTAGATTATAAAGCATTGGCACGCATGATTGACTATGTCATCGAGGGCGGCGTGGACTACATCGTGGCACTCGGCACCACGGCCGAGACCCCCACTCTCTACATGCCCGAACGTGCCGTCATCGCCATGTATATCACCGACCATATCCGCGGACGCGTGCCGCTGGTCATCGGCTGCGGCGGCAACTCCACCTCGGAGGTGCTCGACCAACTGCGAGAGTTCGACCTGCGCGGCGCCGATGCCATACTGAGCGTGACCCCCTACTACAACAAACCTTCGCAGGAGGGTCTCTACCAGCATTTCCGCACCGTGGCGGAGCATTCGCCCCTGCCGGTCATACTCTACAACATTCCCGGCCGCTCGGGGGTGAACATGACCGCCGAGACCACCCTGCGCTGTGCGCGTGACTTCGACAACATCATCGGAATCAAGGAGGCATCGGGCAACATCGCCCAGATACAGGAAATCATCGACCGCCGTCCCGAGGGATTCCTCGTGCTGTCGGGCGACGACGGCATGACGCTCGACATCATGCAACGCGGCGGCAACGGTGTGATTTCGGTGGCGGCCAACGCCTTCCCCAAAAAGTTCATGCAGTGTGTCAACTTCGCCAAGGAGGGCAACTTCGCCCGGGCCGAAGAGGAGTACTGCCAACTCGACGAAGCGGTGAAGGCGCTCTTCAAGGAGGGTAACCCCACAGGCGTGAAGTGCGCCCTGTCGGTGATGGGCAAAATCGGCCCCGACATGCGTCTGCCCCTCATTCCCGGCTCGGAGTCGCTGCGCGAGGAGTTCGCCGCGCTCATCGCCCGATACGATTTGAAGTAACACCCCCGAAAAAATCAAGAATACAACATCACAATGAAACGAATACTGTTGCTGCTTCTGCTCCTGCCGGCACTGGCCGTGGCCAAAGTCCCCGACGAGGACGATATCCTCGACAAGATTATGGACACCGCCTCGCCGTTCTACTACACGGGGCTCATCATGCGCTACAACGCCGGTGACCTGACCCTCACCGACGAGGATTACCACTATCTCTACTACGGCTACGCCTACCAGGAGAGCTACAAGCCGCTGAACGCCAATCCCGATTTGGACAAGCTGCTGATGCTGGCGTCGGGTCTCGACCCCGAGAAACCCAACACGAAGACCCTCGAGGCCATCGTCATGATGGGCAAGGACGCTCTGGCTCGCGACCCCTTCAGTCCCAAGATTCTCAACCTGATGACCTATGCCTACGGAGCGTTGGGCGACAAGGAGAAGGAAAAGGCTTTCCATGCCCGCATGATGGGCGTTGTCCGCACCATTCTCGATTCGGGCGACGGTCTCACGGACAAGACTCCGCGCCACATTCTGATGTTCGACCACGCCTATGACGTGATGTCGGTCGAGGGGTTCAACAACGGCAAGAGCCGCGTTATCAGCCGCCATGTGGAGTTCATTCCCTTCCTCACCTCCTACTCCATCGGGGGCAAGAAGCGCAAGGGCATGTACTTCAACTTCAGCCGCGTCTACTGGAACAAGCCCGAGGGCTACACCTACAAACGCGACCGCACCTGGCAGTTCAACAACCTTAAACCCCGACACTACAAGTAATGAAGACCCTCTTCCGCCTTCTGCTGCCCCTTCTGTTGCTGGTGGCAGCCTGCTCCGAGGACCCGCTGCCCGACCCAGCGCCTGCGCCCCAACCGCCGAAGGAAAACCTCCACACCACGATGTTCGTCTTCATCGGCACGTCGCTCTCCGACTTCTTCGCTGAAAATATCGAACAGGCGCGCAAGGCCTTCACCGCGCAGATGGCACGCAGCAACCGTATCGTGATGTACGGCTTCATCAACCGCAAGTGGCAGATTGCCGAAATCCGTCACTCCGCATCGCAGGGCGAGGCCGAAATCACGACGCTGAAGGAGTGTGACGATGCCGACCGCCGCAATCCCGAATTTTTCACCCGTGTGGTCAACCAGATGAAATCACTGGCTCCGGCCCACAGCTATGGGCTGGTGATGGGCGGCCACGGCTCGGGCTGGCTGCCCAAGGACAAGCCGCTGCCCATGGCCGTGATGTCGCGCCGTCCGATGAAAGACCCCTGGGGCGGCTTCTACCCCGTGACCAGAGCCTTCGGCGAACGCGACACCCACTTCAATGTGAAGGATATCGCCGCACAACTCTCCGCCACCGGCACACGGTTCGACTACATCATCTTCGACGACTGCTTCATGTCGAACATCGAGACGCTCTACGCCATGCGCCACAACGCTCAATACATCATCGCCTCGCCGTGTGAGGTGATGGGCGACGGCTTCCCCTACAAATATGTGGTGCCGGCACTCATGCGCGACAACTCGCCGCTCGAGGCGCGTCTCCACGAGGTCTGCCGCAAGTACCACCATTTCTACAACAACGAGTACCCCGTCAACTACCGTTCGGGCTGCATCGCCCTGACCATCTGCTCCGAGCTGGAGGAGATGGCCGCCATATCGCGGCAGATATTCACCTCGCCCACCCGCGAGTGCCGTCCCGAAGCGTTGCAGACCTATGAGAACTGCAACAACCACATGTTCTACGACTTCGGACAGTATGTGGAGCAAATCGCCACGGAGGAGATGATGCTGCGCAGTTTCAACGAGCAGTTAGACCGCACCTTCCCCAAGGAGTGCCGACTCCACACCGCCAAGTTCTACTCGATGATCAACCCCTCGAAACAGGGCATGTATCCCATCGACTACTATTCGGGAGTAACCTGCAGCGCCCCCTCGACCAAGTATTCAGAAGAGAACCGCCGCACCGAGTGGTGGGCGGCCACCCATTAGTCCGCAGGAAGACACCATAGACAGAAAACCCCCGAAAGTTCAAGGACTTTCGGGGGTTTTGTCCGTTATGCGGCTACTGCTCCTGTGCCGTGACCCGTCGGTAGTCGGACACCGCCACACGGTAGTTGAAGTCGGCATGTATGGAGTTGGTGTAGAGCTGTATCCAGCTCAACTGCGCCTGCAACACCTCGAGCAGGGTCGACTGTCCCTCGTTGTAGGCATAGGTGCTGATTTCGAGGTTTTCGCGGCCGATGCGCAGGCTTTCCTCCGAGATGGATATCTGACGGCGGCTCTGGCCGAGGGCCGCCCAGGCATCGGCCTCCTGACGCGCCAGCTCGCCGCGCAACTGCTCCAGTCGCTCACCGGCCTCGTCGCGCGCCGCACGCGCCGCACCGACACGGCTCCGCCGCTCGCGGAAGTGGAATATCGGCACGGAGAGCGAGGCAAAGGCCACGCCGTCCATCACCGTGGCACCCGTGGCATTGGGGAAGTAGGGCTTCCACACCGCACCGAAGCCCACACTCAGACGGGGGTTGAACGGCGCACGCGCGGAACGTATGCCCACCTCTCTCAACGACACGCGAAGCTCCGCAGCCGCAACGTCAGGACGCCGACGAAGCATGTCCGCCACCGTAATCCGCAACGGAAAACCGAGCGAGTCGCCCCGCGGCAGCACCAGTCGTACAGGTGCGTCGGGCGAGGCTCCTATCAGCGTGTTGAAGTTGTGGCGCACCACCTTTGCGCCATTTTCGGCCGTCGTCAGCTCATAGCGCGCCTCGATGAGTCGGGCATCGATCATCAGCACATCGCCGCGCGCCACATATCCCTCGGCGAAACGACGGTCGATAATCGACTTGAGCGAGGAGATGAGCGACACATACTGACGCATGGCCGAAGCATAGTTCTCCATTGCCGAGAGGTTCCAGTAGGCATAGTCGGCCGCATAGCGCACCTCCAGCAGAGAGAAATCACTCTCCAGCAACGAAATACGGCTCTCTATCGCGGCGGCATCGCGCTGCGTGCGCCGCGCACCGCCACCGTAGATTTCCTGCACGATTTGCGGCTGGAGCGAGAAGTTCCAATTCTCACGTCCCGAATAGTGGCGTGCCGACACAGAGAAGTCACCCACCATGTCCAGCCGCGGCAGCATGCCCTTGCGGGCGGCATCGGCCTTCATGCGCGCGGCATCGGCACGCGAGTGCGACATCTTGAGGTCATGGCTGTAACGCACCACCTCGCGGCGGTAGTTCTCGGGAGTCCACTGTCCCCACACCACCGCCGGAGGCAACAGAAATAACAGAATAAGAATCAGTCTCATGGTTTACGGATATTATAGAACAGGGCATAGGTGACGGGCAGGACACACACCGTGAGCAGCGTGGCCACCAACAGTCCGCCCATGATGGTGGCGGCCATGGCTCCGAACATGGCATCGAACAACAGGGGCAGCATGCCCAGAATCGTCGTGCCGGAGGCCATCACCACGGGGACAATACGGCTGCGTGTGGCCGTGAGCAGCGCATCGTAGGGCGGCATGCCCTCACGGCGCAACACCCCGATCTGCTCGACCAGCACCACGGCATTCTTGATGTTCATGCCCACCAGACCCAGAAGTCCCAGCAGCGAGAAAAAGTTGAAAAGTTTGCCCATGGCGTTGAGTCCCAGCACCACACCGATGAAGATGAGCGGTATCATCAGCAGAATGATAACCGGGTCGCGGTAGTTGCCGAACAGAAAGAGCAGTGTCACGAAAATCAGCACCAGCGTGAGGGGCATGTTCGCGGCCAGTGCCTCGTTCGACTCGTCGCTGCTCTCCTGCTCGCCGAACACCCGCAGCGAATAGCCGTCGGGCAGTTTCACGGAGCGTTGCACCGAGTCGGCCAGACGCGCGTAGAGTCCCATGGTGTTGACACCGCGCGCCGCGTCGCACTGCGCCTTGATGACGCGCTGGCGGTTGAAGCGTTTGATGACACCCGTGCGGTAACCGAAGTCGAAGCGCGAGACACTCTGTCCCAGCGAGTAGACCTTGCCCGAGGGGTTGAATATCGGCAGCGCCTGAAGGTTGGTGAGGTTGTAATCCGCAATGTTCTCGTCCTTCAGCAGGATAGGCATGAAGAGGTCACCCTCGCGGTAGGTACCCAAACGGTAGCCCTGTGTGGAGATGGTGATGCCGCGGGCCATCTCGCTGCGCGAAATGCCGATGCGCTGGCCCCTCATCTGCGAATATTCGGGTTGCCAGGCCGGTATGCGGTTGCCCCAGCTGTTGCGGATATTGTCGGTACCGGGGGTGTTCCACATGATGCGTTCGATGTCGCCGGCCACACGGCACAGTGTGTCGACATTGCCGCCGATGACGCCGAATTCGATGGAAGCGTCAGGCACGGGCGAGAGCTTGAAGAGCGACGAACGCAGCCACACATCGGGATATCGGGCATTGACATAGGCATTGAAACGCGCCTCGACATCGGCCGTCTGCGACTTGTCATGCACCTCGACCAGCAGGTTGCCGAAATTGGGACGCAGCGAGATGCTGCCGCTGGCCAGATAGTAGCGCGGAGGGGTGGAACCCACCGTCAGCGACACATTGCGCACCTCCTTCTGCGACAGCAGCCACTCCTCCATCTCCATCATCTGCCGCTCAGTGAAGCGGATATCGTAGCCCTCGGGCAAGATGACATCGGCACGGAAGTAGGGCTTGTCGAGCGAGGGGAAAAAGTCCTGCGGCATGCGCCCCATGACCCACATCGACACCACGAAGCAGCCGACCACCACCGCCATCACCGCCCACCGCCAGCGGAGCAACGCCTCCAGCAGGCGGTCGAACGCACGGTAGAAGCGCGAGGTGTAGGGTTGCTCCGTGCTTTTTTCCACCTTGAGCATCACGTTGCCCAGCAGAGGGGTCTGACTGAGCGCCAGCACCCAGCTCAGCAGCAGCGAGATGGACAGCACCACGAAGAGCGGCTTGACGATTTCGGCCACCGACGAGGGGGCCAGATAGAGGGGCAGGAACGAGAAGATGGCGATGAGCGTGGCACCCAGCAGGCTCCACGACGGGAGGTTGGCCCCATCGATGAAGGCACGGCTGCGCTCCACCCCCTGCAACATCGCCTGACGCGCGTTGTCGGTCACCACAATGGCATTGTCGACCAGCATGCCCATGGCGATGATGAATCCGGCCAGCGAGGTGCGGTTGAGTCCCTCGCCGATGAACTGCATGCAGAGGAGCGTGCCGCCAATCGAGAAGAGCAGCAGGCTGCCGATGAGGACTCCCGAACGGAAACCCATCACCAGCATGATGATGGCGATGACGATGGCCACCGACTCCAACAGGTTGACCAGAAAGGTGTTGTTGGCCTCCTCGGCAATGCGGTCCTCGGGATACAGCACCGTGAGTTCCATGCCCACGGGCATGCGCGACGACTCCTTCTGCAACAGGTCGGCCACCGTCTGTCCGACCTTCACCACATCGACCCCCTCCTCCGTGGAGATGCCGATGCCCACCGCCCGGCGGCCGTTGACCCTCATCAGCGTCTGTGGAGGGTCGGCATAGCCGCGCTCGACACGCGCCACATCGCCCAGACGGTACTGCCGCCCCGAAGAGGAGGTGAGCAGCTGGTTGGCGATGTCGTCCAAATCGTTGTAGGTGCCGTTCTCCAGGATACGCACCTGCATGGCTCCGGCCTCCTTCTCGCCGCTGTCGATGATGGTATTCTGACGGCCGATGGTCTGAAGAATGGTCTCGGGACGTATGGAGAAGTTGGCCAGACGCGCCAGATTGACGTAGAGATTCACCTCGGGGGTCTGCTCGCCGAAAATGGTGATTTTCTGCACCCCCTCGAGGGTGATGAGCCGCGTCTTGAGCCGCTGCGCCCAGTCGCGCAACTCCTTCTCGGTGAAGCCCTCGTCTATCGACAACCCGTAGTAGAGGCCGTAGACATCGCCGAAATCGTCGGCCACAAGGATATCCGACGCACCCGACGGCAGACGCGGCTGCACGTTCATCACCTTACGGCGCAGCTCGTCCCACAGTTGGGGAATGTCGCGCGCCGGAGTGGCAGGGTCCAATTCGATGAGGATTTTCGAGAACCCGTAGTAGGACTCCGAAGTAATCTTGTGAATCCTCCGCATGGACTGCACCTCGCGCTCCACGGGTTCGGTAATGAGCCGTTCGACCTCCTCGGGGGTGGCTCCCGGATAGCGGCACACCAGCGACGCGGTCTTGATGACAAACGACGAATCCTCCTTCTTGCCCAGCGTCATGAAACTCGAGACGCCGCCCAGGAGCAGCACCAGCAGCAGAAACCACACCACCTTGGCGTGGCGGATAGCATATTCGGGAAGTGTCATGGCTGCTGGTTCAAAAGGGTGACTTTTTCGTTCTCACGCAGGCGGTAGACCCCTGCCGTGACCACCCGCTGGCCGGGCGACACTCCGCTCTCGATGACCACACTCTCGCGGCCGAACAGTTCACCCAGACGCACATCGTGGCGATGCACGCGGTCGTCGTCGCCCACCACCCACACATAGCTGCCGCCGCCCACCGGCGAGCAGATGGCCGACACGGGCAGCGACACGGCATCGGGCTGGTCGTCGGGGACCGACATGGTGATGGTACACGACATGCCGGGCGAGATGTCGTAGTGCGACAGGCGGTCGTCGTCGAGGGTCAGCGTGACGGGGAAGCCCGACGCATCGGACGAGGTCTTGGCGTAGTCCTTCAGGCGCGCCGCGAAACGCACGTCACGATAGTTGTCAAAAACCACCCAAAAGCGCGTGCGCGGATTACCCACCAGCGACTTGGCACTCTCGGGCAGGGTGAATTTCACATTGGTGGTCTCGGGCTTCACGAAACGGATAACGGGTTGTCCGGCCTCCACACGCTCGAAGTTGTCGGCCAGCTTGCGCTCCACCACCCCGTCGAAGGGAGCCGTGAGACGCGTGTCCTTCAACAGGTCGCGGCTATTGTCGTAGGCCGCCTTGGTCTGGGCGTAGCGCGTCTGCGCCATCTCGACCTTCTGACGCGACACGGCGTCATGCTCCAGCAGACGCTGCATGCGACGCAGCTGCGAGGCCGCCTCCTCGTAGGCCGAGCGGTCGGCACTCAGCCGCAGTTCGACATCGCGCGGATCGAGACGCGCCAGCACCTCGCCGCGACGCACACTCTCGCCCTCCGAAACGGTGATATCCATCACCTGACCCGAGAGCTTGAAGGCCAAATTCACCTCGTCGTCGGAGGTGGCCATGCCTGCAAAATCCTTGCTGATGCGGCCCAGCGCGGTAGCGGTGATGACCTTCACGGGTCGCGGCTGCACAGCAGGCTGTGACGATTCGGCACAACCGCCCAGCAGGACGGCCAATGCCAACAGATAAAGTAGGGACATAAAAAAAAGTTGATTTCAATAACTTGAAATCAACTTCTGTACCTAATGACCGCGGGGTGTCCTCAGAGAACAATATCGCGACAGTTCAGCTTATTGGTAATCGTGCCGTCGTCGAGTACCACCACTCCGTTGTTGGCGCGCAGCATGGTCTTCATGGTCGAGGCATCGATGTTGTAGCAGCGCACCTTCACCCCGTCGAAATCGTGCCACGTCACCTCGTAGAGCGGCATGGGGGTCACACAGATAATCCCGCTGCCGTCGCTCACCGCACGTGCGGCCAGCTGCGACATGCGTTTGCGGCAACTGCGCGGCAGCTTGTCGAAATCGGTGATGCACAGCATGTAAAGGCGTCCGGGCGTGGTCAGCACCTTCTCGGTGGCCTCGCCCTCGGCATCGCGAAGTGCAAACTCGCCGATGAGTGCCTGCACTGCGGGGTGTGTCTCGGTGGTGTAGGTGTCGACCCACTCCCACTTGGCGGAATCCTGCCACTCGGTATCCTCCAGTCGGAACTCACGCTCCTCGCCGGAGGCTATGTTGCGATAGACCAGTATGGTCTCGCCCTCGGTCTCGGGGGTGGTGTCGGGAGCGTGCATCGCCTCCCAGATGTTGACACCCACCTTATAGGGCAGGAAGTCGACAATCGGAAGATGGAGGTAGCAGTAGGTGCCCAGCGACATCGACATGACGAAGAAAAGACTCATCAGCAACAGCTCCAACGGCTTGAACGAGAATATCTTGTCGGGCTTGTAACGCCACCACACCACCACCGCCAGCGGCAGCAGCACCACATTCTTGGCGAAGGTCTGCCACGGAGAGAGCTTGATGGCCTCGCCGAAGCAACCGCAGTCCTCGACGGGCAGCACCGTGGCACTGAGCAGCGTGAGCAGCGTGAAGAAGGTCATCGACACCACCGCAAAGATGGAGATGAGGCGGATACGCACCTTGAAGAGCAGCATGCAGCCCATCATCAGCTCGGCACCGCACAGCCAGATGGAGAAGGCCATGCTGGCACTCTTCAGCTCCTCGAAACCGTAAATCGAAAGATAGTCGTTGACCTTCAACGCCGTACCCCACGGGTCAATCACCTTGGTGAATCCCGAGAGTATGAAGGCACAGGCCAACAGTGTGCGACAGACGTGTGCCACATTTTTGAATGTCCGGCTTCTGCGCATCTTATTTCATCATTGGGTGAACCAAATCACATATTCGACGGAAAATCTCGTCGGGTGACGCCATGTCGCCCTCCGCATCGCGGCAATCGACCACACGGAGTGCCTTGTCGTAGTCGGCCACCGAGAGGTAGACCTCACGCACGGCTCGCTGAAGTGCCAGCGACGACTCGTGGATATCGTCCGCCCCCTTGAGGTAGTCGCGGTCGTCGCCTTCGCGGTTCTCGGCCAGCTTGCGCTCGGTGAACGAGAAAGGCACGTCGAGAAAGACCGACACGTCGGGACGCGGCAGGGCATTGTGCGAAAATTCGAGGTCGAGAATCCACTTCATCAGACGGCGGCGCTCCTCCTCATCGCCCAGTTTGGCACACTGGTAGCCGATGTTGGAGTAGACATAGCGGTCGAGAATGACCACCTTGCCCTCGTCGAGCCAACGGCGAATCATCGGGGCCGCCTCGGCACGGTCACCGGCAAAGAGCAACGCCACGATGTAGGGGTTCACCTGGTCGACACCGCCGAACTCGCCGCGCAGAAAACGCGCAATCAGCTCGCCGTAGACCGGCGCATCGAAACGCGGAAAGTGGACATACTCACTCTCCACACCCCGTTGTGCAAACATCTCTCTCAACAGGCGCACCTGGGTAGACTTTCCCGCGCCGTCCAATCCTTCGAGAACGATAAACATATCTCTTACTTATATATATTGTCAGCGGAGCATGCCCACCGCACGGCGAACGCCTGCGGCCAGCTGCTCGACCTCCTCCATAGTGTTATACAATGCGAACGAAGCGCGGCACATGCCCGTCACTCCGTAGTGGGTCATCACCGGCTCGGCACAATGCTGTCCCGTGCGCACGGCAATACCCAGTTTGTCGAGAATCATGCCCATGTCGTAGTGGTGGACACCCTCCACGTTGAACGACACCAGCGAACTCTTGTCGGCGGCGTGGCCATAGATGCGCAGTCCGTCAATCTCCTCCAGAAGGGTCGTGGCACGCTGCAACAGCGCCTGTTCGTGTGCCTCCACCTCCTTCAGATCGAGCGACTGCAGGTAGCCGATGGCGGCTCCCAGACCGATGGCTCCGACATAGTTGGCCGTACCGGCCTCGAACTTCATCGGCACGGGAGCGAATGTCGTCCGCTCGAACGACACGCGGTCGACCATGTCGCCGCCGCCCAGGAAGGGAGGCATCGCCTCCAACAGTTCCATCTTGCCGTAAAGTACGCCGATGCCCGTGGGGGCATAGAGCTTGTGGCCCGAAAAGGCGTAGAAGTCGCAGTCGAGTGCCGCAACATCGACACCGCCATGCACCACGCCCTGGCAACCGTCGACCACGGCAATCGCACCGACACGGTGTGCCATGTCGATGATGGGCTTCAGACAGGGGCGCGTACCCAGCGTGTTCGACGCCTGTGTGACGGCCACCGCCTTGGTGCGCTCATCGAGCAACGCGGGCAGTTTTTCGACCATCAGCTCGCCGTTGTCGTCGAAGGGCAGCACTCTGATTTCGGCCCCCTTGCGCTCGGCCAGCAACTGCCACGGCACAAGGTTGGAGTGGTGTTCCATCTCCGAGATGACGATGTTGTCGCCCTCGCGGACAAACTTCTCGCCCCACGAATAGACCACCGTATTGAGCGATGCAGTAGCTCCGGCCGTGAATATAATCTGCTCCTTCTGCGGCGCACCGATGAATTCGGCTACCGTACGGCGCGCCTCCTCAAACAGCGTGGTACTCTCCTCCGAGAGGTAATGCACGCCGCGGTGGACATTGGCATTGAGCGAGTCGTACATGCGGTCCACCGCCTCAATCACCACCCGGGGCTTCTGTGCAGTGGCTCCGTTGTCGAAGTAGACCAGCGGTTTGCCGTAGACCTCGCGCGACAGTATCGGGAAGTCCTCGCGTATTTTATTGATGTCGAACATCGTTTATATTCTCTCCATTTTATCGGCCACGGCACCCATGAGTGCCTCAGCCAGATTCTCGTCACCGCAATGGCGCACCACATCACCCACAAATCCCTCGATTTGCAGACGACGGGCGTCCGTCTCGCTCAGACCGCGCTGACGCATGTAGTAAATCGCCTCGCTGTCCATCTGTCCCACCGTGGCGCCGTGGTTACACTTCACGTCGTCGGCGTAGATCTCCAACTGGGGTTTGGCCACGATGCGCGCCGACTCCCCCAGCAGGATATTGCGGCTCTGCTGCTCGGCATCGGTACGCTGGGCATCGAAAGCCACATAGACCAGTCCGTGGAACTCACCCACCGATTGTCCGCCCGCGATGCCTTTCACATAACCGCGGCTGGTGCAGAGAAGCACATTGTGGTTGGTGCGCAGCTTCATCACGCTATGCTCTCCGTCGCCCACCAGAAACACACCGTCGGTGCGGTTCTCGGCTCCGCGGCCGTTCAAGTCCATGACATAGTCGACCTGCGAGGCTCCCACCTGCACGGCAGTCACCGAAGCCACACTGTCGGCAGCCTGCTCCACATGCACCTCGGCACGGGCATCGGCCGTGAAAATCTCGGTCAGCTCCAGACGGGCATTCTCCGCCACACGAAGGCGGAGCTGCGAGGCATGGGGCGCGGTATGCACCACCACAAGGCGCGCGGCACCGCCACGCGACACCTCCAGCGTGAAGCTGTGGGGGTCGACAACGGCCAACGGCTGCCCGTTCGCTCCGTCAACACGGAGTTCGCTCTCCTCAACCTTCGCAAAACCGTTCAGTATTTCGGAAATTGCCATCATTACTCCTTATAGTCGTTAATCAACCAATCGTAACCCTCCTTCTCGAGCTTGAGCGCCAGGGTCTTGTCGCCGGTGTAGATGATGCGGCCCTTGTAGAGGACATGCACCACGTCGGGGACGATGTAGTCCAGCAGACGCTGGTAGTGGGTGATGACCACCGTGGCGTTGTCCTTGGTGTGGAGTTTGGTGACACCCGTGGCCACGATGCGCAGGGCATCGATATCGAGACCCGAGTCGGTCTCGTCGAGAATCGCCAGCTTGGGATCGAGCATCGCCATCTGGAAAATCTCGTTCTTCTTCTTCTCACCGCCCGAGAAACCCTCGTTGACGGCGCGTGAGGTGAGTTTCGACGACAACTCCACCACCGCACTCTTCTCCTTCATCAGACGCAGGAACTGTGCGGGCGTGAGCGACTCCTCACCGCGAAACTTGCGGTGCTCGTTGACCGCCAGCTTCATGAAGTTGGCCATCGTGACACCGGGAATCTCCACCGGATACTGGAAGCCCAGGAACAGACCCAGACGCGCTCTGTCCTCGATGGACATCTTCAGCAGGTCGTGACCCATAAATTCGGCACTTCCCTCCGTGACGGTGAATTTCTCGCTGCCGGCCAGCACCGAAGCCAAAGTTGATTTTCCGGAACCGTTGGGTCCCATGATAGCGTGCACCTCGCCGGGTTTCACTTCGAGGTTGATACCGCGAAGAATCTCCTTGTCCTCCACCGAGGCGTGCAGATTTTTAACGCTTAACATATCTTCAATTTATTCTTTATTCATAATAAAACATCACGGCACCGCCCCACGGGCGACACCTTCTCCCCCTTCCGAAGGGCTAACCTACGGCACCCTCCAGACTGATGGCCAGCAGTTTCTGCGACTCGACGGCAAACTCCATCGGCAGCTTCGAGAGCACCTCGCGGGCATAACCGTTGACAATGAGTCCCACGGCATCTTCGGTCGAGAGACCGCGCTGGTTGCAATAGAAGAGCTGGTCGTCGGAAATCTTCGACGTGGTGGCCTCATGCTCCACGACGGCCGAATTGTTGCGCACGTCGACCTCGGGGAAGGTATGTGCGCCGCACTTGTCGCCGATGAGCAGCGAATCGCACTGCGAATAGTTGCGGGCATTGGCCGCACTCTTGGCCACACGCACCAGACCGCGGTAGGAGTTTTCGCTCCGTCCGGCCGAGATACCCTTCGAGACGATACGGCTGCGCGTGTTCTTGCCGATGTGAATCATCTTGGTACCCGTGTCGGCCTGCTGGTAGTTGTTGGTCATGGCCACCGAGTAGAACTCACCCACCGAATTGTCGCCCAACAGCACACAGCTGGGGTATTTCCAGGTGATGGCCGAACCGGTCTCGACCTGTGTCCACGACAGACGGGCGTTCTCACGGCACAGACCTCGCTTGGTCACGAAGTTGTAGATACCGCCTCGGCCCTCCTTGTCGCCGGGATACCAGTTCTGCACGGTGGAGTATTTCACCTCGGCGTCCTTCTCCACCACGATTTCCACCACGGCGGCGTGCAGCTGGTTCTCGTCGCGCTGGGGTGCCGTACAGCCCTCCAGATAGCTCACATAGGCCCCTTCGTCGGCCACGATGAGCGTGCGCTCGAACTGGCCCGTGCCGGCCGCATTGATACGGAAATAGGTCGACAGCTCCATCGGACAGCGTACACCCTTGGGAATGTAGCAGAACGAACCGTCGGAGAAGACCGCCGCATTGAGTGCCGCATAGTAGTTGTCGGTATAGGGGACGACACTTCCCAAATACTTCTTGATCAAATCGGGATACTCCTTGATCGCCTCGGCGATGGAGCAGAAGATGATGCCTTTCTCGGCCAGTGTGCTCTTGAAGGTGGTCTTCACCGACACGGAGTCCATGACGGCATCGACGGCCACGCCGGCCAACGCCATCTGCTCCTCCAACGGAATACCCAGCTTGTCGAACGTACGTTTCAACTCCGGGTCGACCTCGTCCATCGAGTCCAACTGCTTTTTCGTTTTGGGCGCGGCATAGTAGACAATATCCTGAAAATCAATCTCGGGGATATTGAGATGCGCCCATGTGGGAACCTCCAGCTTGCGCCAATGGTGGTATGCCGCGACTCTGCGCTCGGTCATCCACTCGGGTTCGCCCTTCTTGAGTGAAATCAGGCGTACGACCTCCTCGTCGAGCCCCTTGTGAATCATATCGGTCTCGATGTCGGTAGTGAAGCCGTACTTGTATTCCTGCTCACCTATGTTTTCCAAAAACTCTTTTTCGTTCTCTGCCATTACTTCTAAATATCATGCAAAGATACAAAATCAATTTTCATTTTCACAATATCGCGCCATAAATATAGGTTTATGCCCCACAGAGGCCGCTCCGCGAGGGGTGGCGGACACTGCCCCACTCTTTATTCCGGTCGCAACGGTGGAGGCCGGCCGGTGCCGTTCCACCGTGTGCCGGATAAAAAAACGTGGAGTCCAACTCCCCCACCACAAAAACCGCGCAAAAAATCACAAAATTTTTCTCCTCGCGTAACCATCGAATAATAAAGCGATAAGGCCTCGAAATCCGATGGGAGGGCAAAAAATAAATTAAAAAATTTTGCAAAAAGTTTTGCAGGTTTCAAAAATATGCCTACATTTGCACACCGTTTGAGAGAAACAAACACTTCAGACAGGCCCGGAGAGATGGGTGAGTGGCTGAAACCACCGGTTTGCTAAACCGACGAACGGAGTAATCCGTTCCACGAGTTCGAATCTCGTTCTCTCCGCAACAGCCCCAAAAGATGCATTCGAAATTGCATTCAAAAGGCAAGTCAAAACACCGTATATCAATCGATTACGGTGTTTTTTTTGTGCTTTGATGCAATATGTGTGACCGACTGAATGTAGGAATCGGTAGTCAACAATCGGTCATTTTCTGCTACATTTCTTGCTACAGAAAAACATCGGTCATAAAAATGTAGCAGTGAACGGTTGTTGAATAGCAAATTGACTGCATTACAATGACT
>JAHHQN010000020.1 GCA_020026375.1 Alistipes sp. | reverse complement strand
CCCCCGACCAGCTGATTACAAATCAGCTGCTCTGGCCAACTGAGCTACATCGGCAATCAACCTTTATGTTTACGGAGTGCAAAGATATGAAAGAATTTTTAATTGTGCAAATTTTTCATCAAAAATTTTTCATTTTTTTACTCGTCTCAAAGAACTCGGTGTTTTGATTTCCCTACACGTTGCGGGGTTAAATCGGGTGCAAAGATAAGCAAAGTTTTGAATACCGCAACACAATCGGGCAAAAATATTACACAAGAATGCAAACTTCTTGCGAAAATCGTCATTTTACCGAAAGTCGGGCGGTTATACCTATATATATTACATATAAAACGACGGAAAAAACCGACCTCGGCGCGGCCAAAATCACGCAGGAGAGCGACATGATTTTTCCACCCTCTGCTTCCCCACCCTGCTCCGCGACGAAAAAACGTGAAAATTCCCTTCGCATTTTTTTCAGCTACCCCGTGATTTTTCTTTCCGCGAGGTCAAAATTTTCCTTCCGACGGGAGATTTTCCGCCAAAAGGCGTCCGAAAAAATTGCACCGGTTGCCGGAAAAAGGCAAAAAAAATCGGCAGGAAATTGAAATTCCTGCCGAAAATCTGCCGACGGCCGACCAACAGGCGACAAAATCTCCGCCTCGCGCCGTCGAAAATCCGCATTTATTTGTAGCTGATGACCAAAACTTTTGACGACTCCCAGAACTTTTCGGGATTTTCAATCACCATTTTAATGACTTTCTTGTCGCCATTGGTAATCAGTTTGTAGGAATCGCGCGGGTGGCTGCTCACCACCGTCACCTTCTTGTGACCGATGGGAATCTCGTTCAGCATGCGCGAATCGGCCTTGGTGAAGCTCTCCACCGAGGTGTTGCGGCCCATCTTGAGCGAGCGGCCGATGAAGCCCTCCTTGTTGATGATCTGCGCGCCGCACAACTCCTTCTCCGTGCCGACGATATAATATACGGTGTTGAGTTTGTTCTCCAGCTCCTCCTTGGCGATGTGGAGATTCTCCACCTCGACCTCCTGAATCGACACCTGTTCGGTGAGGAACTTCAGCTCGTCGTCCTTCTCGGTCATCTCCTTGCGCAACTCCACAATCTCGGCGCGCTTGCTCTCCACATCGCTGTTGAGCGTGGCAATCATCTTCTCGAGTCCGTCAATCTTGAGATTGGCCTTGCGCAGCTGCGCCGCATAACGCTTCAGCGACGAGAGCTTCTTGTTGTTGTCCTGCAAAAGACGGTCGATGGCCTCGATGTCGCGGTTGATCTGCTCCACGGGACGAGCGCCGCCTTCGGGGGCATCGGCCACCGCAATCATGTTCTCACGCTTCTTGATGAGCGACAGATTGTCGGAAATCGCACTGATATCGTCAAAAACCGCCTTGATCAGCTCCTCTTTCTGCTCGACGACCGCAGCCAGCGAATCACGCTCCGAAGTCACCTGCTGCATCTGCTTCTCGCGCTCGGCCTTCTTCTGACCGCACGAAACGAGCAGTCCGAGGCTCAGCAGTGCCACTAAAAAACCATACCTTCTCATAATCATCTGTTTATAATTTTGATATGGCGCAAATATACTCAATAAACCCATACTTTGTACACTCCGCACGGCCGGAGGGGTGCAGAAACCTCAAAATATGTTTCACAAGCCCGAAAATTTTGATTATCTTTCGGGATACAAGCCATCAAAACAACAACAAAAACAGACGACAGACATGAAGTTAGCAGAAGCATTGGGTCTGCGTGCCGACCTCCAGAAGCGCATCTCGCAGCTCGAGGAGCGGCTCAAGACCAACGTCCGCATACAGGAAGGCGAGGAGCCTGCCGAGGATCCCGACGAGTTGTTCAAGGCGCTGAATACCGCGCTGGCACAGCTGGAGGATTTGATTTTCCGCATCAACCTCACCAACATGGAGACCCTTTCGCAGGGAGAGGTACTCACCTCGCTCATTGCGCGCAAAGATGTCCTTTCGCTGCGCATCTCGGTGCTGCGCAACGTGCTTGCGGAGGCCGCCGGCACCAACAACCGCTACTCGATGAACGAAATCCGCTACATACGCACGGTGAATGTGGCGCAGATGCAGAAATACATCGACGACCTGTCGCGCACGCTGCGCGAGCTGGACGTGAGAATCCAGCAGGCCAACTGGAATACCGACCTGTTGTAGGCCGACAGAACACAAAGAGGTAGTTTCCCACGGGGCGAGCGCAAAAGCCGTCACTTCGGTGACATCATGGACGTGGAGCGGGGCATGACACAACAAATATCGTAATGCCCAGCATTGTTACACATGCACAAATTATCATTTTTATCATTTACTACCAAGTGCTGACCGTAAGAAACGAGGGTTGGGAACGGGGAAAATACATCGGGAGGAGTCACTGCGACCCCTCCCGATTTTTCTTATCCGTGACATCTCAGCACGCGCCACCCCACCGACAGCCGCCTCACGCGCCGCCACACCAACAGTTCCGCGCGCCCGATGTGCCCCGCCACACTTCCGCTGCACCAGCCTCTCGCCCCTCACCTCCTCGCCCTCTCGCCCTCTCCTCGCCAAACGGCAAAAAAATAAGCGAGAGACTGTTTCCAATCTCTCGCTGTCTTTCGAAAACCAATAAGTCTTACTTGTTGGCGTTCTTCTTATCGTAGCGCTTTGCGTAACGGCTCATAAACTTATCGACGCGACCTGCGGTATCTACCAGCTTCATCTTACCAGTATAGAAAGGGTGAGATGTGTTGGAGATTTCCATCTTATACACGGGATAGGTTTCGCCGTTCACTTCGATGGTCTCTTTTGTCGAAACGGCGGACCGACACAAAAACACGTGGTCATTTGACATATCCTTAAATGCCACCAAACGATAATTCTCCGGATGAATTCCCTGTTTCATTTGTTTGTTGTTTTTGAAATTTTGTGCTTAAGCGCGACAAAGGTAGAAATAAAATCTCAAGAAACAAAAACAAAGCCTAAAAAAATCACTTTTCGGTGTTTTTATTCTTCATTCCGCACCGCGGACACATCTCCGTGACGCTTTCAACCCTTTCACCCACAGCCCCATGAAGAAACGGCGCCCCCCATACACCTATATATATTATAACCCCCTCTCACCGTCCCACCTCATGTCCGCAACACCCCCACTCACGTCCCCCAACCGACTCCGCGCAAGGGTCACTTCCGCCCTTTTTGTAAAATAATTTGCTTTCGCGGCGGCAAACCGTTGTAAGATAGGGATAAATTTCATATATTTGCACCCACGAAAGAAATGGTGACATTTCAATGTTAAGGTTTCGGACCCATAGCTCAGTTGGTTAGAGCAACGGACTCATAATCCGGAGGTCGTGGGATCATGCCCCTCTGGGTCCACAAGCGGTTATCGACAGATGACCGCTTTTTTTGTGTGCCTGCCGCGCGCCCTCTTCTGCAACACTCCGCAGCCCCTCAACCTCAACCCCACTTCCGAAAAAAAATGTGACGGCACATCGCTGCACCATCACATTCATTCGTTTTCCCGACAGGTGTTCCCACGGCCTCCGCAATCCTGCACCGCCGTCACCCGTCCATACGGTCACGAGCCGTCCGCCCCGATTAGAACGGGAGGTCGTCAACGCTGCTCTCGGCCGTTGTCGCGTAGGAAGGCTCCTCCACGAAGGGAGGCATCTCGGGAGCGGCAGGAGCGACAGTCTCCTGCTTGGGCTGAAGACGCCATGCACGCACGTCGGTGTACCAACGGCCGTTATACTCGCGCGACTCCACATTGACCGACACCTGATAGGTGGCACCCTCCTGGAGTTTGGCCACATCGTCGGGACGGTTGAAGAATGTCACGCTCAATTTGCGCGAGAAGTTGCCGCCGTCGTTGTAGTCGAACACCACATCCTGACGCTGCCACTCGCCACGAGCCGAAGTACCCGAAGTCTTGGGCATTATCTTGTACACTGTACCTTCAAATTCCATAGTCTTAAATATTATATTCTTGATTTTTTATAGGACAAAGGTAGTCAAAATTTCGGCAGAATAGTCATCTGCGCTGCGATTATGTGGCGAAAAAAGAGCCGCCGCCGACCGCCACACTCCCCCCGCCTGTCCCAGCCGGCCGACAGCGCACAAAAAAAGCAGGCCGCCCCACGATGGGACGGCCTGCCGTGCGTTATCCGTCGACGGAAGGATTAGTTCTTCGACTCGGCCTTCAGTTCGCCGACCTCGGCCTCGGTCTTGGTCTCGACGGGCTCTACGAAGGGAGTGATGTCAATCAGCTCAACCTCGAACTCCAATGCCTCGTTGGGGGCGATGTCCTGACCGGCACCGCGTGCGCCGTAAGCCAGCTCGGCAGGAATCCAGAGGGTAATCTTACCACCCTTGCCCACGAGCTTCATACCCTCGGTCCAACCCTTGATGACGCGGTTGAGTGCGAACTCGATAGGCTCGCTCTTGGCGTAGTTCTCGGGATCTCTCTTCTTGAGCATCTCCTGCTGCTCCTTGGGACGGTTCTCGAACTTCGACGAGTCGAATACCTTACCCTTGGTGTTGCGGCCGGTGTAGTGTACCTTCACCTGGTCACGGTCGTTGGTGGGCTTGAAGTTGGCGTCACCCTCCTTGTCGATACGGTACAGCAGACCCGACTCGGTCTTCTTCACACCCGACATCTTCTCCTTCTCGGCCAACCACTTCTCCGAAGCAGCCTTCTGCTCGGCAGGACGCTTCACCATGAAGTAGTACTGGAGATACTGTCCTACCTCGGGCTCCGACATCTGGGTCTTGCCGTTGGCCACGTCTTCCATAGCCTTCTCAATCCATACCAGCTGGAGGGGCAGCTCCGACTTCTTCATCGAGAAACCGATGTCGTAGCCCAGTGCCTCAGAAAGCTCCTTGCGCTCCTGCTCCGACTCGAACATGGCCTCATCGGCAGTGGGATACTCCACACGGGTAGAGTCGCCCTGAGCCAGACGTGCGCTGTCGGCAGCCTCGCGCTTCTTCATGATTTCGGCCTTGCGAACGCCGCGCTTCTCCATAAAGTAGGTGCGAATGGTGGCATAGATCTTCTCATGCTTCTCGTCCTCACCCTTCATGGCGGCCTCCTCGATACCCTCCTTCACGGCTTTGAAATCGAAAGGAATGTCACTCATCTGATACTTGATGGTGTAACCCACGTTGGAACCCAGTGCATAGGAGAGGGTATCGAACTCCGACAGGCTACCCTTGGTGACGGTAGAGTTGTTGCCACAAGAGGTCAACGCCAAAGCAGAAGCAGCAACCGCTGTTGCCAAAAGAAAATTTTTCATCGTTTTTTTAAATTCTGTTATAAGTTTTACGTTATTGGTCGCAAAGGTATAAAATATTGGAGATTATTCCCTCTGTCAATACGAAATTTTACGGCGTGTCGACGCAAAACCACTCTTCATATCAACAAGTTCTATCTCATAATAGAGGGTCGAGTTGGGAGCAATGCCCAAAGCGGCATCGCCCTGTGCGCCATAAGCGGTCTCGGCCGGCAGCCATGCGTTGATTTTGCCGCCTGTGCCAATCAGACGCAAGGCCTCCTTCATACCCTTGTTCAGTTCGCCGAACGCACAGCGCAGCGTGTCGCCCTTTTCGTAGGACGAGAACACCTCCTTGCCGTCGACCGTGCGGATAAGGTAGCGGACGCTCACCGTGTCGCGGTCCATGTGGGGAATGGCATTCTGGTCACCCACATGGTCGACGGTGTAGGTCACACCCGTAGTGGTGCGTGCATAAGAACGATTCGACTTTACGATGTCCTCGAGAAACTGGTTCTCGTAGGCCTTCATCTGTTCGGGCTTGGTGACGTTGACATACTTCAGGAAGAGGGTTCGTGCCTCCTCCTCGGAGAACATGGCGCGTTGCGAAGTACTCTCGTAGATACCCTTGCACACGGCCGCCACATTGATGGTCGAGTCCATGCGGAGCAGGTTGCTGCCGATATTCATACCGATGATATAGGCCACCGTGTCGGTAGTGCTGTCGAGTTTCACCTCGGCACCACCCTTGTTCGAGCAGGCGGACAACAAGG
Source organism: Alistipes sp. (assembly GCA_020026375.1). Classification (GTDB taxonomy): domain Bacteria; phylum Bacteroidota; class Bacteroidia; order Bacteroidales; family Rikenellaceae; genus Alistipes. The sequence continues at coordinate 34,096 of JAHHQN010000020.1, read as the reverse complement.
CACCGGCCGCCAACAGTAAAGCGAATGTCTTTTTCATGTTATTTGTTTTCTGTTTTTTTCGAGAAAAGAAGAATCAGCACGCTGCCCAGAATCGAAGCGGCCATCGAACCCATGAGAATGGCAATCTTGCCGCGGTCGATAATCTCGGCGTGGTCATAGGCCAGCGAGTCGACGAAGATGGACATCGTGAAACCGATACCGCCCAGACAGGCCACCGCGAAGAGCATCTTCCAGGTACTCTTCTCGGGCATTTCGGCGATGCGGAGCTTCACCGACAGCCAGCTGGCCGCAAAGATGCCGATGGGCTTGCCCAGCAGCAGGCCGAAGAAGACACCCATACCCACCGAACCCAGGTCCTGCGAGTATTTGAAGATGTTGAAATACTCCACCGAGCTGATTTCGACACCGGCGTTGGCCAGCGCGAAGATGGGCATGATGAGGAAGGTGACATAGGGGGTCAGGGCATGCTCCAGACGGTAGCTCATGCCCACCGACTCCGTGGAGAGGGCAGTCACCTGACGCAGATAGTAGCGGTGCAGTTCGTTGGGGAACTCCTCGTCGAAATGCTCCACCTTCAAGAAGGCGTTCTTCAGGCTGTTCATCTTGTGGGCGAAATACTCCTTGGTGTAGCGGGGCTGCATGGGAATGAGCATGGCCATGGCCACACCGGCCAGTGTGGAGTGCACACCCGAATAGTAGAACAGGCTCCATACCACCACGGCAGGCACCATGTAGAAGAACATGCGCTTCTCGCCCATGCGGTTCATCATATACACACCGGCCATAATCAGCAGGGCGATGAACAGACAGAGCAGGTGCATCTCGCCGCCGTAGAAGAGGGCGATGACCACAATGGCACCCAGGTCATCGGCGATAGCCAGTGCCGTGAGGAAAATCTTGAGCGACACCGGCACACGGTCGCCCAGCATCGAGAGGATACCCACCGCAAAGGCGATATCGGTGGCGGTGGGGATACCCCAGCCGTTGGCGGCCAGCGTACCGTGGTTGAATATCGTGAAGATGACCGCCGGCGCAATCATACCGCCCAGAGCGGCCAGCACGGGCAGCACGGCCTTCTTCACCGAAGAGAGCTGTCCGCAGACAATCTCTCGTTTGATTTCGAGACCCACGGCGAAGAAGAACACCACCATGAGAATATCGTTGACGAACTTCTCGACGGTCATACCCTCGGGGAACACCCAGTCGATGAGTCCCGACGGCGACTTGACCACCAGAGAAAGGTCGGTTTCCAGCAATTCGTGGTAATAGTCCTTGGTGAAGGGCAGATTGGCCAGCAGCATGGCCACCGCCACACACACCAGCAAGACAACGCCTCCTGCCCAGGGGGCTTCCATAAAACTACGTCGGCGAATACCCATCAAGTGGTATTTTCTGACCCAACTGAACAATGAAAACAATCTCATTTTACCCAACTGATTTAAACATTTATTTTTGGTTAGACTTCAATGCGAAACAGCACAGTTTCCAGAGGATACGCGCGCCGGTGATGGCGTCGATGCGCTCCTTGGGCGACAGGGGTGCGGTATTCATCAGGTCGATGTTGATGAGTGCCTTGCCCGAGCCGTCGGGTGCGGGGGCCACCTCCACCACATCGAAACCGATGATGCGGCGACCCGACTCCACGATGCAGCGCAGCAGCCACACCGCCTTGTTGAACGACAGACCGCCGCAGACGGGGGTGCCGGTATGGGGACAGTTGTCGAACGAGAGACCGTCGATGTCGAAGCTGACATACACCTCCTGAGGCAGACGGCCGACGATGCGGCGGCACTGCTCGTCCCAGGTCTGGCCGCAGAACTCGTTGCCGGCCAGCGTCATGTCGTCGAACATCTCCACACGCTGCGACTCGAGGGCGAATTCCACCTCTCCGCGCGAGAAGTCGCGTACACCCACCTGCACGATTTTCTCGACCGCAGGCACATCTCTCAAGATGTTGAACATCACCGAGGCGTGCGAATACTCAAAACCCTCGTAGCTGTCTCTCAGGTCGCAATGGGCGTCGATGTGGAGGATACCGAATCCCTGATGCTTCTCGCCCAGTGCCTTCACCGCGCCGTAGGAGGTCGAATGGTCGCCGCCCACCAGACCCACCAGCTTGCCCTTGTCGAGCCATTTGCGGGCCTGCGCACAGATATTCTCGTTCATCTCTCGACAACCGGCATTGACAGCCGCCAGTCGTTTCTGGATATGCTCGTCGTTCTGGTCACCGCCCTCCTCGAGGAACGTGATGACCTTCTCGGCCTGCCCCCTCAACCGCTTCGAGGCTTCGGCCAGATGTTCGTCGACCCCGTCGGTGGCGATACCCTCGCGCCAGGCGTCGTCGGTCATCGGGTCGTAGAAATCGAGCTGTGTCGAGGCTTCGATGATGGCATCGGGACCGTAGGCCGTACCCTCGCCATAGGAGACCGTCACGTCCCAGGGTGCCGAAATCAGCACCAGTGCGGACTCATCGGGGGTGAAGGGCAATCCGAAATAGTTGCCGTTGTCGACACCCACACCGTCGGGGTTAAAAGTCTTTTCTTCTATCATTTTGGATATACGCTGTTTTGACAACAAAATTACAAATTTTTTACGAATCTTTTCTTCTCCCCGCCTGGCGAGTTGTCGTCCGTCCCGCGGTTTTCCTCCTCTTTTGGGACGATGGCCGCCTCACGGCGGACTAAATCCACTCGCGGCGGCGCTCCCTCACGGCATTCGACTCGCTGAGTATGCGGATAAATTCCTGCATCGAGTGCTTGCGGTAGGCATTGGCCAGCATGTGGACACACCCCTTCATCTCGTTCTCGGCCGAGGCGATGGGTATGGCGCGGATACCGTCCTCGCGGTGAATGGCCGACTCCGAGAGAATGGTCACCAGACGGCTCTGACGGATAAGTTTGAGCAGAATGTTCACCTCGTTGAGTTCGATGCGGATATTCAGCCTCACGCAGTACTTCTCACACAGGTGGTCGAAGGCGCTTCGTGCCTGAAGTCCCGCGGCCGGCAGGGCGATTTCGTAGTCCTCCAAATCGTTGAAGGTGACGCTCTGACGATGGGCGAGCGGATGCGACGCGTTGACGATGGCCGCCAGCTGGTTGTCGAAGAGAATGTGCGACTCGATGCCCTCGTAGCGGGTCGAGGGTTTGAAGGCCAGCACGAAATCCAGGTCGCCGTGGCGCAGCATCTCCATCAAATCCGACATCGACTTGTAGTAGATGTTGAGTTTCACATGGGGATATTTGTCCATGAAGGTGAGCAGCGACTCGGTGAGAATCGAGCTGAACGAATAGGTGACACCGATGTTGAGTGTTCCGGTGAGCATGCGGCGCAGGTCGTGGATACGGTCGGCACAGGTGTCGGCCGCATGGAGGGTCTGCACCGCCAGCGGCAGGAGTTCCTCTCCGGCCTCGGTCAGCCGCACCGAGTGGCTGTTGCGCTGGAACAGCTGGGTGTTGAACTCCTGTTCGAGCTGCTGAATCTGCTGCGAGAGGGTACTCTGCGACACGAAGAGCAGCTTTGCGGCTTTCGAGAAACTCAGCGTTTCGGCCGTCTGTACGAAATATCTTAACTGTCGTAATTCCATGGCATGAATCTGTAAAAAAGAGAGGGACTGACAAAAATACGAAAAATTCTGTCAGTCCCTCACAAAAACACTATCGTGTTGCCTGGAATGATATCTTCTTGAAGATGAAAATGGGAATCATGGCTCCCACGACCATTCCGAGGATAATGAACACACAGGTGAATCCGTTGTAGGCCAACAGATGGAGGTAGTGGAGAAACGGAGCTTCGTCCTGATGGGCCAGACACAGGAGCAGCGCTCCGATGGTGCGGTAGGCATACATACCCGGAATCATGGGCAGCAGAGCCGGGAAGAAGCAGGTCTCGGCCGGACACTTGGCATGGGGGGCGAGCCACACGGCCAGCAGTCCGATGAAGAAGGCCGCCACGGTGCTGGCGATGATGATGTGGACATGCATCACGGGGTTGTTCATCAGTATGAATCGAATCGAGTGTCCCACGGCGGCAATCAGCGCACAGTAGGCGTAGGCCTTGCGCGGCGGATTGCTGATGCTGGCGAAGCCGATGGCGGCAATGGCGGCGAAGAAACCGTCCTGTAATATATTGATTAACATAGCGATTAATTTTGAGAGGTGAATACTACAACCATTTGAGACCCATGACCAGCATTCCGCCGCACAATCCGGTCGAGAGGGCAGCGGTGAGCAGTGCCGCGTCGATGAAGCGGCCGAAGGCACAGATGTAGTGGCCGTCAATCATGTCGCTGACGGAGTTGATGTAGGGGATACCCGGCACCAGATACAGCACACTGGTACCGATGGCGATGTCGGGCGTGGCGCCCCAGCCGAAGATGTAGCCGCCGGCACCGATGACCGACGACACGAAGGCCGAGCAGAAGAAGGTGACCCTCACGTCGCATTTCTTCGAGAGCAGAATCTGCTTGAGACGGTAGCCCATGAGTGTGGCGATGAAGACGATGAGCATCGACACCGCGTCGCCGTTGAACAGGCGGCAGAACGACATGTTGGCCAGCGAGGCCAGCAGCAGCACCACCCAGCGGTTGGTGGGAGCGGTGTGGGTAATCTCATCGAGACGTGTGCGGGCGTCGTCGAAGCCGCACTTGCCGTCGGCAATGTCCCAGCTGAGCTTGCTCAGACGGGTGTTGATGTTGAAACTGATACCGCAGCGGTAGGTTTTCTTCACCACGCTGTAGGAGTGGAAATCGTCGCACTCCTTCTCGTCGTTGCGCACCGTAATCTGCACATAGGAGGGCATAATCATCATTTCGGAGACCACGTTCCACGCTTCTGACATACGCTGCACGTTTTTCTCTATACGGATACACGTTGCACCGCACCCCAGCAGCCAGGCGGCATACTCCGACAAAAAAAGACAGGCCTCTTTGGCCGTAGGCTGATAGTTGTTGTCGACCATAATCTGCTACAAATCGTTTTCCCAACAATTCTCGAAATCACCGGGGCAGAAGATCATCTCCTCCTCCGAAGTCACTGCAAACAGATGTTTGTTCAAAAAATGAAACTCCTTAAGAGTTTCCGCCATGATAATCAGGCTCATAACACTAACAATAGCCACCCAAAGAACTATCACACTAACCATAATAATAAAATATTTTAAATTCGTTGCAAAAATATATTTTTAATTTTTTTAAAAAAAGTGTTTGTCCGTTTTTTTTTCGATAACGGCTATTGAAATTGCCAATCACCGCACAAAGCACCGAAAACCGCCCCACACACGCTTCTACCCCACATAACCGCGTGATTATTAAAATTATTCTATAACTCATATCCACCAATATTATCCCCTTTAACCTCTGCCGAAGGCTGCCGTGTGACGGGATTGGCTATTCGGATATTCACTAATTTATATTCCTGCTATCTGAAATACCGATATGACACTCATTTTTTTCACCCCTCCACGTCCTGCCGCTCCCCACACCTGCCGCCACACCGTCGCGCCCCGCACCTGCCGCCGCTCCCCCACTCCCGGGCGGTGCGCCGACTTGTTAAAATCCTATTTTTTTCTAACTTTGCGCTCTCAAAGTATCTTAATAAGGAATACAAATGGCTGATTTGAAGATAGTAGCCGACAGTGCTATCCCCTTTCTGAAGGGAGTTCTCGAGCCTTACGCCCGGATTGAATACATCAAAGGAACCGACATCTCGCGCGACGACGTCCGCGATGCCGACGTGCTGATTATCCGCACACGCACACGCTGCAACGCCTCGCTGCTCGAGGGTTCGCGCGTGCGGCTGATTCTCACCGCCACCATCGGTTTCGACCACATCGACCTCCCGTGGTGCCACACCCACGGCATCACGGTCTCCACGGCGGCCGGCTGCAATGCACGCGGCGTGCTGCAATGGTTCGCCGCCGTGATGGTCCACCTGAGCCGCACCCTCGGCTTCCGCCCCGAAGAGAAAACCGTGGGCGTGGTGGGTGTCGGACATGTGGGTTCGCTCATCAAGAGCTACGCCGAGAGCTGGGGCTTCCGCGTGGTGTGCTGCGACCCTCCGCGCGAGGAGCGCGAGCATCTGGGCTTCCTGCCCCTCGACGAGGTGGCACGCCAGGCCGACCTGCTGACCTTCCATGTTCCCTATCAGGAAGATACCCACCACCTCTGCGACGCCCGACTGCTCTCGCTACTCCGCCCCGACTGCATCGTGATGAACTCCTCACGCGGAGCCGTGGTCGACAACGCCGCCCTGCTGGCCGACGGCCACCGCGCCGTCCTCGACGTGTGGGAACACGAACCCGACATCGACCGCACACTGGTCGAGCGCGTGCTGCTGGCCACCCCCCACATCGCCGGCTACTCCGAGCAGGGCAAGGCCAACGCCACGGCCATCAGTCTGGCCACCCTCTCGCGCCAGTACCAACTCCCGTTCGGCGAGTGGTATCCCCCGACGGTCAGCCCCTCCTCGCCGCGTCCCATCTCGTGGGAGGAACTCAACGCCACCATCGCCTCCCACTACGACATCGCAGAGGAGAGCCGCCAGCTCAAGGCCCACCCCGAATCCTTCGAGCCGATGCGCAACAACTACCCCTACCGCAAGGAGTATTTCTAACCCCACGGTTGCCGGTACGCCGTGCCGCCCCCCACTCACTCAATATTCAGGGACAAATATTTCGCGGTTTGTTCTTTTTTTGGTAACTTTGGCTGTTTAACGAAGCTATGTATAACAAAATCATAAAGCCCCTTCTCTTTTCGCTCGGCATCGAGCAGGCCCACAGCGCGGTGATACTGATGCTGCGCACAATCGGCCTCATACCCGGCGGCCGCTGGCTGCTGCGCAAATTCTACACCGTACGGAGTCCCAAAATCGAAAAGGAGGTCTTCGGCCTCCACTTCAACAACCCCATCGGTCTGGCCGCCGGCTTCGACCGCAACGGAGAGATTTTCCGCGAGATGTCGTCACTGGGCTTCGGCTTCGTGGAAATCGGCACCATCACCCCCGAGTCGCAGGGCGGCAATCCGCGTCCCCGCATCTTCCGCCTGCCGCTCGACAACTCGCTGGTCAACCGCATGGGCATGCCCAACCGCGGCCTGAAAACCGCCATACGCCACCTGCGCCACCCCCACAAGGGCATCATCGTGGGCTGCAACATCGGCAAGAACACCGCCACCCCCCATCAGGAGGCTGCCGGCGAATACCTGCGCCTGTTCCGCAACCTCTACCAGTATGCCGACTACTTCACCGTCAACCTCAACTGCGACAACGCCAGCCGCGAGGGTCTGACCTTCACCAAGGAGTACATGCTGCATATCCTCAATCCGCTGTTCGACTTCCGCCGCGGACAAAACCAGTTCCGCCCCATTCTGCTGAAGGTGTCACCCGACATGACCGACCAGATGATTGACGACGTGACCGACATTCTCACCACCACACCGCTCGACGGCATTGTGGCCACCAACGGCACCCACGAACGCGGCAAGCTGAACACCAGCTGCTCCAACATCAAGAAAATCGGCAACGGTTTCATGAGCGGCACACCGCTCACCGAACGCTCCATAGAGATTGTCCGCAAGATACACACACGTTCGGGCGGCAGCTACCCCATCATCGGCTGCGGCGGTCTGATGACCCCCGACGACGTGCGCCGCATGATGGAGGCCGGCGCCGACCTGGTGCAGGTCTACACCGGATTCATCTTCAACGGCCCCCAATTCCCCGGCGACCTCTGCCGCTCCCTCGTGGCTCAGGCCGAAGAGCAGGAACGACAGACGGCCGCGGCGTGCGCCCCCGAGACCGACACCCCCCAAGCGTAATCCGCCGCACCCCGACCGACTCGTCTTTCCGCTGCCGAATCCGTCGAAAAGCCTCTCGTCCGAGCTGCGCACAAACCCCATAGCATGAAAGCAAGCATCATCACCATCGGCGACGAAATCCTCATCGGACAAATCGTCGACACCAACACGGTATTCATCGCCCGCCGTCTCAACGCGGCAGGCATCGTCGTGGCGGAGAAACTCTCCATCGGCGACGACCGCACACAAATTACCGACACCCTCCGCCGCACCCTCGGCTTCTCCGATGTGGTGATTCTCACCGGCGGCCTCGGCCCCACCAAGGACGACATCACCAAGAAAACCCTTGCCGAAATGTTCGGCTCACCCATGCGCTACGACGAGCAGGTGGCCGCCCACGTCGAACAGATGCTCTCGTCGCGCGGCATCGACTTCAACGAACTCAACCGCGCACAGGCCCTCGTTCCCGAATGCTGCCGCGTGCTGTTCAACCGCCACGGCACCGCCCCCGGCATGTGGTTCGAACACGAGGGCAAGATTATCGTCTCGCTGCCGGGCGTCCCCTTCGAGATGCAACACCTCATCGACGACGAGGTGATGCCGCGCCTCAAACAACGCTTCACCCTCCGCTCCATCGTCCACCGCACCCTCATCACTTCGGGTCTGGCCGAATCGATGCTCGCCAAGAAAATCGAGGCATGGGAGGAGTCGCTGCCCCCCTATCTCAAGCTGGCCTACCTGCCCAACCCCTCGGCCGTGCGCCTGCGCCTTTCGGCCTATGAGGTCGACGGCGAACAGGTAGCCGAAGAGATCGACCGCCGTTTCGCCGCACTGGAGAAAATCATACCCCAATATGTTGTGGGCTATGAGTCGGCATCGATGGAGGAGCTGGTCCACCGTCTGCTCACCGACCGCCGCCTCACCCTCTCCACCGCCGAGAGTTGCACGGGCGGCAGCATCGCCTCGCGCTTCACGGCCATGAGCGGCGCATCGCAATATTTCATGGGCGGCGTGGTGTCGTACAGCAACGCCGCCAAGGCCGACATTCTGGGCGTAGACCCCTCACTCATCGAACAATACGGCGCGGTGAGCGAACCGGTGGCCCGTCAGATGGCCGAGGGCGCACGCCGCATCACCCACAGCGACTATGCCATCGCCACCACCGGCATAGCAGGTCCCACGGGCGGCTCGGCGGAGAAACCCGTCGGCACGGTGTGGATTGCCGTAGCCACCCCCACCCATACCACGGCCGTGTGCCGACAGTGCGGCACCGACAGAGGTCAGATTATCAACCGCGCCGGCGGTTTTGCCATCGCCCTGCTGCACGACGAGCTGCTCAAAGAGTGACCAAAAAGGCCGCTTCCGCCCCCCGAAACAGAGGTAAAAAGGGGAGAAAAGGTACATTTTTCAATATTTTCGGAAAATAATTCGACCGACAGGAAGTGAATTTCTCATTTTTTTCGTATATTTGCACTCCCTTTTACGGGGATTTTAACCAAAAATTTGTTTATAACAATGAAAGTTTGCGAAATCACAGGTAAAGTTGCGATGACCGGTAACAACGTGTCTCACTCGCACCACAAGACCAAGCGCAAGTTCAGCATCAACCTGAAGACAAAGCGTTTCTGGTCAGAGGAAGATGGTCGCTGGATTACTTTGAAGGTAACCGCTGCCGGCATGAAAACTATTAACAAAAAAGGTTTGGCAGTTGCTCTTCGTGAGTCAGCTACAGCTAAGTCAATCTACTAAAATCTAAGGTCGAAATGGCAAAGAAAGGTAATCGCGTACAGGTAATTCTCGAGTGTACCGAGCAGAAAGAGAGCGGTGTAGCAGGCATGTCACGTTACATCACCACCAAGAACAAGAAGAACACTCCCGAGCGTTTGGAGCGTAAGAAGTACAACCCCTTCCTCAAGAGAGTAACTCTTCACCGTGAAATTAAATAGTAAGTAAGCACAATGGCAAAGAAAGCAATCTCAACGCTGAGAACAGGCGCAGGTAAGACCTTGACCAAATGTATCAAGATGGTTAAGTCGGAGAAGACAGGAGCTTATATGTTCAAGGAGGTCATCGTACCCAACGAGCAGATTAAGGATTTCTTCTCGAAGAAATAAGTATTTTAAGAATATAATATTTCTTAAATACAAAGGGCAACCCGACAGGGCTTGCCCTTTGTGTGTTTTAGGAGGGTAGGTGAAGGCCTGATGCGGGAGCGCCCTGCGGCAAGGGGCGGCATCTGTCCGCCTCGACGAGCAACCCCTCCATTTCCCACACAACACCGTTCCACACCGTCCCGTCAAAAAGCCCGATGCGGGAGCGCCCTGCGGCAAGGGGCGGCATCCGTCCGCCCCGACGAGCGCAAAAAAAATCCCACCCTTTGTTAAGGGTGGGATATCCAGATTGTCGAGATGGTCATGAAATGACGTACCCCGGACAATCATTACTTCGCATACGAAACGGCGCGAGTCTCACGGATAACGGTGATTTTCACCTGTCCGGGGTACGTCATTTCGTCCTGAATCTTCTTTGCGATATCGTGCGAGAGGCTCTCCGATTCCTGATCCGAGAGTTTGTCGGCACCAACGATGACGCGCAGCTCGCGACCTGCCTGAATGGCGTAGGTCTTCACCACACCGGGATACGAAAGGGCGATGTCCTCCATCTCCTTCAGACGCTTGATGTAGCTCTCGACCACCTCGCGACGCGCACCGGGACGCGCACCCGAAATGGCATCACATACCTGAATGATGGGAGCGATGAGCGATGTCATCTCCACCTCGTCGTGGTGGGCACCGATGGCGTTGCATACCTCGGGCTTCTCCTTGTACTTCTTGGCGAGCTTCATACCGATGAGTGCGTGCGGCAATTCGGGCTCGTCGTCGGGCACCTTACCGATATCGTGAAGCAGACCTGCACGGCGTGCGGTCTTGGGGTTCAGACCCAGCTCTGCGGCCATGATACCGGCCAGATTGGCGGTCTCACGTGCGTGCTGCAAGAGGTTCTGACCATAGGAAGAACGATACTTCATACGACCGATCATACGAATCAACTCGGGGTGGAGACCGTGAATACCGAGGTCGATGGTCGTGCGCTTGCCGACCTCGACAATCTCCTCTTCAATCTGCTTCTGCACCTTGGCCACCACCTCTTCGATGCGTGCGGGGTGAATACGGCCGTCGGTCACCAGCTGGTGGAGGGCCAGACGAGCCACCTCGCGGCGTACGGGGTCGAAGCCGCTGAGAATGATGGCCTCGGGGGTGTCGTCCACGATGATTTCGATGCCGGTGGCCGCCTCCAGTGCACGGATGTTGCGACCCTCGCGGCCGATGATGCGACCCTTGACCTCGTCGCTCTCGATGTTGAACACCGTGACAGCGTTCTCGATGGCGGTTTCGGTGGCCACACGCTGAATCGAAGCCACGATGATGCGCTTGGCCTCCTTCGAAGCGGTCATCTTGGCCTCCTCGATGGTCTCGTTGATGTAGGCCGCCGCCTCACTCTTTGCCTCGGCCTTCATGTTCTCGATGAGGGTGTTCTTGGCATCTTCGGAACTCATGCCCGAAATCTGTTCGAGACGGTTGTTCTGCTCCTTGATCATGAGGTTGACCTCCTCCTGCTTGGAGTCGAGGGTCTGCATCTGCGACTGCATCTGCTCCTTCAGGCGGTCGTTTTCGCGCAATTTGGAGTCGAGGTCGCGCTGCTGGTTCTGGAGGTTCTGCTCCATCTGCTTGGCGCGCTGCTCCATCTGCGCCATCTTCTGATTGCGCTCGTTGATGGTGCGGTCATGCTCGCTTTTCATCTGCACGAATTTCTCCTTGGCCTGCAGGATTTTCTCTTTCTTGAGCATCTCACCTTCGGCTTCGGCCTCCTTGAGAATGGCCTCGCTGCGCTGTCGTGCGTTGTTTTTGGTGATGTAGGTGGTCACCAGATGAAAGATGGCGATACCTACGACGGACGACAGAATGGCGGTTACGATAATAGTAATATCCATTAGATTCTAATCGTTGTTATTGTTAATATAAGGGTTTAAGTTGTTTCAAAAAAAAACCGCACAGAGTTCCTTTTCTTGTTTGACGAATCTGCAAGATAAGTCATGTGTGGGGGCTCCGACAATCGCAATCTTCCAACGGTACAACGTGTGCACACCCCGTGAGGGGTTAAGGCCTGATTTTGAAGCGTCGTGAGTTGCCCCAATTTAAATAGTGTTCAGTTTCGCAAAGCTTAAGGAACCTATGCGGGTGGTTTTTCCTCTGTATTTTAAAGAACGGTTCACCCTTCGAGGGTGTTCAGATAGGAATCAATTTCTCCGTCGAGTTTTTCCAATCGTTGAATGTCCTCTCCGCCGAGGTGACGACTCTGTCTCATGGTCACGTCGAGTATGGCGAATTTGAGAGCTGCAATAGCCATGCAGTCGAGGTCGGTCCATTTCTTGAAGTTCTGTTTCTTGATTTCCGAGAAATAGTCGTTGACCTCACGTTCGGCAAGACGGTAAATCTCCTCTTTTCCCCTTTCGATTTCGAAGGGATAGCTCTGACCGGCTATTTTGAGGTTGATGGTCTGTTTTGCCATAAGGTTTTATCTCTTGTTATGCGTCTTTGTCTTCATCGGGACCCTCGAGGGGTTGTCCCACCAGCGCGATACACTTATCGACCTCCCGCATAAGATGGTTCACACGTGCGCGCGCCTTGTCTCTGTTGTGGCCGCTGCCCACCAGACCCTCGCAGAGTTCACGTTTGGCCAGCTCGGTGTCGAGGGATTTGACTCTCTCGCGCAGGGAGCGGTTCTCGTTCTTGAGTTTTTCGCGTTCTCTTTCGAGGTCACGACACAACCGTGATAATCTCCTGTGGTCGTCGATGAGCTGACGGACACGTTTCTCGATATTTAATACCACCGTTTTATCGGACATCGGCTTCTTTGATACAGTCGTTTAATTCAATTCAAAGGTAGGAAAAAGAACCTGAATCTCCAAATTTTAGTCGGAGATTACTTCACCATAGAGGTCATAATCTTCGGCAGCGGTGATGCGCACGTCGTAAAATTCGCCGCAGAGCAGCTCTCCGCCATCGGCAGCGATGAGAATCTCCTCATCGACCTCGGGCGAGTCGTACTGGGTGCGTCCCACATAGAAATCGCCCTGCAGCGAGTCGATGATGACCTTCTCCACACGTCCCACACGCTTGCGGTTGTTCTCCAGCGAGATGTTCTGCTGGAGGGCCATCAGACGGTCGACGCGCTCCTCCTTGACCTCCGCCGGCACATCGTCCTTGAGATGGTTGGCCGAATAGGTACCCTCCTCCTCGGAGTAGGGGAACACGCCCAGACGGTCGAACTTCACCTCGCGCACGAAGTCCAGCAGCTCCTCGAAGTCCTCCTCCGTTTCGCCGGGATATCCCACCAGCATGGTGGTGCGCAGCGCCAGATCGGGAATGGCACTCTTCAGACGGTGAATCAGCTCCACGGCCTCGGCCTTGGTATGGCGGCGCAACATGGCCTTGAGCTGTGCGTCGGAGATATGCTGGAAGGGAATGTCGAGATATTTGCAGATTTTGGGTTCGGAGGCCATCACCTCGATGACGTCCTGGGGGAAGGCTGCCGGGTAGGCATAGTGGAGGCGAATCCACTCCACCCCGTCGATGCGGCACAGACGGCGCAGCAGCTCGGCCAGCATGCGCTTGCCGTAGCGGTCGATACCGTAGTAGGTCGAGTCCTGGGCGATGACGATGAGTTCCTTCACACCGCGTGCCGCCAGCTTGCGCGCCTCCTCCTCGATTTCCTCCATCGGCACCGACACATGGGGTCCGCGAATGAGAGGAATGGCACAGTAGCCGCACTTCCAGTTGCAGCCCTCGGCAATCTTGAGGTAGGCATAATGCGAGGGGGTGGTGAGCAGACGCTCCGTGGAGTAGGCACACCCCTGTGCGGCACCCAGACGCTCGGCGATGTCGTCGAACGTGCGCGCACCGAAATATTCGTCCACCTCGGGAATCTCGCGTCGCAGGTCGTCGGCATAACGCTCCGAGAGGCAGCCGATGACGAACAACTGTTCGATGAGACCTTCGTTCTTGGCCTCCACGGCACGCAGAATCATCTCGATGGATTCCTCCTTCGCATCGCCGATGAATCCGCAGGTGTTGATGACCACCACGTCGACATCGGTGCTGTCGCTGTCATAGATGACTTCATAGCCGGCGGCAGCCAGTCGTGCCATGAGGTGTTCGGAGTCCACGGTATTCTTGGAGCAGCCGAGGGTGATGACATTAATTTTTTTCATCTGCGAAAAGTGCGTTTACGAATTGCTTGCGGTCGAAAATACGGAGGTGGTCGATGCCCTCGCCGATGCCGATGTAGCGCACCGGCACACGGAACTGGTCGCTGATGCCGATCACCACACCGCCCTTGGCCGTGCCGTCGAGCTTGGTGATGGCCAGCGAGGTGACCTGAGTGGCCTCGGTGAACTGCTTGGCCTGTTCGAAGGCGTTCTGTCCGGTCGAGCCGTCGAGCACGAGCATCACCTCGTGGGGGGCGTCGGGAATGACCTTCGACATCACGTTGCGGATTTTGGTCAGCTCGTTCATCAGACCGATTTTGTTGTGCAGACGGCCTGCGGTGTCAATCAGCACCACGTCGGCGCCGTTGGCCTTGGCCGAAGCCAGTGTGTCGTAGGCCACCGATGCAGGGTCAGAACCCATGTTCTGATGCACCATGGTGGCACCCGCACGGTCGGCCCACACCTGCAGCTGGTCGATGGCCGCCGCACGGAATGTGTCGGCCGCACCAATCCACACCTTTCGGCCGGCCTTGGTGAGCTGTGCGGCCAGTTTGCCGATGGTGGTGGTCTTTCCGGCGCCGTTCACGCCCACGACCATCACCACATAGGGTTCGCCTTCGCGGGCGTCCAGTCCGAAATTCTCCTCCGAGCCGTGGGCCTCCTCCATGAGCGACGAAATCTCGTCACGCAGGATACCGTGCAGCTCCGAAGTGTTCATGTATTTATCCTTGGCCACGCGCGCCTCGATGCGCTCGATAATCTTCACCGTGGTCTTCACCCCCACGTCCGAAGTGATGAGCACCTCCTCCAGGTCGTCGAGTACATCGGCGTCGATGGTCGAACGTCCGGCCACGGCACGCGCCAGTTTGGAGAAGAAACCGCTCTTGGTTTTCTCCAGTCCGGCGTTGAGCTCTTCCTGCTGCTCGACAGCCGACTTCTGTTCGACGACGGCCTCTTCCTGAGGGGCGGCGTTGTCTTTCTTTTTCTTGAAAATGTCGAAAAATCCCATATATATTGTATTTACCACGCAAAGATAATGCAACGGCGCGGCACAAACAAATTTATTTACATGTTGCTGCCCCATGCAGCGATTTTAGGCCTCAGGATAATATTTATCCTGAAAAAAACATTATCTTTGTAACAATATGCATTTTGAACCGTATGAAAAAAACCATTCTATTTCTACTGATGACGCTGGGTGGTCTGCTCGGTGTTTCGGCGCAGGATCTGATAGTCAAGACTGACGCCTCGCAAATCGAAGCCAAGGTAACCGAAATCTCCCTCGAGCAGATTCGGTTCAAGAAATTCACCAATCCCGACGGCCCGACCTATGTGCTGCCCGTCAAGGAAATCCACTACATCAGGTTCAGCAACGGCGAGACCGAGTATTTCACCCGTGAAGAGACTCCGGCCGCACCCGCTACCCCTGCCGCACCCACAACACCGGCCATTCCGCCTACCCCACCGACTCCGGCCGTCGTCGAGCAGCAGCCCGCCCCCTCGCAACCCGAGAACGACTACCGCCACCACAGCGACGACCTCAACACCTACTACCGCCAGAAGTATTACACCCCCGGCGACCTCTACGATGAGAACGGCGTGCGCGGTCTGGTGGTGGAGGTCGACCAGAGCGGCCGTCACGGACTGCTCATGTCGCTCGACGAGATGAATCTCCCGTGGAGCGTCTTCCGCAAACCCGACCTGAAGGTCATCGGCACATCGGACCGCGGCGACGGTGCGGCCAACATGGCTGTCGTCGAGCGCTACATCGCCGAGAACGGCCTTTCGTGGGACGATTTCCCGGCCTACAAATGGTGCCGCGAGAAGGGCGAAGGCTGGTATCTGCCCTCGATTGACGAGATGTTGAAAATCGGCCACAACTACAACGGCGGCTCGCGTCTGCATGTCGACCGCCAGACGCGCTCGAAATTCAACGACAACCTCCGCTCCAAGGGCGGTGAGCGCATGGACCGTCTGGTCTACTACTTCACCTCAACCGAGGTCGACGACAAGGAGGCGATGACCACCCACATGGACCTCGAACCGCCCTATGTGGTCAACATTCCCAAGCACAACAAGTTCCTCGTCCGCGCGGTACGCAAGTTCTAAACGGCCGACAGGACTCCCCCTCACAACGGAGCCGCCCCACTCTTCGGGTCGGCTCCGTATTTTTTTGGGGAGGGGGAAGGGACGGCAGCATACTTTTATGTGCGCCCGCCGCACCACCGCCCGCACCGCCCCCTGCCGCGGAATCTCCATGCCACAAAAAAACAGACGAAACGGATATCCCGTTTCGTCTGTTTTCATATCGCGGTCTCTATCTTGCCCGGCGAATCCACCTGACCATCCGCTGACTCTCCTCCGTCCCCCACTGCACATGCCACGTATTGCCGTTGAACTTGTCCAGCAGGATAAAGGTATAGATGTTCTTGGTCGGATAGAGTTCAAAGTTGCTGTAAGGACTTTCGGCCAAATCCACAAGGTTCAGTGCGATAACAAACTCCTCGCGCTTCTCGAAAGACCACTGCACCTGATAAATCCGTCCCGACTTGGTATCCAGTTCCAGAAAGGTGTAGATGTTTTCGGTCGGATAGAGCTTGTAGTTCTCGATGTAGTCCAAATCGCCGGCCACCTTATGCTCGATGCGATTCAGCAGGGAGTCGGTCTTTTGGCGCGCGTCGTGGGCATACACCTCCGAACACCCCAACAACAAGAGCAGGACAAACCATTTTCCCATGTTCTTCCGTCGGTTAGAGGAAGGGCAGCTTCACCACCTCGGCCTTGAGCAGTCGGCCGCGCACCGGCACGGCGATGACGGTTCCCGCCTTGGCGTATTCGGGTTTCACATAACCCATGCCCACACCTATCTTGAGCGACGGCGACATGGTACCCGAAGTCACATGGCCGATGATGTCGCCCTCCACCGAGGCCAACTCGTAGCCGTGACGCGGAATGCCGCGGTCAATCATCTTGAATCCCACCAGCTTGCGGCTCACGCCCTCGGCCTTCTGACGGGCGAACAACTCGCGGTCGATGAACTCCTTGCCCTCGGCGAACTTGGTAATCCACCCCAGACCGGCCTCGATGGGCGATGTGGTGTCGTCGATGTCGTTGCCATAGAGACAGAATCCCTTCTCGAGACGCAGGGTGTCGCGCGCACCCAGACCGATGTTCTTCAGTCCGTACTCCTCGCCGGCCTCCCAGAGTGCCTTCCAGAGCCGTTCGCCGTCCTCGTTGGCCACATAAATCTCGCAGCCGCCGGCACCCGTGTAGCCCGTAATCGAGAGAATGGCATCGCAGCCCGCCACCTTCATCTTGCGGAAGGTGTAGTACTCCATCTCCTCCACCGGCTCGTCGCACATCTTCTGCACGACCTTCATGGCCAGGGGACCCTGCACGGCCAGCTGGCAGATTTCGTCGGAAGCATTGTAGAGTTCCTTACCGTGTCCGGCCTCCATGCCGAAGGCGCGTCCCTCGCGGCAGATGTGCTCCCAGTCCTTCTCCACATTGGCGGCGTTGACCACCAGCAGATAGGTCTCGGCATCGATACGGTAGACCAGAATGTCGTCGACGATGCCGCCGCGACCGTTGGGCATGCACGAATACTGCACCTTGCCGTCGTAGAGCTTGGCCACATCGTTGGAGGTGATGCGCTGCAACAGGGCTTCGGCCTTGGGACCCTTCACCCAGATTTCGCCCATGTGGCTCACGTCGAACACACCCACACCGCTTCTCACGGTCAGATGTTCGTCGTTAATACCCGAAAACTCGATAGGCATGTTGTAGCCGGCAAATTCCGCCATTTTGGCACCTGCGCCGATATGGCAGTTGGTAAAGACAGTAGTTTTCATATAGCAGTTTTAAGGTTTTAGGTTGTTCTGACAATACGGGGGAGCGTTCTGCGGATCGGGCGGTGTGGTGGTCCGCCCCCGCGCGCCCCCCGAAGGGGACTACTCCCGACGCTTGACGCCCAGACGGGGACAGCGGTGGAACTCCTTTTCGCGGTCGAAGAGGTAGCGGTAGGTGGTGTGCATCTTGTGGCGGGTGGCACACACATAGTTCTCGATCATGCGGTTCATCACGGGGTTGAAGTCGCCGATCCACGCAAACTCGATGGTCTTGTAGTGGTTGCGGGGCGTGCGCATGTAGTTCTCGAGGATATAGCACATCAGACCCGACTCCACACCCTTGCCGTGGAACTCCGGCACGATGCCGAAGATGACGCCGAAGATACGGTCGGTGGCGCGCTTGACCTTGAGGTCCCACATCAGGTGGAGTTTCTGCCACAGGCCGAACTTGCCGTTGTATTTGCCGATGATGCGGTTCAGGTCGGGTACCATGATGAAGAAGCCGATAGGCTCGTCGTTGAAGTAGGCGAAGAAGATGATGTCGGGGTCGATGATGGGTTTCATCTTGAGCATCATGTGCTGCGCCTCCTCACGGGTCATGGGCTTCACACCCGAGAAGAGCGACCACGCCTTGTTGTAGACAATGCGGAAATTCTCGGTCTCCTCCTCCAGGTGGTCCATGTCGATGGGACGGTAGCTGTAACCGGGTACGGTCGACAGACGCTTGGCGCGGTCGTGGACACGGGCGTTGACATCATCGTCGTAGATTTTCCAGATGTAGGTGTTCTGGTTGAAGTAGTTCTTGAAGCCGTAGTTCTCGAACAGCTCCTTGTAGTAGGAGGGGTTGTAGGGGTTCTCGAACAGGGGCTGGAACTCGTAGCCCTCGACCAGCAGACCCCACCAGGCGTCGCGCTGTCCGAAGTTGATGGGACCGTCCATGGCCTCCATGCCGCGGGCCGCGAGCCATATACGCGAGGCCTCGAAGAGCATGTCGGCCACCTCCTGGCTGTCAATCGACTCGAAGAATCCGCAGCCGCCGGTCATCTGCTCCTCGATGGCGGCCTTCTCCTTGTTGTAGAAGGCGGCGATACGGCCCACCACCTCGCCATTGGCGGTGCGCACCACCCAGCGTATGGCCTCGCCGTCGGCGAAGAGTTCGTTGACCCTGGGGTCGAAAATCTTGCGGATATCGTCGTCGATGGGACACACCCAGTTTCGGTTGCCCTTGTATATTTTTTTGGGCAGGTCGAGCCATTCGCGCTCGAGTGCCGCATCGGTCACTTCCTGAAGAAGATATTTCTCCTTGCTCATTTCTTTTCTTACTTTATGATTGATTTGAACAAAGGTAACTATTTTTCGCGAAATTGACGAAGTTTACCCCCAAAGAGAGGCATCTTCGCCGATAAGATAAAATGATGATTTTTTGTGGCGTCCCACAATCTGCCTATAAAAATGACGGGACACACTATTTATTAATAAGATTATAACAATCTCGAAGAATTTTTCGATAAATAATTACAATGTCACAGAAATATTTTTATATTTGTGATAAGAAACAACCTTAAAATTTCAACGATATGGAAGTCAACAAAATCATGGCAGACCTTGAGCGCAAGCACCCCGGTGAAAACGAATACCTGCAGGCAGTGCGCGAAGTCCTCGAATCAATCGAAGAGGTGTATAACCAGCACCCCGAGTACGAGAAGGCAAAGATTGTCGAGCGTATGGTAGAGCCCGACCGCATCTTCACATTCCGTGTGACATGGGTCGACGACCAGGGCGAGGTACAGACCAATCTGGGCTACCGCGTGCAGTTCAACAGCGCCATCGGTCCCTACAAGGGCGGTTTGCGTTTCCACAAGGCAGTCAATCCTTCCATGCTGAAGTTCCTCGGTTTCGAGCAGACCTTCAAGAACGCACTCACCACACTCCCCATGGGTGGTGGTAAGGGCGGTTCGGACTTCGACCCCGTGGGCAAGTCCAATGCCGAAATCATGCGTTTCTGCCAGGCCTTCATGACCGAACTGTGGCAGAACATCGGTGTCGACACCGACGTGCCGGCAGGTGACGTGGGCGTGGGCGGCCGCGAAATCGGCTTCCTCAACGGCATGTACCAGAAACTGGCGCGCAAGTACCACACCGGCGTATTGACTGGAAAGGGTATGGCATGGGGCGGTTCTATCCTGCGTCCCGAGGCCACGGGTTTCGGTGCGCTCTACTTCGTGGAGCACATGCTCAACAAGGCCGGCAAGAGCATCAAGGGTGCCAAGATTGCCATCTCGGGCTTCGGTAACGTGGCTTGGGGTGCCGCAACAAAGGCTACCGAGCTGGGCGGTCACGTCATCGCACTGTCGGGTCCCGACGGTGTGTGCCTCAACCCCAACGGCATGACGCCCGAGAAACTGGCCTACATGCTCGAACTCCGCGCTTCGAACCGCAACGTGGTGGCTCCCTTCGCCGAGAAATTCCCCGACGCCACATTCGTTCCCGGCAAGAAAGCCTGGTCGGTTCCCTGCGACATCGCCCTTCCGTGCGCCTTCCAGAACGAGCTGAACGGCGACGATGCTGCCGAACTGCTCAAGAACGGCACATGGTGCTGCGCCGAGGTTTCGAACATGGGTTGTACCCCCGAAGCCATTCACACCTTCCAGAATGCAGGTATCCTCTTCGCTCCCGGCAAGGCGGTCAACGCAGGTGGTGTAGCCACTTCGGGTCTCGAGATGACTCAGAACTGTATGCACATCTCGTGGTCAGGTGCCGAAGTCGACGACAAGCTCCACTTCATCATGGCCAATATCCACGAGGCCTGCGTGAAGTACGGACAGCGTCCCGACGGCTCGATTGACTATGTGAAGGGCGCCAACATCGCCGGCTTCATGAAGGTGGCTCAGGCCATGCTCGAGCAGGGTATCATCTAATCACGGCCACACAGCTTCCCCACTGCGGGGAGTGGCAATGTATATGTATTGAGGAAGAGGGCGGCCCCACAGGGTCGCCCTCTTTTATTTATCGCCCGCCACCGACGACGGCACACTTTCTCTTTCACCATCGCCACACCCCCCCTCACCACCGGCACGCCTCCCCCACCCTCTTTTCCCCACTCACCTCGGAGAAACGGCGCAGGCACATTCCCCCTCCTCAAAAAGGGTATATCGGCAAAAAAAGAAGGCAGCCCCCACTCGGGGAGCTGCCTTCCGTATTTTGTAGTCCGTCGCGGGCTATCAGCAACGGCTGCGCAGGAGACTTCTGACGATTTCGCCGCCCACGGCTATCAGCGAGGTGGCACCGATAATGGTCGCCCACTCCTGCCACGAGAGCGGCACGGTGCGGAAGACCTCGCCGCCCACCTCCACGATGATGATTTGACCCACACCGATGGCGGCCAGAATCATCAGGAACTCGCGGCACCCCCTGAAGGAGGAGAACACCGAACGTGTGGTGGAGAATCCCTTGGCGTTGAACATGTTCCAGAACTGGAAGAAAACGAAGGTCGAGAAGAAGATCGTGAGGTCGCGCACCGACACACTGCCCTGTGCGTGGTGCCACCACAGCAGCATGCCCATCAGCACCACGACCATCACCGTACCGCAGGCGAGCAGGGTCGCACCCATCGCCTTCGAGATGACGAACTCGTCGCGTCGGCGCGGCTTGTCCTTCATCACCTCGGGGTTGGGCGGCAGCGAGGCCATGGCCATCGCCGCAAAGGTGTCCATGATGATGTTGACCCACAGAATCTGCACCACCGTGAGGGGCATTTCGGTCTCGAAGAGCGCGCCGAGGAAGCAGATGAGTATGGCGGCGAAGTTGATGGTCAGCTGGAAGAGGACGAAGCGCTGGATATTGCGGTAGAGCGAGCGTCCCCACATCACGGCGGTGGCTATCGACGAGAAGGAGTCGTCGAGCAGGGTGATGTCCGAGGCGTCCTTGGCCACCGAAGTACCCGAACCCATCGACAGACCCACATTGGCGAAATTCAAAGCCGGAGCGTCGTTCGTGCCGTCGCCCGTCACGGCCACCACCTCGCCGCGCTGCTGGAGCAGGCGCACCAGACGCTGCTTGTCGAGCGGACGCGCACGCGACATGATTTTGAGGTCGCCCACACGTTCGAGCAGCTCCTCGTCGCTCAGGGCGGCGAACTCCACACCCGTGATGTGGTTGCGCTCCGTGTCTTCGGCATCGTTCCACAGACCAATCTGACGGGCAATCTCACACGCCGTGGCCGACGTGTCGCCCGTCACGACCTTGATGGCGATTCCTGCACGCAGACACTCGGCCACCGCACCCGGCACCTCCTCGCGCACGGGATCGGAGATGGCCGCCACACCGGCAAACACCAGTCCGCCCTCATCGACAGCCGACTGACAGTCGTCGGCAGAGGTCTCCTTCCAGGCCACGGCCAGCGTACGCATCGCCGCGCGCTGGTAGGCCGACAGGTCGGCCGCCACACGTTCAGCGATACCCTCCATGCCGCACATGCCGCCCACGATTTCGGGCGCGCCCTTCACACAGAGCAGACGGCGGCCCGACACCCCGCTGCGGACAAGCGTGGCCATATATTTGCGTTCGGTCGAGAAGGTCATTCGGTCGAGAATCTCCGCCCCTTCGCGCAGGGCGGTGTAATCCTCCTTCTCGCGGCACAGCCACCCCAGCAGCGCACCCTCGGTGGGGTTGCCGATGATGTTGCCCTCCTTGTCGAGGAAGGCCGTGGAGTTGGCCGCCACCACCTCCGCAAAATCGTGCTGCGGCAGGTCGTCATAGCGCACCAGCTCCTTCACCGTCATTCGGTTCTGGGTCAGTGTGCCGGTCTTGTCGGTGCAGATGACCGTCACGGCACCCATCGTCTCGCAGGCGTGCATCTTTCTCACCAGGTTGTTGGTCTTGAGCATGCGGCGCATCGACATGGCCAGCGACAGGGTGATGCTCATGGGCAGACCCTCCGGCACGGCCATCACGATGATGGCCACCGCCAGCATGAAGACCCGCAGCACCTCCTGCGACACGGCCAGCCACCCCTCGTCGAGCAGCGCACCGAAAATCATCTCCTTGCCCAGCATGATGACGAAGATGGCCACCGCCAGCGACACACCGGCCTTGCCGATGATGTGCGACAGACGTGTGAGCTGGTTTTCGAGCGGTGTGGCCTCATCGTTGGTCACGGTGGCCTGCTCGGTCACCTTGCCCGACTCGGTGGCATCGCCCACATGGGTGACCTCCATCACTCCGTAGCCGTCGGAGACGGTCGTACCCCTCAACAGCACATTGGAGGGATAGGTGGCCTCGTCGTCGGCCTGCGAGGGGTCGGCACTCTTGCCCACCTCCGGCTCGCCGGTCAGCACCGACTCGTTGATGCGCAGCGACACCGACTCCAGCAGCCGTCCGTCGGCCGGCACCGTCTCGCCGCTCTCGAGCATCACCACATCGCCCACCACCACATCGCGGCGGGGAATTTCGCACACCGCACCGTCGCGGACGACCTTCACCGCCACATCGTCATTGACCTGATTGAGGCGGCGGAAGCGGCGTTGTGCGTCCCACTCGAAGAGGAAGCCCACCATCGTGGCCAGAATGATGGCGCAGATGATGCCCACCGACTCGGTGAAGTTGCCCTCTATGCAGCCGATGGCCAGCGACAGGGCGGCGGCAAAGAGCAGGATACGGATAATGGGGTCGCGGAATTTCTCGGCCAGCAGCTGCCACACCGAATCGTCTTCGGGCGGCGTGATGACATTGTCGCCGTGGAGTCGGCGGCTTTGGGTCACCTCGTCGGAGGTAAGACCTTGAATGTGTGAAGGTTTCATAGTAAAGGTTTAGAATTTACCCAGCGAAAACTGGCGTGTCGAAGCATCGAGACGAATGGCGATGAACAGCAGTATGGTGAAGGCGATGAGCGACGAACCGCCGTAGCTCATGAACGGCAGGGGGATACCCATCACGGGCATCAGACCGATGGTCATGCCCACATTCACCAACACATGGAACAGCAGAATCGAGGCCACACAATAGCAGTAGATGCGGCCGAAGGGTTCCTGCTGGCGTTCGCCCATTCTCATCAGCTGGAGAATCAGCAGGCAGAGCAGCGTCAGCACCACGAAGGCACCCACAAAACCCCACTCCTCACCCACGGTGCAGAAGATGAAGTCGGTATGGCGTTCGGGAACAAAACCGTATTTGATTTGCGTGCCGTTCAGGAAGCCCTTTCCGAAGAGTCCGCCCGAACCGATGGCAATCTTCGACTGGTTGACGTTATAGTCCGTACCCAGCGGGTCGCTGATGATGCCCAGGAAGCTCTTGATACGGTTCTGCTGATGCTCCTTGAGGATATTGTTGAAGATGTAGTCGGTGGTGGGCAGGAAAATCATCGTCGCCACGAAGAGTCCCACCAGAATGAAGATGTTGCGCAGTGTGGAGCGGAAGGCATAGCTCACCACCACAACCAGCGAAAGGAGGGTGACGGTGAGCAGCGAGCCGTAGAAGCCCATGAAGTCGTGGAACAGGAAGTGCATGACCAGCGACAGCACGATGCTGCCCAGTGCCAGCGAGGCGAGGTAGATGATGCGCGACTTCCACTCGCCGTTCATCATCATCTCCGACAGTGTGCAGATGAGAATCAGCAGCACCAGCATGGTGGTCGGCGAGAGGAGGAACGAGAAGACGAAGAGGAAGGCGATGCACACCACCGGTATGCAGAACCACTTGTTGAGTCCCTCGCGGTAAAGCACGAAGAGGAACGAACCCAGCACGATACCCGAACCCGTGTCGTTCTGCAGAATGATAATCATCAGCGGCAGGCAGATGACCAGTGCCACACGCAGCAGGTTGCGGAAACGCTCGATGGAGAAGGTGTAGTTGCTCATCACGCGCGCCAGGGCCAGCGCGGTGGCAATCTTGGCGAACTCCACGGGCTGTATGCGGAACGAACCCAGCTCGAACCACGCCTTTGCGCCGTTGACCTCCTTACCGAAGAGCAGGGCGGCCACCAGCACCACCAGACCCATGATGTAGGCCGGATAGGCGAACATGTGGTAGAAGCGGTCGTCGAGCAGCAGCACCACGAGAGCCACCACCCAGGCCACACCAATCCACAACAGCTGTTTGATGTAGAAGTGCGAGAAGGCGAACATGTCGGCCGAGTCGGGATCATACGACGCGGCGGTGATGGACAGGAATCCGGCGATGACAATCAGCACATAAAGCACCACGGCCTTGAAATCCACACCCTCGAATATACGGTTACCTCTTCCTGTCATAGTTCGGATAATAAATTTGCATCTCTTTAACGTATCTTACCAAATCGTGACGGCGCACGGTGTCCGTCAGATA
This sequence comes from Alistipes sp., assembly GCA_020026375.1. Taxonomy (GTDB): domain Bacteria; phylum Bacteroidota; class Bacteroidia; order Bacteroidales; family Rikenellaceae; genus Alistipes. The sequence goes on along the minus strand of JAHHQN010000020.1, from coordinate 8,871 downwards.
ATACTCCTCCAGCAGGCTGGCGATGGGCAGCGCGATGGTAGCACCGAAGCCGCCGTTCTCGACATAGACCGAGATGGCAATCTTGGGATTGTCCTTCGGTGCGAAGGACATGAAGGTCGAGTGGTCGCGGCCGTGGGGGTTCTGTGCCGTACCGGTCTTTCCGCAGACGTCCCAGCCCTCGAGACGCGCACGCGTCGACGTACCGCCCACATTCACACCGCGCCACATGCCCTCGACAATGGGTTCGAAGTGCTTGGGGTCGACCATCGTGTACTGCTTCTGGTAGAAGCGGCGGTCGAGCGAGTCCTGTCCCTCGATGCGCTTGACGATGTGGGGAATGTAGTAGTAGCCGCGGTTGGCCAGAATGGCGGCCAGATTGGCCAGCTGGAGCGGAGTGCAGCCCAGCTCGCCCTGTCCGATGGAGAGCGAGAGGACGGTCATCGCGTTCCACGAACCGCGGTAGACACGGTCATAGAACTCGCGTGTCGGCACATAGCCGTAGCCCTCGTCGGAGAAGTCGGAGTCGAGTTTGCGGCCGAAGCCGAAGCTCTTGACATACTTCTCCCACATGTCGAAGCCCTCCTTCACACTGCCGTACTTGCGGTTCTCGATGATGTCGCGGAACACATAGCAGAAGTAGGCGTTGCACGAGGTGGCCACCGCAAAACGCAGGTCGAGGGGCGAGGCATGGGGGTGGCAGCCCACCTTCAGACGTCCCATGCGGTAACCCATGCTGCACGAGTGGAGGTCCGACGGACGCAGGACACCCTCCTGCAGGCCAATGAGTCCCTGCACCACCTTGAAGGTCGAGCCGGGAGGGTATTTGGCCTTCACCGCACGGTTGAACAACGGGCGGCGGCGGTTGTAGAGCATCTTCATGTAGTTGTTGCCGCGCTGGCGTCCCACCAGGTCGTCGGGGTCGTAGGTCGGCGACGAGACCATCATCAGAATCTCGCCCGTCGAAGGCTCGATGGCCACCGCCGCACCCACCTTTCCGGCCATCAGCTCCTCGCCGAAGCGTTGGAGACGGCCGTCGATGGTGCTGACCATGTATTTTCCGGCCACGGGGAGCGTGTCCTGCGCACCGTCCATGTAGGCGCCCTTGATGGCACCGTGGGTGTCGATTTCCTGAATCTTGACCCCCTTGCGGCCGCGGAGCAGCGGCTCGAAGGCCGACTCCAGACCCGAGAGTCCCACATAGTCGCCCGACTTGTATTCGGGGTGGCGGTTCAGATAGCCCGGCGTCACCTCGCCCACAAATCCCAGCAGGTTGCCGCCCACATTCTTGGGGTAGCACCTCACCGTGCGGTTGACGGTATAGAAACCACGGAAGTTGCACTCGTCAAAGCGCAACTTCTCTTCCTTGGATATGTAATTCGAAACCACATGGGGCGCACGCGGCCGCAGACGCGAGTCGCCCAGCACACGGCGCAGTTTCTTGGGCGTGACGCCCACCACCTCACACAGGCGTGTGGTGTCGAATCCCGCCTTGTCGAGTTCCTTGTAGATGACCATCAGGTCGTAGCACTCACGGCTCTGCACCAGATACTCGCCGTTGCGGTCGAACACCTCGCCGCGCGCCGGATACTGCACCACATGGCGCAGGGCGTTGTTTTCGGCAAGTTTTTCGTATTTCGAGTCGTAGAGTTGTATGTAGCCCAAACGGCCGATGATGATGGCGAAAATCAGCAGGACGACCACCTGCAGAGTCCGCATTCTAATGTATCCCTCCTGGGAGTCAATCATACTCTTGTGTCCAGTTTAGATGTGAAAAAGCGCGACGTGATGGTGATGAACATCACCGACACGGCACTGCTGACCAATATACGCACCACAGTGTGGAGCAGATGAGACAGGGAGAGTGCTTCGAGCAGGAAAAAGAGGGTGTGGTGAATCAGCACGAAGAAGATGATGTACTTCAGAAAAGCCACCATGCCCATTCTTTCGACCGACGGAATGCCGCCCTCGCGCATGTCCTCCTGACGGTAGGTCAGGCTCAGCAGCGTCGAGCGGAAATAGGCCACCGGCAGGGTGACGATGACATTGAGTCCGGCCGTACCCATCGTGTAGTCCATCGTGATGCCCATCATCAGCGCGGCGGCGAGGGTCATCAGCGGCGACTCGTCGAGCGGCAGCAGCGCCACGAAGGCGATATAAATCAACGGATTGAGGTACATGCTCACCGACAGGTTGTCGAACAGGAAGACCTGAAACAACACCGTGAAGATAAAAAGCAACAGATATGTGATTGTACGGTGCATCTATTTCTGACGAATATGTTGTTTGACTTTGGGACTCTCCTGCATCTTGCGAATCAGCTGCAGGTCGTTGTTGCCGATGAGCAGCACACTCGACAGACGCGACATCTCGGCACTGAGTCTCACCCTCACGGTGTAGGCCGTGTGGGTTTCGTTGAGCTGCACGCTCTCCACCGTACCCACCTTCACGTCCTGGGGGAAGTACTGCGAGAAGCTGGTGGTCACCACCTCATCGCCCACCTGCGGCTCGGCATACTTCGACAGTTCGTCGAGCAGCACCACATGGGGGTCGCGGCCGTCCCAGCACAGCGAGCCGAAGTAGTCCACCCCCACCAGCTTGCCGCTGGCACGGAACGAGGTGTTCAGCACCGACATCACGATGGCGTAATGCTCCGAGCAGTCGATGACATAACCCACCATCGAGCCGTCGGGCGAGAGCACCGCCATATCGGTTTCCACACCGTCGGCCGTACCGCGATTGAGGGTGATGAAGTTCTCGGCGCGGTTGACCGTGTTGGCAATCACCGAAGCCGAAAGCGTACGGAACTTGTTTTCGCCATACTCGGCCACATAGTCCTCAAACTTGGCGATGTCGGTCGCGTCCTGATACATGGCCAGCTGTTTTTCGAGCTGCGCCATGCGGTCGAGCAGCATCTCGTTCTCGCGGTGAAGCGAGAAGTAGTGGCGCACGCCTGCAAAAAAACCATGCACACCGCCGATAAAGTCGTTCGACTGCGAAATCAGACGCGCCTCGGTGTAGCACGACGAGGCGGCGTAGTAGTTGATGGCCACCAGCTCTATGACGACAAACAGCACCGGAAGGTAGACACGCTGTAAAAATTCTATGAGTTTGTGCAAAGTCTCCTACGCTTTAAAGTTAAGATTGCGGACTATTCATCCGCAATCCACATTGGTTTTCTCTCCTAAAAAAATCATATTCCGCCGCCGGCGGAACCTCCGTTCTACTTCATGAGGAACGAGAAACGGTTGATGTTCTTCAACGCGATACCCGTACCGCGCGCAATGGCACGCAAGGGGTCCTCGGCCACATGGAACGGGATACCGGTCTTCTCGTTGAGACGACGGTCGAGACCCTTGATCAGCGCACCGCCGCCGGCCAGATAGATACCGTTCTTGACGATGTCGCTATACAGCTCGGGGGGCATGGCCTCCAGCACCTTCATCAGTGCCACGTCGATTTTGGCCAGTGACTTCTCCAGCGCGTAGGCAATCTCGCTGTACGACAGCGACACGGTCTGGGGCAGAGCGGTGAGCATGTTGGGACCCGTCACCACGAAATCGGCGGGCGGCTCCTCCAGGTCGGAGATGGCCGCACCGATGGAGCACTTGATGGCTTCGGCCGTGCGCTCGCCGATACGGATATTGTGCTGTTGGCGCACATAGCTCTGGATATCGGAAGTGAAGACATCGCCGGCCACGTTGATGGATTCCGAGCAGACGATACCGCCCAGCGAGATGCAGGCGATTTCCGAGGTACCGCCGCCGATGTCGATGACCATGTTGCCTTCGGGGGCCTCAACGTCGAGACCCGCACCCAGGGCGGCGGCCATAGGTTCGTAAATCATATACACCTCGCGGCCGCCGGCATGCTCGGCCGAGTCTCTCACGGCGCGAATCTCCACATTGGTCGAACCCGAGGGGATACACAGCACCATGCGCAGCGAGGGGGCAAAGAGGCTGCCCGAGGTCTTCACCTTCTTGATGAGTCCGCGCAACATCAGCTCCGTGGCGTTAAAGTCGGCAATCACACCGTCTTTCAGCGGACGAATGGTCTTGATGTTAGGATTGGTTCTCTCGTGCATCTGGCGCGCCTGATAGCCGATGGCCACCAGCTTGCCGGTGTGGACATCGAGAGCCACAATCGACGGCTCGTCCACCACAACCTTGCCATTGTAAATAATCAGGGTGTTGGCCGTTCCAAGGTCAATAGCCAACTCCTGAGTCAACGAAAACATTCCCATATTGTAGGTCTACTCTTTTATTCGTAATTAATTGACAATCAGTCGCCAACGAGCCAAAATCGGACTTCACGCCCCGTTTCCGCTCCAATAACGCATCATATCAGGACAAAGATAGCAAAAAGCCTCGGATAAATTGGCCTTTTTAGTTAGAATTTTTTTATTTATATTTGTATAATCAATCACGACAAATCAAGGCGATGGAATACAAAATCGGAAAAGAAGCCCGCTGTGCCGTCATCGGTTACGGCAGCTGGGCCACGGCTATCGTAAAACTGCTCACGGCCAACGAGGCGAAGGTCGGGTGGCATGTCACCAATCCCGACGTGCTGGCATCGCTCCGCGAGGAGGGCATCAACCCCAAGTATCTGAGTGAGGTGCAGTTCGACCGCGAACGCATCTGTGTGTCGGACAACCTCGACGAGGTGGTTGCCGCCGCCGACATCATCATTATGGCCTGTCCGTCGGCCTACCTCAAGAAGGTACTCTCGCCGCTGACCCTGTCGCTCAAGGACAAGTTCATCATCTCGGCCATCAAGGGCATCGTCCCCGACGACTACACCACCGTGGTGGAGTATCTCCACGACCACTACGACCTCTCCTACCGCCAGATGGGTCTGTTCACAGGCCCCTCCCACGCCGAGGAGGTCTCGCGCGGAAGGCTCACCTACCTCACCGTGGTGTGTCCCGACCTCGACGACGCCCACACCATCGGTCTCAAGTTCGCCAATCCGTTTATCCACCTCAGCTACTCGACCGACCTCTACGGCATAGAGTATGCCGCCATACTCAAGAACATCTACGCGCTGGCCGTGGGCATGGCCGTGGGTCTGGGCTACGGCGACAACTTCCTGGCGGTGCTGATTTCCAACTCGGCGCACGAGATGACACGCTTTCTGGAGGAGAGCTACCCCGACAACCGCAACACACAGGTGTCGGCCTATCTGGGCGACCTGCTGGTCACCTGCTACTCCACCTACAGCCGCAACCGCCGTCTGGGTCTGCTCGTCGGCCACGGTTGCACGGTGAAGAGTGCGCTCAACGAGATGACGATGGTGGCCGAGGGCTACTTCGCCGCAGAGTGCATACGCCACATCAACACCCGCCACAAAATCGACATGCCCATTGCCGAGATGGTCTACAACGTACTCTACAAGGGGGCATCGTGTCGCAAAAGCATGCAGGAACTAACTAAAAAATTAATATAACATGGAAACTCTGAAACTCGACATTCGGAAAAGCGGCATCGCGATTTCCGATGCCATGAAACAACAGGCCCTCGAAGCCGCCTCGCTGCTCTACTCGGGCAAGGGCGAGGGCAACGACTTCCTGGGCTGGGTCAACCTGCCCTCGTCGATCACCGACGAAGAACTGGACAAAATCAATGCCACGGCAGCGCGTCTGCGCGAAAAGGCCGACCTGATTATCTGCATCGGCATCGGCGGTTCGTATCTGGGTGCCAAGGCCGTGCTGGAGGCCATGAGCAACCCCTTCCGCTTCCTCCACAAGAACGACACCTGCCCCACCGTGGTCTTCGCCGGCCAGAACATCTCGGAGGACTACACTTACCAGCTGCTCGAAGCCTCGAAGGAACACTCCATCGCCGCCATCGTCATCTCCAAGTCGGGAACCACCACCGAGCCGGCCATCGCCTTCCGTCTCATCAAGTCGGAAATCGAGAAGCGTTACGGCAAGGAGGAGGCCGCACAGCGTATCGTGGCCATCACCGACAAGGCACGCGGCGCACTGAAGACCCAGGCCGACAACGAGGGCTACACCTCCTTTGTCATTCCCGACAATGTGGGCGGACGCTTCTCGGTGCTGACCCCCGTGGGACTTCTTCCGCTGGCAGCCGCCGGCATTGATATCCGTGCGCTGGTGCGCGGTGCTCAGGCCATGGAGCAGGCCACAGCCCCCGACGTGGACTTCGACCACAACCCTGCGGCCATCTACGCCACCACCCGCTACCAGCTCTACAAGAGCGGCAAGAAGGTCGAAATCCTCGGCTCCTACGAGCCCCGTCTCCAATACGTCAACGAGTGGTGGAAGCAGCTCTACGGCGAGTCGGAGGGCAAGGACGGCAAGGGTATCTTCCCCACCAGCGTCACCCTCACGGCCGACCTCCACTCCATGGGTCAGTATATCCAGCAGGGCGAGCGCACCCTCTTCGAGACCATCATCTCGGTAGCCGCCCCCACCCACCATGTCACCATCGAGGGCGACGAGGCCAATCTCGACGGTCTGAACTTCCTGGCCGGCCGCCGCATCTCGGAGGTCAACGCCAAGGCCGAGCTGGGTGTGCAGCTGGCACACGTCGACGGCGGTGTACCCAATATCCGCATCGAGATTCCCGAGGTCAACGCCGAGGTCATCGGCTCGCTGCTCTACTTCTTCGAGAAGGCGTGCGGCATCAGCGGCTACCTGCTGGGCGTCAACCCCTTCAACCAGCCGGGTGTCGAGGCCTACAAGAAGAACATGTTTGCCCTGCTCAACAAGCCGGGCTACGAGGAGGAGTCGAAGGCCATTCTCGCCAGACTCTAATCCTTGTCGACAAGACACATACGACGGACGACCCGATGAGGGGTCGTCCGTTTTTTTTCGCCGCGTCGGCCGTTGCGTGGCACAGTATGTGCAGCCCTGACTCCCGAAGGGGCGACATTCCCCCCTCGCCCCTGCCCATGAATCTGCGTCCGCCTCTCCTGCTCCTGTTGTTCCTGCTTTCGGCCGCGCTCACCGCGCTGCTCTGCCACGCACTGGTGAACAGCGACCATCGCCACTCGCAGTGGGCCGATGTGGTCACCGACCTCGGAGAGTGTGGTCGGGGGAAGTATCTGCGCCGCTGCCATTATGCTCATTTTGCGGAGATTGCCCGTCGCGAATCGCGGCCGGCTGCCGAGCGGCTCTTCCGCGCAATGGCCCTCTCGGCCAGGGTGCAGGAGCGGAGCTGCGCCACGGCCATACGCCATCTGGGCGGCCGCTACACCCCACCCTGCGAGGTGATGCTCTTCGACGCCGACACCGACACCAATCTCGACAAGAGCATCGCCCTCGAGCAAGGCTCGCTCACCCCCTCCGCCCACCACCGCATCTCCCACGCCCTCGAACGCGAGAACCGCTACGCCGCACGGCTGCTGGTGTGGGCCGCCTCGTCGGACACCGAACATCTCCGCCTGCTCAAGGCGTGCCGTCACCCCCGCACCACCGACACCCTCGCCCTCCACTACCTCATCTGTCCCGAATGCGGCCATGTGTTCGAGAGTCGTCCCACACGCTTCTGCTGCCCCTATTGTCTCACTTCGGAGCGCCGCTTCACCCGTATTTAGCCACAAAAAAAACGGTTCCCACCCCCTCGGGCGAGAACCGCGGAAATTCCACTAATATATATAGGTGCAGGGTCTTCACCGCCCCACGCCCGACTCACAGCGTCACATAGGATTTCAGCGCCTCGACATACTCCTCGAAGGCCTGCTGTCCCAGCAGCGTGATGTGACACGCGGTGCGCGTCCTGCGGCCGGAAAATCCCTTTTCGATGTCGATGTATCCGGCCTGATGCAACTTGTCGAGCTGCACGCTCAGATTGCCCGACGTGGCGGCGGTTTTCTCCTTCAGGAAGTTGAAATCGGCCTCTTCGACCGTCATCAGCACCGTCATCACGGCCAGTCGCAACTGGGTGTGCAACAGTGGATTCAATTCTTTGAACATGATTTTGACAATTTATGGTTGATGACATGACCCGGAATCACCAGCATGATGACAAAAGCCGCTCCGCAGAGCAGGTTCCACACCAGCAGGGGGTGCTGTCCGTTCACAAGGTGGGTGAGCATGTAGATGGCCGCCACATAGGCCGGCAGCGGAGCAAGGGACATCGACCGCTCGTTGATGATGATACCCGTGGCCGACACACCGATACCCACATAGAGCATGCTCAGGGGCATCATCAGCAGCGAGGAGATCTCGCCCTCGATATAGCTGCACACCACCGTCACCACCACCGAGAGACAGATGAGTTGTGCCACCACACGCCACACGTTGCCCACCGCCTTGTCGGTGTAGGTCACCACCTCGGGTTTGCGGCGCGCTTCGGTCAGCAGGTCGACCAGCATGGGCACAAGCATCAGCAGCCACAGCGCGTGCCACCGGATATCCTCGGTGAGCAGGCACACTACATAGACCAGTGCGGCCACCGCACCCGAACAATAGCCATACCACAGAAAAATGTTACCACTGCCGACTTTCATACCTTGTCGGGTCTGACGAATCATTTGAGAGATGAGTTGCAGACTCTCCTTCTCCGAAAAAAGTTGCTCTTTCATAATAAGTAGTATTAAATTGGTTTATGGTATAAACTGTGTTGGGGAAAAATAATCGGGTGACGGAGCGTTCCCGATATCATTCCATTGCAAATATAAATCGATTTATCATATAAACCAAATATTTTTCTCTCTTTTTCACAGGAGGTGAGATTTTTTAAGGAGGGGAAAAGGCGGCCCTTTTTCGAGAAAGGGAAGGACGGACTTTCGGGCGGAGGGGCGGCACTGTTTTTCGAGGAGGGCGCGGAAAGGGGACACTCCCCTCACAAACGGCGAAGAAAGGGCGCAACTCCACCACCCCACCCGTCAGCACACAACCGCCGC
>JAHHQN010000002.1 GCA_020026375.1 Alistipes sp. | reverse complement strand
TCAGTTACTCTGCAGAGTGGACTGAATAGTGATTACTTTTTCAGTGCCCTCATTTTGAATCGGGAGATTTTTTTTGTACCTTTCATACCCAAAACCCAACTATCATGGATATTCTCTGGACCATAGGCCTCTTCGTGTTCTCGATACTCGGCATCATCGGGTGCATCGTACCCATGATTCCCGGCACGGCATTCAGCTACGCGGGACTCATCTGTGCCTACCTCTGTTCGTCGGCCACCCTGTCGGGCTGGTCGATGCTCATCTGGCTGGCGGTGTCGCTCGTCACCATTGCCGCCGACTACTATCTTCCGGCCGTGATGGCACGCCGCTTCGGCGGATCGAAGGCCGGCGCCATCGGTGCCACGGTGGGTGTATTCTTCGGATTCTTCCTCATGTCGCCCTTTCTGGGGGTCATTCTGGGGCCATTCTTCGGTGCCGTCATCGGTGAACTGGTCCACGACAAGAGCGATCCGGCAAAGGCACTGGTGGTGGGCTTCGGCTCCTTCGCCTCGTTCATCGTCGGCACAGGACTCAAACTCATCGTCTCGCTGGCCATGATGGTCTACGCCATCGCCCATGTCACACTGTGGTAGTTTCGAAGACGAAAAGCAAAAAAAGCAGGCAAACCCTGAAAGGTTTGCCTGCTTTTGTCTTTATAAGAGAGGCGGACTCGTCATACCGCACTCCGTATGCCGTCAGAGGTCGAGCGCGCGAATCGTCTCCGCATCACGCGCAATCTGACGGCGCAGCTCCTCCACCGAGGAGAAACACTGTTCGTCACGCACCTTGCGGAGCAGCTCGACACGAATCGTCCTGCCGTAGAGCGAACCTTCGAAACCGAAGATATGGGTCTCCAGACGACGCTCGACACGCCCCACCGAGGGGTTTTCGCCCAGATTCGACATCGAGAGGTAACTGCTCCCCCCGACCGTCGTACGCGAGGCATAGACGCCGTCCGACAACTCCAATGCCCCGTCTACGGGCAGGTTGGCCGTAGGAAATCCCAGCTCACGACCCAACTGGCGGCCATACTCCACCACTCCTTCCACCACTGCCATCGCCATCAGATATTTTCCGTCAGTTTGCGCACCAGCGTAATCTGCGAGAAGAACTCCTTGGCAAAGACACGAATGACCGTGTAGGACGGTATGGCGAGCAGCATGCCCAGGATTCCGGCCACAGAGCCGGCAATGAGTATCACCAGAAAAATCTCCAGCGGGTGGGCCTTCACCCGTTCGGAATAGAGGGCCGGCTGGAGGATAAAATCATCGATGCCCTTGAGCAGCAGCAACGAGGGGACCATCACCGCCACCGTGTAGCCCACATCACCGTGAATGGGGGTCACCAGACCCACAAACACCGAGATGATGCCGCCGATGAGCGGTCCGGCATAGGGTACGACATTCATCACACCCATAATCAGCCCCACGAAAGCCGCATCGGCCATCTTCATGCCGAAGAGCATCATCACACCGCCAACGGCCAGCATCAGCAGGAAACTCTCCGAGAGAATGCCCGAAAAGTAGCGCGAGAGCAGCACCGTCACCGAATCCAGAGCACGGGTGATGTTCTCGCCGTACCGCGACGGGAAGAGCGAGGTAATCATCGAGTAGAACAGCCCCTCGTCCTTGAGAAAGAAGAAGGTGATGAACGACACCGAGAAGATGGCGATGACCGACGACAACACGATGCCGAGTATCGACGAGAAGAGTCCGTTGATCGACTCGAAGTCGATGAGCCGCTTGAGCCCCGACACCAGTTCGTCGCTGAGCGAGAACTCCGCTCCCTGCGGCAGCGAGAAGAACTCCTGAAGGTTGTTCTGCAACTCGTTCACCGGCTCGCTGATGCGGTTGAACACCGCCACGAAATCGACACTGGTCAGCAGGTTGATTTTGTTGAACACCAGCGGTACGAACAACGAGCAGAACAGGGCGGCCACCACCCAGATGACAACAAGGGTGGCCAGTGCCGCCAGTGAACGCGACACTTTCCACCCTTTGATTCTCAGTTCCGAGATGTGGTTGACCAGCGGACGGCCCAACACGGCCAGCACCGCCGACACCAGGATATAGACGACAATCGCCGAGAAATACCACACCAGGAACAACACGGCGGCAGCAATGACGGCTCCCACCAGAAACTTGAATACTGTCTGTGGCGTTGTGTTCATCTCGATGGATTTAATCTCTTTTGGGCAGACGCGCAATGGGGGTCTGCGAACCTACCGTACCGTCGCCGATTTCGACGAGCAGCTCGCTGTCACGCGGCACCAGCACATCGACACGCGAACCGAACTTGATGAATCCGCATACGCTGTTCTGCTCCACATCGTGACCCACGGTCATGTAGGAGACGATACGGCGCGCGATGAGACCCGCAATCTGGCGGAAGAGAATCTTCTCGCCGCGCGGTGTGGTCACCACGGTGGTCGTACGCTCGTTCTCGGTCGACGACTTGGGGTGCCAAGCCACCAGGAAGCGTCCGGGGTGGTACTTGAAGTACTCCACCTTGCCGCCCACCGGCACCCAGTTCATATGGACATTGGTAATCGACATGAAGATGGAAATCTGCAACATCTCCTTCTTGAGGTACTCGTCCTCGGAGACAATCTCCGTAACGACCACACGGCCGTCGCACGGAGCGAAGACCAAATCCGCATCGTGGATCTTCACTCTTCGCGGCTCGCGGAAGAATGCCACGATGAAGAACCAGAAGAACAGGAGGAAAAGCGAACCCAGCACCATGAGCGACATTCCGGCCTTGGCGATGAGCAAATGATAGAACAACCACCATATCAGGAGGCAGACGGCACCCGACACCAATATGATTTTGTAACCTTCTTTATTAATTTTCATGCTTCTAAAAGGATTAGCGTTTACATCACGAATAACATGTAGACAAATACAAAGGGAGCGGAGAGCAGCAGGGCGTCGAAACGGTCGAGTACACCACCGTGACCGGGAATGAGGTTACCCGAGTCCTTGACACCGGCCGCACGCTTGAGCATCGACTCCACCAGGTCGCCCAGCACACCACTGACGGCAGCCACCAGCGCGAAGCCCACCCATACGTACATCTCGCCGCCAAATACCTTCCAGGCCACCATGCTCATGGCCACGGCACCAACCAGACCGCCGAAGAAACCTTCCCACGACTTTTTGGGAGAGATGCGCTCGAAGAGTTTGTGACGGCCGATGGTCATGCCCACCAGGTAGGCGAAGACATCGTTGGCCCAAATCACCAGCACATAGAAAATCATCACCAGCGGCTTCCACTCCAGATGCGGCGCACCCAGCAGCGGAATGTAGCACATCAGCGTCACGGGAAGTGCCACATAGCAGATACCCATGAGGGTGGTGCCTACCGACGAGGAGGGGTTCTCCATCTTGCGGTAGAGTTCGCCGATGAACATCATCGGCACAACCAGCAGCACGAAGGCCAAAGCCCAGCCCAGATAACGGCTCGACGTACCCAGCACCTCGATGTCGTTGGACACGAAGGCGAAGTTGAGTCCGTAGATGACCAGACCCGTCACGATGCCCACCAGTCGCTGGGGGGTATGCCCCTGTTTCTCGACCAGCGCATAAAATTCATACATGCCACCGACAAGTATCAGTGCGAAAATCGCTCCATAGCTCCACTGGCTCCACATGATAGCGCCCAATACCGCAACAGCGAGTACCAGACCGCTCAATGTGCGTACCGTAAGATTCTTCAATGTTTCTCCCATTATATTTCTTCGTTAACAGGTTTTTCGTCTCTGCATTCGTCTCTCCGTCGGGCGATTATTCCCCGTCGGTTGCCGCAGCGGAAGGGTTCTCCGCCGCGTTGTTGTCGCCGTCGGCAACTGCTGAAGTCGTCTCGCGGGGGGTCTCACCCTCCGAAGCCTGCTCCACGGCAGTGTCACCGACCTTCTTCGCGGCAGCCTTGCGTGCCTCCTCCTTCGCCTCGCGCTCGATGTCCTTCTTGCGCTTGCCGAAGATGCGCTCCACGTCCTCGGTGAAGACCACCTCACGCTCCAGCAGCAGCTCGGCCAGCTCCTTCATGCCCTCGGCATGGTTTTTCAACACCTCGACGGCCATGGCATAGGCCTTGTCGACGAGTTTGCGCGCCTCGGCATCGATGCGCTGCGCCGTCAGCTCGGAGTAGGGCTTGGTGAAGGCCATATCGCTCTGACCCGTAGAGTCGAAGAACGACAGGTTGCCCACCTCCTCGCTCATGCCGTAGTAGGCCACCATGGCATAAGCCTGTCGGGTCACCTTCTCCAGGTCGTTGAGCGCACCGGTCGACAGATGACCGAAGTTCAACTGCTCCGACACACGGCCGCCCAGTGTGGCAGCCAGCTCGTCCATCATCTGCTCGCGCGTGGTAATCTGACGCTCCTCGGGCAGATACCATGCCGCACCGAGTGCCTTGCCACGCGGTATGATGGTCACCTTCAACAGCGGAGAGGCATTCTCGAGAATCCAGCTCACGGTGGCGTGACCCGCCTCGTGGTAGGCAATGACGCGCTTCTCCTCGTCGGTGATGATTTTATTCTTGCGCTCCAGACCACCCACGATACGGTCGATGGCCGCGAGGAAATCCTCCCTGGCGACAAATTTCTTGTTGTGACGCGCCGCGATGAGTGCCGCCTCGTTGCAGACATTGGCGATGTCGGCACCCGAGAAACCGGGGGTCTGACGCGCCAGGAACGAGCGGTCCAAATCGGGATCGAGTTTCAGGTTGCGCAGGTGGACGTTGAAAATCTCCTCACGCTCCTTGATGTCGGGCAGTCCCACCTCAATCTGACGGTCGAAACGTCCGGCACGCATGAGTGCCTTATCCAGAATGTCGGCACGGTTGGTGGCCGCCAGCACGATGACACCCGTGTTGGTCTGGAAACCGTCCATCTCGGTGAGCAGCTGGTTGAGCGTGTTCTCGCGCTCGTCGTTGCCCGAGAAACCGGCATTCTTGCCGCGCGCACGTCCGATGGCGTCAATCTCGTCGATGAAGACGATACAGGGGGCCTTCTGCTTGGCCTGCTCGAAGAGGTCACGCACACGCGAAGCACCCACACCCACGAACATCTCCACGAAATCGGAACCCGAAATCGAGAGGAACGGCACATTGGCCTCTCCGGCCACAGCCTTGGCCAGCAGGGTCTTACCCGTTCCCGGAGGGCCGACCAGCAGCGCTCCCTTGGGAATCTTGGCACCCAGCTCGCGGTATTTGTCGGCCTTGCGGAGGAAGTCGACAATCTCCATGATTTCGACCTTGGCCTCTTCCAGACCGGCCACGTCCTTGAAGGTCACGCGCTTGGCATTGTCCTTGTCGAAGACCTGCGCACGCGCCTTACCGGCGTTCATGATGCCGCCGCCACCACCGCCGCCACGCGACATCGAGCGCATGATGAAGAACCACACACCGATAATCAACGCCCACGGCAGCAGGCTGTAAACCAGCTGCATCCAGTCGTTTTTCTCATTGACATAGGAAACCGGCACCGAGACTCCGTTGTCGGACTCCGCCTCCTTGAGGTCCTCGCGCAGGGCATCGACACCACCGATGGTGAACACCAGCTGGGGACCCTCCTCGGGCAGATACTTGTATTTGTCGTCCGACGACTTACGGTACTTCTCCACCGCGTCCTTCGTCAGGAACACCTGTGCGGTCTCGCGGTTCAGCACCGTGATGCTCTCCACATCGCCCTCCACGACCATCTTCTCGACCTCCGTCCACTTGCTTTTCACGGGTTGGGAGTTGGAGCCGTAGAGCAGCGAATAGCCGACAATGAATATTCCGACCACCGCATAAATCCACCAGAACGAAGGTCTGGGCATTCCTATTTTATTGTTACCTTTCTTTTTTGCCATATTTCAATTTCCGGGCGCCGCACTTCGGGGGAGAAAAGCCGGCACTCCCGTCACTCAATTTTTTTTACGGTTAATCTGCGAGAGACGCCCCATGCGCACGACTACTCCTCGTACTCGTACTTCTTCATGGGAGCATCGGCCCACAACTCCTCCAGTTTATAGAAGCCGCGCAGCTCGGTGAGGAAGATATGCACCACCACATCGACATAGTCGACGGCAATCCACTGTGCAAACTGCTGGCCCTCGATACGCCAGGGATTTTCACCCAACTGTTTGCTGACCTCCTCCTCGATATTGCCGGCAATGGCCGATACCTGAGCCGGAGAGTCGGCGTTACAAACTACGAAATGGGAACAAATCGCGCCGTCGAATCCGGTGAGGTCCAACGACACAATGTTCTTACCTTTCTTATCTTCAATCGCGTTGACGATGATTTCTACAAGTTTTTCCATAAATTTTCAATGTGTACTATAACCTTGCAAAGGTACTAATTTTGAATCAATATTTAAAATTCTATCCGACAAAATGCGCGCCGGGAGCAACTTCCGCCGCTCACGAAGGGTTCAAAAACCGTGTCAAAGTGCGCTGCAACGGGGTCGGAGTCAGATTTCGGAGGGTTTGATATTTTTGAGTATGGTCTCGGTCAAGGCCCTGATAATCGAGCTTTTGACGTAGGTGCGGCGCACGGCCACGGCAATCTTGCGCGAGGTGGCACCCTTGGCCAGCATCTTCAGACGGTCGCGGTGCTCCTTGTGGATATACTCCACCGCCATTTCGGGAATGATGGTCAGTGTGGGGGTGCAGTCGACGATACGCATCAGCGTGTCGAGCGAACCCGACTCGAAGGAGTAGTGGGTGGGGGTGTCGCGGCGTGCCTGACACAACTCCATAATCTGGTCGCGCATACAGTTTCCGGGGCTGAGAATCACCAAATCCTTCAAATCGATGTCCTCGATACGGATATTCTGGCGTTCGTAGAGCGGATTCTCGGGCGAGACGTAGGCAAAGAAGCGGTCGTTGAACAGCTCCTGCTCGATAATCCCCTCTCCACACGTTCCGCTGGCCACCAGCGCAGCGTCGAGCTGGTCCTTCTTCAGGGCCTCGACGATGTTTTCGGTAATCATCTCCGAGATTTCGAGCTCCACCTTGGGGTAATCGCGCACGAAGGCCGGAATGAATTTGTGGAGCAGATAGGGGGCAATGGTGGGAATGACACCCAGACGCAGTTTTCCGGTGGTTTCGCCCTTGAGTTCGGCGACGGCCTCCTTGATGTAGTTGTACTCCTTGAGTGTCTTGCGGGCTTGTTCCAGCACCACCTCACCGGCTTCGGTGGGGATAACGGGCTTCTTCGAACGGTCGAGCAGCACCACACCCAGCTCCTCTTCCAGCGACTTGACCTGCATGCTCAACGAGGGCTGGGTCACGAAACAGTGTTCGGCCGCGAGGGAAAAACTGCCGCAGTTGGCCACGGCAAGCAAATATTCAAGTTGGATGATAGTCATAACAGGCAACTATAATGTTTCAGCAAATATATAAAAAAAACCGATAATCCGCAATTTTAGTCTCTCCGCCCGCAAAAAAAGGTTTTCCCCGCCAGACAACCGTCTCACCGACAGCCCATTATCCGCCACCAACCGGCTCTGTCACCGTCCAAAAGCACCCCACAGTGAAATATTCGGGGTGCGGACGGCAAATATATGCAGGATTTGACACTTATTTATTATCTTTGCAAGATAAACGACAAATCAAAGAAATAGAAAGATATGGCAAAAATTATCCTCACAGGCGACCGTCCCACCGGCCGTCTCCACCTGGGTCACTATGTAGGTTCACTGCGTCGCCGCGTCGAGTTGCAGAATTCGGGCGAGTTCGACAAGATTTTCATCATGATTGCCGACGCGCAGGCACTCACCGACAACTGGGACAACCCCGAGAAGGTGCGTCAGAACATCATCGAGGTGGCCCTCGACTACCTCTCGGCAGGTCTCGACCCCGAAAAGTCGACCCTCTTTATCCAGTCGCAGATTCCCGAGTTGTGCGAGCTGGCCTTCTACTACATGAACCTGGTCACCATACAGCGTCTGCAGCGCAACCCGACCGTGAAGGCCGAAATCGTGCTGCGCGGCTTCTCGGAGACCACCGCCGAGGACGACGCCTCGCAGAAGCAGGGCATTCCCACCGGTTTCTTCACCTACCCCATCAGCCAGGCGGCCGACATCACCGCCTTCAAGGCGACCACCGTACCCGCAGGCGAAGACCAGAAGCCGATGATCGAGCAGACCCGCGAAATCGTACACAAGTTCAACTCCGTATATTCGGGTTCACTCGTCGAGCCTGAAATCCTGCTGCCCGACAATGCGGCCTGCATGCGTCTGCCGGGAACCGACGGCAAGGCCAAGATGTCGAAGTCGCTGGGCAACTGCATCTACCTGTCGGACACCGCCGCCGAGGTGAAGAAGAAGGTCATGGGCATGTATACCGACCCCGACCACCTCAGAGTCGAGGACCCCGGCAAAATCGAGGGCAACACCGTATTCACCTATCTCGACGCCTTCTGCTCCGACGAGCAGGTCGAGCGTTTCACCACCGACTACCACACCCTCCAGGAGGTCAAGGACCACTACCAGCATGGCGGTCTGGGCGATGTGAAGGTCAAGAAGCTGCTCATCGCCGTACTCAACGAGACCCTCGAGCCGATCCGCGAACGCCGCCACTACTACGAGGAGCGTATCGAGGAGGTGTTCGCCGTGTTGGAGAAGGGTTCCGAAGTGGCGCGCGCCGCTGCCGCCGAGACCCTCAACGAGGTGCGCGACGCCATGAGAATCAACTATTTTGCCGACAGGGAGCTGATCCGCGAACAGGCCGAGAAATACAAGGAGACTTTAAAATAAGGAAGAGATGTATCTGCAGGATATGTCGACACGCGCCGAGCGTCTCTACATCTATTTCATTCATCTGACCCGACGACTGTCCACCCGCCAGACCATGATGCTGCTGGCGGTGGTCATCGGCGTGCTGGCCGGACTGGGCACCTATTTCTTCGAGGTGCTGCTGTTCGCCATCAAGAACGGACTCACACGGTGGTTCCCCAAGGAGAGCGCACACTTCCTCTTCCTGGTCTATCCGTCGATAGGTATCATCTTCGCCACGCTGTTCGTCAAGTACATCGTGCGCGACAATATCTCGGAAGGTGTCACACGGGTGCTCTACGCCATGTCGAAGCGCAACTCCATCATCGTGCGCCACAACTGCTGGACCTCCATCGTGGGCGGTGCCACCACCATCGGCTTCGGTGGTTCGGTGGGTCCCGAGGCACCCATCGTGCTGACGGGCGCCGCGCTGGGTTCCAATGTGGCACGTCTGGCCCGCCTCAACTACAAGAACACCACCCTGCTGCTCTGCTGCGGTGCGGGTGCCGCACTGGCGGCCATCTTCAAGGCACCCATCACGGGTGTGGTCTTCGTGCTGGAGATTCTGATGCTCGACATCACGGCAGGCTCGGTCATTCCCCTGCTGATTGCCTCCATCACCGCCACCACGATGGCCTTCATGTTGCGCGGCTTCGACCCCATCATCGCCGTGACCCTCCAGCCGGCCGATGCCTTCGAGCTGTGGCAGATTCCGCTCTTCATACTGCTGGGTATCCTCTGCGGACTCATGTCGTGGTACTTCACCTCGATGAATTCGCGCGTGGGCGCCTTCTTCAAGACCCTCGACAGCCAATACAAACGGTGGATATGGGGCGGTGCCATTCTCGGTATCCTCATCTTCATCTTTCCGCCGCTCTACGGCGAGGGATATGAAGGCTTCCTCTCGCTGATGCACGGCAACGCCGAGCAGCTCTTCGACAGCTCGCTCTTCTACCGCTTCCGCGAAATCGACTGGGTGGTCATCATCTTCGTCATCGCCACCATGTTCTTCAAGGTCATCGCCATGGCCTCGACCAATGCCGCAGGCGGTGTGGGCGGTACGTTCGCCCCCTCGCTGTTTGTGGGTGCCTTCACAGGCGCCGCACTGGCACTGATCTGCAACGCGCTGGCCACATGGTTCCCCAACCTCTTCGGCTGGGAGGTGTCGGTGGCCTCGTTCACGCTGGTGGGCATGGCCGGTGTGATGGCCGGTGTGATGAACGCACCGCTGACCTCCATCTTCCTCATCGCCGAGTTGTCGAACGGCTACGGACTGTTCATTCCGCTGATGATTACCGCCTGCATCTCCTTCGCCATGGGTTACTACCTCGACCCCGACTCCATCTACACCAAGCAGTTGCGTCAGAAGGGCGAGTTGCTGACCCACAACAAGGACCAGTCGGTCTTCGTCTTCCTGCGGCTGAAGGACCTCATGGAGGACGACTTCGTGAGAATCAACCGCTCGATGACGCTGGGCGACCTGGTGAAAATCATCTCGTCGGGCCACCGCAACATCTTCCCCGTGCTGGACGATGCCGGCAAACTGCTGGGTGTGGTGCAGCTCGATGACCTGCGCGAGGACATGTTCAAGAGCGAGAACTACACCAACAGCATCGCCCACTACATGATTCAGCCGCCCGACATCATTCTCGAGCATGAGAATATCCAGAGCATACTCCCCAAGTTCGAGGACAAGCACACCTGGATGCTGCCCGTGGTCGACAAACGCGGCCACTATCTGGGCTTCATCTCCAAGTCGCAAATCCTCAACGCTTATCGCGAACAATTAGTAAAGATTCAGCAGTAGTGCTGAATCTTTATTTTTTTACGGGGGGGGGAGAGAAATAATCTAATACCCCCTTTATCGGAAAGGTTACCCTCAAGGGAACATCGGTAACGGGAAAAAGGAAAGGCCCGCGAATGCCAGCGTCGCGCGGAACTACAATCCGCGCCTCTCAACATTCCGAGCCTTCACAGACAAAGATACGAAAACATTTCCGCATTCTCCCCTCTTTTTGTGTATATTTACAAGCCTTAAAAACTTCAATCACCATGGAAAACATCAACCTGCCCGAATGGGCGAAGGAGCTGGACTGCGCCGTCACGGTCTGTGACCGCGAGTGTGTCATCTGCTATCAGAACGACCGCTCGATAGCGGTCAACGGCCCGATGACGGGAAAGTCGATGCTGCCGTGCCACAACGAGCGTTCAAAAGCCATCATCGACCGCCTGCTCACCGAAGGCGGCAAGAACGTCTACACCATCTCGAAGCGCGGCGTACGCAAACTCATCTACCAGACCCCGTGGCGCCGAGAGGGCGCAATCGGCGGCATCGTGGAACTCTCGCTCGAGATTCCCGAAGAGATGCCCCACTACCTCCGCAGCTGATGCGGCGGCTCACCCCCAACGCCCCTCAACGCGCCACCCCGCCACACACAAAAAGCGCACTCCCCTCTCTCGGGAAGTGCGCTTTTGGCTATTCATATCCGCCCCGCGGGGTCAGAGCTTGATGTCGTAAATCTGAATGACACCGACCAGCTTCTCCTGTTCGTCGGCCACCAGCAGAGAGGTCACCTTGTTCTTGGTCATCATCTTCTCTGCCTCGATAAGTTTCTCCTTGGGCGAAATGGTCTTGGGGTTCATCGACGCGATGTCTGACGCCTTGATGTCGAAGAAGTCGGCCTTGAGGCGCTCCATGGCACGGCGCACGTCGCCGTCGGTGACGATACCCTTAATCCTGTCGTCCTCGCAGATGACAATCAATCCCAGACCACCCTTCGAGATGGTGTGAATCATCTCGGTGCAGGAGCAGTCGGCCGACACGATGGGCAGGTCGTGCGAACGCATGACATTGCCCACGGTCATCAGCAGGCGGCGTCCCAGACTGCCACCCGGGTGAAGGCGTGCAAAGTCGATGCTCGTGAATTCGCGCAGCTTCATCAGCGACACGGCCAGCGCATCGCCCATGGCTATCTGTGCCGTGGTCGAGGTGGTGGGTGCCAGGTGCAGAATGCAGGCCTCCTCCTTCACACCCACATTGAGATGCACGTCGGAGTTCTTGGCCAACGTCGAGTCGTCCTTGCCGGTCATCGACACCATGCGGTTGCCGTTGGAGTGGATAAAAGGCACGATTTTGAGAATCTCGTCCGTCTCGCCCGAATAGGAGAGTGCCAGCACCACATCGTCCTTCGATATCATGCCCAGATCGCCGTGGAACGCCTCGCCGGGGTGGAGGAAAAAACTCGGTGTGCCGGTCGAGGCCAGCGTGGCGGCTATCTTGCGGCCGATGAGGCCCGATTTGCCCATACCCGTGACCACACACTTGCCGCTGCAGTTCAGGATAATCTTCACGGCGCGCACAAACTCCTCACCCAGGGTCTGCTCCATCTCGCAGAGCGCCTCCATCTCGGTGTGAATGGCCTTGCGGGCGACGGTCAATATTTCATTGTCGGAAAGTTCTATCATGACAGTAACTTTTTGATTAGCGATTCCAAATCCTCCAATCTCAACATGTTGGGGCCGTCACTCTTGGCGTTGTCGGGATCGGGGTGTACCTCGAAGAAGAAGCCGTTGGCACCGAAAGCCTTGGCTGCCAGCGCCATCGAGGGGACAAATTCGCGGTTGCCGCCCGTCTTGCCGCCTGCGGCACCCGGACGCTGCACCGAGTGGGTGCAGTCCATGACCACGGTGGGGGCGATGCCCAGCATGTCGGGAATGTTGCGGAAGTCGACCACCAGATTGTTGTAGCCGTAGATGTTGCCGCGCTCGGTGAGCCAGATTTCCGAAGCACCCGAATGGAGCGCCTTCTCGTAGGGGTATTTCATGTCGGCACCCGACAGGAACTGCGCCTTCTTGATGTTCACGATTTTTCCGGTGGCGGCGGCAGCGACCAGCAGGTCGGTCTGACGGCACAGAAACGCCGGAATCTGAATCACGTCGACCACCTCACCCACAGGTGCGGCCTGCCACGACTCATGGATATCGGTCAGCAGTTTCAGTCCCCACTTCGACTTCACGTCGTGGAGCATCTGAAGCCCCTTCTCGAGTCCCGGTCCGCGGAACGAGGTGAGCGAGGTGCGGTTGGCCTTGTCGAACGAGGCTTTAAATATAATATCGGTGCCGAGATTGCGGTTGATGGCAACGATTTTCTCTGCCACGGCGTTGAGCAACTCGGCAGATTCGATTACACATGGTCCGGCGATAAACTTCATGATTCTATCAGTTAAATTCGGTATGATGTTTCAAAAACTCCTCGGCACGCGCCAAATCCTCGGGCGTGTCGATGCCGATGGTCTCGACATCGGAGATGCCGACACCTATCTTGTAGCCGTTCTGCAACCAGCGCAACTGCTCCAGCGACTCGGCTTTCTCGAGCGACGACTGCGGCAGGGAGGTCACCTCCATGAGGGCGCGGGTGCGGAAGGCATAGAGGCCGATGTGTTTGTAGAAGGTGTGCTTCGCGAGCCACTCCTCGCGCGGCACGCCGCGCAGGTAGGGAATCACCGAACGCGAGAAATAGAGGGCGCGGCACTCGTCGTCGAGCACCACCTTCGGTGAGTTGGGGTTTTCCAGCGCCTCGAGACCGTCGGCCTCGGTGAAGGGTTTGACCAGTGTGGCGATGTCGACCTTCTCGTCGTCGAAGCAGCGCTTCACGGTCTCGATCTGCGAGCGGCGGATAAAAGGCTCGTCGCCCTGCACATTGATGACCACATCGAACTCCTCCCCCTGGCGGATATACGCCTCGCGGCAGCGGTCGGTACCGCTGCGGTGCTCCGTGGAGGTCATCACCACCTTGCCGCCGAACGATTTTACGGCTTCGTAGATTCGTTCGTCGTCGGTGGCCACCACCGTGTCGTCCATGACGGCGGACACCTGTTCGTAGACCCTCTGAATGACGGTCTTACCGCCCAGCACGGCCAGCGGCTTTGCCGGGAAGCGCGTAGAAGCATAACGCGCAGGGATAATAGCTATAAACTTCATATTACACAAGTGCTGTGTTCAGCACGTCTTGGTTGGTCTTTACATAATGGAAGGTCACACCCTCGACATATTCGGGTTTGATTTCCTCGATGTCCTTGCGGTTCTCCTCCGAGAGCAGGATATCGGTGATGCCGGCACGCTTGGCCGCCAGAATCTTCTCCTTCACACCGCCCACAGGAGTCACTCTGCCGCGCAGGGTGGTCTCGCCCGTCATGGCGATGCGGTCCTTCACCTTGCGGCCCGTGTAGGTCGACACGATGGAGGTAACCATCGTGATGCCGGCCGAAGGTCCGTCCTTGGGAATGGCACCCTCGGGCACGTGGATATTCAGGTCGCATTTGGTGAACTTCTCGGGGTCGATGCCCAGCTCCTCGTAGTGGGCCTTCACCCACTCGAAGGCGATGGTGGCCGACTCCTTCATCACGTCGCCCAGATTGCCCGTCAGGCTCAGCATGCCCTTGCCGGGAGTCAGACACGACTCTATATATAATATGTCGCCGCCGACCTCCGTCCATGCCAGACCCGTCACCACACCGGTCATGCCGGCCACCTCATACTCCTCATTGAGGAATTTGGGTTTGCCGAGCACCTTCTCCACATCTTCGGCCGAGAGTTCGGCGCGGAAGTCCTCCTCGAAGGCGATGTGCTTGGCGCGCGCACGCGCAATCTTGGCGATGTGCTTGTCGAGCGAGCGGACACCGGCCTCGCGGGTATATTGCGAAATGATTTTCTCGATAAGGCTGTCCGACATCACCAGCTGGTCGGTCTTCACACCGTGCAGCTCGCACTGCTTGGGCAGCAGGTGACGGCGTGCGATTTCGACCTTCTCCTCCATGAGGTAACCGGCAATGTTGATCATCTCCATACGGTCGCGCAGAGCGGGGGCGATGTTACCCACGTTGTTGGCCGTGGCGATGAAGAGCACCTTCGACAGGTCATACTCCATGTCGATGTAGTTGTCGTGGAAGGTGGTGTTCTGTTCGGGGTCGAGCACCTCGAGCAGTGCGCTCGACGGGTCACCGTGGTTCGACACCGTGATTTTGTCCACCTCGTCGAGGATAATCACGGGGTTCGACGAACCGCAACGCTTGATGGTCTGGATAATACGTCCGGGCATGGCACCGATGTAGGTGCGACGGTGGCCGCGGATTTCCGACTCGTCGTGCAGACCGCCCAGCGAGATGCGGCCGAACTTGCGATTCAGGGCTGCCGCAACCGACTTGCCGAGCGAGGTCTTGCCCACACCGGGTGCGCCGTAGAGGCAGATGATGGGCGACTTGAGGTCACCCTTGAGTTTCAGCACGGCCAGATGCTCCAGGATACGCTCCTTTACCTCCTCGAGTCCGAAGTGGTCGCGGTCGAGCTGCTCGCGTGCGCACTTGAGGTCGAGGTTGTCGGTGGTCACATCGTTCCACGGCAGCTCGAGCAGCAGCTGGAGGTAGGTCATCTGCACCGAATACTCCGCCACGGCGGGATTCAGACGCTCGACCTTCTGCAACTCCTTCTCGAAGGTCTCACCCACCTCTTTGGGCCAGTTCTTCTTCTTGGCCTGCTCGCGCATCTTCTCGATTTCGGCATCTTCGCCGTCGCCCAGCTCGTCCTGAATGGTACGCATCTGCTGCTGGAGGTAGTAGTCGCGCTGCTGCTTGTCGATTTCCTGCTTCACACGCTCCTGAATCTCGTTCTTGAGATCGGCCAGCTGCTGCTCGCGAATGAGAATCTCGAGCAGTTTGCGCGCACGCGCCAGCAAACCGGGGGCTTCGAGCAACGACTGACGGTCGTCGTCCGAGAGTTCCATGTTGGAGCAGATGAAATTGATGATGCCGCGCTTCGAGTCGATGTTCTTGATGGCGAAGGCCGCCTCCTTGGGCATCGACGAGGAGATGTTGATGATGTTGAGTGCCACGTCGCGAATCGAGTCCACGAGCGCCTCGAACTCCATGCTGTTCATGTCGGGGGCGGTGTCGCGCAGGGCGGTCACACGCGCCGTGAAATAAGGCTCGGTGGCCACATACTCACAGATTTCGATTTTCTCCAGTCCGTTGAGTATCACCGTGAGGTTGCCGTTGGGCATCTCGAGAATCTTGATGATACGGGCGGCCGTACCCACCTTATACATGTCTTCGGGGGTGGGTATCTCCACCTCGCTCTCGCGCTGCAGCACAGCGCCCAGCAGACCGCCCTCGGCGTTCACGGCTCTGACCAGCGCAATGCTCTTGTCGCGACCCACCGTGATGGGGGTTATCGCGCCGGGGAAGAGCACCGAGCTGCGCAGGGTGAGAATGGGCAATGTGTCGGGAAGTTCTGTTTCCTCCTGTGTTTCGTCGCCGCCGGTCACTATCGGAATGACACGGTGCTTGCCGTCGACAAGCTCCGGCACCAGGTTCAAATCGTCTACTTCAAACGTTTCTATCTTATCTTTTTTACTCATAGTTTTCCTATCCTGCAAATAAATATGTTGCAAAGGTAACGAATTTTAATGAATTTTTATTTTATCTTTCACAGATTGTTAATAACTTTGCACCTCAAAACATTAATGTTAATTCAACGCGCTATGCAAATCGCAGACAAATATGCCCCTCAAGAGATAGAGGCTAAATGGTATGACTATTGGATCGGTCACGATATTTTCCACTCTGAACCCGATGAACGGGAACCCTACACCATCGTCATTCCTCCCCCCAATGTGACCGGTATGCTCCACATGGGCCACATGCTCAACAACACCCTGCAGGACGTACTGGTACGCCGCGCCCGCATGTCGGGCAAGAACGCATGCTGGGTTCCCGGCATGGACCACGCGTCGATTGCCACCGAGGCCAAGGTGGTAGCCATGCTGCAGAAGCAGGGCATCGAGAAATCGTCGCTCACCCGCGAGGAGTTCCTCAAATACGCATGGGAATGGAAGGAGAAGTACGGCGGCGTGATTCTCCAGCAGCTGCGCAAACTGGGTGCTTCGTGCGACTGGGACCGCACCTGCTTCACGATGGACGACGCCCGCACCGAAGGCGTCATCAAGGTATTCTGTGACCTTTATCAGAAGGGAAAGATCTACCGCGGTGTGAGAATGGTCAACTGGGACCCCTCGGCAAAGACCGCCCTCTCGGACGAGGAGGTAATCTTCAAGGAGTCGCACGGCAAGCTCTACTACCTGCGCTACATGCTGGAAGGCAGTGACAAGGCCCTGATTGTGGCCACCACCCGTCCCGAGACCATTCTGGGTGACACGGCACTGTGTGTCAACCCCAACGACGAGCGTTACAAGTCGCTGCCCGAGAACGCACGCGTCATCGTGCCGCTGGTCGGCCGCTCGATTCCCGTCATTCGCGACGAGTATGTCGACATCGAGTTTGGTACCGGTGCCCTGAAGGTCACTCCGGCACACGACGTGAACGACTACATGCTGGGCGAGAAGTACGGCCTGGAGACCATCGACATCTTCAACGACGACGGCACCATCAACGACAAGGTGGGCATGTACGTGGGCGAAGACCGCTTCGAGGTGCGCAAGAAAATCGAAGGCGAGCTGGCCGCCGCAGGCCTGCTCGAGAAGACCGAGGACTACACCAACAACGTGGGTTACTCGGAGCGTACGGGCGTAGTCATCGAGCCCAAGCTCTCGATGCAGTGGTTCCTCTCGATGGAGGATCTGGCCAAGCCCGCCACCCGCGCCGTGATGGAGGACGAAATCAAGTTTGTACCCGAAAAATACAAGAACACCTACCGCCACTGGATGGAGAACATCAAGGACTGGTGTATCTCGCGTCAGCTGTGGTGGGGTCAGCGCATTCCGGCCTACTACCTCCCCAAGGGCGGCTATGTAGTGGCCGAGACCGCCGAAAAGGCACTGGAGCTGGCCCGCGAGAAGAGCGGTGACGCTTCGTTGCAGCTCGCCGACCTGCGTCAGGACGAGGACGTACTCGACACCTGGTTCTCGTCGTGGCTGTGGCCCATCTCGGTGTTCGACGGCATACGCGACCCCCACAACAAGGAGATTGAGTACTACTACCCCACCAACGACCTGGTGACCGGTCCCGACATCATCTTCTTCTGGGTGGCCCGAATGATTATGGCCGGCTACGAGTACCGCGACGCCATGCCCTTCAAGAACGTCTACTTCACGGGTATCGTGCGCGACAAGATCGGCCGCAAGATGTCAAAGCAGCTGGGCAACTCGCCCGACCCGCTCGACCTGATTGCCCAGTACGGTGCCGACGGCATGCGTATGGCCATGCTGATGTCGTCGTCGGCCGGCAACGACGTGATGTTCGACGAGTCGCTCTGCGAGCAGGGCCGCAACTTCGGCAACAAGATTTGGAACGCCTACCGCCTGGTCAACGGCTGGTCGGTGGACGAGAACGCCGCACAGGGCGACACGGAGCGCAAGGCCGTGGAGTGGTTCGACGAGCGTCTGAACGAGGTGCTGGCCGAAGTGGAGGCCGACTTCAAGTCGTACCGCATCTCGGAGGCCTGCATGACCGTCTACCGTCTGTTCTGGGACGACTTCAGCGGTCAGTACCTCGAGATGGTGAAGCCCGCCTACGGCGCACCCACCGATGCCCAGACCATGAAGGCCACACGCCGCTTCTTCGACATGCTGATGCGCACGCTGCACCCCTTCATGCCCTTCGTCACCGAGGAAATCTGGCAGGATCTCGAACCCCGCAACGAGGGCGAGACCATCTGTCTGGCACAGATGCCCGCGCTCAGAACCGCCGACAAGCAGCTGCTCGCCCGCTTTGAGCTGGCCCGCGAGGTCATCTCGTCGGTGAGAAATATCCGCAACCAGAAGAACCTGCCCCAGAAGGAGGAGCTGACACTCAACGTCATTCGCGACGAGAACTTCCCCGAGGAGTTTGTTCCCCTGATGAAGAAGATGGCCAACCTCTCGGAGGTGGCATTCGTCGAGGAGAAAGACCCCGCGGCAGCCGCCTTCATGGTCAAGACCACCCAGTACTTCGTACCCATGTCGGGCAAAATCGACGTGGAGGCCGAGCGCAAGAAGCTGGCCGAGGATTTGAAGTACTACGAGGGCTTCCTGGCCAGCGTAATGAAGAAACTCTCCAACGAGCGTTTCGTGAACAACGCACCCGAAAAGGTCGTTGCCAACGAGAACGCCAAGAAGAGCGACGCCGAAGCCAAGATTGCAGCCATCAAGGCGCAGTTGGAAGCTCTGGCCTAAGCGTTTATCCCCAAAAATGTCCTTCCCTGCAAAACGGGAAGGACGTTTTTTTATATTCCACAGTCAGTTACAAACCACTATAAATCAAGTATTTTGCCATCTATCACCATCTACACCGACGGTTCGTCGCTGGGCAATCCCGGTCCCGGAGGCTACGGTGTCGTCCTCCTGTCGGGGCCCCACCGCAAGGAACTCTCGCAGGGATTCCGTCTGACGACCAACAACCGCATGGAGCTCATGGCCGTGTGTGTGGCCCTCGAACAACTGAAATTCCCCGGCTCCGAGGTGACCATCTATTCCGACTCGAAATATGTGGTCGACGCAGTGAGCAAGGGCTGGGTCTTCGGCTGGGAACGCAAGGCGTTCGCACAGAAGAAAAACCCCGATTTGTGGGCGCGCTTTCTGAAAATCTACCGCCGCCACCATGTGCGTTTCGTGTGGGTCAAGGGCCACGCCGAAACCGTGGAAAACAACCGTTGTGACCAACTGGCCGTGGCCGCCGCCAACGACAAGGCCCACCACGCCGACGACACGGGCTACCGCGAGGAGTAACCCCTCGGCAGGCGGAGACTCCTCGTCGTAAAAATTGTCCGAAAACACCACACTCTGTGTATTGTTCTTCAGATTGATGCCCGAGGGTAACAATAATTTACTATATTTGCAACAATTATGGCCGTCGGCAAACAAGTGCGACAACGGCCCGAAGAGCGCAAGATAGCGTAAAAACCCAAAATAAACTGTTCGGAATGTTCAAAACTTACATGAGGCTTTTGGAGTTTGCCAAACCTCTCGAAAAATACGCCATACCCTACTTCGTATTCTCACTGCTCTACGCACTGTTCAATTCGTGCACCTTCCTGTTGATTATCCCCATACTCAACACCATGTTCGATGCCGACTATGCGTTCCAGTATGTCGACAAACTCCCTCCGCTGGAGCTCAACGAGGCCTACATCACCACGCTGTTCAACTACTCCTACACCCAGATTTTCGACGAATTCAAGGTGGAGAACGTGTTGATACTGCTGGCCGTGGTCACCATCGTCATCAGCTTCCTGAGCAACATGTTCAGATACCTGGGCGCATGGACTGTCGAGAAGCTCCGCACCCGCACCCTCCAGAAGATGCGTAACCAGATGTTCTCCAAGGTGATGGACATGCACATCGGCTACTTCACCGACCAGAAGAAGGGCGACGTGATTGCCAAAATCACCTCCGATGTCAACATGGTGCAGTTCTGCATCACCAACACCCTTCAGGTGGCCTTCCGCGAACCCTTCCTCATCATCTTCTACATCATCATGATGATCGGCATCTCGTGGGAGCTGTCGCTCTTCTCGATTCTCTTCCTGCCGGTGGTGGCACTCATCATCGGCAACATCGTCAAGCGTCTGCGCCACCCGGCACGCACCTCGCAAAAGCGTATGGGTGAGCTGGTATCAACCCTCGACGAATCGCTGTGGGGTGTAAAGGTCATCAAGAGCTACAACGCCACCCCCTATGTGGAAAAGAAATTCTACGACATCAACGGCGACATGTCGCGCCTGATGCTCTCAATGGCACGCCGCCAGCAGCTGGCCTCGCCCATGAGCGAGTTCCTCGGCATCTCGGCCGTGGGTGTCATTCTGGTCTTCGGCGGCGCGCTGGTCGTACGCGGCTCGCTCGACCCGGGAGGCTTCATCGCCTTTGTGGCCATGTTCTCGCAGATTACCCGTCCGGTGAGAACCTTCATCGACCAGTTCGCCAACATCAATCAGGGTGTGGCGGCCGGTGAGCGCATCTTCTCGATTATTGACTCCGAAAGCGAGCTGAAGGACAAGCCCGACGCCAAGGAATTCAAGCACTTCGACACGAAAATCGAGTTCCGCGACGTGCATTTCGCCTACGACTCGTCGCGAGAGGTCATCAACGACATCACGTTCGACATTCCCAAGGGGCAGACCGTGGCGCTGGTGGGTCCCTCGGGCGGCGGCAAGTCGACGCTCAGCGAGCTGATTCCCCGCTTCTACGACCCCACCCGGGGTGAGGTACTCATCAACGGCCACTCGCTCAAGGACTACACGCAGGACAGCCTGCGCGCCCACATGAGCATCGTGGCGCAGGACACCGTGCTGTTCAACGACACCATCGAGAACAACATCGCCATGGGTCGTCCGGGGGCTTCGCACGAGGAGATTGTCGAGGCGGCACGCATCGCCAATGCCGACACCTTCATCAACGAGTGTCCCGAAGGCTACCAGACCAACATCGGCGACCACGGCTCGAAACTCTCGGGCGGCCAGCGACAGCGACTCTCCATCGCGCGCGCCATCTTGAAGAACCCCGACATTCTGATTCTCGACGAGGCCACCTCGGCACTCGACACCGAGAGCGAAACCCTGGTGCAGGACGCCCTCAACAAGCTGCTCAAGAACCGTACATCGGTGGTCATCGCCCACCGTCTGTCGACCATTCACAATGCCGACCGCATCGTGGTCATCGACCAGGGACGCATCGCCGAGCAGGGTACCCACAACGAACTCATGGCTCGAAACGGCATCTACGCCAAACTCATCGAGATGCAGTCGTTCAACTAACCGCCTCCGGCACCCCTCCCACACACGACACCGTCTTTTCCCCAACGGAAAGGGCGGTGTCGTTTTCTGTTGCAAAACCGTCGCCCGACACCCCCTCCGGCTTACAATCCGCAAAGCCGCGGCACACGTCCGGCAACAAACCGTCACTTCGTGACGCCACTCCGCTTTTCCACCCCGCGGCGGTCAGCTTTCTCCGAACGAGGTTTTTTGACCGCGAGGTGCATAATTTCGCCCTTTGTTTCGCGTTTTTTAAATCTTTTTCCTAACTTTGTTGCTTCACTGAAAATACAGGAAAAATTCTATATACTTATGAAATTCAAGGAGTACAAAGGTCTTGACCTTGCAGGTCTTGCCACCGAAGTTTTGAAAGAGTGGGACGCCGACGACACGTTCCACAAGAGTATATCTACTCGCGAGGGTCACCCCTCGTTTGTCTTCTTCGAGGGTCCCCCCTCGGCCAACGGTCTTCCGGGTATCCACCACGTGATGGCTCGTACCATCAAGGACGTGTTCTGCCGCTACAAGACCCAGCAGGGCTTCCGCGTTCACCGCAAGGCAGGTTGGGACACCCACGGTCTGCCCGTGGAGCTGGGCGTGGAGAAGAAGCTCGGCATCACCAAGGAGGACATCGGCAAGAAAATCACCATCGAGGAGTACAACCGCACCTGCCGCTCGGCCGTGATGGAGTTCACCGAGGTATGGCAGAACCTGACCCGCAAGATGGGTTACTGGGTCAACATGGACGACCCCTACATCACCTACGACAACAAATACATCGAGACACTGTGGTACCTGCTCAAGCAGCTCTTCGACAAGGGCCTGCTCTACAAGGGCTACACCATACAGCCCTACTCGCCGGCCGCCGGCACGGGTCTCTCGTCGCACGAGCTGAACCAGCCGGGTTGCTACCGCGACGTGAAGGACACCACCTGCACCGCACAGTTCGCCATCGTGCGCGACCAGAAGAGCGAGAAACTGTTCGCCAACACCGAATGTCCGCTCTACTTCCTGGCCTGGACCACCACACCGTGGACCCTGCCCTCGAATACCGCGCTGGCCGTGAACCCTTCGATTGACTATGTGAAGGTCAACTGCCGCAACCCCTACACCGACATCGAGCAGAGCATCATCATGGCACGCGACCTCGTGCCTTCGTACTTCACCAAGAAGATGGAGGGCAAGTTCGAGGTGACCGACCAGCACTGGTCGGGCCGCGAGCTGGAGGGTATCCGCTACGAGCAGCTCATTCCCTTCGTGAAGCCCGACGGCGACGCCTTCCGTGTCATTCTGGGCGACTATGTCACCACCTCCGACGGTACGGGTATCGTACACATCGCCCCCACATTCGGTGCCGATGACGACCGTGTGGCCCGCGCCGCAGGCATTCCTCCCCTCTTCATGGTCGACAAGAAGGGCAAGAACCAGCCCATGGTCGACAAGCAGGGCAAGTTCTTCCTCTTGGAGGACCTCGATCCCGAATGGGTGTCGACCCATGTGAATGTGGAGGCTTACTCGGAGTACGCAGGCCGTTTCGTGAAGAACGCCTACGACGAGAAGCTCACCGAGGCCGATTCGACCCTCGACATCGACATCTCGGTGGCACTCAAGGCCGACAACAAGGTCTTCAAGATTGAGAAGCACACCCACTCCTACCCCCACTGCTGGAGAACCGACAAACCGGTGCTCTACTACCCCCTCGACTCGTGGTTTATCCGCACCACCGCGCTGCGCGACCGCATGATCGAGCTCAACAAGACCATTCACTGGAAGCCCGAATCGACCGGTATGGGACGTTTCGGCAAGTGGCTCGAGGGTCTGGTCGACTGGAACCTCTCGCGCTCGCGCTTCTGGGGTACCCCCCTGCCCGTGTGGGCTACCGAAGACCACTCGGAGCTGAAGTGTATCGGTTCGGTGGAGGAGCTGATGGGCGAAATCGAGAAGTCGGTGGCCGCAGGTCTGATGACCGAAAACCCCTACAAGAATTTCAAGGTGGGCGACATGTCGAAGGAGAACTACTCGGTGGAGAACATCGACCTTCACCGTCCGTATGTGGATTCCATCGTGCTGCTCTCATCGAAGGGCGAGCCGATGCACCGCGAGTCCGACCTCATCGACGTGTGGTTCGATTCGGGTGCCATGCCCTACGCACAGCAGCACTATCCCTTTGAGAACAAGGAGAACTTCTCGCAGGTCTACCCCGCCGACTTCATCGCCGAAGGTGTCGACCAGACCCGCGGCTGGTTCTTCACCCTCCACGCCATCGCCACCATGCTCTTCGACTCGGTGGCCTTCAAGAACATCATCTCCAACGGTCTGGTGCTCGACAAGAACGGCAACAAGATGTCGAAGCGTCTGGGCAATGCCGTAGACCCCTTCGAGGTGCTCGACACCTACGGAGCCGACGCCACACGCTGGTACATGATTTCGAACTCGCAGCCCTGGGACAACCTCAAGTTTGACAAGGAGGGTGTCGATGAGGTGCGCCGCAAGTTCTTCGGCACACTCTACAACACCTACTCGTTCTTCGCCCTCTACGCCAACGTCGACGGCTTCACCGGCCGCGAGCAGGAGATTCCCATGGAGCAGCGTCCCGAAATCGACCGCTGGATCATCTCGCTGCTCAACACCCTGGTCAAGGACGTGACCCGCTACCTCGAGGACTACGATCCCACCCCTGCGGCACGCGCCATTCAGGACTTCGTGGGCGAGAACCTCTCGAACTGGTATGTACGTCTGAACCGCAAGCGCTTCTGGGGCGGCGGCATGACCGACGACAAACTGGCCGCCTACCAGACCCTCTACACCTGTCTGGAGACCGTATCCATGCTGTCGGCACCCTTCGCACCCTTCATGTCGGATAGAATCTTCACCGACCTGAACGCCCTCTCGCAGCGCCACTCGGGTTCGGTACACCTCTCGACCTTCCCCAAGGCCGACGAGAGCCTCACCAACACCGATTTGGAGCAGATGATGGCTATGGCTCAGCAGGTATCGTCGATGGTACTCGCCCTGCGCCGCAAGGTATCCATCAAGGTGCGCCAGCCGCTGACCAAGATTCTCATTCCGGTACTCGACGCCAAGATGGCAGAGCACATCTCGGCCGTCAAGTCATTGATTATGAACGAGGTCAATATCAAGGACATCGACCTGATTCACGACACCACCGGCATCATCACCAAGCGCATAAAGCCCAACTTCAAGACCCTGGGTCCCCGTTACGGCAAATACATGAAGCAGATTGCCGCCATGACCGCCCAGTTCTCGCAGGAGCAGATTGCACAGATTGAGGCGTCGGCCGAGACCACCCTCGACATGGGCGGCGAGCAGATTACCGTCACCCCCGCCGACTTCGACATCAC
This sequence comes from Alistipes sp., assembly GCA_020026375.1. Classification (GTDB taxonomy): domain Bacteria; phylum Bacteroidota; class Bacteroidia; order Bacteroidales; family Rikenellaceae; genus Alistipes. Next base: position 145,605 of record JAHHQN010000002.1, on the reverse strand, counting down.
CTCGGAGGACATGCCCGGCTGGCTCGTGGCATCGGAGGGCAAGCTCACCGTGGCACTCGACATCACACTCACCGACGAACTGAAGGCCGAAGGTGTGGCACGAGAGTTGATTAACCGTATCCAGAATATCCGCAAGGAGTCGGGATTCGAGGTGACCGACAAAATCAATGTCGAGATTGACGCTCACAACCCCTTCATCACCGACTCCGTGAAGCAGTATGCCGACTACATTTCGTCGCAGACACTGGCACAGGAGGTGAAGGTGGCCCTGAAGGCCGAGGGCGAAATTGTCACTCCCTCGGATATCGACGGCGAAGAGCTCAACATCGCCGTGACACGTATCCGATAGGTTCTGACATTTTGCCATAAAATTTGTTTATTTCATTTATAATGCTTAATTTTACATAAATCAAATAAACCAACACTGAACCATGGCAGAAGAAAGAACAAAGTACAGCGACGCAGAACTTGAAGAGTTCAAACAGCTGATTCTGAAGAAGCTGGAGAATGCGCGTGAAGACTATAAGTTGCTGCAAGCCACCATAACACACACCGCAGACAACGATACAGAAGACACTTCACCCACCTTCAAGGTTCTGGAAGAGGGTGCCACCACACTCTCCAAGGAGGAGAGCGGTCGTCTGGCAGCTCACCAGTTGAAGTTTATCCGCAATCTCGAAATGGCATTGGTGCGTATCGAGAACAAGACTTACGGCGTATGTAAGACTACCGGTAAACTCATACCCAAGGAGCGCCTGATGAAAGTACCCCACGCAACGGAGTGCATCGAAGCAAAAGAGGCGCGCCGCTAATCCGCCCGAAAGGGTGAGACCGCAGTAAGCCGAAACGCTGTTTTTTCAAAAAAAGAGGTTTGTGCCACAGGCACAGACCTCTTTTTTTATGTCCTTCGCACAACGGCCAACCACACACACATTGATACTCCCTCCACACACCATCACCTCTCCGCACATGCCGCCCCCTCCGTTGTCCGCCCCCGACCGCGCAGTTTTCCGACACCGATAACCGACAAAACGACACCGACGGCCGACCCCACGACACAGAAAAATATAACGTATTTCCATTCCGCTGATTATCAGACAACAACCTCACTTCACACTATTTTCTTCCGGCGGCGGCACCTCTTTTTTTCAAAAATTTACGTTATCTTTGAAGTATCCACATACAACAGGCCGATACCCCCTCACCGCCGCCCGACGGGCGCTCCCCCGACCATGGTTATCGGCCCCACGACACGATGTTCCGGCGACTTCTCATATCGATTCTGCTGCTCGTCACGGCGATGACGGCACAGGCCACGCGAGTGGCCCGAAACGATGTGCGCCCCCGTCACCCCGACACCCTCAAATACGGCCGCTCGTTCAGCGACTACTACTGGAGCGAGTTCACCCCCGACTCCATCAGCCTGCCCCCATCGAAGCGCAACGACCGCATGTACGACAGTCTGAGGTCGAAGAGCCGCCGTCGTCGCGTGCCGCGCCTGCTCTACAAGCTGCTCTTCGTGACCCCGCAGTTGGACACCACCGCCAACGGACAAATCATCGACGAGGCCGAGGCTCTCGACCGTTACAACGACCTGACCATCGGCCAAATCCGCATCTGCCGCGAGAAGGTCTTCTCGTCCGACGACAGTTGGATCGAGCGGCTGGGCAACAGGACCCACGTCATGACGCGCGAGCGTATCCTGCGCCGCGACCTGCTCTTCAAGCCAGGCGACAAGTTCAACTCGCAGCTGGTCGTGCGCAACAAGCAGCTCCTCCTCTCGCGAAAATACATCTCCGACGTCAACATCAGTGTCGAGCGCGACTCGCTCGACACCACACGCGTGAATCTCGTGCTGCGTACTCGCGACAGCTGGACGGTGAGTATGGACGGCAACCTCCACTCCGGCGGCCGCACCATGGTGGGCATCTCCGATGCCAATGTGCTGGGTACGGGTAACCGCTTCAACCTCGAGACCTACTTCAACCGCAAGAATTTCGACTTCGGCGGCAACATGGCCGAATACGAAATGCCCAACGTGCTGGGTTCGTTCTTCTCGTCGCGGCTGGCCGGCGGACGCGCCTTCTTCAATACCCGTCTGGAGATGGAGGTCAAGAAGGAGTTCCTCAAGCCCACCGACTATGAGCTGGGTCTCTCATACAGCGACAACAAGTTCCGCGCCCACCTGCTCGAGGAGGACACCACCACACTCATCAAGGAGCGCAACCTCGATGTGTGGGGCGGCAACTCCCATCTGCTGCCCTCCATACGTTCGAGCGTCTACCTCACCTGGCGCTACAACTACCGCCGTGTGGGCCGCCGTCCCGACGATGTGGGTCCCACACGCCACCCCATCTTCCACGACCACGACGCACTGCTCCTCGGAGCGGGTCTCTACCGCGAGAAATTCTACACCTCGAGCATGATTTACGGCTTCGGTAACAACGAGTACCTGGCCACCGGCTACAAGGCCGAAATCACGGGCGGATATTCGTGGGGCGAGTTCAGCGACGATGTCTATCTGGGGACCTCGCTCCAGTCGGGAACCTTCTGCCAGCTGGGCTACATCATGGGCGGCTTCACGCTGGGCAGCTACATCGACAAGGACACCGGCATGTGGAAACATTCGGCCATCGATGTCAACCTGAGGTGGTTCTCCCACCTGTTCCTGGTGCGCCGCAGCCATATCCGCCAGTTCCTGGGCATCAACTACACACAGGGCTGGAACCGCAATTCGGGCAACGACGAGAGTATCCGCTTCACACGCTACAACGGCCTGCAGATGCTCGACGAACGGCTGCTGGGCACCAACCGTCTGGTCATCAACACCGAGACCATGATTTTCACCCCCTACCAGCCGCTGGGCTTCCGTGTGGCGGTCTTCGCCTTCTGCGACATGGGTCTGCTGGGCTACTCCCCCAACATCTTCAAGAACAACTACTTCTCGACGCTGGGCGTGGGACTGCGCATCAAGAACGAGCGCATGGTCTTCAGCACCATACAGCTCCAGCTGGGCATCGCCTTCGGCAAGGGCGGCTGGGCCGGCTGCGACTACTTCAAGCTCACCAATGCCGCCCGTCTCGAACAATACCGCTACCGCCCGACACGCCCCGAAATCGTGGGCTTCAAATAGGAAAAAGCAGCGGAAAGATTTCCGATTCTCGCACAGAATCGCTACATTTGGACAACAACCGCGCGCTGCGCCCCACACCCCATGTCCCAACTCTACACCCGACGCGAAATACGCGCGGCGGCACTGCTCCTGCCGCTGCTGATGCTGCTTCTGACAGCCGGCTATCTGGCCACCGAAGAGCGCGGCGAAGTGGCCGTACACCCCCACCCCTCGCCGCCCGACTCGCTGCTGCACCTGGTGGCCTTCGACCCCAACGAAGTCACCTATGAAGAGCTGCGCGAGATGGGACTCCGCAAATGGACGGCACACGCCATCGTCAAATACCGTGCGGCCGGAAAAATCTTCCGCATACCCGAAGATGTGGCCACCTGCTACGGCATTACCGACTCGCTCTACCGAAGGCTGAAACCCTACATCACCATCGGCGAGGCCTACCGCTATACGCCCATACCCCGGCGCCGCTCGGCCTTCCGCCGCGACTCCCTGAGCCGCCGTCCGCTCCTCGCCCTCTCGCCCTTCCGCATCGACACCGTGGGCGCAGCCTACCTGCGTGCCGTCGGCGCACTGACCAAACGTCAGGCCGAGGTCTTCGTGCGCTGGCGCGACCTGCGAGGTATCTACGACCTCGAGGAGCTGAAGGAGTGCTACACGGTGAGCGACTCGGTGGCCGATGCCCTCGCCCCCTACATCATCTTCCCCGAGCGCGAGCGCAAGAGCCTCGCCGCCGAAGAGCTGCCCGTAGACCTCAACCGAGCCGACACCGCCACCCTGCGGCGCATCTACGGCATCGGAGCCAAAACCGCCGCCAACATCGTCCGCTACCGCCAAAATCTGGGCGGTTTTTACCGCAAAGAGCAACTTTCGGAGGTTCCGGGGATAAATGAGGCCAATTATGAGAAAATTTTAACACAAATTTTTGTCGATAGTTGTGATATTTCAAAAATAGATATTAACTTTGCACCCTCGAGTGAAATAGCCAGGCATCCCTATGTTTCGCCACGTTCACTCCGAAAGATTTTAAAACATAGACAGTTGAAAGGAGGTTGGAGTACCGCTGAAGAATTTTACAAGGACGACATATTGAAAGAGGAGGAGCGCGAGCGATTGCGACCCTATCTTCTGTTTGGCCCCTTGGGCGGAACCAAGACCCGATAGACTGCCGATTCACAATGGGGAACACTGTGGTTGGAAAGTTCCCGAAACGGAATACCACAAAACAACAACACAAAAGAAACTGAATTTTAAATTAAAAAAAGAATACTATTATGATTATCATGCCGGTTAAGGAGGGCGAGAACATCGAGCGCGCCCTGAAGAAGTTCAAGCGTAAATACGAGCGTACAGGCGTTCTGAAGGAGCTGCGTCGTCGTCAGTACTTCACAAAGCCTTCGATTGCAAAGCGCGAGGCTATGGCACACGCCATTTACGTTGAGCACACTTATCGCACCGAGGAGTAATCATACTCAACGATACGGAAAAGGAGACCAAAAATTTTTGGTCTCCTTTTTTTGTTGTCTGTCGGACGCCCCGTCCGCCTTCGGAACCCCTCCCGCCATCGGCCTCAACACCGACCGACACCCCATCAGTTCCGACCGACACCCCATCAGTTCCGACCGACACCGCCCTCACCACAACCGCCCTTCGGACGGCAAAGAAAATCCCCACCGCCCGACAACGGACAGTGGGGATTGTTTCGGTACGGAGCAGTGCGCCGCACTATCGGATAAACAACAGCTCGCGGTACTTGGGCAACGGCCAAATCTGGTCATCGACCATCTCCTCCAGCTTGTCGATGTGGCGGCGGATTTCGTCGAAGCACGAAGCCACCGTGTCGTGGTAGCAAATCGCCTTCTCGCGCTGGTCCTGTATGCGGTTGGCAATCTTGCGCGCCTCCACCATCTCGTGGGTCAGCTTCTGAATCTCGGCCGTATGGTTCTGAATGGATTTTATCAATTCGATATCCGAAGCGGCATTCAGTCCCGGAATCTGCGACATCTTGTAGACCTTGTCGAGCAGCATCGCCTCATAGCGCGAGGCGGTCGGCACGATGTGGTTCATCGCCATGTCGGCCAGCACGCGGCCCTCAATCTGTATCTTCTTGGTATAGGTCTCCCACTTCACCTCGGCGCGTGCCTCCAGCTCCACACGGGTGAAGACACCCGTAGCCTTGAACATGTTGATGGTCTTGCCGTCGAGGTAGCGGTCGAAGGTCAGCGGTGTCGAGCCCTCGCAGTCCAAACCGCGGTGCAGTGCCTCCGAACGCCACTCGTCGGAGTAGCCGTTGCCGTCGAAACGAATGGCGCGGCAATCGTCAATCATCTTCTTCAACACCTCGTAGATGGCCTTCTCCTTCTTCATGCCGCCCTCAATCTTGGCATCGACCGTCTTGCGGAACTCGGTCAGCGAGTAGGCCATCGCCGCATTGAAGACGATGGTGGCCTCGGCGCAGTTGTCCGACGAACCCACGGCACGGAACTCGAAACGGTTACCCGTGAAGGCAAAGGGCGAGGTACGGTTGCGGTCGGTATTGTCGAGCAGCAGGGTCGGAATGTGGGAGATGCCGCTCATCTTGAACACGTTCTTGGCATCGAAACGAATGATGTCGTCGCTGCTCGAGGCGGCCAGTTTGTCCAGCACGGCCGACACCTGTGTGCCGAGGAAGGTGGAGATGATGGCCGGAGGTGCCTCGTGCGCACCCAGACGGTGGGCATTGGTGGCACTCATAATCGAGGCCTTGAGCAGACCGTTGAAACGGTAGACGGCCGATATGGCGTTGACCAGGAAGGTGATGAACTGCAGATTCTCCGAAGCCGTGCGGCCGGGGGCGAAGAGGTTGACCCCGGTGTCGGTACCCAGCGACCAGTTGTTGTGCTTACCCGAGCCGTTGATACCCTTGAAGGGCTTTTCGTGGAGCAGCACGCGGAACTTGTGGCGACGCGCAATCTTGTCCATGATGGTCATCAGCAGCTGGTTGTGGTCATTGGCCAGATTGGCCTCCTCGAAGACGGGTGCCAGCTCGAACTGGTTGGGCGCGGCCTCGTTGTGGCGGGTCTTGACGGGAATACCCAGCTTGAGGCACTCATACTCCAAATCCTTCATGAAGGAAATCACGCGCGCGGGAATCGCACCGAAATAGTGGTCCTCCAGCTGCTGGTTCTTGGCCGACTCGTGACCCATGAGTGTGCGGCCGGTCAGCACCAGGTCGGGACGAATGGCCCACAGGCTCTCGTCGACCAGGAAGTACTCCTGCTCCCAACCCAGATAGGAGATGACCTTCTGCACATTCTTGTCGAAGTAGTGGCACACCTCCGTGGCGGCCTTGTCCACCGCCGACAAGGCTCTCAGCAGAGGTACCTTGTAGTCGAGAGCCTCACCCGTGTAGGCGATGAAGACGGTGGGGATACACAATGTGGTGTCGACAATGAAGGCCGGCGAGGTGGGGTCCCATGCCGAGTAGCCGCGCGCCTCGAAGGTGTTGCGGATACCGCCGTTGGGGAACGACGAGGCATCGGGTTCCTGCTGCACGAGCAGCTTGCCGGCGAACTCCTCCAGCACACCGCCCTCACCGTCGGGGTCGGCAAAGGCATCGTGTTTCTCGGCCGTACCGCCGGTCAGCGGCTGAAACCAGTGGGTATAGTGGTCGGCGCCGTTGTCCAACGCCCACTCACGCATGCCGGCGGCAATGCTGTCGGCCAGCTCCAATGTAAGAGGCGTGCCGTGACGCATGGTGTCAATGAGTGCATCGTAGGTTTTCTTGTTGAGATACTTGCGCATCACCCGACGATTAAAAACCTTCTGCGAGAAATAGTCCGAAGCGCGACCCTCGGGTTTCTCCACCTCGACTGCCGAATGGTTAATCGCGGCATCGACCATCTTAAATCTGAGTTGTGACATATATTTACGGTTAAATTTTACATTTTACGGACGGACACCCCTCCATTTCGCCACCCGGCACACGCAGAGAGCGTCCTGTGGTTTTGGCGACAAAACGACGAATCGGAATCGGGACGACACCCCACCCTTCCGCCGGTCGGAAGACCACGCAACAAAAGTAGATATTTTTCGCCGATGTTGTTTTTCAAAAGAGCGTGTTTTGGCGAAAACTTGTTAATTTTTATCAACATTTCGCATTCCGAAGGGCAAAATTCGGCAAAACACACCGATTTTTCATCTGTTATTCGAATAACACTTTATTTTTCACCCCACCACCCCGAAAAACCGATTTTTTGGCACACTCCGCCAAATTCAAGCCATACAGACCAAAATTAAACCATAAGTCCTCCATTCTGCCACCACGACACCCACCGACGCCACCGACGGTTACCATATTATATATACTCCCGATCCGACACCCGCCGTCACCCCACAATGAAACAAAAATGACATTTTCCTGTTATTTAATTAACAAATTTTGCTCCATGTTTCAATTTAATTTGTATCTTTACATAAATTTTGAGACCACAAAAAAATTGGAAGCAAAAATACAATAAACAACACTAATACTAATCTCTAAAAAGTTATGGCAAATACCACAAGAGAAAAGTTATTTGCCGATTTCCCCGAAGTCACAACCGAACAATGGGAAGCGGTAATAACCAAAGACCTTAAAGGTGCCGATTACGAGCGCAAATTGGTATGGAGAACAGGTGAAGGTTTCAATGTTCGTCCCTATTATCGTGCAGAGGACCTCAAAGGTATTCAGTTTTTGAATTCGCAGGCAGGCGAATTCCCCTATGTCAGAGGTACACGCGACAACAACCACTGGCGTATCCACCAGACCATCGAGGTCTCGGACCCCAAAGCTGCCAACGAGGAGGCGCTCAAGCTCCTCAACGCAGGTGCCGATTCTCTGACTTTTGCCATCGTCAAGGAGTCTTTCTCGGCTGACGATGTCAACACTCTTCTCAACGAAATCTATATTCCGGCCGTCAATCTCGTCTTCGCAGGCAATGCCGTGGAGCAGCTGGCCGACCTGGTACTGGCCTATCTCGAAGCCAAGGGCGTGAAGAAGGAGGAGGCTCTCGTAGCCTTCGAAATCGATCCCCTCGTCAAGGAACTCTCGCAGAAGGGTGCCGCTTCGGAGGAGGAACTCAAGGCCGAAATCAAGACCGTTGCCTCGCTGGTGCGCAAGACACAGGAGTATCCCCACGTCCGCGTGGCTACCGTGTCGGGTGCCATCTTCGGCAACTCGGGTTCGACCATCGTCGAGGAGCTGGCCTTCTCGCTGTCGGCCGGCCACGACTATCTGGTGCGTCTGATGGACGAGGGTCTGTCGATTGACGAGGTGGCACGCAAGGTGCGCTTCGCCTTCTCGGTGACCTCCAACTACTTCCTCGAGATTGCCAAGTTCCGCGCAGCACGCATGCTGTGGGCCAACATCGTCAAGGGCTACAACCCCTCGAAAAACTGCCGTTGCAAGATGGAAATCCACGCCGAGACCTCGCGCTGGAACCAGACCGTATATGACCCCTATGTCAACATGCTGAGAGGCACCACCGAAGCCATGTCGGCTGCCATCGCCGGTGTCTACTCGCTGGAGGTGGTTCCCTTCGACAGCGCATTCGAGGCTCCCACTTCGTTCGCCAAGCGCATCGCCCGCAACGTGGAGCTGCTGCTCAAGCACGAGGCCCACTTCGACCGCGTGGTTGACCCCGCCGGCGGTTCCTACTACATCGAGAACCTCACCCAGTCGATTGCCGCCGAGGCATGGAAGCTCTTCCTCGAGATTGAGGACAAGGGCGGCTACGCTGCGGCCTACAACTCGGGCATGATTGCCGACCGTGTGAAGGCATCGGCCGCCGCCAAGGACAAGAACATCGCCACCCGTCGTCAGACCCTGCTGGGTGCCAACCAGTTCCCCAACTTCACGGAGACCGCCTCGAAGGAAATCACCGAGGAAATCGTGACCCGCAAGGCTGCCGAAGGCAATGTGTTGGTTCCCTACCGCGGTTCGATGGCATTCGAGGAGATGCGTCTGCACACCGACCGTTGCGGCAAGGAGATGAAGGCATTCATGCTCACCTGCGGCAACCTGGCCATGGCAAGAGCAAGAGCCCAGTTCTCGTGCAACTTCTTCGCCTGCGCAGGTATCCGCGTTCAGGACAACACCTACTTCAACTCCATCGAGGAGGGTGTGAAGGCCGCTTTGGAGGCCAACGCCAACATCGTGGTCGTATGTGCTTCGGACGACGACTATCTGGAGGCTGCACCCAAGGTCAAGGAGCTGTTGCAGGACAAGGCCATTCTGGTGGTTGCCGGCGCCCCCGCCTGCACCCCCGAGCTGGAGGCACAGGGCATCAAGAACTTCATCAACGTGAAGTCCAACGTGCTCGAAACATTGAAGTTCTACCTTAAAGAGATGGGAAACTAATCATGAGAGCTAAATTTTCAGAATTGACATACGATGCAGCCGCACAGTGCGGTTGCTCAAAAGAGAGCCACGAGCAGGAACCGTGGCTGACAGCCGAGCGTATTCCCGTGAAGGGAACCTACACGGCCGCAGATCTCGAGGGCATGGAACACCTGAACTATTCGGCAGGTCTGGCCCCCTTCCTCAGAGGTCCCTATTCGACAATGTATGTAATGCGTCCCTGGACCATTCGCCAGTACGCAGGTTTCTCGACCGCCGAGGAGTCCAACGCCTTCTACCGTCGTAACCTGGCGGCCGGACAGAAGGGTCTGTCGGTGGCCTTCGACCTGGCAACACACCGCGGCTACGACGCCGATCACCCCCGTGTTGTGGGTGACGTGGGTAAGGCCGGTGTGTCGATCTGCTCGGTAGAGGACATGAAGGTGCTCTTCAACGGCATTCCTCTGGACAAGATGTCGGTGTCGATGACCATGAACGGTGCCGTGCTGCCCATTCTGGCATTCTACATCGTCACCGGTCTGGAGCAGGGCTGCACCCTCGACCAGATGGCAGGTACTATCCAGAACGATATCCTCAAGGAGTTCATGGTGCGTAACACCTATATCTATCCCCCCGAGTTCTCGATGCGAATCATCGCCGACATCTTCGAGTACACCTCGAAGAACATGCCCAAGTTCAACTCGATTTCCATCTCGGGTTACCACATGCAGGAGGCAGGTGCAACAGCCGACATCGAGCTGGCCTACACTCTGGCCGACGGTCTGGAGTACCTCCGTGCAGGTATCAACGCCGGCATGTCGGTCGACACCTTCGCACCCCGTCTGTCGTTCTTCTGGGCTATCGGTATGAACCACTTCATGGAGATTGCCAAGATGCGTGCAGGCCGTATGCTGTGGGCCAAGATTGTCAAGCAGTTCAACCCCCAGAACCCCAAGTCGTCGGCACTGCGTACCCACTCGCAGACCTCGGGCTGGTCGCTCACCGAGCAGGATCCCTTCAACAACGTGGGCCGTACGGCCATCGAGGCCATGGGTGCCGCTCTGGGTCACACCCAGTCGCTCCACACCAATGCGCTGGACGAGGCTATCGCACTGCCCACCGACTTCTCGGCACGTATTGCGCGTAACACCCAGATTTATATCCAGAACGAGACTTCGGTATGCCGCGAGGTTGACCCCTGGGCAGGTTCCTACTATGTGGAGACCCTGACCAACGAGATCGCCCACAAGGCTTGGGAGCATATCCAGGAAATCGAGAAGCTCGGCGGTATGGCCAAGGCTATCGAGACCGGTATTCCCAAGATGCGTATCGAGGAGGCTTCGGCCCGCAAGCAGGCTCGTATCGACTCCGGCGAGGAGAAGATTATCGGTCTGAACGAGTTCCGTCTGGAGAAGGAAGCTCCCATCGATATCCTGGCAGTGGACAACACCGCCGTTCGCGAGAGCCAGATCAAGCGTCTCAACGAGCTGAAGGCCAACCGCGACGAGGCAGCCGTGAAGAAGGCACTGGAGGCCATCACCGAGTGCGTGAAGACCAAGCAGGGCAACCTGCTGGAGCTGGCCGTAGAGGCAGCCAAGGTACGCGCCACTCTGGGCGAGATTTCCGATGCCTGCGAGGTTGTCGTAGGCCGTTACAAGGCAGTTATCCGTTCCATCTCAGGTGTTTACAGTTCAGAAGTGAAAAACGACAAGAATTTCCAGCACGCCAAGGAGCTGTGCGCAGAGTTTGCCAAGAAGGAGGGCCGTCAGCCCCGTATCATGATTGCCAAGTTGGGTCAGGACGGTCACGACCGTGGTGCCAAGGTGGTTGCAACAGGTTACGCCGACATCGGCTTCGACGTCGATATGGGTCCCCTGTTCCAGACTCCTGCCGAGGCTGCCAAGCAGGCTGTGGAGAATGACGTGCATGTAGTCGGCGTATCGTCGCTGGCCGCAGGTCACCTCACTCTGGTTCCCCAGATCATCGCCGAGCTCAAGAAGCTGGGTCGTGAGGACATCATCGTCATCGTGGGCGGTGTGATTCCTCATCAGGACTACGACGAGCTGTACCGCGACGGTGCTGCGGCTATCTTCGGCCCCGGTACCCCCATCGCCACTGCAGCCATCAAGATGCTCGAGATTCTTCTGGAGGACTAATCCCCCCGAAGCATCAAAAATATCCACAAAGGGTATGACCTCATGCGGTCATACCCTTTGTTTTTTGTATCTTTGCCGCCAAACCGACTCCTCTATGAAGAAACTCATCATCACGCTTCTCGCCCCCGCGGCACTGCTTGCCGCGTGCCACCCGCTCCAGTCGCAGGGTGAAGCCGCAGCAGAGCGCATCATGCGTCAGAATGTACTCAATCCGGCGAGCTACCACGCCATCGATACCCGTGTAGACAGTCTGCTCACCGATATCCGCTACAACATGGACGCACTGGCACTGGCCAAGCAGATTCTGCGGCTGGAGCATGGCACGACACCCGATGCCGACACCCGACCGTCGGCCGCCGTCGCCGAACTCGAAGCGAAAATCCGCACCATCGACAGCCGCCTGACAAAGGGGGCGTTCACAGGGTGGCGGCTCCACCACCGCTTCCGCGCGAACAACATGTCGGGACAACAGGTTGACGATGAGGTCATTCTCTTCGTCGACCGCGAGATGAAGTACTGCCAAGGCATTCTCTCCCTCTCGCAGGGCAAGGCCGAAGAGGTGGAGCGGCTCCGCGAAATCATCGGCCGCGCCCTCCGACGCGGCACGTCAGACCTCTAATATCCGACAAAATCACATATCATCATGGAAACAGTATCATTGGACGCCATTGTGGAGATTGTGCGACAGGCCGCACAATACATGCTCACCGACTCGTTCGAAATCACCCAGAAGGACGGCTACACCAACATCGTCACCTCATCGGACGTGGCCGTGCAGGAGTTCCTGTGCGGAAAATTGTCGCAGCTGCTCCCCGGCAGCGGTTTTCTGTGCGAGGAGGAGGACATGCAGGACAACTCCCACGAATATACCTGGATTATCGACCCCATCGACGGCACGGCCAACTACAGCCGCGGTGTCGACACCTGCGCCATCTGCGTGGGACTCAAGCGCAATGAGGAGATGGAGTGCGGCGTGGTCTTCCTGCCGCGCACCGACGAGATGTTCGCGGCACAGAAGGGCAAGGGTGCCTTCCGCAACGGCCGCCGGATTCATGTGTCGCAGCGTCCGTTCCAGAACGCCATTCTCAGCACGGCACTGCCCGTCTACCACAAGGAGTATGCGCGCCTGTGTGCCGACATCATTCTCGACACCATCAGGGAGTGCAACGACTTCCGCCGTCTGGGAGCCTGCGCCCCCGAGTTGTGCTATGTGGCCATGGGCCGCTTCGAACTCTTCTACGAGTATCTGCTCAGCCCGTGGGACTACGCCGCCGCCTCGATTATTCTCACCGAGGCCGGAGGTATCATCACGGCACGCGACGGCAGCCCACTCGATATCTCCAATCCCGGAGGTTTGGTGGCCGGCAACAACCGCGAGAATTTCGAGAAGATGCTCGCCATCGTCAAGCGTCACACGGGCGAATAACCCTGCGCCGACAGACACACGCCCCCGAACCGTCACGTGAGGTTCGGGGGCGTTTTTTTGCGGTACGACGTACCTTCGAGGGGAACAAAAAAGCCGTCGCGACACGCTTGTCTCGTGTGTCGCGACGGCTTGTGTGATGGGAGCGCGTCGTCTGCTCCGCCGGCAAAGGGGACGGGACTACATGGGCGGCATCTGACCGTTCATGGCCTTGGCAATGCCCTCGGCAATCTGGTCGAGACCTTTCTGGAGCTTACCGCCAATCATCATCTTCATCATCATGTTCAACTCGACATGAAGCACCAGACGCATACGGGTGTCATAATCCGAGACCTTGTGCAGCTGAATCCAGAAGGCGAAATCGACAGGCACACCGCCCTGGTCGCCGATAATCTTCACATGCTTGTTCTCCACCTTCTCGTCGATGAGCAGGCGCACGGTGAAGCCCTTGGCCTTGAACGAGCAGGTGCGCTCGGTGGCCTGCCACTCCTCGACCTTGTCCTGAAGGGCGGGGGTGAGGTTCTCGAAGCTGCTGATGGCCGCGAAAATCTGCTCTGCGGGACGGAGTATCTGATGCTGTTGCGAAACGTATTCTTTCATAAATATAAATATGGGGTGTTAAATGTTTTCTGATGGTGGGGTGCGTCGGCCGCTAATCGATTTCGAAGGTACGCGAAGTCTCGTCGTCGACCGTGATGCGGATATTGACCGCATCGTCGGGTAGCAGCTGCTCGATTTTCTCGGGCCACTCCACCAGACAGAGGTCACCCGAATAGAAGTACTCCTCATAGCCGAAGTCGTAGGCCTCGCGAATGTCGTTGATGCGGTAGAAGTCGAAGTGGTAGACGCGACGTCCGCCCTCGGTGTTGTACTGGTTGACGATGGCGAAGGTGGGGCTGGTGACGGTGTCGTCGGAACCCATCTGTGCCAGAATCTCGCGGATAAGGGTGGTCTTTCCGGCACCCATCTCACCGCGGAAGGCCACCACCGAACGGCGGCCAATGGCCTTGAGGATAGCCCGGGCCACATCGGGCAGCTCATCTTGTGAGGTAATGTGAATTGTTGTCATGTTATCTGTCTTTATTCTATTTCTTGGGTTGCAGCACGATGTACGGCACAATCATCTCCTCCATGGAGATGCCGCCGTGCTGGAAGGTGTTGCGGTAGTAGCGGATATGGCGGTTGGCATCGTTGCTGTAGACCAGGAAGTCGGTGTTGTAGGCAAAGATGTAACTCGAGGTGAGGTTACCCGACGGCAGCTGCACGTCCTCGGGACGCTGAATCTCGTAGACCTCGCGCGAGTTATAGGCCAGATTGCGGCCGGTCTTGTAGCGCAGGTTGGCCGAAGTCTCCTTGTCGCCCACCACCTTCACGGGGTTGTCGACACGTATGGTGCCGTGGTCGGAGGTGATGACCACCGTGTGGCCGCGCTCGGCCAGCAACTTGAGAATGGTGTAGAGGTCGGAGTGTTCGAACCACGAACGGGTCAGCGAACGGAACGCCGCCTCGTCCTCGGTCAGCTCGCGTATGATATCGGTCTCGGTACGCGCATGGGAGAGGATATCGAGGAAGTTGTAGACGATAACCGAGAAGTCGGCATCGTAGACCTTCTGGATATTGTCGACCAGTTTGCGGCCCTGCTCGGGACGCGCCAGCTTGTCGAACGAGAATTTCCACTTCTTGCCGTTCTGGGTCATCAAACGCTTGAGGAAATCCTCCTCGTATTTGTTCTTGCCGCCCTCCTCGTTGTCGTTGAGCCACTTGTTGGGCATCAGACGGTCGATGGCCAGCGGCATGAGACCCGCAAAGAGCGAGTTGCGCGCATACTGGGTGGCGGTGGGCAGAATCGAGCAGTAGAAGTCGTCCTCCTCCACATCGTAGAAGCCGCGCAGCAGCGACGAAATCGAACGCCACTGGTCATAGCGGAAGTTGTCGATGAGCAGGAGCGTGGTCTTGGGGTGCTTGTCCGCCACCTGGAAGATACGGTTGCGCATGAGCGTGTGCGACATCACGGGAACGTCCTCCACACGGCGGTTGATCCAGTTGTAGTAGTTGCGGCGCACGAATTTCGAGAATTCCTGATTGGCCTCATTCTTCTGGTACATCAACACCTCCTTGATGCTCTGGTCCGACGAGGAGTCGAGCTCAATCTCCCAGTTGGTCAGACGGCGGTAGAGCATGCACCAGTCGTGGAACGAGTCGGCCATCTGCAGCGACTGCGAGAGGCGGCCGAACTCCGAACGGTAGTCGGCCGTGGTCTGCTCGGTGACCAGCTGACGCGAGTGGACAATCTTCTTGATGGAGAGCAGCACCTGGTTGGGGTTCACGGGTTTGATGAGGTAATCGGCAATTTTGGAGCCGACGGCCTTGTCCATGATGTTCTCCTCCTCGCTCTTGGTGACCATAATCACAGGTGTGGTGGGGCGTATCTCCTTGATTTTCGGCAAGGTTTCGAGTCCGGTCATGCCGGGCATCATCTCGTCGAGAATAATCAGGTCGTAGGCCTCCTCCGACGCCATATCGAGTGCATCGTATCCGTTGTTACAGGTTTCGACCTCGTAGCCCTTCTGTTTGAGAAACAGCACGTGGGGCTTCAGAAGTTCGACCTCGTCGTCTACCCAAAGTATCTTGACCATAAGTGTAATTTTAATGTTTGCAAAATTAGTTATATTTCCATATAAACGCAAAAATAGCTCCGTTTATTGAGTCCCGGCCCCGAAATTCGCCGCGCGGCGGTCAAATGAGGCACCGCGGCCGGAAAATATCCTGCACGACAGACAATATGCGTGAGATTCAAACCGTTATATTTACGGACGGGAAGGCTGCACGGCGGGAAGGGCTATCGCCGCGTCCGATAACTGAAATCGGGGCGGGAGATATTGTTACAAAATTGTTATCGCGTTGGAAGTGTGGAAAGTAGACGGCCGAATAAAAAAAAGATTTTTTTTTGCAGTTAACCAAATAAAGCGTATATTTGCAATCCAAAATGTGGAAGTCTGGAATCAGAAACACGACAGGCAACTTATTTTAACAATATATATACATACAAAGACATGACAAAAGCAGACATCGTAAGCGAAATCGCCAAAGGCACCGGCATCGAGAAGGTGCAGGTACAGGCGGTCGTTGAAGCTTTCATGGATAGCATCAAGGACTCGCTGACCGCCAACAACAATGTTTATCTCCGTGGTTTCGGCAGCTTCATCGTCAAGAAACGCGCACAGAAAGTTGCCCGCAATATCTCGAAGAAGACCACCATCACGATTCCCGAACATAACATTCCTGCATTCAAACCCGCCAAGAGTTTTGCAGCGAAAGTAAAATAATTATTATAAACCCATTAAAATTTTAGGATTATGCCAAACGGAAAGAAGCATAAGCGTCACAAGATGGCAACCCACAAGCGTAAGAAGCGTTTGCGTAAGAACCGTCACAAGCACAAGTAGAAAGTTGCACAACTTATGTGCTCATTTATAGATAAAGCTAAAGGAGCATTGCTCTTTTAGCTTTACCTATTTAAAAAAAAGCGGTCCCGCCGCACGGCCCCAGGGCCATCTACGATGTCGCAAGACATCGATTTTCAAGACTTTGGAGTTCTCCGCCACTCCATTTCCAAAAAGCGGACAATATTTCATCACTCCGCGCCCCACACGGCGCGTCAAAGCATATACATGAACAAAGAACTAATTATCAACGTCAACCCCACCGAGATTACTATCGCCATGTGCGAGGACAAGGTTCTGGTCGAGTTATCGAAAGAGCAGTGTCAGACGGGATTCGCCGTCGGTGATATCTATCTGGGCAAGGTTCGCAAAATAATGCCGGGTCTCAACGCGGCATTCGTCAACATAGGTCACGAGAAGGACGCCTTTATCCACTATCTCGACCTCGGTGCGCAGTTCCCGTCACTGCAAAAACTCGTCGCTTCGAACACCCCCGGCAAACGCGGCCTGAGGGTCGACACCATGAAGATGGAGGAACCCATCGAGAAGAGCGGCAAAATCGGCAACTACCTTCAGGTGGGTCAGACCATCATGGTACAGATTGCCAAGGAGGCCATCTCCACCAAGGGCCCCCGACTCACGGCCGACATCTCGCTGGCCGGCCGTAACGTGGTGCTGGTTCCCTTCTCGTCGAAAATCTACCTCTCGCAGAAAATCCGCTCGGCGGAGGAGAAACGCCGTCTGAAGCGCATCGCTTCGGCCGTGCTGCCCAAGAACTTCGGCGTGATTATCCGCACCGCCGCCATGGAGGCCAAGGACGAGGACATCGAACACGACATTCAGACCCAGATCGACCGCTGGAAGAAGACCACCATGGCCATTCGCAAGAACACGGTGCCGGCACAGCTGCTCAGCGAGATGAACCGCGCCAACACCATTATCCGCGACTCGCTCAACGAATCGTTCTCGCAGATTGTGGTCGACGACGAGGCCATGTTCCGCGAAATCAAGAGCTATATCCACGTCATCGACCCCGAGAAGGAGAAAATCGTGAAGCTCTACAAGGGCAATGTACCCATCTTCGACAACTTCGACATCTCGAAGCAGATCAAGTCGCTCTTCGCCAAGTATGTGTCGCTCAAGAGAGGTGCCTACCTCATCATCGAGCGCACCGAAGCCATGAACGTCATCGACGTCAACTCGGGCAACCGCACCAAAGCCGAAGACAACCAGGAGCAGACGGCCATGGACGTCAATCTGGCCGCCGCCAGCGAAATCGCCCGCCAGCTGCGTCTGCGCGACCTGGGCGGCATCGTGATGATTGACTTCATCGACCTGCACAAGGCACAGAACCGTCAGGCCCTCTTCGACGAGATGGTCAAGCTGATGTCCACCGACAAGGCCAAGCACACCATTCTGCCGCTGACCAAGTTCGGACTGATGCAGATTACCCGCCAGCGAGTGCGTCCGGTGGCCGTGGAGAACACCTCCGACGTATGCCCCACCTGCAACGGTACGGGCAAAGTGGAGCCTACGGTGCTGCTCGACAAGAAAATCGAGAACCAGATTTCGTTCCTCACCCAGGACCGCAGCCAGAAGTTCATTCGTCTGGTGGTCAGCCCCTATGTGGCCGCCTACCTCAAGCGCGGCATCTTCTCCATTCGCCGCCGCTGGGAGTGGAAGTACAAGGTGCGCATACAGATTGTCGAGGACCAGAGCCAGAGCATGATTGATGTCCACTACCACGACAAGAAGGACAACGATTTGATTAATATCCACTAACCGGCACACCGCCCCTCGGATTCGGGGCGGAGGAAAGTTCCGAGAAAATGATGTTTTCAGAAAAAGCAATGATTACTGCCAAAGAGCAGCTGGCACAGTTTGCCGAAGGGTCAAAGGCCTTCAAAAAACTGTGTCGCGAATATAAAAACGAGAGCGCAACCGTCCATCTCAACGAGATGGTCGGCGGTGCTCTTTCGTTTTATGCCGCTGCGACAATAGCCCGTGTCGGCGGTATTCACATCTTTGTCGCCGAGGAGCGCGATGCTGCCGCCTACCTGCTCAACGACTTCTACAACCTGCTGGACGAGAAGCAGATCTACTTCTTCCCGTCGGCCTACAAACACTCAGCCGCCAACGGAGTGGAGGATCCGCAGGGAGTGGTGCAGCGCACGGCGGCACTCAGCGCCCTGCGCCGCTTCGAGAAGGGCTACATGGTGTTATGCACCTACCCCGAGGCCCTCGCCGAACGGGTGGCCGACCGCGACACGCTCACGGTCCGCACCCTCCGCATAGCGGTGGGCGACCACCTCTCCATCAACTCCCTCGAGGAGCGGCTCGTGGCTTCGGGCTTCGAGCGCGTGGACTTCGTCTACGCCCCCGGACAGTACTCGCTGCGCGGCGGCATCGTCGACATCTTCTCCTACTCGGAGAGCAAACCCTACCGTGTGGACTTCTTCGACGAGGAGGTCGACTCCATACGCCGCTTCGAGATTTCGAGCCAGCTCTCCACCGAGAAGCTCCGCGAGGTGGAAATTGTCCCCGACATGAGCACGGCCGGCACGGCCGAACGCCGTGTCTCGCTGGCCGAATTTGCACCCCGGCAAGCCGCGTGGTGGTTCTACGACGCGGATTTCGCCCTGCGCAAGGTCAACGATATCCGCCGCAAGACCCTCCAGGACATCGACGAGCCGGAGCGCATTGACTCGCTGCTGACCAGCCGCAACGCCCTGCTCAAGGATTTGAACGACCGCCGCCTCTATCTGCTGCGCGACAACCTCGCGGAGCGCAAGGCCACACAGAGCATCACCTTCTCGACCCAACCCCAGCCCTCGTTCAACAAGAATTTCGAGCTGCTGGCCGACGACATGATACGCAACCGCCTGCGCAGCTACGAGACCTATATCCTCTCGGAGAACAAGATGCAGGTCGAGCGTCTGGAAAACATCTTCCACCAAATCGGCCGCGGACAGGCCGTGGTGCGCCCCCTGTCGGTGACCCTCCACGAGGGCTTTGTCGACCACGAAATCAAGCTGTGTCTCTACACCGACCACCAGATTTTCGACCGCTACCAGCGTTACCGCATCAACGGCGAAATCAAGCGCGACGAACAGATGACGGTGGCCGAGCTGAACCAGCTGCGTCCGGGTGACTACATTGTCCACATCGACCACGGCGTGGGCCGCTTCGACGGTCTGGTCAAGCTCACCGAGAACGGCAAGACCCACGAGGCCATCAAGCTGGTCTACAAGGACGGCGACGTGCTGTTTGTCAACGTCCACTCGCTGCACCGCATCTCGCGCTACAAGTCGGGCGACGGCGAGCCGCCCAAAATCTACAAGCTGGGCAACGGCGCATGGCAGAAGCTGAAGAACGCCGCCAAGAAGGCCGTGAAGGACATCTCGCGCGAGCTGATTGCCCTCTACGCCCGCCGCAAGGCCTCGAAGGGCTTCGCCTTCTCGCCCGACAGCTACCTCCAGCACGAGTTGGAGGCCTCGTTCCGCTGGGAGGACACCCCCGACCAGCAGACCACCGTGGCCGCCATCAAGAAGGACATGGAGTCGGAACAGCCGATGGACCGTCTGGTGTGCGGCGATGTGGGCTTCGGCAAGACCGAGGTGGCCATACGCGCCGCCTTCAAGGCCGCCGTCGACGGCAAACAGGTGGCCGTGCTGGTGCCGACCACCATTCTCGCCCTGCAACACTACCGCTCGTTCATGGAGCGTCTGCGCGACTTCGCCGTCAACGTCGAGTACCTCAACCGCTCCAAGAGCGCCAGGGAAGTGAGCCGTATCCGCGAAGAGCTGGCCTCCGGAAAAATCGATATCCTCATCGGCACCCACAAGATTCTGGGCAAGAGCATCAAGTTCCACGACCTGGGTCTGCTGATTATCGACGAGGAGCAGAAATTCGGTGTGGCGGCCAAGGAGAAACTCACCCAGATGAGCGTCTCGGTCGACACGCTGACCCTCACGGCCACCCCCATACCGCGCACCCTGCAGTTCTCGCTCATGGGTTCGCGCGACCTGTCGGTCATCTCCACACCGCCGCCCAACCGCCAGCCCATCATCACCGAGTCGCATGTCTTCTCCGAGGAGATTATCCGCGACGCCGTGGAGGAGGAGCTTTCGCGCGGCGGACAGGTCTACTTCGTGCATAACCGTGTGGACGACCTGCTGCAGATTCAGGGCATGCTGACGCGCATCTGCCCCAAGGCCCGCATCGGCGTGGGACACGGCAAAATGCCCTCCGAACAGCTCGAGAAGCTCATCATGGACTTCATCTACGGCGAGTACGACATACTGCTGGCCACCACCATCATCGAGAACGGTATCGACGTCCCCAACGCCAACACCATCATCGTCGACAACGCCCAGAACTTCGGTCTGAGCGACCTCCACCAGTTGCGCGGACGCGTGGGTCGAAGCGACAGAAAGGGCTATTGCTACCTGCTCTCGCCCCCCGAGGAGCTGATTACCCCCGACGCACGCCGACGCCTGCGCGCCATCGAGGAGTTCTCCGACCTGGGTTCGGGCTTCAACATCGCCATGCAGGACCTCGATATCCGCGGTGCGGGTAACCTGCTGGGTGCCGAGCAGAGCGGCTTCATCGCCGACATCGGTTTCGAGACCTACCAGAAAATCATGAACGAGGCCATCGCCGAACTGCGCGCCGAGGGTCTTCAGGTGGCCGGCCTCTCCGACGGCGAACAGGAGGTCATCGACAATATCCGCTTCCTCGACGATGCGGTCATCGACATCGAGGTCGAGGCCTCGCTGCCCGATGCCTATGTCGCCCAGCAGGCCGAGCGTCTGAAGCTCTACCGCGAACTCGACTCCATGAAGGACGAAGAGGCGCTGGTGGCCTTCGAACAGCGTCTGGTCGACCGCTTCGGCCCCCTCCCCAAGGCCGCCCGCGAACTGCTCAATGTGGTGCGCCTGCGTTGGGAGGCCATACGTCTGGGTATGGAGCGCGTGAAGGTGAAGAACGGACTCATGATTGTCCACTTCATCGGCGAGGAAAACTCACCATATTACAAAAGCGACATTTTCATGGAACTTTTGAAGAAAGTAACACAACAACCGCAGCGTTTTGTGCTCAAACAACACAATAACAAACTGGCAATGACCGTTAGAAATATCAAAGACGTGGAAGATGCCTGGAAAACCCTCCAGCAGTTGTGAACCTGATTGTCGACATCGGCAACACCCGAATAAAGGTTGCCGTCACCCATCACGGTGAAATTGTGGCGGTGGAGTACACCGATGACCTCACCCCCCAGATGGTCGACCGGCTGATGGGCGACTACCCCATCGACAAGGCCATCATCGCCTCGACACGCAGCGATTTTCCGGAAATCACCCGTCTGTTGAGAAGCAGAATCGCCACGGTGCTGGAGTTCCTGCCCCAGACCCCCGTGCCGATAAAGAACGACTACCTCACCCCCCAAACCCTGGGAAGAGACCGTCTGGCTGCCGCTGTGGGAGCCGCCGCCCTCTTCCCCGGCCGCAACGTGCTGATTATCGACTTCGGCACGGCGGTGACCATCGACGTGGTGAGCAGCGATGCCACCTACCGCGGAGGGTGCATCTCGCCGGGTCTGAGGTGTCGTTTCCGTGCCCTGCACGACTACACGGCCAAGCTCCCCCTGTGTGAGGCCACCGACAACCGCGCACTGGTGGGACGCACCACACGCGAGGCCATAGAACTGGGTGTGATGAACTCCATGACCTTCGAAATCGAGGGTTATATCACCCAAATGAAGCGCGATTTTGAGGATTTGTGCATAATTTTTACGGGAGGAGACGCAAAAAACTTTGCGAAAAGAATTAAAAACACGATATTTGCAAAATATAATCTTGTCGTCTACGGACTCGATAGAATTTTAGAATTCAATGTTTGTGAAGAACACCTTAATTAAACTGACCGTCGCAGTTGCGGCTTTTGTCATACCGGCTGCCGCGTCCGCTCAGTCCAGTAGTATAAACGCTTTTTCGCCCTACACCATGTATGGCATCGGTGAGCTGAACACCCCCGGAACCACGGCCACGCGCTCGATGGGAGGAATCGGTGTGGCCATGCGCAACGCCCGTATGGTCAATACGCTCAACCCCGCCGCCTACAGCCTCACCCCCCGCAAGAGTTTCCTCTTCAGCCTGGGTCTCGAGGGGCAGAATTACTATAATTACCAAACCGTGAAGCAGAACGACGGCTATGCCGACAAGCAGAGTGCCTACAACACGTTCAACCTCCACGACATCGCCATTCAGATTCCGCTGGGCAAACGCATCGGTTTCGGAATGAGCCTCATGCCCTACTCGTCGGTGGGCTACCGCATCTCTTACCGCCGCCCCTACTCGTCGAGCGACCCCGTGCAGGGCAACATCGGTTCGACAAAATATGCCTATGAGGGTTCGGGCGACATCACGGAGGTGAAGTTCGGCGTGGGCATGCAGATTTTCAAGAATGTGTCGCTGGGTATCGCCGCACAGTACTACTGGGGCGACATTACCCGTCTCTACTCCACCACCTTCCTGCCCATCACCGGCGACGGTGCGTTCGGCGCCACCACCGGTGTGGACAACTACTCGGTGTCGACCTTCAAGGGACAGGTGGGTCTGATGTGGAACGTCATCACCTCCGAAAAACGTGCGCTCACCGTGGGTGCCACCTTTGATTTCGGCGGCGACATCAAACCCGACAAATCGTCGAAGGTGACCACCGGAAGCCTCCACGAGACCGTGGTGGTGAGCGACACCACCCAGCTGCGCATGGTGCTGCCCCGCCAGCTGACCCTCGGTACCACCTACCAGACCTCCAAGTGGCTGGTGGGCGTCGACTATACCTACCAGAACTGGGGCGGCAAGAACAAGGGTACCTCCAACACGCTGGGCGAGAATGCGGCCGACAACTTCGCCGTGTCGTACACTAACACCAGCACCCTGAAGATGGGTATGGAGTTCACCCCCTCGCGCTACGACGTGCGCCACTTCCTGAAGCGTTGCAGCTACCGCGCAGGCTTCCGCTACGGCAACTACCACCAGACATTCGGCGGTGAGAAACTCCACCAGTATGCCTTGTCGCTCGGTGTGGGCATTCCCGTGAAATTCCTCGGCTCGTCGTCGGTGGACGTGGGTGTCGAGTTCGGCCGCCGCGGCTACAACCTGGCCAAGAGTCTGGGACTCATTCGTCAGCAGTATGTGAAATTCTCCGTCGGCTTCTCCCTCTTCGCAGGCAGCGAGAACGGCGAATACTGGTTCATGAGACCCAAATACGATTAAAACAAAAAAAACAACATAATTTAATCTACCGATGAAAACCATTAAATTTTTGCTCGTAGCTGCATCTGCATTCGTTGCAACATCAGCAATCGCACAGCAGGACTTTAGCGCCCCCCAGTACGCAAAGTGGGGTGAGACCAATGAAGAACGTCTCCAGAACATTCAGAACTCCAACTTCCTGAAGGAGTCGTGCGAAAACCGCGACTACCAGGCCGCTTCGCACTACCTCAAGGAGCTGCTCGACCACTGCCCCAAGGCTTCTGTCAGCATCTACCAGCGTGGTGCAACCGTATATAAGAACAAAATCAACCGCGCCAAGAGCGTAGCCGAGAAGAACGTATATGTAGACTCTCTGCTGCTGATCTACGACCTGCGTAACCAGTACTTCGGCAACAGCCGCAAGCAGGGTACCGCCTACATTCTCGACCGTAAGGCCCGCGAGTATCTGACCTACCGTCCCGATGACCGTGCAGGTATCCGCAAGGCTTTCCGCGAGGCAATCGAGGCCGGTGGCCAGAACACCGATCCCGAGACCATCGTGGCTTACTTCAGCAACCTCTGCGAGGACTACAAGAACACCGACGAGGTGATGCCCGAGGAGTTGATTGCCGAGTACGACCGTCTGACCCCCTACCTGGAGGCCAACCCCGCCAACAGCGAGTACAAGTCGCAGTTCGATGCAGCATTCGGTCTGAGTGGTGCCGCCAGCTGCGAGAACCTCGAGGCCCTCTTCACCAAGAAACTGGCTGCCGCTCCCGATGATGTTGACGTCCTCTCGCAGGCCGTGGCTCTGATGTCGCGCGCAAAGTGCGACGGCGACTTCTACTTCAACATCGCCGAGAAGTACTACGCAGTAAAGCCCTCGTCGGAGACCGCCATGTTCCTGGCTCAGGGTTTCCAGAACAAGGGTGACTACGAGAAGGCCACCACCTACCTCAAGGAGGCTCTGGCCGTGGAGAAGGACGACGCCGAGCGTCAGCAGCTCTACGTGCGCATCGCACTGGTGGGTCTGGTTGCCAACAACATTCCCGAGGCTGCCGAGGCTGCCCGCAACGCACGCGACCTGAACCCCGAGGACGGTGTACCCTACTTCGTACTGGCACAGTGCTACGGTGTATCGGCCGGCCACTGCGGCGGTTTCTCGGGGCAGGCTACCTTCTGGGTGGCTTACGACACCATGGCAAAGGCTGTGGAGCTGCTGCCCGAGGATTCGGAGTACATGACCGCTGCCAAGGCTTCGCTGAACGCTTACTACAACCGTTTCCCCAACTCGGAGGAGTGCTTCTTCAACGAGCTGAAGGACGGCGCACACTACACCGTCAACTGCGGTACCGCCCGCGGTATCTCGACCGTAGTGCGCTCACGCAAGTAATCCCCGACATAGAGCAACATGCCAAAGCGTGTGAAATCAAATATAATGGTAGCACTCTCCTTATTGGGGAGTGCTATCTTGCTATTTTCGTGTGAAAGCGGCAAAGCGACCCGACTCCCCGAACTCGACGAGGGCAAGATGACCGAATACTGCGAGGACCTGTCGATTGTCATGTCGCAGAACGGCCGCCGTTCCTACCACTTCACCACCCCTCTGATGGAGGGTTACAGCCAGGCACGCGAACCCTATCAGGAGTTCCGCAAGGGGGTGACCATCACCACCTATCAGGACGACTCGCTCTCGACGGTCGACGTGGTGCTGACGGCCAACTACGCCATCTACTACAAGGAGCGCCAGCTCTGGGAGGCCAAGGGCGATGTGGTGGTCACCAAGTCCGACGGCAAACGCCTCTACACCCAGCAGCTCTACTGGAATGCCCAGACCAAGAAGATCTACTCTAATGTGGATTCGAAGGTGGTGATGGGACAGGGCCGCCACGAGTGTATCGGCGAGGGATTCGAGTCCAACGAGGAGTTCACCCAGTGGAGGTTCCGTCACGGCAACGGCCGCTCGGAATTCCAGAACGTACCGCTGCCCGGCAGCAAGACCGACGGCGGAAAGACCCCCCGCAGGGAGTCGTCGCAGAACGACACAACGCAAAAAAACTAAAGAACGATAATGATTACATCGATAATCCTCATATTGGTGATGCTGCTGCTGTCAGCCTTCTTTTCGGGTATGGAGATTGCCTTCACGAGCAAGAACCGTCTCAAACTGGAGATTGACCGCAAGCAGAACCATATGTTCGACCGCATAGCCGACATCTTCGCCCACAACCCCGGCCAATACATCACCACCATACTGGTGGGCAACAACATCGCACTGGTCATCTACTCGCTGAGCATGTCGCTGCTGTTGAGAGGCCTCTTCCGCCTGATGGGCTGGGAGGGTATCACCGAGGCCGGCTCGGTGGCTGTCGAGACCGCGGTGTCGACCATCATTATCATCTTCTTTGCGGAGTTTCTGCCCAAGACCGTCTTCCGCAACAACCCCAATTTCTATTACCGCGTCTTCTCGCCCGTCATTCTGTTCTTCTACCTGCTGCTCTACCCCATCGCCCGATTTACCACCATGCT
The DNA here is from genome assembly GCA_020026375.1 of Alistipes sp. Classification (GTDB taxonomy): domain Bacteria; phylum Bacteroidota; class Bacteroidia; order Bacteroidales; family Rikenellaceae; genus Alistipes. Next base: position 119,313 of record JAHHQN010000002.1, on the reverse strand, counting down.
CTCCCACGGCATTCTCTGGCTCACGGGCAACAAGGCCGAGGAGCAGCCCCAGAGCCAGATATTCAACCGCGACGACCTGGCCGCCCTGCTCGACGCCAACACCACGGAGCAGCACCCCGACTCGGACAACGAAATCAAGCTCTTTCAGAACGCTCTCGACTTCGCCGACCAGCGTGTGAGGGACTGCATGATTCCGCGTGTGGACATCGAGGCCGTCGACATCGACGACACCTCCATCGAACAGCTCACCGCACGATTCGTCGACACCAAGTTCTCACGTATCTTCGTGTGGCGCAACAACATCGACAACATCATCGGCTATGTCAACTCCAAGATGCTGTTCACCCGTCCCAAGAGCATCGAGGAGGTGATGATGCAGGTGAACTTCGTCCCCGAAACCATGCCCCTGCAACTGGTGTTGCAGAACTTCATCAAGCACCGCAGCAACATTGCCGTGGTCATCGACGAGTTCGGCGGCACGGCCGGCGTCATCTCGCTGGAGGACGTGCTGGAGCAGATTTTCGGCGAGATTGAGGACGAACACGACGTGGCCGACCTCACCGAAAAACAGGTGGGTCCCGACGAGTATGTGCTGTCGTGCCGCCACGAGGTGAAATACCTCAACGAGAAGTACGCACTGGGCATTCCCGAAAGCAGGGAGTACGAGACACTGGCCGGATTCATCATCTTCAACTACGAGGGAATCCCCACCACGGGAGAGACCGTAGTAGTTGATAATTTACAACTTAGAATCCTGCGGACAACCCGCTCACGCATCGAATTGGCAAGGATAAAAAAATTGTAATATTATTTATATTATCCACGAAATTTATTACCTTTGACTGCTCATAACGAAATTATACGATAATAACTAATTTATATGGCAAGTTTAAACACTTTACGCACCAAGTTTGGCGTAGTGCTGTCGGTAGTCATAGCACTTGCCCTCTTGGCATTCATCTTCTCTCTGAGAACCGAAATGGGCTTCTCAGGCAATGACCCCAAGGTTGGTGTCATCGATGGCAAGTCCATCAACTACTCGGAGTACTACAAACTCTACGAACAGATCAAGGAGACCCAGAACGTTCAGGAGAGCAACGATCAGCAGTCCGACATGTTGGCCAACGCCGTATGGCAGAGCCTCTTCAGCCAGTATGTCATGACTCCCGGTTTCGAGGACCTGGGTCTGGCTATCACCGAACCCGAGCGTATCGCAATACTCAACGGTCAGATTCCCACACAGGTTTTCAGCGCTTACTTCACCGATCCCGCAACCGGCCAGTACCGTCAGGACGCCGTGAGCGACTTCCTCTCACAGGCAAGCCGCAACCCCCAGGCAATGAACATGTGGCAGCAGATCAACGAGCAGGCACGTCTGGAGTACCTCTACCAGAAGTATTTCGGCCTGATTAAGGGTGGCGTGTTCGCCAACAAGCTCGAGGTGGCCGAGGCACTGAAGAGCAATGAGAAGAAGTCGGGCCGCTGGGTAGCCAAGAAGTTCAGCTCGGTACCCGATTCGCTCATCAACATCTCGAACAGCGATATCCAGAGCTACTACACCTCGCACATCAACCAGTTCAAGCAGCTGCCCAACCGCACGCTGAAGTATGTGGTATTCGATGTAGAGCCTACCGATGCCGACATGGAGAACCTCGAGAAGACCGTCATGGGTGTAGGCGAGGAGTTCGCCGCAACCGATGATGTCAAGACCTTCGTGCGCAAGAACCGCAACGGCCACATCTCCGACACCTACTACACCAACGCACAGCTCTCGACCGAGGAGGCCGAGGCTCTCAACGCCGGCAAGACCTACGGTCCCGTGCTGAAGAACAACGAGTGGACCATGTCGCGTGTGCTGGACACCAAGATGGCTCCCGACTCGCTGGGTATCCGCCACATCGTTCTCTCCTACGAGCAGAAGGAACTGGCCGACAGCCTTGTTGCCGCCATCAAGAAGGGTGCCAACTTTGCAGAGCTGGCCGCACAGCACTCCATGGCACAGACCCGCGCTACAGGCGGTGAGGTGGGTGTACTTCCCTTCTCGTCGTTCTCGGGCGAGTTCGTGGCTCCTTTGGCCGAGGCCAAGAAGGGCGACGTGGTGACCATCAACTCGGGCAGCACCATTCAGATCATGCAGATTTACCGCGCCGACAAGCCCAGCAAGCATATCCAGGTGGCTTCGATCACCTACCCCGTTGTGGCTTCGGAGGCTACTCGCAAGAACCTCCACAACCAGGCCGGTACCTTCACCGTGAAGGCCAAGGACGCTGACTCGTTCAACGAGGCAGCCAACGAAGCAGCCATCACTCCCCGTGTAGCCACCCTCAGCCAGGGCGAGCGCACACTCCGCGGTCTGGAAGATTCGCGTGAGGTGGTACGCTGGGCTTACGGTGCCGAGGAGGGCAACGTATCGGAGATTTTCAAGGTGGGCAACGACTACGTTGTGGCCATTCTCACTGAGATTGACAACGAGGAGTACACTCCCGTAGAGAAGGTCACCGCACAAATCAAGATGATGCTCATGCGCGACAAGAAGTTCGACTACATCAAGAACCAGCTTTCGGGCAGCACCCTCGAGGAGCAGGCCAAGAGCCTCGGTACCACTGTCGAGAACTTCAAGGACGTTACTCTGGGTGCCTACTACACCGAGGGTATCGGTATGGAGCCTCGCGTAATCGGTGCCATCGCACTCGATGAGAACAAGGCCGTATCGGCTCCCGTCAAGGGCTTCACCGGTCTCTATGTCTTCCAGGTGGACAACGTGGAGAAGAACGGTGAGAAGACCGCAGAGGGCGAGCAGGTTCGCCTTCAGGCCGTAGCCGAGGGTATGGCACAGCGTTTCTGCGTTCCTGCCGTGCAGGAGATGTCGGAGATGCAGGACCTCCGCGGCAAGTACTTCTAAACCGCCGACAAACCTTCCCCTCGCAAGAGGGAACAGATAAAAAGGAGCGACCTTGTGAAGGGTCGCTCCTTTTTTGCATCACTACCATCTTCTGCATCGACACCAGAAGGGCCGAAGTCCACCGACGCACCGGACAGACGGACAAACGGACGGCGATACGGAAACGACAACCGAACGGGAAATGCCCCCGCTACCTTTCTCACCGCCACACCCGACAACACATCTCAGCCGGGAAGAAACAACGGAGCCGCCCCTCAATGCAGGGCGGCTCCGTTGCGTCTTCCGTATCGTTCGCAACACGGACTATCTGTTGCGCATGCAGCCGATGACACGGCGAATCGTGGGATAGCAGCCCTCGTAATTCTCGGCTACCTGACGTTCGTCGCACCACGACACCGACTCGATGCCCTCCTCTTTCTGAGGCTGTGCCACACCGCCCTCCAGCTCGCGCAGTTCGAACCAATAGGTACGCTTCAGCTCCCAGCGGTTGGTCTTGGGGAAGAAGTAGGCGTGGAGCGTGTCGCACAACGGACGCACAATCTCGCCGTCGACACCCGTCTCCTCCTTGATTTCCCTCACGGCACACTCCTCGTAGCTCTCGCCCGGCTCGACATGCCCCTTGGGCAAATCCCATCGCGACCAGCGGCGCATCATCAGCCACTCGCCCGACTCGCGCACCACCACGCCACCGGCAGCCTCCACATAGAAGAAATCCGCCGAAAAACGCTGATATGCAGCATCGGGGTCCGAAGTTATGACCTCCAAGTTTTTGTGTGTCTCAAGAATTTTCGTTACCTTGCTTCGCGAAACCGAGCCGTCGTCGGAAATGACGAACACCCCCTCCGCCCCGGAAGGCTGATGGGTGAAGGCCACCGACTTGTCGGCAAAATAGACTACATGATTCATAATCGATAAATGTTTGTTGGACGAATACACGGCCAATCCGTGGCAAGGCCCCGTCCCCACGACCCACGTCGTCGTGCAGGGCTACTTCCCACCGCACCGTATTCAGTATTTTACAAATGTACGCAATAAATAAATGAAATACTCAACGAAAATGAAAAAAATCATCGTCACTATGGCTATTGCAACCCTGGGGTTGTGCGGCTGTCAACAGACGCCCCAGCCCCTAACCATCGACAATGCGCTGACTCAACAGGAGATTGCCGACGGCCGACTGACCCCCGAGGTGATGTGGAAGATGCGCCGCGCCGGCTCGTCGTCGCTCTCACCCGACGGTCAGACCCTGCTCTACACCCTCACCGACTACAACATGGCGGAAAACCGCGGTGTGAGCACCATCTGGTTGGAGGACATGACCACCCATGCCACCACCCGACTCACCGACAACACCTCGTCGAACTTCAACCCCCAGTGGAGCAGCGACGGCACCCAGATTTACTTCCTCTCGGGAAGAAGCGGCTCCGTGCAGTTGTGGAAGATGTCGCGCGAGGGCAACAACGTCACCCAGCTCTCGTCGCTGGACAAGGATTTGGAGGGCTTCGGCATCGCCCCCTCGGGCGACAAGGCCTGGTATGTGCAGCGTGTGCAGGTGGCCGACCGCCGCTCCCGCGACATTCACAAGGACATGGACAAGTCGAAGGCACGCATCTACGACGATTTGATGGTACGCCACTGGGACTACTGGGACGAGGGCGAACATCTCCACATCTTCGTGGGTGACTTCAACGGCGAGAAACTCTCCGCAGGCCGCGACATCATCGGCGAGAAGTCGGCCTGGGACGCTCCGCTGGCCCCCTATTTCGACATGGCCGAAATCGCGTGGAACAACGCCGGCGACATGCTGGCCTACACCATGAAGCCCCTCACGGGTGCAGCCTATGCCGTGTCGACCGACTCCGACATCTTCGTCTACTCCACCGCCACGGGCAAGACCCAAAACATCTGCAAGCCCGTGGGGATAAAGGAGGCTGCGGCGAACCTTCCCGGCTATGACAAGTACCCCGTATGGTCGCCCGACGACCGCTACATCGCCTTCCGCTCACAGCGCCGCGCCGGCAACGAGTCGGATAAGGAGCGTCTGTTCCTCTACGACTGCCAGACCGCCCAGATGGAGGACCTGACCGAGGATTTCGACTACAACGCCACCAATGTGGTATGGAGAGACAACTCCACACTCTACTTCATCTCGCCCATCGAGGCCACCCATCAGATCTGCCGCATCTCGCTCGACGACAAGGAGGTGGAGGTGCTGACCAGGGGTGACCACGACATCAACGCCTTCACGATGGCCGACGACCGCATCGCGGCCGAGGTATGCACCATCTCGATGGCCACCGAGTTCTTCGAGGTGGGTGTCGACGACGGCTCGATGACCCGCATCTCGAATGTCAACGAGGAAATCTACAAGCACATCAAGATGGGCAAGGTCGAGAAGCGCTGGGTGAAGACCACCGACGGCAAGGAGATGCTCACCTGGGTGATTCTGCCTCCCGACTTCGACGCCTCGAAGAAATATCCCGTGCTGCTCTACTGTCAGGGCGGCCCCCAGAGCGTGGTATCACAGTTCTGGAGCTACCGCTGGAACTTCCAGCTCATGGCCGCACAGGGCTATGTGGTCGTAGCCCCCAACCGCCGCGGCCTGCCCTCGTTCGGTCAGGAGTGGCTCGACCAGATTTCGGGCGACTACTCGGGTCAGAACATCAGAGACTACCTCTCGGCCATCGACGACGTGGCCAAGGAGGAGTGGGCCGACGAGAACCGTATGGGTTGCGTGGGCGCATCGTATGGCGGCTATTCGGTCTACTTCCTGGCCGGACACCACCAGAAGCGTTTCAAGGCCTTCATCTCGCACTGCGGCATCTTCGACTTCAACTCGATGTACGGCCATACCGAGGAGCTGTGGTTTGTCAACAACGACTACGGCGGCGCATACTGGGACAAGGAGAACGCCACCGCACAACGCTCCTACGCCAACTCGCCCCACAAATTCGTGAAGAACTGGGACACCCCCATTCTGATCATCACCGGCGAGTATGACTTCCGTATCCCCTACACCCAGTCGCTCGAGGCCTTCACCGCCGCCAAGCTGATGGGTGTACCCACCCGACTGGTGGAGTTCGAAGACGAGGCCCACCAGGTCTTCAAACCCCAGAACTCCATGGTGTGGAACCGCGAGTTCTTCTCGTGGCTCGACAAGTATGTCAAGCAGCAATAAGCGAGCCTGACCACGACCGCCCCACGGCGGCCCTTCCCCCACAGAACAGGCGGACGATGATCTCATCGTCCGCCTGTTCTGCGTTCCGAGGAGGGGCAAAGCCCGTGGAAAGCCCCGGTTTTTTATGATGAAAAAACATCTGTTCGTTGAATAAATTTCCGCAACAAGGTGTATTTGACTATTTTTGTCCGCAAATTGTAGAATCAGTGTCTCGGGACAACCGTCACCCCACGACGCGATTGTACTCCCATTATCCGAAAACCATTTAAACGCACGACAATGCGCCACGTAAAGTACATGTTGCTGCTGCTCATGGCGAGTCTTCTGGGCTCGATAGAGGCAGTGAACGCACAAAATGAGAATGTCTCCGGGAGCAGACGCCACCGCAAGGTCTATCTCATTCCGGCCGACACCACACAGGTGAAGCACGACTCGGAATTCGACCACCTCTCCCGCAACGAAAAACGAAAGATGAGAGGTCTGACCGACCCGCGCAACCTCTTTGTCCCCAAGGGACAGTGGATATTCGGAGGTACGGCCTCCTACTCGACCCACAGCAACGAATCCTACCGGTTCCTGATTGTCGAGGGTATCAACTCCAAGGGCCACAACGTGAAGGTCAGCCCCATGATTGCCTACGCCTTCCGCGACAACATGGCCCTCGGCGCGCGCTTCATCTACTCGCGCACCTATCTGAAGATGGACTCCGCCGAAATGCAGTGGGGCGACGAGGAGAGCGGCACACAGATTCAGGTGAAGGACTACTACGCCCTGCGCCACAGCTATCAGGTGGCCGCCACCTGGCGACAGTATATCCCCATCGGACGCAGCCGCCGTTTCGCCCTCTTCAACGAGATGCAGCTCGCCTGTGGCGGCGTGCAGGCCAAATTCGCCAATGACTCGCCGGTGAAGGGTACCTATGAGACGGGCTACACCTTCTCGCTGGGTATGTCGCCCGGTATCGTGGCCTTCGCCACCAACAACATGGCCGTGGAGGTCAACGTGGGTGTGATGGGTATCACCTACACCAACACCAAGCAGGTACACAACCAGGTGACCGTCGGTCGCCGCAAGACAAGCATGATGAATTTCAAGGTCAACATCTTCTCCATCGGACTGGGTGTGGCTTTTTACCTTTAATACAGCTCGGATATGAAGAAAATTCTACTTTCACTCATTGCCTTCCTTCCGATGCTTGCGCTGTCGGCACACCCCCTCACCACATCGGACAAGGAAGAAACCGCCCCCACCGCCGTCACCACAACTCCCGACGGCGAGAATCCCCTTTCGGCCGCGGCCACGGAGATGAGCCGCCCTCCGCGTCAGAAAAACAAGTTCCTGCCCACACGCCACCGCATCGACCGCGAAATCAACAAAATCAAGTTTGCCTACAAGGGTGAGGTGATGCTCGGCATGACGGCCTCCTACGGCACCCTGTCGAGCGACGACACCGACTTCATGCTCATACTCGACAACCTCAATGCCGACGGTACCATCGCCACCATACGTCCCTTCGTGGGCTACTTCTACAGCGACAACCACTGTCTGGGCTTCCGTTTCGGCTACAACCATGTGTCGGGCAACATCGACAATGCGCGTCTCGATTTCGGCGAAATCAACGACATCAACGGCGATATCCCCTACATCGACCTCACCAGCAACAACTACTCGTTCGGTATCTTCCACCGTTCGTATGCGGGTCTCGACCCCAAGGGACGCTTCGGCCTCTTCGCCGAGCTGGAGTTGGCCGTGGTGACCGGAAAAACCGACTTCGCCTACGACTCCGGCGACGAACGCCACCGCTACAAGAGCGACAACGTGCAGGTGAAGCTGGCCTTCAATCCGGGTGTGGCCGTCTACCTCTACCCCAATGTGTGCGCCACGCTCTCCTTCGGACTGGGCGGTCTGCAATACACCAACGTGTCGATGAAAGACCCAGTCACGGGCGTGAAAATCGGCTCGCGCAAGGCTTCGAAGATGAAGTTCAAACTCAACATCGCGGCCATCAACATCGGTATGACCGTGCATTTGTGGAACAAGAAAAAGGAGTAAGACGATGAAACATCTGATTTATACATGTATGGCGGCCGCAGGCCTCATGGCCGGCTCGTGCATCAAGAACGACATACCCTATCCGGTCATCGAGCTGAAAATCGAAAACATGGAGAGCGGTCCCGTCAGCAGCGACAACCCCTCGCCGGCATTCACCCTCCAGTCCATCGAGCTGGGCAAGAAGGGCGAAATCAGCACGGTCTACCTGCTGCTCGACGAGCAGTGCGACCCCCGCAATGTGGAGGTGAAGAGCGTGACCTACGGCTGCGTTCCCCACAACACCACCCTCACCGCCGAGGATATCCTGCCCAAGATTCAGACCTCGTATCCGCTGACCGGCCACCTCGACCTCTCGTCGCCGCTTCCGGTCACCCTCTCGCTCTATCAGGACTATGAGTGGCAGATTGTAGCCGAACAGAACATCACCTACCGGTTCGCCATCGCAGGACAAATCGGCGAGTCGGTCATCGATGACGAGAAGCACACCATCACCGTCAACATGCCCAAAGGCACCGACCTGAGCCATCTGACCGTCACGGAGATGAAACTCGGTCCGCAGGGTGTCACCCAATACGATGTGACCCCGGAGGAGCTGTCGGCACGCGACTTCAACTCGCCGCAGCAGGTGCAGACCACCATTCACGAGAAGACCGTCACCTGGACCATCAACGCGGTGATTGCACAGAACAGCGTGACGCTGGCGGGTGCCTACGCCTGGTCGAAGGTCATCTGGCTCTATGGCGAGGGTCTCGACGGCGCGGCCAAAATGGGCTTCCGCTACCGCAAGAGCGGCTCGGAGGCATGGCTCGAGGCGGAGAAGGTCAACATCGACGGTGGCAAATTCTCGGCACATGTGGCAGCCGACGCGGAGTCGACCTACGAGGTACGCGCCTACTGCAACGACGAGGAGAGCCCGATTCAGACCGTGAAGACCGGCACTACCCCCCAGCTCCCCAACGGCAGCATGGAGGACTGGCACACCGACAACAAGATTGTCTATCCCTTCCTCCCGGGCGAGAACTACTGGGGCACGGGTAATCCGGGTGCCAAAATCGGCGACAAGACCCTCACACAGGGAGTCAGCGACGTGCGCCCCGGCTCCACCGGCAAACAGAGCGCATGGCTCAAGTCCTACCATGTGGCGGTGTTCGGCATCGGCAAGTTCGCCGCCGGCAACCTCTTCACGGGCGACTACCTCAAGACGGCCGGCACCAACGGCATCATCGCCTTCGGCCGTCCGATGACCCAGCGCCCCACCGCCCTGCGCTTCTGGATGAAGGGCAAGGTGGGCAAAATCGACCGTCTCGACTCCAACAACCGCCCCTCGGGTCAGGAGGTGCAGAAGGGCGATCCCGACATGAATATGGTCTACATCGCCCTCGGCAACTGGACCAAGGAGGAGTACGGACGCGACAAGGACGGCAATGTGGTGGCCAACGACAACTCACCGATATGTGTCGACACCCGAAGCGTGGCCACCTTCTTCAACCCCAAGAGCAAGGCCGTCATCGGCTATGGCGAGCGGCTCTTCGACAAGAATGTCGACGAGTGGACCCAGGTGACCATTCCCGTGGTCTACAACGACATGAAGACCCAGCCCACCCACATCATGGTGGTCTGCACCGCCTCGCGCTGGGGCGACTACTTCATCGGCAGCACGCAGAGCGAGCTGTGGATTGACGACATGGAACTGCTCTACGACTATGTAGATCCCCAGACCAAATAACGCACTCGCGTGCGGCAGCAAAAAGCGCGGAGTACCCTTCGTAAAAGGTACTCCGCGCTTTTGTTTTGTCGGCATGTCGATATATATAGGAGTCTATGTCCTTGAATTTACCAAGAGCGCGTTGTATGGAGTTCACAGTGTTGCTGGGAATAACTGCCCCAATCTGTGTGGATTTACTTCTTGCAGGATATTGAGTCTTTTCCTGCTGAATGTTTACCTTTACAGGTTCTCTATCCAGCCTTCCAGATTCGTCAGATACACTCTCAGTGTTATCTCTTCGTTCTCCAACACCTCTGTCGCTTCTTCTTCCGGCACCTCTATCATCTGATTCGATGTGTTGTTCTCCAGTCGACTGAGAAGAGACTCTATCCAATCGGACTCCATCACTTCGAGAAGAAGTGATTTCTTTTGCGACTCCGACAACGGCATCGGTGATGTCCTTACTATCTTGAACATATCCATCGGCAGAATGTCTCTCGCTTGATATGTCGGATTTTCTCCGCATTCCACCGAGGTCTGAATTGCTTTCTCCACGTTTTCCGCTACTACTTGATACGGACTCTTTCTTTCCGTTGTCAGTGTCAGAAACGGAGCTTCCTTGTACTGGTAATACTTGTTCATTGTTTACTCTGTTAAATAAGTCTTCAAAATTCGTTACCTGCTGCTCGTGCCTTGCTCTTTACAGGAGCATACACTACATCACCTCTCATTTTGCGTCCATTAATCAGAATGAGGCGAACGGGGAATCGGGTACCCTGCTTTGCGTAGAGATCACCTCCTAAGTTGATGACACCTATCACATTGTAGTTGTTGTAAAGATAGTTAAAAAATGCTTTGTCTGCACCTTTTATCGAGCCGTTTTCATTGTATTCAGTGTTTCCACCGATAATAATTGCAGCTCGGCCATTATCGTTCATGCTGTTCAGAGCATTTAATGCCATCTGCTTCTCCAGTCCCTTGATAGAATACTCGCCAAACTTCATTTCGGAAGAACTTCCAAAGGGAGGATTTGTAACTACTGCGTCATACTTTGCGGCAAACGGTTCTCTTCCATCTTGCGATGTCACCTCGGCAAAATCTTGCTTCCCCAGATTCTCTCGTCTTATGTGTGTGACGGCGACCAGGGCAAACAGACGGCCGCAAGGGGAAGGGCACAACGGGCGCATGACGAGAAAAGGTCGTAAATACCCTCAACGAGGGCAGACCGCAAAGGCTGCGCGTCGGGAGGAGAGGTCATGGAACCCTCACGACGGGAGGCCGGCCGACACGACGCGAAAGAGCATAAAAAAAAGCAGGTCTCTTTGTCAAGAGCCTGCATTTTGCGTCAGCATGCGGAGAATGTCATCGCATGGCAATCGAACAATACTTGTCGTATTTGCCCATGACATTATCCACGTATGCCAATGTCTCCTTACTACCACCAAAGCGGCCGCATTTCACCACGTCGCTCTCGTAGTATTCCGGCAACGATTTGAGACAAAGGTATTTTGCCACTACCTCCCACGAGTTGGGATTTTCGCCATAGGCGCGTGCCAGACGTCGGGCGTCAGTCACATGGCCTATGCCTCCGTTGTAGGCCGCCAGCACGATTTTCATCTTGTCGTGTTCCGATGTGGAGGCCGTGAAACGAAGTGTTGTCATGATTTTGGTCAGCACTTTATTGGCTACCCAAATGTTGGTTTCGGGGTCGGAGAGCTGCTCCTTCGCCACGTCGAACTGACGCGCGACAGAGGGCATAATCTGCATGAGTCCCTTGGCTCCGCAACGCGAAGTGAGATCGGGCATGAAGCGCGACTCATGGTAGGCGATGGCACTCATCAGCCGCCAGTCGTTGCCCTCCTTTTCGCTGATGTGGCGAATCAGATGGTCATACGACGAGATTTTGAAATTGCTCTCCACGGGGAGCAACGAATCGTCGATTCGCTCACCACCGTTATCCAGCGACATGTCTTTCGATGCGCTGAAGTTGGCGTTAAAACCGTAAAAAGTTGTTAAAATAGTTAAGAACGCAAAAGTTACAACTGTCTTTTTTAACATAAAAGATTGCTTTGCGGGCAGCTTACACCGCGCAGAACAATACGCTAATCATAGAAACTCCACGAAATACCGATTTTGAACATTCCCGGATTAAGGGGATAGTTCGCCAGCGAGAAGTACTCTCCGTTGCCAAAGAGACCCTTGTTCACATGCTGGTATTTCACGAAAATCCTCATTCTCTTCCATTTACCCATCACGAAGGCGTCGAGGTAGGGATAGTTACCCACTTCGGTTTCGCGCTGGTTGTAGAACGTCGAGAGGGCGGGATTGTAGCTCGGTGCGTAGTAGCGGGACTGCATACGACCGTCCAATCCGACCTGAAGGCGCAATACGTTACGCACTACCCAGAACTCATAGTAATAGGAGAGGTAGGCGCTGAAAAGAGGTACAGGAACTACATCTTGATTCGTACTCCACTGCAACAATACCCTGTTGTCCAAATGAAATCCGCCGAAACGGAAATCTTTGCGAGCGTACACACCCGTCAGGCTCACGTTATCGTCTGCCTGTGCCACATTGCTGTCGGCACCGTAGTAGATTTTATCGGAGACAACGCTCTGATTGAATCCCACTTCGAACGCGAAGTCGGGAATCGAAAACTTGACCTCAAAACGGGTTTCATTCTCCCTGCTTAGGGGAGTGGACCACTTGTAGTGGTTCGTGAATAGGTTCTCCTGCCAATAGGAGGGCGAGCGGCGGTTCAGGCTGAATCCGCCCTCGAGAACCAGGGGGTGACCGCGGAGAAATCCTGTCAGGGCCACATGGGCACCCACGTCGAGGTCTCCGCCTCTGTATCCCGAAGGGTAGAACTTGAAGTTGGCGTCCCAATCGAGATATTTTCTCATTTTTCCTTCCACGGCGCCATAGACGAAGTAGCTGGTCTCCTTCTTCTTGGCATATTTGCCCGAAAGGTAATCGTCCAATGCGAATTGCGAGTAGGTGTGCATGTCGATGCCCACACCGGCATCGATGGTGCTGACGACACTGTTGCGGCTCCACGGCTGCGCCTGCACGAAGAAGCGGTTCGAGACCACTCTCTCGAAGAGCGAGTCGCGCGACTGTGCCGGGTTGATGAACCAGTTGTCGTAATACTCGTCGGTCACGGCCACAAAGTTGCCGTTTTCGTCACGATGGTCGCGCTCGTTGGTGTAGGTGGCGCGATGGTCGGTGTAGTACTTGCTCCACGACGAATACTGGAACGAGTGACCGATGTAGACCGACGAAAGTCCTGCCATCGAGAAATCCTCGTCGGTCATTCTTTGCAGGGGGATACCGTAAGTCTGCGTAATGAAGAACGCGTTGTTGCGGTAGATATTGTTGGCCTCGGCCTCCGCCAGTTTCATCGGCACACCCGACGGCATCTGGAAGGTGGTATCGGCGATGGCCCATTTGCCCACAACACCACCGTTCTCCTGCTGTTCGATGTGGTTGTTGTAGTAGGCGGCATGCACCGAATAACGCTTGCCCGTGTGGCTGAAGGCCACCGAGAGGTTGTGGTTCTTGGTGCGCGACCAGTCGTAGAGGCCGCGTGTGCCGCGGGCCTTGTAGTTGACGTTGAAGCCCGTGGTGGGCGACACGTTCTGCGCCACCATGATATTGAAATTCTCCTCACGGAAACGCTTCTGTCCCGACTCGATGTAGCCCATCTGGAGCAGCGGCCGCTTCGTGTTGTAGAACGGCACATTCTCCATGTTGTAGGTGTAGGCGTAGTAGGGATTGGCAAAGATGAAGTCGGTGTTCTGCGGCCGGCGGAAATAGTTGACCGGCAGCGAAGTCTGACCCAGCGCACCCTGTGCCATGTCGCCCACATCTTCCGTGTAGAACGGGTAGTCGATTCTGAAGTCGGTGAGTGTGGTGTCCAACGGCTGGACACGTACGCGGTTGAACTCGCGGCTCACCGTCCACTTGAAGTTGTTGAGCGAACGTATCGAGTCGCTGAAGAAGTACGACTCCAGCGGTTTGCGTATCTTTCGCTCCTTTTTGGTGGTATCCTGTTTCTCGCCATTCTGATTCTCGTCGTCCTGCGTTTCGTAGGGGTTCGAGCCGTAGAGGTTGCCCGAATGACCGTTCTGACGCGCACGCATAATCGACTTGGCATCGAAATGCTGGGAATAGACCATCGTCGGGACTGCCAGCAGCAACCCCAAAACCAAAGTCCTGATAAAACCTTTCGACAACCTCAACATCATATCAAAAAAGAGCCGAATACGGCGGCAAATATAGTTATTTTTTACGAGGAAACAAAATTACCCCTCTATCTCACAATCAGTTATGCGCTCCGCGCAGCCAGCGCACCAGCGAAACGGCCACATAGACCAGTATCGCCAGCGGAATGGCCTTCCACTGCAAAAGGGCGAAAAGCACCACCAGGAAGGCGATGAACGAGTAACGCAACTCGTTGCCCTGCCAGCCGAAGCCCTTGAACTTGAGAGCGAACATTCTCACGGGCGAGATGAGCATGAAGGCCATCACCACCGACAGACCGAGAATCATCTCGCGCGGCAGGGTGATGTTGCCCGTGACGGCCAGCCAGCCGATTGACGAGCAGAACATGGCATTGGCCGTGGTGGTCAGCCCCTCGAATTCGGTGTGCTGCGTGTCGTCGATGTTGAACTTGGCCAGACGCAGTGCCGAGAAGGCCGTGATGATGAAAGGCACATACTGTGCGCAGGCGGCCACATCGGCATTCCACGCGAAATGAGCCTCCGACGAGCCGTAGAGCGAATAGAACACGGCCGCAGGTGCGAAACCGAACGAGACCATGTCGGCCAGCGAGTCGAGTTCCACACCGATGGGAGAGGGACATTTGAGCAGACGGGCGGCGAAACCGTCGAAGAAATCGAACACCGCCGCGGTGATGATGAGGAAGAAAGCGACCTCCAACTGATTATACTTCAATGCTGCCACCGCCGCGAACGAACCGCAAAGCAGATTGGAGAGGGTGAGCAGATTGGGTATGGTAAATAGCCTTATTTTCATTGCATTAAGAAAAATTAATCTCCACAATAGGGGACAAAGTTACAAAATATGCTGGAAAATCGAAAAATTTTGCCCAAATATTGACATTAAGCCCCCTCCGACAGCCCTCTGCCGCCCTTTCCTGCGCCCCTCGGAAGGGTCTTTGCCAAAAGGTTTTCGAAGGACGACGGAAAGAGCCGCGGCAGAACGTCCGCACGGCATGGCGTGCCGTCCTCCGAAAAACCGCCGTCCGGCACTCGTTTCCGTCAGCCGGAGGCAGCGTCCGCCGATGTCGCCATCGGAAGAATTAAGGAAAAGAATTATTTTTTATAATCGTTTTTTCCCTATTTTTGTTGGGAATTCCGCAGTGCGGCACTGTCGCACTACCCCAAAACCCGACTACCATGAAACACCTCCTCATTCTCCTGCTGACCCTCATCTGCCTCAGCGCGTCAGGTCAGGAGACTCCGTCAGTCAGCGGACGCATCACCGACGAGAAGCAGGCTCCCCTCTGCGCCGTCAGCGTCATCTTGAGAAGCCTTCCCGATTCGACCTATGTGACAGGCATGGCCACCGACACCGAAGGGCGGTTCTCACTGCCCGTCACCCCCGGCCGGAAGTATCTCCTCACGGCCGCCTATCTGGGCTACCACACCCACAACGCCCCCTGCAAGGCGGGCGAGCGGCTCGACATCACGCTGCGTCCCGACGAACAGCTGATGCAGGAGGTCGTCATACGCGGTGAACGTCCCATCGTCAAGGCCGAGGGCAGCAAACTCATCTTCGACACCAAGAGTCTGGCACAACGCAAGGTGGTGGACACGGCGTGGGACATTCTCGACAAGCTCCCCGGCGTAGAGGTCAGTGGCTCGCAGGTCTCCATCATCGGCAGTCGCAAAGTCACCGTCGTCATCGACGGCAAGCCCTCCACCCTGAGCGGCGACCAGCTCCGCACCGTACTGGAGAGCATACCCGCCGAGCAGGTGAAGCAGACCGAGGTGATACAGAACGCTCCGCCGCGCTACCACACCAACGGAGCCATCATCAACATCGTTACCCTCCGCCCCGGGAAGCACACCGTGGAGGGACAGCTCTCCGCCCACTATCGCGACAATTACTACGGTCGTGGCGGTGTCGCAGGTAACCTGCTCGTGGCGACACCCCGACTCTCGTGGAGTACCATCTACGCCCCCACGTGGAGCAAGAGCATTCTCCCCTCCGACACCCGCGCCCTCCACAAGGTCGGCGACCAGACCTACGATATTGGCATATCGAACATCTCGCGTCATGCCTCAGACATTCACGAATTCCGCACCTCGCTCAACTACGACATCTCCGACAAAAGTTCGGTGAGCGTGACCTACACGGGTAATTTCGTACCCAACGATGACGGTGACAGCCGCTCGACGGGTAATTTTCAGGACAGCCGCAACCTCGCCCGCTCCAAACAGCAACTCCACAACCTCGCGCTCGACTACTCCGCCCCGTTTGGTCTTGACCTGGGATTCAACTACACCCACTACCGCATGGACAAGACGCAGAACCTCGACATTCTCTACCACTCGTCTTCGGTGCGCGAACACCTCCTCACCCGTGATATGCAGGAGGTGGACAACTATCTGTTCTATGCCGACCAAAGCCACAACCTCGCCCGCAACTGGACATTGGGTTACGGCTTCTCCTACTTCCACGCCGCCAACCGCAACACCCAGAACTACAACGGCTGCACCTCCTCACGCCCCACCAAGAATATCGCCACCCGACTCGGGGAGGACAAGGTCGATTTCTACCTATCGACAGGCAGTCGCTTTGCGAACGGCATCTCGTTCGAGGCCTCGCTCAAGGGCGAATACTACCGCATAGAGGAATACCGCAAATGGGCGGTCTATCCGCAATTCTCCTTCACACGCATGAAGAACCCCAACCGCATTCTCAAAATCGGACTGACCACCGACAAGACCTATCCCGAATATTGGGCGATGCAGCCCTCGATTAATTACATCGACGGCTACACCGAAATCCACGGCTCGCCCGACCTGCGCCCCTCGTTGGAATACACCCTCAACGCCAGCTACATTTTCAACCGCCGTTATATGTTGCAGGCGTTCTACTCCTACACCAAGGACGAAAACAAACAGTCGCCCTATCAGAGTCCCGACCGCCCCGTGCTCATCTACAAGAGCACCAACTGGGACTACGAGCAGAAGGTGGGTGTCATGGCTGTCGTGCCCTTCTCCATCGGGCGGTGGTTCTCCTCGCAGGTCACCCTCTGCTGTCTGACGGTCTTCGACCGCTGCAACGAGTTCTTCGACCAGCGTTTCAACCGTCACAAGACCCTTGTGATGTTCAACACCGACAACACCATCACGCTCCACAAGAACCTCCACCTCGAGTTCTCGTCCCATGTGCAAAGCCCTGCCATACAGGGTACGTTCGACATCGGCACTCTTTTCACCATGTCGGCAGGGGTGAAGTGGTCGCTGCTGCGCAACAAAATGTCGCTGAGTCTGAAGTGCGAGGATTTGTTCGACACGGGCAACTTTCCCCTGCGCCTGCGCCACAACGGGCAATATGCCGACCTGAACAACTCGGTGCGCTACAACCGCGCCACCACCCTGCGCCTCGTCTACCGCTTCGGCGACTACAAGGAGCGCAAGATGAAAGAGGTAGACACCTCGCGCTTCGCACGATAAAACCTACGATTTATAACCACCTGTCGGTATTTGAACAATGAACTGCCGAAAAAGTGCCCTTTATTTCTTTTAGTCTTATATATTTTTATATCTTTGTGTAAAATATCATTGTACAAGTAAGAGATGGAGAATAACAAATATTGCGTCATTATGGCAGGCGGTATCGGCACCCGTTTCTGGCCCAAGAGCCGACAGTCGATGCCCAAGCAGTTCCTCGACATTCTGGGAACCGGCAAATCGTTCATCCGCCACACCTACGAGCGTTTCGAGAAACTCGTGCCCCCCGAGAATTTCCTGGTGGTGACCAACATCAAGTACAAACAGCTGGTGCTGGAACATCTCCCCGAACTCAAGGAGGAGCAGATTCTCTGTGAACCCATCGGACGCAACACCGCCCCCTGTATCGCCTATGCGGCCTACACCCTTCTGAAGAAAAACCCCGATGCGGAGATGATTGTCACCCCCTCGGACCACATGATTCTCAACGAAGATGACTTCCGCGTCATCATCAGAGAGTGTATGGAGTTTGCCGCCGGCCACGATGCCATGCTCACCGTGGGTATCAAACCCACACGCCCCGAGACGGGCTACGGCTACATACAGGTGTCGGACAACCAGATTATCAGCAAGGTGAAATGCTTCACCGAGAAACCCAATCTCGAACTGGCTCAGACCTTCATTCAGTGTGGCGAGTTCTTTTGGAATTCGGGCATCTTCATCTGGAAGGTCAACACCATCATCGAGGCCTTCAAGAAATACCTCCCCGACCATCACCAGCTCTTCAGTGCCGTGCTGAAGGCTCAGACTCCCGAAGAGGAGCGCAACATCGCGGAGACCGCCTTCTCGGAGTGCCGCGCCATCTCCATCGACTACGGAATCATGGAGAAAGCCGACAACGTGTATGTACGTTGCGGCGAGTTCGGCTGGAGCGATGTGGGCACATGGGGTTCGGTCTACCAGCATTCGCGCAAGGACCGCTACGCCAACGCCATTCCCCAGGAGGGCTGCTACGTCTACGACACCCGTTCGTCCATCGTATCGGTTCCCAAGGACAAAATCGCCATCATCAGCGGTCTGAAAGAGTATATCGTTGTCGATACCGACGACGTGTTGATGATTTGCCCCCGTTCGGAGGAGCAGAGCATCAAGAAATTTATTGACGAGGTAAAATACCACAATGGAGACAAGCATATCTGATATCTACCATTTCTATCTCGAACACCCCCACATCTCGACCGACACGCGTCACATCGCCGAGGGTTCGATATTCTTCGCCCTCAAGGGCGCATCGTTTGACGGCAACCTCTTCGCCGAAGAGGCTCTCGACAAGGGCGCGGCGGCCGCCGTGGTCGACCGACCCGAGATTGCCGCACGCGACAGCCGCATGTTTCTGGTCGACGACACCCTCAAGGCATTGCAGGCCTTGGCACGCCACCACCGCCGCACACTCCGGATACCGATTCTGGCCGTGGCCGGCAGCAACGGCAAAACCACGACCAAGGAGCTGGTGAGCCGCGTGCTGGCCGAGCGGTTCGAGGTCTACGCCACACGCGGCAACCTCAACAACCACATCGGCGTACCCCTCACCCTGCTCTCCATGACCCGCGACACCGAGTTGGGTGTGGTGGAGATGGGCGCGAGTGCCTGCGGCGAAATCGCCCTGCTGGCCTCGATTGCCGAGCCGAACTTCGGCCTGCTGACCAACATCGGCCGCTGCCACCTCGAGGGCTTCGGAGGTCCCGAAGGCGTGCGCCGCGGCAAGGGCGAACTCTACGATTTCCTGGCCGCCAACGGCGGCGTGGCCTTCGTAAGAACAGAGGACGACACCCTCACCGACATGGCCGCCGAGCGCAACACCATGGTCGTGGAGTACTACCCCACCTCACTGGCCGAGGGCATACCCACCCATTTGGAGGGCGACTACAACCGCTATAACATCGCGGCAGCGGTGGCCGTCGGACGCTATTTCGATGTTCCCGACGAGCGTATCCGCCACGCCATATCGGACTACCACCCCGACAACAACCGCTCGCAACTCATGCACACCCCGCTCAACACGCTGGTGGTCGACTGCTACAACGCCAACCCCTCGAGCATGAAGGCCTCGATTGACAACTTCATGCAGCGCCCCCTGGAGGAACGCGACCACAAGGTACTGATTCTTGGCGACATGCGCGAGCTGGGCGAATGGTCGGGGGAGGAGCATCTCCGCGTCATACGCCATGCGGCCGCCGTGAAGAACGCCCGACTCATCTTCGTGGGCAGCGAGTTTGCCAAAGCCTATGCCGCCATGGACGACCAACCCGACAACATCGCACTCTACCCCTCGCGCGAGGAGCTGGCTTCGGCTCTGAAGAGCGACCCCGTGCGCAATGCCGTGGTGCTGATCAAAGGCTCCAACGGCATCGGTCTGCAACACATCATCGAATACCTATAATATTAGGATAACCCCCTCCCCCTGCGGAGCGGCCGGAACACCCCATCTCCGGCCGCTCCGCTTTTTCTGTTCGCCGCCACCGTCGCCCTCCGCCGTCGGCAATGCCCCACTTTTTCGTCTTTTTTGCGCTAATTCCCTCTCCAATTCTTCTGTTTTTGACACGTTTTTGCTAAATTTGTGGGAGATTATGACTAATAAAATTTTTTAAGATTATGACACTCAACGAATATCAGGCCCACGCCCTCGAAACCGCCATCTATCCCGAAGACAGCCGCATCATCTACCCCACACTGGGACTCACCGGCGAGGCGGGCGAGGTGGCCGACAAGGTGAAGAAGGTTATCCGCGACGCCAACCGCGAGTTCACCCCCGAGAAGAAGCGCGAAATCATGAAGGAAATCGGCGATGTGCTGTGGTACTGCGCCGCCCTGTCCCACGATTTGGGCTACACCCTCGAGGAGGTGGCACAGACCAATGTCGACAAGCTCTCGTCGCGCATGGAACGCAACCTCATTCACGGCAACGGCGACAACCGCTAATCCCGACCGCCACACCCCCTCACCCCAAACACTCGAAAACGAACATGGAACAGGAAAAAATACAGACATCGCTTCCCGAAAACGCCTACCGCGAATTGAAGGAGGGCGAGGAGTACACCCCCCTGATGACCTCGCGCACCACACCGCGTGAGGTGACCCCCTACTCGGTCATCATGGGTATCGTCATGGCAATGCTTTTCTCGGCCGCCGCTGCCTATCTGGGTCTGCGCGTGGGGCAGGTCTTCGAAGCGGCCATACCCATCGCCATCATCGCCGTGGGCATGGGCAACGTCATGGGCAAGAAAAACATGCTGGGACAGAATGTCATCATACAGTCCATCGGCGCATCGTCGGGCGTGATTGTGGCCGGCGCCATCTTCACCCTGCCGGCACTCTATATCCTGGGTCTCGACGCGCAGTTCTGGCAGGTATTCCTCTCCTCGCTGTTCGGCGGTCTGCTGGGCATCGTGCTGCTGATTCCCTTCCGCAAATACTTCGTCAAGGAGATGCACGGCAAATACCCCTTCCCCGAGGCAACTGCCACCACCGAGGTGCTGGTGTCGGGCGAGAAAGGCGGCAATCAGGCCAAGCTGCTCGCCGTGTCGGGTCTGGTGGGCGGTCTCTACGACTTCGTGGTCGGCACCTTCGGTCTGTGGACCGACTCCGTGTCGACACGCATCGCCGAATGGGGCGTCGTGGCCGCCGACAAGTTCAAGGTGGTCTTCGGTCTCAACACCTCGGCCGCCGTGCTGGGTCTGGGCTACATCATCGGTCTGAAGTATGCGATGATCATCACCGCCGGCTCGTGTCTGGTGTGGTTCATCATCGTGCCGCTGGTCGGCTCGCTGACCGGGGCCCTCAATCCCGAAACCCTCACCTCGCTGCTCGGTGTGACCAATGAGCGCATACTGGCCGACCCCGCGCAGATTTTCACCGCCGAGAACCTCTATCAGTACATCGGCAAACCCATCGGCATCGGCGGCATCGCCATGGCCGGCATCATCGGCATCGTGCGCCAGTCGTCCATCATCCGTCAGGCCGCAGGTCTGGCCGTCTCGGAGCTGGGCGGCGGCAAGAAGCACATCGAGGAGTCGGAGCGCACCGACCGCGACCTGAAGATGAAGTACATCATGACCATTCTGGTGGCCACCCTCCTCTCGGTGTTCGTCTTCTTCCACTTCGGACTGCTCGACGGCTGGACACAGTCCGTCACCGCCATTCTCATCGTCTTCGTCATCTCGTTCCTCTTCACCACCGTGGCGGCCAACGCCATCGCCATCGTGGGCAGCAACCCCGTGTCGGGCATGACACTCATGACGCTGATTCTCTCGTCGCTGATTCTGGTCAACGTGGGTCTGGAGGGCAACACCGGCATGACGGCCGCCCTGCTCATCGGCGGCGTGGTCTGCACGGCACTCTCGATGGCCGGCGGCTTCATCACCGACCTCAAAATCGGTTACTGGCTCGGCACCACCCCCGTCAATCAGGAGCGTTGGAAGTTCCTCGGCACCCTGGTGTCGGCGGCTACGGTGGCCGGCGTGATGATTGTGCTGAACAAATCCTACGGCTTCACGGGCGAGGGCGCCCTCGTCGCTCCGCAGGCCAACGCCATGGCAGCCGTCATACAGCCGCTGATGACCGGCGGCCAGACCCCCTGGGCGCTCTACTTCTGCGGCGCAGCCCTCGCGCTGGTACTCACCTCGATAGGTGTTCCCGCACTGGCCTTCGCACTGGGTATGTTCATTCCCATGGAGCTCAACGCTCCGCTGGTGGTGGGCGGACTCATCGCCTGGTTCGTGTCGTCGCGCTCGAAGGACGCCGCCCTCAACAAGGCCCGCTTCGACCGCGGTACGCTCATCGCCTCGGGCTTCATCGCCGGCGGTGCACTGATGGGTGTGGTGAGCGCACTGCTCAAGTTCGCCGATGTGGACTGGTTCCTCGCCGAGTGGGCGGCAAGCAACGCCGCCGAGTGGACCGGACTGTTCATGTATATGGCTCTGGGCGGCTACTTCATCTGCCACACCCTCAAGGCCAAAAAAGAAGAATAAACCCCCAAAAATTACAATATCATGGAACTGAAAGAAAGATTTTTGAAATACGTCTCCTTCGACACCCAGTCTTCGGAAGAGAGCACCACATTCCCCTCCACCGAGAAGCAGAAAGTATTGCTCAAGGCATTGCATGACGAGATGCTGGCACTGGGCATGACCGAGGTGACGATGGACGAATACGGCTATGTGATGGGTAGCATTCCGGCATCGGAAGGTCTGGAGAACGCTCCCGTCATCGGTTTCATCTCCCACGTCGACACCTCGCCCGACATGTCGGGCAAAGACATAAAGCCCCGCGTCATCGACTGCTACGACGGCGGCGACATACAGCTCAACGGCCAGCTGACCATGAAGGTCGAGGATTTCCCCGAGCTGAAGTTCTTCAAGGGTCACACCCTGATTCACACCGACGGCACCACCCTGCTGGGAGCCGACGACAAGGCCGGAGTGGCCGAAATCATGACCGCCACCGAGTACATGATGTCGCACCCCGAGCTGCGCCACGGCAAGATACGCATCGGCTTCACCCCCGACGAGGAGGTGGGACGCGGCGTTGATTTCTTCGATGTGAAGAAGTTCGCCGCCGACTTCGCCTACACCATCGACGGCGGCATGGAGGGCGAACTGGAGTATGAGAACTTCAACGCCGCAGGTGCCAAGGTCGAAATTCAGGGCCGCAACGTCCACCCCGGCTACGCCAAGGACAAGATGATCAACGCCATAGAGGTGGGCTGCGCCCTCCAGCGCCTGCTGCCCGCCGAGCAGAAACCCGAATACACGTCGGGCTACGAGGGATTCTTCCACTGCGTGGCCTTCAACGGCACGGTAGAGAACGCCTCGCTGCAATACATCATACGCGACCACGACTCCGCACGCTTCGAGGAGAAGAAGGTGATGATGTGGTCGTGCGTCGACCTGCTCAACAAACGCTATGGCGACGGAGTGGTGACCCTCACCCTCAAGGACCAGTACTACAACATGAAGAAGATGGTCGAGCCGCACCCCCAGGTCATCGACAAGGCGATGGAGGCCATGCGCAAGGCCGATGTGAAGCCCCTCGTGCAGCCCATCAGAGGCGGTACCGACGGCGCGCGTCTGTCATTCATGGGTCTTCCGTGTCCCAACCTCTTCACCGGCGGCATGAACTTCCACGGCAAGTTCGAGTACTGCTCGCTGACCACCATGCACAAGGCCGAGCAGGTGATTCTCAATCTGGCACAGCTCTGGGCGGAGTAATCCCCCCGAAGACGGACAACCCCATCGTACGGAGATGAAAAAGTGCCGAATCACGGTCATGCGCAAGGTGTGCCACCGCGACCTCATGGAGCGGTATGAGAACCCCATCGAACATGCGTGCGACATGCACGAAGGAGAGGTCTTTGTCAGCAACGGCTGGCAACGCCCCGAGGGATTGTGCGAATCGGCCTGGCAGTCGATGTCGCCCTTTGTGATGACCCTCTCCCACGGCGGCGAGAACCTCTACGACGGGTGGATGAAGAACCGCCGCTCGGCCATGATATCGTGCAACGACGGCTTCCGCCCCGTGAGTTTCCTCATCGAGACCCTCGACGAGGAGGCGGAATAAACTAAAAAACACAGAAAATGGATAATTACGGATTTTTGAAAGTGGCGGCTGCCGTCCCCTCGCTCAAGGTGGCGGACTGCGACTACAACGCCACACAGATAATCTCTCTGGCCGAGAAGGCCGCACAACGCGGTGTGGAGATTCTCGCGTTCCCCGAACTGTCGGTCACCGGCAGCACCTGTCAGGATCTCTTCCTGCAACCCACGCTGCTCACGGCCGCCGAGGAGGCCCTCTACACCATCGTGCGCTCGACCCGCAAACTGCCCCTCACGCTCATCGTGGGCGCCCCTCTGCGACAGGGCCACTCGCTCTACAACTGCGCGGCAGTCATCTCGCAGGGCCATGTGCTGGGTGTGGTTCCCAAACGCTACCTGGTCGACTACGGCGACACGAACGAGAGCCGCTGGTTCTCGTCGGGACGCAATGTGGAGAGCGACGAGGAGAACAAACTCTACATCGGTGACTCGGAGGCCGACTTCGGTTCCGACCTGACCTTCGAGGTCAACGGCACGGAGTTCGGCATCGAGCTGGGCGAGGACCTCATGGCCGTCACTCCCCCCTCGTCACACATGGCCGTCAACGGCGCAAAGGTGATTTTCAACCTCTCGGCCGCCTGCGACACGGTGGGACGCTACGCCTACCTGCGCGACGAGGTGACCCGACAGTCGGCACGCACGCTGTCGGCCTATGTCTACGCCTCGGCCGGTTTCGGAGAGTCGACCACCGACCTCTCGTTCTCGGGTGCGGCACTCATCGCCGAGTGCGGACAGGTGATGGCCGAGGCCGACCGCTTCTCGCTCAAGGAGCGCATGGCGGTGGCCGATGTCGACATCGAACGCATCGATTTCGAACGTCTGCACAACACCACCTTCCGCTCGTCGGAGTCGGCCATGGAGAACACCGTCATCGAGATGGAGGTTCCCGAAGGTCTCCGCGCCTCGGCCCTCGACCGCAAAATCGACCCCATGCCCTTCGTGCCGGCCGAAATACCGGCACGCTCGGCACGCTGCGAGGAGATTTTCAAAATTCAGTCGTTCGGTCTGGCCAAGCGTCTCAGCCACACGGGCTGCAAGAGAGCCGTGGTCGGCATCTCGGGCGGTCTGGACTCCACACTGGCACTGCTGGTGACGGTGCGCACGTTCGACCTGCTGGGTCTCGACCGTCAGGGCGTCATCGGCATCACCATGCCCGGATTCGGCACCACCGACCGCACCTACAACAATGCGCTGGTCCTCATGCGCGAGCTGGGCATCACCCTGCGCGAGATTTCCATTCGCGACGCCTGCGTGGGCCACATGAAGGACATCGGTCTGGCCGACGACGACCGTTCGGCCGCCTATGAGAACCTCCAGGCACGCGAGCGCACACAGATTCTCATGGACGTGGCCAACAAGGAGGGCGGCATGGTCATCGGTACAGGCGACCTGAGCGAGCTGGCTCTGGGCTGGGCCACCTACAATGGCGACCATATGTCGATGTACGGTGTCAACGCCGCCATTCCCAAGACATTGGTGCGCCACCTGGTGAGATGGGCCGCCGAGAGCGAGAGCAACGAGAAGACCCGCGCCACACTGCTCGACATTCTCGACACCCCCGTGAGTCCCGAGCTGCTGCCTGCCGACGAAAAGGGGCAGATTGCACAGAAAACCGAGGATTTGGTAGGCCCCTACGAGCTGCACGATTTCTTCCTCTACAACTTCCTCCGCTACGGATATTCGCCCTCGAAGATACTATTCCTGGCCGAAACCGCGTTTAAGGGAGTGTACGACACAGCAACCATACACAAATGGACCGTCACCTTCTTCCGCCGCTTCTTCTCACAGCAGTTCAAGCGTTCGGCCATGCCCGACGGAGTGAAGGTCGGCTCGGTGGGTCTCTCACCGCGCGGCGATTGGCGCATGCCTTCAGACGCCGTGGCCGCCATGTGGCTCAAGGAGCTGGAAAACATTTAACCGAACAACCATGAAGAAAATCTGGATTACAACCCTCGCGGCACTCACCCTCACAGCAGGTTCCGCCGCGGCACAGGACTGGACCGACCTGTTCAAGAAAGCGGCCGCCGAGCAGCTCGACAAGGCCACCGACGGCAAGCTCACCGAGCAGGTGCTGCTCCGCGAGTGGACCTACGCCGCTCCCGGTGTAAAGTTCGAGGGCGACGACCTGACGGCCAAGCTCGGAGCGTCGTTCCTCGAGTCGACCGTGCGCGAGCAGCTGGAAAGCATCTACAAGATGGCGGGTGTGGTTCCCGGCTCGTGTCATGTGACCTTCACGCGCGACAACCGTTTCACGGCCACCGACGGCAAGCATGAGGCCGGAGGCGACTTCACCTACGATGCCGCCACCCACGAGATAGAGATGACCCTCCGCAGCCACAACGCCGCGGAAATCGAGCAGCGTCTGGCCGAGCGCGAACGCCGCGAAGAGAAGTATCTCTCCGAGGAGGCCAGGGCCGAAATCGACCGCCGCCGCGAGGAGCGCAAAAAGAAGTATGCCGACAAAATCAAACCCATCGGCATCACGGGACACATCTACCTCAACGGCGAGCGCTTGCAGCTGTTGTTCCCGATGAGTCGTCTGCTCGAGATTGTCCAGTCGCTGGACAAGGAGAACAAGCTCGAGAAGTATCAGACCCTCATTGACGCGTTCAAAAAGTACAAGAGTCTCTACGTCGGATTCGAATTCACGAAATAAGTCTCCGCGCACACCCACAAAAAACGAGCAGCCCGAAATCGAAATTCGGGCTGCTCGTTTTCTTTATCTTCTTTGCTCGCAGAGCGGGGTCAGTCGCGATGAATCCTCATGCAACCGCGTGCCACCCACACCGACAGCACCACGGCCACCACCCAGTCAAAGACCGCCGTCACGGGAGCCACATAGGCACCATCATCAATCAGACAGGTCAGCCAGTAGGGAATGTAGTTGAGCGGATTGCCCTCGGGCATACGCATGAAGCACAGCAGCAGCGGATAGACACACAACGCCACGAAGATGGCGAAGAGTCGGCGTTTGGAGTACTTGCGCATGAGTTCGTAGGCGTAGACCGCCAGAACGATGAGCGCAGTGATGATTTTCAGCGTATCGGTCGAAAGCTGGTTCAGATGGAGGGTTCTCAACACGCTGCCGATTCCGTTGTTGAAAAACGAGGGAATGACGTTGATGATTACGGATACCGCAACCGACAGCGAAATCATAAAATACTTCATGCGATTCAGGTGTCAAAAGGTTAGTTACTCTGACAAATATAGTAAAAAATCGTCAGAATCAGAAGAACAGGAACGCAAAGAGCATCACAAGAAATCCGCCACCGAAGCCTGCCGCCACCTGCAACGGGGTGTGACACCCCAGATAGAGGCGCGACGAGGCCAGCAGACCGGCGGCCAGTGTGGTGATGACCAGCGGCACGAAGGCCTGAGTCCCCAGATAGTTGATCAGCAGCAGCACCGACATGGCGGCACCCATGGCCGTGAGGTGGAGGCTGATTTTCCAGCGCAGCGACACCACCAGACACATCACCTCGCAGGCCGCCGCCCCCATCATGAACTTGCGCAGGAAATCCATCGAGGGGATACGCGCAAAGGTGATGGCGCACAGCACATAGCACACTGCACCGATGAGCAGCGGAATGTAACGCTCGCGGCGGTTGTCAATCTTGTAGCTGGAGATAAGCCCCAGCGGACGCAGCACGAAGAGCATCAGTCCGGGAATGATGAGCGAATAAAGCCCCACCACCCACAGCAGATAGAGCTTCAGGGGCAGTGAATAGAGCGAAAACACCGTCATCGTCAGCAACATGACCAACATGTAGGTGGGCATGAAGAACGGGTGGAAAATCCACGACACCGCCGTGGCTGCCTTATGGTAATTCATCGAATAAAAGTCTTAAATCTGTTTGCGGAGCCGGGCCACGGGAATGTCGAGCATCTCGCGGTATTTGGCCACCGTGCGGCGCGCGATGACATAGCCCTTCTCCTTGAGGATATCCATCAGCGCCTCGTCGGTCAGCGGATGGCGTTTGTCCTCCTCGTCGACACATTTGCGGAGAATGGTCTTGATTTCGTAGCTCGACACCTCCTTGCCGCTCTCGGTCTGCATGGCCTCCGAGAAGAGCGTCTTGAGCAGAATGATGCCGAACTGCGTCTGCACATACTTGCTGTTCACCACTCTCGAGATGGTCGACACGTCCAACCCCGTGCGGTCGGCAATGTCCTTGAGAATCATCGGGCGGAGCTTCGACATGTCACCGTCCTTGAAATACTCCTGCTGGTAGTCCAATATGGTCTGCATCGTGCGCATGAGGGTCGACTGACGCTGCTTGATGGCCGCAATGAACCATTTGGCCGAGTCAATCTTGTTCTTGACGAACTGCACGGCCTCGCGGTCCTTCTCCCTGACCCGTCCGTCGGGCGTCACCATGTCGCGCATCATGTCGACATAGCGGCGGTTGACCCTCACCTCCGGCACATTGCCCGAGTTGAGCGACAGGTTGAAGTTCCCCTCCTCGTAGTCGAGGATAAAGTCGGGAATGATGTAGGGGGTGGTGTCGGTGCCGCCCTCGGAGTACATGTTGCCGGGCTTGGGCGAGAGACGGGTGATTTCGTCGATGGCCGCCCTGAATTCGTCCTCCGACACCTGAAGACGGGCCACGAGTTTCTCGTAGTGCTTCTTCACAAACTCCTCGAAGTAGTCGGTGAGAATGGTCTTGGCCAGACGCTTGGCCGGCGTGTCGAGGTTCTTCTCCTTCATCTGAAGCACCAGACACTCCTGGAGGTTGCGTGCGCCCACACCCGAGGGTTCGAGGTCATGAATGATCGAGAGCAGGTGTTCCAGCTCGCCGACGCTCACCTCCACGCCCTGCGAGAAGGCGATGTCGTCCGACACGGCCTCCAAATCGCGACGCAGATAACCGTCCTCGTCGATGCTGCCCACCAGATAGGTGGCAATCTGCTCCTCGCGCTCCGAGAGGTTGCGGTAGCCGAGCTGCTCCATGAGGTACTCCTGCAACGAGCGGCCGCTGGTCAGAAACAGGGGACGTTCCTTGTCGTCCTTCGAGAAGTTGTTGATGTGGCTCTTGTACGACGGTGTGGCGTCCTCCTTGAGGTATTCGTCGACAGAAATCTCCTTGGGTGCCTCACCCTCGTCGTCGTCCCTGTGCACCTCCTCTTCCAGGACGATGTTGTCCTCGATTTCCTGCTTGATGCGCTGTTCGAGCTGCATGGTGGGCAGCTCCAGCAACTTGATCATCTGAATCTGCTGCGGAGAGAGCTTCTGCTGTAAAGCAATTATCTGTTTTTGATTGATAGCCATATTTTTCCAAATTGTTTAAGTTGTCTTACCAATTTGGTTTCTTCATTCGGTTGGGGTTGCAGGGTTTATTTTTGCGGTAATGGCTGCCCGTAAACGGATTACGGGCAGCCATTCGCTATATGAGGTCATTCGTTGTTCTAGAAATCCGCGTGCTGGGGAGTACGGGGGAAGGGAATCACGTCACGGATGTTGGTCATGCCGGTGACGAACATCAGCAGACGCTCGAAGCCCAGACCGAAACCGGAGTGAGGTGCCGAACCCCACTTGCGGGTGTCGAGATACCACCAGATGTCCTTCTCGCTCATGCCCAGTTCCTGGACTCTTGCGCGGAGCTTGCCGTAGTCGGCCTCACGCTCCGAACCGCCGATAATCTCGCCGATTTTGGGGAAGAGGACGTCCATCGCGCGAACGGTCTTGCCGTCGTCGTTCTGCTTCATGTAGAAGGCCTTGATCTCCTTGGGATAGTTGATCAGCACCACGGGACGCTTGAAATGCTCCTCGACCAGGTAGCGCTCATGCTCCGACTGGAGATCGCAACCCCAGTCGCAGGGGAACTCGAACTTGCGGCCCGAAGCCTTCAGAATCTCGATACCCTCGGTGTAGTCGAGGTGCTTGAAGTCGTTGCTTACGACGAACTTCAGACGCTCGATCAGACCCTCGTCCCACATCTTGTTCATGAACTCGAGGTCCTCCATGCAGTGGTCCAGCGCATACTGAATCAGATACTTGAGGAAGTCCTCGGCCAGTTCCATGTTGTCGTCGAGGTCGTAGAACGCAGCCTCGGGCTCAATCATCCAGAACTCCGACGCGTGACGGGGAGTGTTGGAGTTTTCGGCACGGAACGTGGGGCCGAAGGTGTAGATACGACCCAGCGACAAGGCACCCAGCTCGCCCTCCAGCTGACCCGACACGGTCAGGTTGCACGACTTGCCGAAGAAATCCTGTGAATAGTCGACCTTACCCTCCTCGTTCCTGGGGACATTGTTCAGGGGCAGGGTGGTCACCTGGAACATGGCACCCGCGCCCTCGCAGTCCGAAGCGGTAATCAGAGGGGTGTGGAAATAATAGAATCCGTTCTTGTTGAAATACTCGTGAATGGCATAGGCCATGGCGTGGCGGATACGCAGCACGGCACCGAAGGTGTTGGTGCGCGGACGCAGGTAGGCGATGTCACGCAGGAACTCCAGCGAGTGGCCCTTCTTCTGCAGGGGATAGGTTTCGGGGTCGGCAGTACCGTAGACCTCGATTTTCTCGGCCTGCACCTCAACGCCCTGACCCTTGCCCAACGACTGCACCAGACGGCCGTCGACACGGATACAGGCACCTGTGGTGATGGTTTTGAGCTGCTCCTCGGCGATTTTCTGCAAATCGACAACCACCTGAATGTTGGCTACGCAAGAGCCGTCGTTCAAGGCGATGAACGCCACATTCTTGTTGCCGCGCTTGGTTCTGACCCAGCCCTTAACGACGATATCGGTGTCCACGACACCCGACTTGAGAATCTCTACTATTCTTTGCGTTTTCATATCTTGATTTTTAACTATCTCTGAATCGTGTTTTTGAATTGACAAAGATAGCTTTTATTTGTGATTTGTCAAAAAAAAAGTACCTTTGTCCTACATACTAACATGTGCGCGATGAACATCAAACCTTTTATACTACTGTTTGCGGGTTTAGTATCCGCCCATTCGGTGTCGGCCC
Organism: Alistipes sp.; assembly: GCA_020026375.1. Taxonomy (GTDB): domain Bacteria; phylum Bacteroidota; class Bacteroidia; order Bacteroidales; family Rikenellaceae; genus Alistipes. The sequence goes on along the minus strand of JAHHQN010000002.1, from coordinate 88,150 downwards.
AGGAGGCCGGCAAAATCTACCGCAGCGAGGTTCTGCCCTACAATCTGCGTCAGGACGCCGACACGCGTAACTCCTCCAATTCGGAACACGCCATCATCTACTCGCCCAAGGCGGTGGCCATGGAGGGCAGCTCGGTAGCCATGGGGCAGAGCATCGATATCCCCTATGTGTGGACCGACGGCAACGTCTACCTCCATCTGGAGAATGTCGGCACGGCCTACACCCTGCTCGTCAACGGCAAGAAGGTGGCCGAGGTGGAGGATTCCATCACCCCGTCGGAGTTCGCCCTCACGCCCTATATCCGCGAGGGAGCCAACGAGGTGGTGGTCATCATGCGCAAGAGCCGCACGCCCCAACTCAATTTCCAGGCTCCCGTGCGCGAGGCCTTCGACAACTCGTATCTCTACTACCAGAACAAACGTTCGATACGTGACTACGAAATCGCTCTCATACCCGACACCCTGGGCCGCAACTTCGCCATGCTCGACCTCAAGATTGTCGCACAGAACGCCTACAACTACGACGAAACGGTCACCGTGGGCTACGACATCTACTCTCCGGCAGGAAAATTGCAGGAGTTCAACATCACGGACATCACCCTCCGCGGGCGCTCGACCGACACGGTGCGTTTCACCCCGTTCATCTACAACACGGCCGCCTTCAAATGGCAGCCCGGCGTGAAGGACGCCCCGTTCTACAAGGTGATGCTCTTCACCCGCCGCAAGGGTGCCTACAAGGAGTACATGCCGCTGAAGGTGGGCTTCGGCAAGACCGAATTCAAGGACGGCCGTCTGATGCGCTGGGGCAAGGAGCTGCAACTCAAGAAGAAGGTTTACAACTCGGCCAAAGATGCCAAGACCACCCTCACCGAGCTGCGCGCCATCAAGCGTCAGGGCTACAACACCATCACCCCCGACTATCCCCAGCCGGTGTGGTTCTACGAGCAGTGTGACCGTCTGGGACTCTATGTCATCGACAAGGCCAATATCCACTGCCCCGACCGTCGCGACGACCGCACCGTGGGCGGCACCCCCTCCAACGACCCCTCGCTGGCGGGCGAATACCTCGAGCGCGTGAAGAGCATGTACTACCGTTCGCGCAACTTCACCTGTGTGGTGGCCTTCTCGCTGGGCGGACAGTCGGGCAACGGCTACAACATGTATAAGGCCTACCAATGGCTCAAATCGGTGGAAAAACACCGCCCCGTCATCTGTGAAGATGCCGCCGGAGAGTGGAACACCGACCTTTAGAACAACGATATGACCATAGATTTGACCGTTATCGGCAAGACCGATTCCAAAGAGATAAACTCGCTCATCGAGCTGTATTTCAAGAGGGTGAACTTCTACTGCAAGTTCACCCTCACCGTACTCCCCGACCTGAAGAGTACCAAAAAACTCACCACCCGCCAGCAGTCGACGCTCGAGGGCGAGGCCATTCTGCGCCAGTTCTCCGACTCGGACTATGTGGTGCTGATGGACGAACACGGCACCGAGTACCGCTCCATAGAGTTCGCCTCGTGGTTGCAGAAGCGCATGAACAGCGGCGTGAAGCGTCTGGTATTTGTCATCGGAGGCCCCTACGGCTTCTCCGACGAGGTCTACGCACGCGCCAATTCCAAGATTTCGCTCTCGAAGATGACCTTCTCCCACCAGATTGTCAGAGCCATCTTCATGGAGCAGATTTACAGAGGGTTCACCATTCTCAACAACGAACCCTATCACCACGAATAGGCGGACAGCGTGATGAAACCTTCATTTGCCGTCATATCGCCGAATGTACTCGTGGGGCAGGGTCTCAAGACCCTGCTCGAGGGGCTGTTTCCGATGGCCTCCGTGGAGGTGTTCACCGCGTTCGAACCCTTCGCGGAGAGCGGTCACATGCGCTTCGTCCATTTCTTCACCGACATGACCGTCTTTCTCCACAACCGCCCCTTCTTCGAGCAGATGCGCCGCAAGGCCATACTCCTCACCCACGGCGACACCCCCTCGTTCGCCGACATGCACCAGATTGACATCTACACCTCGGAGGAGCGGCTCCTGAGCGACATTCTCAAACTCCGCCACTCGGTCCACCGTCCCGAACACCGGCTCCACACCGCCCCCCGTCCCTCCACACCGCCCCTCTCCTCGCGTGAGGCCGAGGTACTGACGCTCATCGCCCGCGGACTGATGAACAAGGAGATTGCCGAACAGCTCAACATCGGCATGACCACAGTCATCACCCACCGCCGCAACATCATGGAGAAGCTGGGCATCAAGTCCGTGGCCGGCCTCACACTCTACGCCGCCGCACTGGGCTATGTCGACACCGACTCCCTGTAAAGGCCTTCCCTCCTCATAAATTAGGATTGTTCGGCACGGCGAAAAGCCGTTACTTTGCACCATCAATGAAGAAATATACCCACTGATGGACAAAATCTACAAGACTGCACTCCTTTTCGTTCTCTCACTCACGGGCTTCGAGACCCTCTCCGCCCACCCCGAAACCATTACCGCCGACACCACCATCGTTGTCAACGAGGTGCAGGTGACGGCCATCAAACAGGGCCTCGTCCTGCGCTCCGAACCCACCGCCTCGACCACCTTCGGCGAGCAGCTTATCCGCCGCAAGCACATCAACGCCCTGAAGAACCTCTCGCAATCGGTTCCCAACCTCCACATTCCCGACTACGGTTCGCGCATGACCTCCTCGATTTACGTCAGAGGTCTGGGTGCGCGCATCGACCAGCCCGTCGTGGGACTCAATGTCGACAATGTGCCGGTGATGAACAAGAACAACTACGACACCGAGCTGGCCGACGTGGAGCGCATCGAGGTGCTGCGCGGCCCCCAGTCGACCCTCTACGGCCGCAACACGATGGGCGGCGTCATCAATGTCTACACGCTCTCGCCCCTGAGCTATCAGGGCAGCCGCTTCACGGCCGAATATTCGAGCGGCGACAGCTACCGCCTGCGCGCCTCGACCTACCACAAGACCCGCGACAATCTCGGCATCGCCGTATCGGGATTCTACACCCGCACGGGCGGCTTCTTCACCAATCTCCACACCGGCCGCCGTTGCGACCACGAACAGATGGGTGGCGGCCGCTGGCGCACACAGTGGCAGAACAATAGCGGACTCAAAATCGACAACTTCCTCTCCTTCTCGATTCTCCGCCAGGGCGGCTACCCCTATACATATATAGGTAAGGACATCATCGAGAACGACCTGCCCGTTATCCGCACGGGCGAAATCCGCTACAACGACCCGGCCTCATACGAGCGCACCACCCTCAGCGACGGACTCACCCTGCGCTACGATGCCGACCGCTACACGCTCTCGTCCATCACCGCCTACCAGTATTCCGACGACGAGATGAATCTCGACCAGGACTTCCTGCCCCTCTCCTACTTCACCCTCAGACAATCGCAGCGCGAACACACCGTCTCGCAGGATTTGGTGATTCGCTCGCGCGACACCCGCCGCTACGACTGGCTCTTCGGCCTGTTCGGTTTCTACCGCCACAACAACATGGAAGCTCCCGTACGTTTCAAGCGCACGGGCATCGACCGCCTCATCTTCCACTACGCCAACCTCAACCCCGTGGGCATCACCTTCGCCTGGGACGAGAAGGCCGCACCCGGATATGAGCTGCCCCTCGACACCGACTTCCGCATCGGGTCGTACGGCGCGGCCCTCTACCACGAGTCGAAGCTCCGTCTGGGTCGCTGGACCCTCTCGGCCGGTATCCGCATCGACCTCGAACGCCAGCAGCTGAAGTACACCAGCCACACCGACATGTACTACACCATGACCCTGCGCGGCATGCCCCGCCCCCTGCCCGTCCACCTCGAAATCGACGACTCCGACACCTTCCGCCACACCTACACCGAGGTGCTGCCCAAGTTCACCGCACTCTACGCGTTCGACAGCCAGCGCAACCTCTACGCCTCGATTTCGCGCGGCTACAAGGCCGGAGGATTCAACACCCAGATGTTCTCCGACATTCTTCAGGAGCAGCTCAAGGCCCAGATGAGCCACCGCCCCTACACCCCCACCGACATTGTCTCCTACGCCCCCGAATACAGTTGGAACTACGAGGTGGGCGGCCATTTCGCCTGTCTGGACGGTGCAGTGAGGGGTGACTTCTCGCTCTTCTACATCGATGTGTCGGACCTCCAGCTCACGGTCTTCCCCCAGGGGCAGACCACAGGCCGCATGATGACCAACGCCGGCAAGGCACGCTCCTACGGTGTGGAGACCTCCGTGATGGTGTCGCCGCGCCACAACCTCGACTTCAACTGCACCTACGGCTACACCAACGCCAAATTCAAGCACTACATCGACGGCAAGAACGACTACAAGGGCAACCATATCCCCTACTCTCCGACCCACACCCTCTCGCTCACCGGCGCATGGAGTATTCCCACAGGCGTGGAGTGGCTGGGCGATGTGGTGCTGGGCGCAGGCATGCAGTCGACAGGCGACATCTGGTGGAACGAGGCCAACACCCTCCGCGAACCCTTCTACACACTGTGGAACGCCTCGCTCAGAATCGAACACCCGCGTTACTCCATCGACTTCTGGGGACGCAACCTCGGCGACCGCCGCTACGGACTGTTCTACTTCAAATCGATGGGCAACGAGTTCATGCAGTACGGCCGTCCGCGAACTTTTGGTGTCACGGTGAGCGTAAACATCTAAAAAAAACGTATATTTGCAGGGTAGAAGCTCCGAGAGCCTACCGCACAACGATTTTTTTTAGAACACATATAATACTTTAAAGTTATGAAACCCGAATACAAACCTTTCGTTGACGAATTGATTGAACTCAGCATCAAAGAGGATATCGGCGACGGCGACCACACCTCGCTCTCGTGTATCCCCGCTTCGGAACACGGACGCATGCGCCTGCTCTGCAAGCAGGAGGGTACCATCGCAGGTATCGAGATTGCGGAGATGGTGCTCCAGCGTCTCGACCCCGAAATGAAGTTCGAGCAGATTCTCCACGACGGTGACAAGGTGAAACCCGGCGATGTGGCCTTCTACGTTTCGGGCAGCCTCCGCTCGCTGTTGCAGGCCGAGCGTATCCTGCTCAACATCATGCAGCGCATGAGCGGTGTGGCCACACAGACCGCCGTTTATGTCAAACTGCTCGAAGGCCTCCACACCAAGGTGCTCGACACCCGCAAGACCACTCCCGGCATGCGTGTACTCGACAAGATGGCGGTGAAAATCGGCGGCGGCGAGAACCACCGTATGGGTCTCTTCGACATGGTGCTGCTCAAGGACAACCACATCGACTTTGCCGGCGGCATCACCAAGGCCATTCACGGTGTGAAGGCCTACCTCAAGGAGAAGGGCAAGAACATTCCCATCGAGTGTGAGGTGCGTTCGCTGGAGGATATCGACGAGGTATTCGCAGCCGGCGGTGTCGACCGCATCATGTTCGACAACTTCACCCCCGAAATGACCCGCGAGGCGGTGAAGAAGGTGGCCGGACGCTGCGAGACCGAATCGAGCGGCGGCATCACCAAGGAGACCATGCGCGACTACGCCGAGTGCGGTGTCGACTTCATCTCGGTAGGCGCACTGACCCACCAGATCAAATCGCTCGACATGTCGCTGAAGGCATGTGAGTAGTGCGCAGGGACTTATATTTCCGACCTACGGAGGCCTTTTATGAAGGGTCTCCGTATTTTTTTGCCATAAGATTCCATTTCTCAAAAAAAATGAGTATCTTTCGGAACAACTAACCCCTTTAATTTTACATAACATGTTAAAAGCAATCGCAGGATTCTCCTGCCTGGCCATGTCGTTTATTGTCACGGCATGCTGCACTACGACCCTTGAGGCCGACTATCGGGTAATTCCCCTTCCCGAAAAAATCGAAATCCGCTCCGGCAGCGACTTCACCCTCAACTCTTCGACGGTCATCTACACCCCCGACGGCAACGAACGTCTGGCACAGACCGCCGCCTTCCTGAGCAGCTACATCAATGAGCTGACAGGACTACAGCCCGAGATTTACACCTCGCTGCCCGACGACAACTACATCGCACTGGGCACCGACCCCTCGCTGCCGATGAAGGCCGAGTCCTACGTCCTCGACATCACCCCCAAGGGCATCACCCTCACCGGCAAGGACGATGCCGGCGTATTCTACGGTGCGCAGACCCTCCGCAAGTCGCTCCCCGTATCTGACGGCCAATACCATGTCAGCATGCCGTCGGGCCGCATCACCGACTCGCCGCGCTTCGGCTACCGTGGTCTCCACCTCGATGTCGCCCGCCACATGTATCCCGTGGAGTTCATCAAGAAGTACATCGACCTGATGGCCCTCCACAACATCAACACCCTCCACTGGCATCTGACCGACGACCAGGGCTGGCGTATCGAAATCAAGAAGTACCCCCGTCTGGCGGAGATATCGTCGATGCGTAAGGAGACCCTCACCACCCACTGGGAACTCCCCGACCACAAGTACGACGGCACCCCCTACGGCGGCTACTACACCCAGGACGAAATCCGTGACATCGTGGCCTACGCCGCCGCCCGTCACATCGACATCATGCCCGAGATTGACCTCCCGGGTCACATGCTGGCCGTGCTGGCCGCCTATCCCGAACTGGGTTGCACGGGCGGTCCCTATGAGGTAGGTACCCACTGGGGCGTCTACGACGACGTACTCTGCGCCGGCAACGAGAAGAGCTACGAGTTCCTCGAGAACATCTTTGCCGAAATCGTGCAGCTCTTCCCCTACAAATATATCCACCTCGGCGGCGACGAGTGTCCCAAGGTGCGTTGGAAGGCCTGCCCCAAGTGCCAGAAGATGATTCGCAAGCACCACCTCCACCGCAGCGGCCACACCCCCGAAGAGGCACTCCAGGCCTACATGATGGGCCGCATCGGCGACTATCTCAAGGCACACGGCAAGTCGATTATGGGCTGGGACGAGATTCTCTCGGGCGGCATCAAGAACGCCACCATCATGTCATGGCGCGGCGAGAAGGGCTGCATCGAGGCGGTGAACAACAACCTGCCCGCCGTACTCTGCCCCTACTCTCACCTCTACCTCGACTTCGCACAGAGCCGCAGCAAGAAAGAACCACTGACCATCGGCGGCTACACCCCCGTGGAGAAGGTCTACAGCTACAACCCCATGCCTGCCGAGATTGCCGGCGATGCCGCCAAGTGTAAGCTGGTGCTGGGTGTGCAGGGCAACGTATGGACCGAGTACCTCAAGACCGAGAAGATGGTCGAGTACATGACCATTCCGCGCATCGACGCCCTCACCGAACTGCAGTGGACCTCCGCCGAGAAGGACTACCCTGCTTTCCTGAAGCGTCTGGAGCGCATGTGCAAGATTTACGACAAACTGGGCTACCACTATGCACGTCACGCCTTCGATCCCGAAGAGCAGGCACAGGCACACGCCCATGTGGAGGAGCTGGCCAAAGCCAAGTAATGCCGCTCCTCTGATACCACAGAAAACCCCCGAAAGTCGGAAGACTTTCGGGGGTTTCTCTTTTCCGGCGTATGGCAGCCCTACTTCTGCTTGCGGAGGAAACACTCGATGGTGTTCTCCATCAGACAGCAGATGGTCATGGGACCCACACCGCCCGGCACGGGGGTGATGACCGAAGCCTTGGGTTCCACGGCGGCGTAGTCCACGTCGCCGCACAGTTTGCCGGTCTCGGGGTCGCGGTTGACACCCACGTCGATGACCACGGCTCCCTCGCCCACCATATCAGCGGTCACGAACTTCGGACGTCCGATGGCCACCACCAGAATCTCGGCCTCACGCGTCACCTCGGCAAGGTTCTTCGTGCGGCTGTGGGCGATGGTCACGGTGGCGTTCTCGTTGAGCAGCAGCTTGGCCACGGGAAGTCCCACGATGTTGCTGCGGCCGATGACCACGGCACGCTTGCCCTCCATCTCCACACCGGCACGCTTGAGCAGCTTGATGATGCCCTTGGGGGTGCAGGGCAGCACACACTCCTGTTTCTGCCACAGTGCGGCCACATTCAGAGGGTGGAAACCGTCCACGTCCTTACTCTTGTCGATGGCGGCAATCACCCGCTCCTCCGAGATGTGACGCGGAAGGGGCAACTGCACCAGAATGCCGTCGACCGAATCATCGGCATTGAGACGCGCGATGATTTCGAGCAACTCCTCCTCCGTGATTTCCTCGGGTTTGCGAATGGTGGTGTTACGGATACCCACCACCTCCGAAGCCTTGGCCTTGCCTGTGACATAGCTCACGCTTCCGGGGTCTTCGCCCACCAGAATTACTACCAAATGGGGCACACGTCCGTACTTCTCGGGAAATGCAGCCACCTGTCGTGCCATGTCGGACTTCAACTGTGCCGACAACTCTTTTCCGCTGATAATCATAATATCGAACTATTTAAAAGCCTGATAACCGATGTCCGAACGATGGAACAGGTTATCACACTCGATTTTCTCCACATCGCGCAACGCCATCTCGCGTGCCTCCTTGAGTGTGGCACCGCGTCCCACCACAAACAGCACACGGCCGCCGGCAGTGAGGATACGGCCCTCCTTCTCACATGTACCCATGTGGTAGAGGTGGCTCTCGACCGCATCGAGACCCTTGATTTCGTGACCCTTCTCATAGGCGTCGGGATAGCCCTTCGAAGCCAGCACGATACCCAGCGTGGCGAAGTCGTGCCATTCGAGCTGCGTGTCGCCGCCGTCAGCCACCGCACAGAAGATGTCCACGATGTCGCTCTTCAGACGCGGCAGCACCACCTCGGTCTCGGGGTCGCCGAAACGCGCGTTGAACTCGATGACCTTCACACCGTCGGGGGTCTTCATCAGACCGCCGTACAACACACCCTCAAACGGGCAGCCCTCCTCGACCATGGCGTCGGCCACGGGCTGGAGAACGTGTGAGAGGGCATACTCCTTGTCCTCGTCGGTGATGAACGGCAGGGGCGAATAGGCACCCATACCGCCCGTGTTGGGACCCTTGTCGCCGTCGAAGGCACGCTTGTGGTCCTGCGACAACTCCATGGGCCACACCTTGTGACCCGACACGAAGCACATGAACGAAAACTCGGGGCCGGTGAGGAAATCCTCGACCACCACCTTGCCCTCGCCGAACTTGTCGTCGAGCAGCATGTCCTTGAGGGCGGCATCGGCCTCCTCCATGTCCTGAGCGATGACCACACCCTTTCCGGCGGCCAGTCCGTCGTACTTCAGCACGGCGGGGAAGGGACGTCCGGCCACGAAGTCGCGCGCCTCCTCATAGGAGGTGAAGGCCTTGAATCCCGATGTGGGAATATTGTACTTGGCCATCAACTCCTTGGCGAACTCCTTCGACGACTCGATGCGTGCGGCCGCCTTCGTGGGGCCGAAGATGCGCAGGTGTGCCGCCTTGAATACGTCGACCACACCCACGGCCAAAGCCGCCTCGGGACCTACGACCGTCAGTTCTATCTTGTTCTCGAGGGCGAAATCGCGCAGCGCCTCCACATCGGTGACACCGATATTGACACACTCGGCCTGAGCGGCCATGCCGGCATTGCCCGGAGCGGCATAAATCTTCTCGACCTTCGCCGAACGCGACAGCGCGTCGACAATGGCATGCTCACGGCCGCCCGAACCTATAACCAATACTTTCATGGGATATATCTGTTGTTATACAGCAAAAAAGGCGGTATCCGCCTTCGGACGACCGAAGAGAGAAACCGCCTTGATGCTTGTGAAATATTAATGCTTGAAATGTCTCTCGCCGGTGAATACCATGGCGATGTTCTTCTCGTCGGCCTTCACAATCGAGTCGTTGTCACGAATCGAACCGCCGGGCTGTGCGATAGCCGTCACGCCGTACTCGGCAGCCAGTGTCACACAGTCGTCGAAGGGGAAGAAACCGTCCGATGCCAGTACCAGATCCGAAGTGAAGCCTGCGGCCTTGGCCTGCTTGAGGGCAATCTCGGCCGAACCCACACGGTTCATCTGACCGGCACCCACGCCCAGCGTGTGACCGTCCTTGACCACCACGATGGCGTTCGACTTCACATGCTTGACGATTCTCCACGCGAAGTTCAGATCCGACATCTGCGCAGCCTCGGGACGACGCTTCGTCACGCACATCTCCTCCTCCACGGCCTTGGTGTTGATGTCGACGTCCTGCACCAGCAGACCGCCGTTGACCGACACATACTGCTTGGGATCGACCGCTTCACGCGACATGTTGACCTCCAGCAGACGCAGGTTCTTCTTGGTGCAAAGCACCTCCAGAGCGCCCTCCTCGAACTTGGGCGCCATGATGATTTCCAGGAACACGGGCTTCATCAGCTCGGCCGTCTCGCGGGTCACGGGACGGTTCAGCGCAACGATACCGCCGAAAATCGACACCTTGTCGGCCTCATAGGCCTTGGTCCATGCGTCGACATCGTCCTTGCCGATGGCCGCACCGCAGGGGTTCATGTGCTTGAGACCCACGCAGAAAGGCTCGTCGAACTCTCTGACGATGTTCAGCGCGGCGTTGGCGTCCTGAATGTTGTTGTACGAAAGCTCCTTACCGTGCAGCTGCTTGGCGAAGGCCAGCGAGAAGGGAACCTCCTTCTGCTCGCGGTAGAACGTGGCATTCTGGTGGGGATTCTCACCGTAGCGCAACGACTGCACCTTGTCGAACTCGAGGAAGAGTTTCTCACCCAAACCTGCCTGCTCACGCATGTAAGTGGCAATCATCATGTCGTACTCGGCGGTGTGGGTATAGGCCTTGGCCGAGAGCTGCAGACGGGTCGACTTCTCGGTGTTGCCGCCGGCCTTGATTTCGGCGATAATCTGTGCGTAGTCCGAAGGGTTGCACACCACCGTCACATCGGCCCAGTTCTTGGCGGCCGAACGCAGCATCGAAGGACCGCCGATGTCGATGTTCTCGATGGCATCGGCCATCTCGACATTGGGTTTGGCGATGGTCTCACGGAAGGGATAGAGGTTCACGCAGACCATGTCGATGAACTCGATGCCGTTCTCCTTCAGTGCCTTGAGGTGCTCGGGATCGTCGCGACGCGCCAGCAGCGCACCATGCACCTTGGGGTGCAGGGTCTTCACACGACCGTCACAAATCTCGGGGAATCCCGTGATTTCGCTGATGCCGATGACCTCGACACCGCTCTCCTTCAACAACTTCATGGTTCCTCCGGTAGCAATGACCTCCCAGCCCAATGCGCGAAGCTCCTTGGCGAACTCCACCACTCCGGTTTTATCACTTACACTAATAAGCGCTCTCATTGTATCTCTTTGTTTAATATTTTACCTATTGTTTCGACATAAAGCGGATGCTCCGCCTCATGAATTTTCCGCTCCAATTCCCCGCGGTCACTCCCCTCGTAGGCAAATGCCCGTTGGGCGATGATGCGGCCGCCGTCGAGCGAGCTGTCGACCCAGTGAATCGACACCCCGAAGACCTTGACCCCATAGTCCAGTGCCTGACCGATGGCGTCCCTGCCCTTGAAGGCAGGCAGCAGCGACGGGTGCAGGTTGATGATGCGTCCCCCGTAGCTTTCGAGCAGACGCCGCCCCACCAGACGCATGTAGCCGGCCAGACAGACCAGCTCCACACCCCGGGCATCGAGCCGCCTTACGATTTCGGCCTCATACTCCTCCTTCGAGGCGTAGTCCCCGGCCGAAAAGGCAAAGCACTCCACACCGTGGCGGGCGGCACGCTCCACCACACGGGCGGCCACGCGGTCGCAGACCACCAGCACCACCCGACAATCCAGCTCGCCGCGCTCCGCAGCCGTGACTATGGCTTCGAAGTTCGAGCCTTCCCCCGAAGCAAAAACCGCGATCCGGTGCATGGTTTAGCGAATGACAACACCCTCCGTGTCGGTCACGCGACCGATGACGGAAGCCTTCTCACCCTGCTCGGCGAGAATCTCGATGGCCTTCTGCGCATCTTTCTCGTCGAGGGCGATGACCATACCCACACCCATGTTGAAGATGTTGAACATCTCGCGGTGGGGAATCTTGCCATACTTCTCCAGGAAACGGAACACGGGCAGAATCTCCCATGTGCCTTCCTCGACTTCGATACCCTGACCCTTCTGGAGAATACGGGGAATGTTCTCGTCGAAACCGCCGCCCGTCACGTGGCAGATACCGTGGACATCGACATTGCGAATGACCTCCAGCACCTGCTTTACATAGATACGGGTGGGGGTCAGCAGCACCTCGCCCAGCGGCTTGTCCGACAATTCGGGCAGTGCCTCATGAAGGTTGAGCGCGTTGTCGGCCACCACCTTGCGTACAAGGCTGAAGCCGTTGGAGTGAACGCCTGTCGAGGCGATACCCACCAGCACGTCGCCCACCTTGACCTTCGAGCCGTCGATGAGCTTCTTCTTCTCGACCACGCCGACGGTAAATCCTGCGATGTCGTACTCGCCCTCGGTATACATGCCCGGCATCTCGGCGGTCTCGCCGCCCACCAGTGCGCAGCCTGCCTGACGGCAGCCCTCGGCAACACCTGCCACCACGGCCTCAATCTTCTGAGGTTCGTTGCGGCCCACGGCCACATAGTCGAGGAACACCAGCGGCTCGGCACCCTGTGCCAGCACGTCGTTCACACACATGGCCACGGCATCGATACCGATGGTGTCGTGCTTATCCATCTCAAACGCCAGTTTCAACTTGGTGCCTACGCCGTCGGTACCGCTGACCAAGACGGGCTCCTCGACTTTGAGGGCCGAGAGATCGAACATACCGCCAAAAGCACCGATATTGCCCATGACACCCAGACGTGAGGTCGAGGCTACATGTTTCTTAATGCGGCGAACCACTTCATATCCGGCTTCGAGATTTACACCGGCATTCTCATAACTTTGAGCCATAAAACTAATGTTTAAGGTTGTTTTTCTATTTAAAAATTTCTATTTCTCCTCCTCGTTGTTGTAGAGGGGTGTGGGGTAACGTCCCGTGAAGCATGCCGTACACAGCTCCTTGCGGTTACCTGCCTTGAAGAGTGCCTCCTCCGAGAGGAAGGCCAGCGAGTCGCAGCCGATGGCCTTGCGTACTCCTTCGACGTCCATACGCGCCGAAATCAACTCCTTGCGCGTCGAGGTGTCGACACCGTAGTAGCACGGTGCAATCATCGTGGGCGAGGCGATACGCACATGCACCTCCGTGGCTCCGGCCTCGCGCAGCATCTTCACGATACGCAACGAGGTGGTGCCGCGAACGATCGAGTCGTCGATCAGTGCCACACGCTTGCCCTTGACGATGGATCTCACGGCCGAGAGCTTCATTCTCACACCCTTCTCGCGCAACTCCTGCGAGGGCTGGATAAACGTACGGCCGATATACTTGTTCTTGATGAGACCCATCTCGTAGGGAAGGCCGCTCGCCTCGGCATAGCCCATGGCGGCGCTGAGGCTCGAGTCGGGAACACCCACCACGATGTCGGCATCGGCGGGAGCCTCCTCCCACAGCAGTCGGCCCGACATCTTGCGGTAGGCATGCACATTACAACCCTCGATGTCGCTGTCGGGACGCGCGAAGTAGATGTACTCCATCGAGCACATGTTGTAGTGCTTGAACTGCGAATAGAGTGTCGAGCGGATACCCTTGTCGTCGATGGTCACAATCTCGCCCGGTTCGATGTCACGCACGAACTCCGCACCCAGAATGTCGAGGGCGCAGGTCTCGCTGGTGACGATGTAACCCTCGCCCAGCTTGCCGATGGAGAGGGGGTGGAAACCGAACTTGTCACGGCAGGCGTAGATACGGTTGGAGGTCATGATGACACAAGAGAACGCACCCTCCAGCATGTTGAGCGCCTCGATAATCGAGTAGATACGCGGACGGTCGTGGAATTTGGTCTCCTTCTTGATCAGATGAGCCAACACCTCGGCGTCGGTGGTCGAGTGGAAGAGACTGCCCTTCTTCTCCAGATACTCGCGCATGAGCTGCGAGTTGAGAATGCTGCCGTTGTTGGCCAGCGCGAAATCGCCCGTATTGTGACGGAACAGGAGGGGCTGCACGTTCTCCGTACCGCCCACACCGCCCGACGAATAGAGCACATGACCGATGGCCATGTTGCCCTTCAGCGGAGCGAGGTTCGACTCGTTGAACACCTCGGTGACCAGACCGGCACCCTTGGTGCGGCAGAAATTGCCTTCGTCATCGACACTGACAATGCCGCAACCCTCCTGACCACGGTGCTGCAACGCGTGCAGACCGTAGTAAGTGAGGGTGGAAGCATTAGCCAATCCATAGACACCGAAAACGCCGCACTCCTCGTGCAACTCTCTGTCGGTGATTGTATTCATAGATGCTTATTTTGTAATTTTCTCCAGACGTGACAGAATCTCCTCGTAAGCCTCTCGAACCTTGCCCAGGTCACGACGGAAACGGTCCTTGTCGAGCTTCTCGTTGGTGTCGACGTCCCACAGACGGCAGGTGTCGGGTGAAACCTCGTCGGCCAGAACGATTTCGCCGTCCATGGTCTTACCGAACTCAATCTTGAAGTCGATCAGACGGATGTTCATCTTGAGGAACATCTCCTTCAACACCTCGTTGATCTTGGCGGTCATGGCGTAGATCTCGTCCAGCTCCTCGTAGGTAGCGGCACCCAGAGCCACGGCGTGGTGGTCGTTGATGAGGGGATCACCCAGCTCGTCCTTCTTGTAGCAGATATCGAAAATCACGTTGCCGGGTTCGGTACCCTCCTCGATGCCGAGGCGCTGTGCCATGGAACCTGCGATGACGTTACGAACGATCACCTCCAGTGGAATGATGTTCACCTTGCGGCAGATCTGGTCACGGTCGTTGATGGTCTCGATGTAGTGGGTCTTCACACCGGCCTTCTGCAACTCCTTGAAAATAATAGTCGAAATAGCGTTGTTCAGCACACCCTTGTTGTCGATGGTTGCCTTCTTGATGTTGTTGAATGCAGTAGCGGCGTCCTTGTAGTGGATAATAATCTTGTCGGGATCGTCGGTACGGAAAACCTGTTTTGCTTTGCCTTCATAGAGCATTTCGAGCTGTTTCATGGTAGTTTGGTGTTTTAAAAATTATTAGATATTTGGAACTTTAATCTTCTGTTTCGCTCATATCGAAATCCACCTGTATCGGAAGATGGTCCGAAGGCCGGAAGAAGTCGATATCGGGAGTTGCATCCTTCACCGGATGCGTATATTCATCATCGATGACGTCGATGGACGTGATGCGTTCGAGGAGTGCCTGGGTGCAGTAGACAAAATCAATCCGCTGCGGCACACCTGCCAGAGTGGGTTTCAGCTCTCCGGCGTAGTAGTCCGCCATTGCGTCGCAGTAGGGCGTGTGGCAGGCGATGTAGTCGTGAACGGCAAATGCACTGTCCTCCTCCGCCAGACGGTAGAACTCGTTGTCGCGGCGCGACACGGCATTGAAGTCTCCGGCCATGAGCCAGAAGTGCCGGCCGGCGTCGATGTCCTCACCGACGGTGTGGTCACAGATGTATTTGACTTCACGCACACGGTAGCCATCACCCTCTCTGAGGCGGCTGCTGGCTTCACGGTCGGCGGCCAGCGGCGAGTAGTCGTGGGGGAAGGTGTGGAGCGCGACCAGATGAAGTGTCATGTCCTTGCGTCGGACGGTGGCCTTCAATCCGCCGTGCATCAGCACACTGTCCGGCTCCGCGCCCTTGAGCTTCACCTCCTCGCGAATCGGGAAACGCGAAGTGATGACCTGCGGATAGCCGTCGCGGTTATGCCCCACGCTCACATACTTGTGACCGTAGCGTCGTGCCAGCTTGCCCCACCCTTCGGGGAGGAAACGCTCCTCAGCCGAAGCGGCGAAATGGGTGCCGGTCTTGTAGAGGGTCTGGGCCTCGCACCAGATGCAGATATCGGGATTCCTGCCCTTGACCCACTCGACAAAAGCCGTGTAATCGTCCTCCTGACCGGCCCACATTCCGTTCTGAATGTTCCAGTAGAGGACACTTACGACGAATTCCTTGCCGCGTCTGGTGCGCGCCTGCTGCGACTTCGCCGCCTCGGACGGCTCGAGAGCCGACACCCGACAGGGCAATGCCGCCGACAGCAGCAACAGCACACAGACAAGGAATCTCAGTTTCATATTCTCAAATTATTTCTTGCGGAAATAGTTGACAGCGTTCTCAAAGAGCGACTGGCGCTTCTCGCCGGCAATGTTCTTGAAGAGATTGTTCTCCCAACGCTCGGTGTGGCCCATCTTACCCAGAATCTGGCCGTTCTTCGACACGATACCCTCGATGGCGAATGACGAACCGTTGGGGTTGAAGGGCGCCTCGACGGTGGGATTACCCTCGGCGTCGGCGTACTGGAAGGCTACCTGGCCGTTGGCGAACAGCTCCTCGGCAAATGCGCGGTCGACCACGAACTTACCCTCACCGTGGCTGACGGCAATCGAGTGGAGGTCGCCCACCTCGAACGACGAGAGCCAGGGCGATGCCACCGAAGCCACACGCGTGGTCACAATCTGCGAGATGTGACGGTTGATGTCGTTGCGGAACAGCGTGGGCGACTCCTTGGTGACCATACCCAGACGGCCGTAAGGCAGCAGACCCGACTTCACGAGAGCCTGGAAACCGTTGCAGATACCCAGAATCAGACCGCCGCGGTCAATCAGCGCGTGAATCTCCTCCTTGACGGGTTCGCTGTTCAGCACGTTGACGATGAACTTGGCGCTTCCGTCCGGCTCGTCACCGGCCGAGAAACCGCCGCTCAACACGAAGATGTGACACTTGGCGATATGCTCCTTCATCAGGGCAATCGAACGGTGGATATCGTCGGCCTCGATGTTGCACAGCACGCTCATCTCCACCTCGGCACCCGCCTTGCGGAAGGCCTTCGCGGTGTCGTAGTCGCAGTTGGTACCGGGGAACACGGGAATGTAGACCTTGGGGGTCTCCACCGCCTCGTGGGGATAGGTGAACTTGCGCACCACACCCTCGGCGGTCATCACCTCGGCCTTGTTGTCGCCCTTGTCGCGGTAGACGGTGGCGAAGAGTTCGGTGTTGGCCTTGTAGAGGGTGTCGAGCGAGACATGCTCGCCGTTGACCACCAGTTCCTTGGCGGCGATGGTCTCACCCACGAGTTCCGCAGCCTCGAAATCCAGCGTCTCGGCCGTCTCCACAAGGATAGAACCGTAGGCGTACTCGAACAACTGCTCCTCCGACAGGTGAATCTCGGCACCGATTTCATTACCGAAGGCCATCTTGGCCACTGCCTCGCCGACACCACCGAAACCGATGGCCCAGGCCGACAGCACCTTGCCCTGCTCGATAAGACCGCTCACATAGGAGAAGTTCTTCTTGAGCTGTGCGGTGTCGGGCATATAGTTCTCACGGGCGGTGTGGCGCACCAGATAGAGGTGGTGGCCTGCGCCCTTGAAGTCAGTCGAGATGACGGTGTTGGCGTCGACGGTGGTGATACCGAAGGCCATCAGCATGGGCGGCACGTTGATGTCCTGGAACGTACCCGACATCGAGTCCTTGCCGCCGATGGACGGAAGGCCCAGCTCCACCTGCATCTTCAGCGCGCCGAGCAGTGCGCCCAGCGGCTTGCCCCACGACTTGGCGTCGCGGGTCATGCGCTCGAAGTACTCCTGGTAGGAGTAGCGCATCTTGTCGAAGCGCGCACCTGCGGCAACGACCTTCGCGGCGGCCTCAACCACCGAATACGCGGCACCGTGATAGGGACTCCACGATGCGATGAAGGGGTTGTAGCCGAAGGCCATGATGCTGGCCGTGTCGGTGTAGCCGTCGACGGGCAGCTTCTGCACCGAAACCTGGGTCTCGCTGCGCTGTGTGCGACCTCCGAAGGGCATCAGCACCGTCGAGCGGCCGATGGTGGAGTCGAACATCTCGATAAGGCCGCGCTGCGACAACACGTTGCGGTCCTTGAGGTTGTTCTCCACCTTCTCTGCGAGGGTCTCGCCCTCGATATTTCTCACGAAGGGATTGCGCTCCTCGACCCTGCCGATACATGCCTCGGCATAGTGCTTGGCACCTGCCGAGTCGATGAACTCGCGGCTGAGGTCTACGACCAGCTTTCCTCCGTTATACATTCTCATTCGTGCCGTGTCGGTCACATCGGCCACCAGTACGGCCTCGATGTTCTCCTCACGGCAGTAGCCCATGAACTCCTCGACGTCCTTGGCCTCAACGACCACCGACATACGCTCCTGCGACTCGCTGATGGCCAGCTCCGTGGAGTTCAGACCGCTGTACTTGGTCTTCACGCGGTCGAGGTAGATGTCCAGACCGTCGGCCAGCTCGCCGATGGCCACACTCACACCGCCCGCACCGAAGTCGTTCGACTTCTTGATCAGACGGGTCACCTCCGGACGGCGGAACAGACGCTCCAGCTTGCGCTCCTCGGGGGCATTACCCTTCTGCACCTCGCTGCCGCACGACTCCAACGACTTCTCGTTGTGCTCCTTCGACGAACCGGTGGCTCCGCCGATGCCGTCACGACCCGTACGGCCGCCCAGCATGATGATCTTGTCGCCGGCCGCGGGCTTCTCGCGGCGCACGTTCTCGGCCTTCACGGCACCCACAACGGCACCGACCTCCAGACGCTTGGCCACATAGTCGTCGTGATAGATTTCACGCACATGGGTGGTGGCCAGACCAATCTGGTTGCCGTAGCTCGAATAACCTGCGGCGGCCTTCTTCGAAATGACACTCTGGGGGAGCTTGCCCTCCAGCGTATCCTCAATCTTGTGGTAGATGTTACCCGCACCGGTCACACGCATGGCCTGATATACATAGCTTCGTCCCGACAACGGGTCACGGATGGCACCGCCCAGACAGGTCGACGCACCGCCGAAAGGCTCGATTTCCGTGGGGTGGTTGTGGGTTTCGTTCTTGAACTGCAGCAGCCACTTTTCGGTCTTGCCGTCGACGTCGATGTCGACGAACACCGAGCAGGCGTTGTTCTCGTCGCTCACCTCCAAATCGTCGAGCAGGCCGCGCTGACGCAGATAACGCGCACCGATGGTGGCCATATCCATCAGACAGAGGCTCTTGTGCTCGCGACCCAGCTCGCGGCGAATCTTCAGATAGAGGGCCACCGAATCCTCGATTTCGTCCTTCACGAACGAATCCTCCACGGTGATGCCCTCCAACTCGGTGGTGAAGGTAGTGTGGCGGCAGTGGTCGCTCCAATAGGTATCCAGAATGCGGAGTTCGGTCTCGAAAGGTTCGCGACCCTCCTGCTTGAAGTAGTTGACCACCTCGCGCAGGTCGTCGGCGTTCATCGCCAGACCCATCTTCTTGCAATAGGCGTCCAACTCCTCGTCCTTCATCTTTGTGAAGCCTTCCAGCACGGCTACGGGCTTCACCTCGGCCTGCTCCATGTCGCTGAGCTGCGAGAGGTCCTTCTCGCGCGACTCCACGGCATTGATATAGTAGTGGCGAATCTTCTTCAGCTCCTCGTCGGTGATGTTGTCATCGAAAATCAGCAACTTCGACGAACGGATACGCACATCGGCCGAGGGGTCGATGAGCTTCACACAGTCGACGGCCGAAGCGGCTCTCTGGTCGAACTGACCGGGGAGGAACTCCACGGCGATGAACTTCCTGCCCTTGTAATCACATGTATCGTTCACCGTATCGGTAACGACCTCTCCGAAGACCGAATAGCGGCTCTTCTCCAACAGCTCCTCCGAGAATCCGAACAGGTCATAGACGTTGATGAGTCGCAATGACGCAATCGAAAGGCTCAAATTTGCATTCAATTCACTTCTGAGGCTCTCGGCTTCGACCTGAAAGCGCGGAAGTTTTTCAACAAAGATGCGGTAATTCTTCATAATATATGTGGTTCACTTATTTTACAAATCGTGAGGCATACTCCGCCTCATACTCTTCGGGGTTCAGCCCCACGAAGGTCACATGTCCCATCTTGCGTTTGGGACGGCTCTCGGTCTTGCCGTAGAGGTGGACAAAGACCTTGTCGCGGCCCTCCTTCTCCAGGGCTTCGGCCGCCTCCAAATCCTGACCCAGGATATTCTTCATGATGGTGGGCGCCACCAGACGGGGCTCCTCCAGCGGCATCTCCAAGAGGAAACGCGCCAGCTCGCGGAACTGGTTGGTCGTGCAGCCCTCGATGGTGTAGTGTCCCGAGTTGTGGGGACGGGGCGCCATCTCGTTGAAGAAGAACTCATCGCCTCTGACGAACAGCTCCACGGCCAGAATGCCGCGGTAGCCGCACGCCTTCATGAAGGCTTCGCCGGTCTGCTTCATGCGCTGCAACAGCTCGTCGGAGGCCTCCTTCACGGGTACGACACACAGGTCGAGGATACCGTCACGGTGGATATTGCGACCCACGGGGAAGGTGACGGTTTTCTCGCCGTCGGAGACCATCACCAGACTCACCTCGTAATCGAAGCGGATAAACTCCTCGAGGATACAGGGCACGGAGAGCATGTCCACCGCACGGGCGATGTCCTCTTCCGACTTGATGACCAGCTGACCGTGGCCGTCGTAGCCCAACGTGCGGGTCTTCAGCACACTAGGAATGCCGATTTCGGCCACCGCCGCGCGCAACGACTCCTCGTCGTCCACGGCCTTGTATTTCGGGGTGCGGAAACCGTTGTCACGGGCATTGTCCTTCTCGCGCAGGCGGTCCTGCGAATCGTAGAGGGGTTTGTAGCCCTGCGGAATGTTGTATTTCTCGACCAGCGGAATGAGAATCTCGCCGGGAACGTTCTCGAACTCGTAGGTCACCACGTCGCTGCGGCGACACAACTCCTCCACAGCCTCTCCGTCGTCGAAGGCCGCCACGATATGCTCGTCGCTGTACTTGAAGGCCGGAGCGTCGGCTCCCGGGTCGAGGGTGATGACGCCGACACCCAACTTGTGTGCCTCCTGGGCAATCATCAGTCCCAGCTGGCCGCCGCCTATGATACCAATCTTCTTCATCACAATTCGATTTTAAGTACATCGGCGGTCTGACGGGCGCGGAAGTCGGCAAGTCGGCCGGCCAGCTCCTCGTCCTGCAAGGCCAGAATCGAGACGGCAATCAGTGCGGCGTTTTTGGCACCGTTGATGGCGGTGGTGGCCACGGGGACACCGCCCGGCATCTGCACAATCGAAAGCAGGGAGTCAAGGCCGTTCAGGGCTCTCGACTTCACGGGAACACCCACCACAGGCAGTGTGGTCATCGAAGCCACCATACCCGGCAGATGTGCGGCACCGCCTGCACCGGCGATGATGACACCCAGTCCGCGCTCCTTGGCGGTCTTGGCATACTCACACAACAAATCGGGTGTACGGTGTGCGCTCACCACACGTTTCTCGAAGTCCACTCCGAACTCTTCCAATGTTTTCACTGCGTCCGACATCACTTCGTAATCGCTGATCGAACCCATTATGACACCTACTTTCATTGTTTAATTCTTTATAAGATTTTAAATCGTTTGCTCAGGTTTGGTTTATCGCCTCTAAAGTTAATCAAAATTCCCACATTCTGCGACAAAAAAAAACAGAAACCGCCACAACATTTCAAGTTATAGCGGTTCCATTACTATATAAGTATTCCGTATGCAGTCTGCTGTGAGATGTGCGCGCGTCTGACATGCCCGTAATATCGGTGACGATACACGGCATACTCCATCATCGCATGTGCCTGCGAACAACGGCACGCGGATAAATGAGTTCCTCCGGTGTCCGATTTCACGCGAGATATGTGTCCGATGAATGTCAACTGCACTGATTTTTAGCAATAAAAAACTATGTCACAAACGTACCACTTTTTAATTTATTTACAAAAATAAACCCGGAATATCTATTGACAAGTTATTGACATTTTCACAAAAGTGTGCTATTTGGCCTTTGCCTCGCAGTATGCGCAGCGGCAGACGCCATCGCTACCCTTGCGGAAGATGTGGTCGACATCTTCGGTGGTCGAGATGCAGCTGTGGTTGGGGCATCTCAACTCGTCGCTCATCACATACTCCTCGTTGAAGACGGGGGTATGCTCGAAAGGCTTGTTCTCGTCGGCCCACTTCATGAGGGTATAGATCAGCGCCATGCGCACGAACTTGCCATTCTCCACCTGGCGGAAATAGGCCGCACGGGGGTCGTTGTCCACCGAGCGCGTAATCTCGTTGATACGCGGCAGGGGGTGGAGGATAATCATGTCCTTCTTGGCGGTGAGCAGCTTCTCGGGGTCGAGAACGAAGCTGTCCTTCACACGGTCGAACTCCTCGTCGTCGAGGAAGCGCTCCTTCTGCACACGGGTCATGTAGAGAACGTCCAGCTCGGGCATCACCTCCTCCATGGTGCGCACCTCGCGGAACTCCAGATTGGAGTTGTCCGCCATCTCGTGCAGCATGTAGTCGGGCAGACGCAGCTCCTCGGGCGAGATGAGAATCACCTTGATGCCCGTGTAGCGCGACAGTGCCTTGATGAGCGAGTGAACCGTACGTCCGAACTTCAGGTCACCGCAGAAACCGATGGTCAGGTTGTCGAAGTGGCCCTTCTCGCGTTTGATGGTCAACAGGTCGGTCAGTGTCTGGGTGGGGTGCGCGTGGCTGCCGTCACCGGCGTTGATGACCGGAATGCCGGCATACTGCGATGCCACCAGAGGTGCGCCCTCCTTGTAGTGACGCATGGCGATGATGTCCGCAAAGCAACGAATCACTCTCACGGTATCGGCCACCGTCTCACCCTTGAATGCCGATGACGAATTGGCATCGGAGAATCCGATAACCTGTCCCCCCAACTCCAGCATGGCCGAAGTAAAGCTCAAACGTGTACGTGTCGAAGGTTCATAGAAAAGCGTTGCCAGCTTTTTGCCCTTCAAGGCTTCGCTATATTTCGCGCGGTGGGCGATAATATCCTCGGCCAGTGCCAAAATCTCATCTATCTCCTTGACAGTGAGGTCAGTGGGGTCAATCAAATGACGCATAATGTCTTATTCTACTCTAAAATTGTAAATTACTTGTTCATCCAGCTCTCGTCGGAAGGATTGTTGCGGAACTGCAACAGGCGGGCCTTGTCCTCCTGCTTGATGTAACCCTCCTCGGCAGCCACCTCAACGAGTGCGTCGAGGTTCGAGAGGCTGTAGTTGGTCACCTGTGCGGCAGCCAGACGGTCGAGACCCTTCTGCATGCCGTAGGTGAAAATCGAAGCCACACCCAGCACCTCGGCTCCGGCCTCGCGCAGTGCCTCCACCACGTCGATGCACGAACCGCCGGTCGAAATCAGGTCCTCGATAACCACTACCTTCTGACCCTTCTCCAGTTTGCCCTCGATACGGTTCTGACGGCCGTGGTCCTTCGAACCCGAACGTACGTAACCCATCGGCAGGTCGAGAATCGTGGCGGTGATGGCCGCGTGGGCGATGCCGGCGGTCGATGTACCCATCAGCACCTCGGCCTCGGGGAACTTGGTGCGTACCACCTCGGCCAGACCGGCCTCGACGTGCTTGCGCACCTCAACGGCCGACAGCGTAAGACGGTTGTCGCAATAGATAGGGCTTTTGATACCGCTTGCCCATGTGAACGGCTCTTCGGGACGCAAGAACACTGCACCGATTGACAGCAGGTCTTTAGCTATTTCTCTTTCCATGTTATTCATTTTATTATACCTGAAAACTGTTATTCTCCAATATCGTGACGACTCCCTCCCCCACGGGCGGAAGCCCTCCTTTCCGAGGCGGTTACTCGCCCAGGAACTCCTTCACGCAACGGCGGTATGCCGCAACGGGATCCTCGGCCTGGGTGACGGGACGGCCCACGACGATGAAGTCGGAACCAATCTCACGCGCACGGGCGGGAGTGGTGACTCTCACCTGATCGCCCACCGCACCGTCGGCGAAACGCACACCGGGGGTGATGGTCAGGAACTCGCGTCCGCAGGCCTCATGCACCATGCCGGCCTCCAGGGGCGAGCAGACCACACCGTCGAGACCTGCCTCGCGGGTATTCTGCGCATACTTGACGATGGTGTCGTTGATCGAGGCGTCGATGAGCAGTTCGTTGCGCATGCGCTCCTCGCTGGTCGACGTAAGCTGTGTCACGGCAATAAGCAGGGGACGTGTGCCGTCCTCGCGGGTCAGACCCTCCAGTGCCGCACGCATCATGTCGATGGTACCGGCGGCGTGGACATTACACATGTCGACATCCAAACGCGAGAGGACCATCATGGCCTTCTTCACCGTGTTGGGAATGTCGTGCAACTTGAGGTCGAGGAAAATCTTGTGGCCGCGGCGCTTGATTTCCTTCACAATCGAGGGACCCTCGGCATAGAACAGCTCCATGCCGATTTTCAAAAAGGGCTTGCGCTCCTCGTCCTTGAACAGATCAAGGAACTTGAATGTATCTTCTGCTGACTTGAAGTCGCAGGCTATAATCACATCGTGTTTCATCTCTTCTTGTTTTTTATAGATTTTGACTTAAAGCGTCCACAGGTTCTTCACCACAGTGGACACCATCAAGGTCACCAATGCTCCGCAGAGTATCTTCGTCCAGCGCTCGTCCTCCTCCTTCTTCGAACGGCGGAACCACGCCACCACAAAGGGGAGATATCCTGCCAGATAGAGGAAATCCCAAACATAGAAATGCCGTTTGCTCCAAGCATCGAACGCGATGACCAGTACGCCGGTCAGCGCCAGGAGGAACATGAACCACCCTCTGAGAAATCTTGTATTCATCGTCTTAGTGTTTTAAAGCATTCGTAACCTCGGGGCGGAGCAGCGCGCTACTCCACCACTCCGATAATGTCGCTCAACCTGTCGATACCGAGTTTTTCCATCTCGACAGGCAGCTCCTCGACGATGATTTTCGAGGCATAGGGGTTCACCAGATTGGCGGCACCCACCTCCACGGCCGTAGCTCCGGCCATCATCATCTCGATGACGTCTTTGGCCGACTGCACACCACCGCAACCGATGACGGGGATACTGCACGCCTTGGCCACCTGATAGACCATTCTCACTGCCACGGGGAAGATGGCCGCACCCGAGAAACCGCCCATGGTGTTGGCGATGACCGGACAGCGGCGCTTCATGTCGACCCTCATGCCCAGCATGGTGTTGATCAGACACAGACCGTCGGCACCGGCCTCCTCACACGCCCGGGCAATCGACACGATGTCGGTCACGTTGGGCGAGAGTTTGATGTAGACGGGTTTCGTAGTCACGGCCTTCACAGCGCGGGTCACCTCGGCGGCCGCCTCGGGGCAGGTGCCGAACGACATGCCGCCGTGACGCACGTTGGGACACGACACGTTGACCTCGATGATACCCACCTGCTCCTCCTTGTCGATGCGTTCGCAGCAGTAGGCGTACTCCTCGACCGAGAAACCCGAGATGTTGGCAATCACCGGCTTGTGGAAGAAGGTCTTCAGACGGGGCAACTCCTCCGCAATCACGGCGTCGATGCCCGGATTCTGGAGTCCCACGGCGTTAATCATGCCCGCGGTACACTCCGCGATACGGGGTGTGGGGTTGCCGAAGCGGGCGTCACGCGTGGTTCCCTTGAAGGAGAACGAACCCAGAATGTTGATGTCGTAGAAGTCCTTGAACTCGTTGCCGTAGCCGAACGTACCGCTGGCCGGAATAACAGGATTGTCGAGCTTCACACCGCTCAACACAACCGAAGTGTCTACCATATTACCTCTCCTTTCTCCAATACGGGTCCGTCCTTGCAGATGCGTTTGTTGCCGTATTTGGTTTTACACGAACAGCCCATACATGCGCCGAAACCGCAGCCCATACGCTCCTCGAAAGAGAGCTGGCCGTCCTGCTCCACGGCGTCGGACAGTGCCTTGAGCATGGGCAGGGGACCGCATGAGTAGAAGTAGTCGAAGTCCAAGGCCTTCTCCTTGATGGCGGTGGTCACAAAGCCCTTCACCCCATAGGAGCCGTCGACGGTCGACACCTCGACACGGCAGCCCAGACGGCGGAACTCCTCCTCGTAGAACACCTCGTCACGGGTGTTGAAGCCCAGCACCACGCTCACCTCGCGGCCCGATGCCAGCAGCGTCCTGGCCAGATTGTAGAGCGGAGGCACACCGACACCGCCACCCACCAGGAGCGCCTTGCGGCACTTGTCGGTCAACCAGAAACCGTTGCCCAGACCGGTGAGCAGGTCGAGGGTCTGTCCCTCGTGCATGCGGCTCATCTGCTCGGTACCCTCGCCCACCACCTTATATATTAAGGTAATACTCTTCTGGTCGTAGTCCGACACCGAGATGGGGCGACGCAGGTACTTGCCCTCGAGCGCGATGTTGACGAACTGTCCCGGACGCACGATCCAGCGGGTGTCTCCCTCCAGAACCATGCGCCACACGGAATCAGTCAGTCGTTCGTTGCTTGCTATTTTATAAATATCGTTCTTATACATTATTTTGCGTCAATGGTCGATACACGGAGGGTAATCTCCTCCAAAACATCGAGCAGCACCTTCACGGTCTCGAGTGCGGTGAACACCGTCACGTTGTTCTCGACCGCCGTGCGGCGAATCTCGTAACCGTCCAGACGGGTGTTGTGCTGGTTGATGTCGATGGTGTTTATCACGTAGCTGACATGTCCCTGACGCAGAGCATCGAGAATGTCGGTGCTGCCCTCGCTCAACTTCTTGCGGGTACGGGTACGGATACCGTGCTCGCGCAGGAAGTTGGCCGTACCGGTCGTGGCCTCGATGTTGAAGCCCAGCTCGTAGAAGCGGCGTACCAGCGGCAGTGCCTCCTCCTTGTCCTTGTCGGCGATGGTCACCAGAATCGTGCCGTAGTTCGACACGTTCATGCCCGTAGCCTGCAATGCCTTGTAGAGGGCGCGGGTGAGTTTGTCGTCGTAGCCGATGGCCTCACCCGTCGACTTCATCTCGGGCGAGAGGTAGGAATCCATGCCGTGAATCTTCGAGAACGAGAAGGCCGGTGCCTTGACATACCAGCGCTCCTTCTCCTTGCCGTAGACCTCGGTGATGCCCAGCTCGCGGAGCTTCTTGCCCAGAATGACCTGAGTGGCGATGTGAGCCATCGGCACATTGGTCGACTTCGAGAGGAAGGGAACCGTACGCGACGAACGGGGGTTCACCTCGATGACATAGACATCGTCGTTCTTGTCGAGAATGAACTGGATATTGTAGAGACCGCGGATACCGATTCTCATACCCAGCTTCACGGTGTAGTCGATAATCTTGTCCTTGGCCGCCTGCGATACGCTGAAGGTGGGATATACGCTGATCGAGTCACCCGAGTGGATACCCGTGCGCTCGACGTGCTCCATGATACCGGGGATAAACACGTTCTCGCCGTCGCAGATGGCATCTACCTCCAGCTCCTTACCCATGATGTAGCGGTCGACCAATACGGGCTGGTCGGCGTTGAGCTCCACGGCGGTCTGCAGGTAGTGGCGCAGACGCTCCTCGTTGGAGACAATCTGCATGGCGCGGCCGCCCAGCACATAGCTCGGACGAACCAGCACGGGATAGCCGATGCGTGCTGCGGCGCGTACACCGGCCTCGATGTCGGTCACGGCCTCGGCCTCGGGCTGGGGAATGCCCAGCTCCTCCATGATTTTCTCGAAACAACCGCGGTCCTCGGCGTTGCGAATCGCCTCACAGTCGGTACCGATGATGGGCACACCCAGCTCGGCGAGGGGGTCTGCCAGGTTGATGGCGGTCTGACCGCCGAGCGATACCACCACCGCCTTGGGTTTCTCCATGCGGATAACATTCATCACGTCCTCGACCATCAGCGGCTCGAAGTAGAGCTTGTCGCTGGTGGTGTAGTCGGTCGACACGGTCTCGGGGTTGTTGTTGATGATGATGGCCTCGTAGCCCGCCTCGCGAATCGACCAGATGGCGTGGACGGTCGAGTAGTCGAACTCCACACCCTGACCGATACGGATAGGACCCGAACCCAGCACGACGATTTTCTCCTTGTCGCTGATGACCGACTCATTCTCGTCCTCGTAGGTCGAGTAGAAGTAGGGAACATAGGTCGAGAACTCGCCGGCGCAGGTGTCAATCATCTTGTAGACGGGGAAGATGCCGTTCTTGTCTCTCAAACGGTACATGTCCAGCTCGGCAACGCCCCACAGCTGGCCGATGAACTTGTCGCTGAAGCCCATGCGCTTGGCCTCCTTCAGCACCTCGAGGTTCATGGGATTCTCCTTCACCACGTTCTCGAACTCGACGATGTTCTTGAACTTCTCGAGGAAGAACATGTCGATTTTGGTGTTGTTGTAAATCAGCATCAGGTCCACATGGTTGCGGATAAGCTGTGCAATGGCGTAGATGCGGTCGTCGGTACCGTTCTTGATATAGGTCAACAGGTCGTCGTTCGACCAGTTGTCGAATTTCTTGTTGTAGATGTGGCAGGTGCCGGTCTCCAGCGAGCGCACGGCCTTGAGCAGCGACTCCTCGAAGGTGCGGCCGATCGACATCACCTCACCGGTAGCCTGCATCTGGGTACCGAGTTTGTTGCTCGCGTCGGAGAACTTGTCGAAGGGGAAGCGTGCCACCTTGGTGACAATGTAGTCCAGCGAAGGCTCGAAGCTGGCCGGAACGCTGGCCAGACGAATCTCGTCGAGCGTGAGACCCACGGCAATCTTGGCCGTCACACGTGCGATGGGGAAGCCCGAAGCCTTCGACGCCAGAGCCGACGAACGCGACACGCGGGGGTTCACCTCGATGAGGTAGTATTTGAACGAGAGGGGGTCGAGTGCGAACTGCACATTGCAACCGCCCTCGATTTTCAGCTCGCGAATCAGACGCAGGGCTGAGTCGCGCAGCATCTGGTACTCGCGGTTGGTGAGCGTCTGGCTGGGAGCCACCACGATGGAGTCACCGGTGTGGATACCCACGGGGTCGACGTTCTCCATGCTGCAGATGGCAATCGCCGTGTCGTTCTTGTCGCGCATGACCTCGAACTCAATCTCCTTGTAGCCCTTGATGCTCTTCTCGATGAGCACCTGATGTACGGGCGAGAGCGACAGGGCGTTGCGCATCATGTCGCGCAGTTCCTCCTCGTTGTCGGCAAAACCGCCGCCCGTACCGCCGAGTGTGAAGGCCGGACGCAGCACCACGGGATAGCCGATTTTCTCGGCAATCTTCACCGACTCCTCAATCGAGGAGGCCACCTCCGAAGGCAGAACAGGCTCACCGAGCGACAGACACAGCTCCTTGAACAGCTCGCGGTCCTCGGCTCTCTCGATGGACTCGAACGAGGTGCCGAGAATCTCCACCGAGCACTCCTGCAAGATACCCTTCTTGGCCAGCTGCACGGCCAGGTTCAGACCCGTCTGGCCGCCCAGACCCGGAACGATGGCATCGGGACGCTCGTGGCGGATAATCTTGGCCACATACTCCAGCGTCAGCGGCTCCATGTAGACCTTGTCGGCGATGTGCGTGTCGGTCATGATGGTCGCGGGGTTGGAATTGACCAACACCACTTCGTAACCCTCCTCGCGCAGTGCCATACATGCCTGTGTACCGGCATAATCGAATTCGGCAGCCTGACCGATGACAATCGGGCCAGAGCCGATAACCATAACTTTGTGAATATCTTGTCTCTTAGGCATTTTTATGCTCCTCCATTTTTTTGGTAAACTTCTTAAACAAATCGTTGCTGCTGGGCAGACCTGCGGCATTCTCGGGGTGGTACTGCATGGTGAACACCATGTCGCGCTTGCACTCCACACCCTCGACCGTGCCGTCGATGACATTGACGTGAGTCAGTTCGAGGTCGGTGGCCGCCAGCGAGTCGAGGTCGATGACATAACCGTGGTTCTGGTTGGTGATGTCGATGCGGCCGGTCTCGAGGTTCTTCACCGGCTGGTTGCAGCCTCTGTGACCGAACTTCATCTTGCGGCTCTTGGCACCGTAGGCCAGTGCCACAATCTGGTGGCCGATGCCCACACCGAAGATGGGCAGCTTACCGCGCAGCTCCTTGACCAGCTCCACCACGGGCTGTACGTCCTCGGGGTTGCCCGGGCCGTTGGAGATGAGGATACCGTCGGGACGGAAGGCCATGATTTCCTCAACAGTGGAGTTGAAGGGAACCACCGTGACGTTGCAACCTTCACGGTTGAGCTGACGCACGATGTTGGTCTTGATGCCGCAGTCGACGGCCACCACATCGTAGGTGTGGTTCGGCACACGCGACATCCATCTCTTCTTGCAGCTGACCGTCTCGACCAGATTGCGGGGCAGCTCATAGCGGCGGAGCTTCTCCAGCGCCTCGGCGGTGGGAGTCTCCGCATCGGTAAGGATTACCTTCTGGGTACCCTCGTCACGAATGATGCGGGTGATGGCACGGGTGTCGACACCCCAGATTCCGGGAATGTTGTACTCCTCGAACACCTCATTGAGGGTCTTCGTATAGCGGAAGTTGGAGGGAGTGTCGTTGTACTCTCTCACAATCATGCCGCCGATTGAGGGGGTCTTGGTCTCGTAGTCCTCGTCGGCCATACCGTAGTTGCCGATCAGGGGATAGGTCATCACCACCATCTGGCCCGTGTAGGTGCGGTCCGACATAATCTCCTGATATCCCACCACCGAGGTATTGAACACCAGTTCGTTGATGGTCTCCTTGGAGGCGCCGAAGCCGTAACCGTAGAACTCGCGGCCGTTTTCCAAAACAATTTTCTTTGTGTAGGGTTTCATCCTTATTTTATGATTTGCATTTGTTCGTCTTTATATGCTATATTTCCGCCGACCACCGTCAGCATGGTTTTCGAAGAGACCTTCCAGCCGGCAAACGGCGTGGAGCGTCCCATGGAGAGGAAGTGGGAGGGATCGATTTCCGACTCGGCATTGAGGTCCATGACCGTGAAGTCGGCCGCTGCACCCACACGGAGTCCCTCGCCCAGCGAGAACAGACGCGAGGGGTTGACCGACATCAGCTCGACGAGTTTCTCGAGCGAGATGACGCCGCGCTTGACCATATAGGTGTAGAGCAGGGCGAAGGCACACTCCAGCCCCACGATACCCATGGCGCTGCCCTGCAGGCCGCGCGATTTCTGCTCGGCGGTGTGGGGCGCATGGTCGGTGGCGATAACTTCGATGGTGCCGTCGATGATGCCGTTGATGAGTGCCAGATTGTCCTCGACCGAGCGCAGGGGCGGGTTCATCTTGAAACGTCCGTCCTCCTGCAGGTCGTTCTCCGTGAGCAGCAGGTAGTGGGGAGCCGTCTCGCAGCTCACCTTCAGACCGCGTGCCTTGGCCTGACGCACCAGTTCGACGCTCTCCCTGGTCGACACATGGCACACATGGTACTGACAGCCGGTCTTCTCCGCCAGACGGATATCGCGCTCGACCTGCTGCCACTCGCTCTCCGAGCAGATGCCCTTGTGGCCATGCTCGCGGCAGTAGACACCGTCGTGGATATATCCGCCACGGAGCAGGTCGTTGACCTCGCAGTGTGCCACCACGGCCTTGCCCGTAGCAGCCACACGCCGCATGGCCTCCTCCATAAGGCTCTCCTCCTGCACACCGCGGCCGTCATCGGAGAAGCCGACCACCTGTGCGGCAATAGCCGGATAGTCGACCAGTTCACCGCAGCCCTTCTGTCCCCTGGTGATGCAGCCGTAGGGAACGACCCTCACCACGGCATCGCGGCAGATAGGCTCCAACTGTCGTTCGAGGGTTTCGGGAGCATCGGGTGCGGGATTGAGGTTGGGCATGGTGCATACGGTGGTATAACCGCCGTGGGCGGCCGCGCGGCTACCGGAGAGAATGGTCTCCTTCTCCGTGAAACCGGGCTCGCGGAAATGCACATGCACATCGACCAGACCGGGCAGGAGGGTCAGTCCTTCGAGGTCGACCACACGCTCGTCGCCGACCGGTGTTCCGGGCTCGACAAAGCGGCCGTCCTCAACGGCCAGCACCCCTTTTTCGAAGTGGTCGCCGCGGAAAATCTCAGCGTTGATGTAATAGGTTTTCATATCTTACTGCCTAAAAAAAATAGGGCAACTATAACAGCTACCCTAATTAAATGAAAACACCGATTGCATCGGAGAAACGAAACCCGACCAATAATTCTGCCAACGACGTGAAACAGAGGATATATTTTGAGGCTTACAGTTCATGAGATGCGGTGTCAATATATCGTACATATTTATGCCGCAAAGGTAGTTTATTTTCACTGCCATTGCAAAAACTTTGATGTATTTTTTCAACAAATCATCATCATTTTTTCTTTTCGCGCCCCCCAACGCCCTATTTTGCAACTCTTTCGGTTCAAAATTTCTCCACCGACAGATATGCCTAAAATACACTATTGCGCGAACAAAAATAAACCCATAACTTTGACCCTGCTTTTCCGCGGACGCCGCACCTCGGATTTCCGCCCAAGCGTTTTACCACATTCCAACTCCGAACCAAGACAATGGAACAGAATATTCAATGGGCCCTGCTGCTCACACTCGGTGCAGGTCTGGCCACAGGCATCGGCAGCGCCATCGCCTTCTTCGCCAAACGCACCAACAAACGTCTGCTGTCGTTCTCGCTCGGTCTGTCGGGCGGCGTGATGGTCTATGTCTCGTTCGTGGAGCTGTTCCACGAAGCCCAGACGGCACTCTCCTCCGCATGGGGCGACCGTTCGGGGGCAGTCATCACCGTGGCCTGCTTCTTCGCCGGCATTCTGCTCATCGGGCTTATCGACGCACTCGTCCCCTCGTTCGAAAACCCCCACGAGGCACACAGCGTGGAGGAGATGGACACCCCCCACCACCGGCCGGCACTCATGCGCATGGGACTGCTCACGGCCGTGGCCATCGCCATTCACAACTTCCCCGAAGGCATCGCCACCTTTGCCTCGGCGGTCGACAACACGGCACTGGGTGTGGCCATCGCCGTGGCCATCGCCATTCACAACATTCCCGAAGGCATCGCCGTGTCGATTCCTATATATTATGCCACGGGCGACCGCCGCAAGGCCTTCTTCTACTCGCTGCTCTCGGGTCTGGCCGAGCCGGTGGGTGCCGTGCTGGCCTACCTCCTGCTCATGCCCTTCATGTCGGAGACGCTCATGGGCTGTATCCTGGCCGCAGTGGCCGGCATCATGGTCTTCATCTCGATAGACGAACTCCTGCCCGCCGCACGCGAGTACGGCGAGGCACACACCGCCATCTTCGGCGTGGTGACCGGCATGGCCGTCATGGCCGTGAGTCTGATTCTCTTAGCCTAAACACATCAAACAAACAATATGGACATTTTACTTTTGATTGTCGGTCTGGCGATGATTCTCATCGGCGCGAATTTCCTGACCGACGGTTCGGCCGCCGTTGCCGAACGCTTCCGCGTGCCGGAATTCATCATCGGACTGACCATTGTGGCAGTCGGCACCTCGACCCCCGAGCTGGTGGTGTCGACCCTCTCGTCGATTGAGGGCAACAGCAGCATCGCCATCGGCAATGTGGTAGGTTCCAACGCCTTCAACGTATTCGTCATCTTGGGCATCTGCGCCCTGATACGCCCCCTGCGGCTCACCGCATCGAATATCCGCCGCGACATTCCCATTCTCATGGCGGTGTCGCTGCTGCTGCTCTTCTGCGTGTCGGACAAGTACCTCCATCTGGCCGACATCGACCACATCTCGCGTGTGGAGGGTATCGCCATGCTGCTGCTCTACGGTCTGGTGATGTGGTACACCATACGTCAGACCCCACGCGCCGTGGCCGAAGCCGAAGAGCGGGAAGAGAAGAAGAAACCCGTGGCCATGTGGCTGGCCGCCGTGATGATTGCAGGCGGTCTCTTCGGTCTCATCTACGGCGGCGACCTCTTCCTGGCCCACGCCACCGCCATCGCCAAGACACTGGGTGTGAGCGACTCGGTGATTGCCATCACCCTGGTGGCCGGAGGCACCTCACTGCCCGAGCTGGCCTCGTCGGTGGTCTCGCTCATGAAGGGCAAGGCCGACATGGCGCTGGGTAACGTCATCGGCTCCAACATCGCCAATATCCTCCTCATTCTGGGTATCTGCTCCACCATACAGCCACTGACCATGGGCGGCATCACCCTCGTCGACATCATGACCGTGGTGCTGGGTTCGCTGCTGCTCTTCGTGTCGGCGTTCACCTTCCGCAAACGGGAGCTCGACCGTGTGGAGGGCGGCATCATGCTCCTGCTCTATGTGGGCTACATCTGGTATCTGATTCACTAATCCCACCCCGATATACGAAAAAGGCCGGACCTCCGATGGAAGTCCGGCCTTTTGGTTTCGGCGGGCATTTCGCCCTATTTATCGGTCGGCGTGTCGGTCTGCGCGGCAGCTCCCTGCGCCGAATCCCTGGCCACATTGTCGGCCGCCCTGTCGACCAGCCGCTGTGCCTGACGCTCGGCCTCCTCCACCAGCTTGTCACCGGCCTTGCGTGCGGCCAGCTCGGCCAACTTGCCCTTCTTGGCAGCCTCTGCCACCAATCTGTCGCGCTGCTGCTTGGCCTTCTCGATGAGCTGCGCACCGTTGCGGCGCGCCTCCTCCATCAGCTGCTCGGAATGCTTCGGGAGCGTCTTGTCGCCAATCATGCTGCCAATCTGCTCCTCGATGATGTTCTTCACCGCCTCCTGTGCGGCCTCCTTGACCCCCACCGAAATCTTGGGCGAGGAAAAGGTGCCGCCAATCAGCACGTTGACATTCTGCAACACCCCCTTGGCACCCGCATTAGGCAGTTTGACTTTAGCCACATAGTCGATGCTCTGGTCGAGACCCGTCGAGCCGGAGAGATTGAGGTTGACACCGCCCATACGCAGGTCGAAGGGTTCGGTGTAGACACGTCCGTTGCGAATGGCGAAGTCGATGGCCACATCACGTGCCTCGATACGGCGCAGGCTCTCGTTGTTGAGCAGCGTGGCCAGCTTGTCGAACACCTCGAGGTGTTGCAGTTCGATGTTCCTGGAGCGAATACCGCCCACGGCATTCACCGACATCACGTCGGGCGACATCTGACGGTTGAGACTCGCCGACATCTCCATGCCCAGCGAGTAGTTGCCGCCGGTCTTGGCAAACACCGGCACCATCTTCTGCACCATCTCCAGCTGTTCGAAGGTCTTGGCAAACGACGCATCGGTGAAGCGCAGCGAGAGCTTGAGCGACGGACGCAGGGCGTCTTCCGCCGTAGAGTAGAGACCCGAGGCCACGGCCTCGCCGTCGAAAAGACGCATCGAGAGGTTGTCGAGCGACAACACTCCGTCATGGATTCTCACATTGCCACTGATGCGGTCCATCTCCATCTTGCCCAGACGTACCTTGCCGATGTCGGTATTGAGCGAGAGGTCCATATTTTCGGGAACACGCAGCGGAGTGACCTCGCCCGAAGGAACGGTCTCCTCCACGGCCGCCCCGTCGTCCTCTTCCCCGGGGGCGGTCTCCTCGTGGGGCAGCGTGTTCATGATTTCGTTGAAGTCGAGCAGCTGCGATTTCACGAAGAGTCTTCCGGAGAGTTCCTCCTGTCGCAGCAGGTAGCCCAGATAGCCCACAATCCGGCCGTTGGCCGCAATGTCGCTGCGGCCGATATGGAGGTCGAGTTCGCCGAGCGTCATGGCCGAAGGCGTGATGCTTGCGGCGGCGCGGCGCACCTCGACATCGGGCAGCGTCGGCAGCGAGACACCCAGCTTCTCGACCACGAAGCTGCCACCGCCCGACAGACGGTCATAAGCCCCCTTCTCCACGGCCGAGAGATTGCCCGACAGGGCGATGTCGGCCGAGATGACACCGCCCAGCTCGGTCCCCTCCTCCAGCGGATAGACCTCGCGCACCATACCCAGATCGAGACGGCCGTCGGTCGAGAATTTCACATAGGGGTCGCTGGCCAGATTGGTGGCGTAGCAGGCCGCCGACAGCGCATTGCCGCCCATACGCAGCGAGAAGCGTCTGAGGTCGACCACCGTGCTGTCCATCACTCCTCCGGGGTTGGTCACCCTGAAGTCCAGCTGGATATCCGACACCGCACGCGGCAGCGACGAATAGCGGAAACTGCCGTCTCTGATACCGGCCAGCAACTCGAAGGCCGGCAACTGACGGCCATACATCTCGCCCCGGGCCATGAGCGACAACGACAGTTCGCCCGCTGCCGACAACTCCTTGAAGTCACGGGTATAGAAGGCCGGAAGCAGCGAGAGCAGCTCCTTGAACATCACATGTTCGCAGCCGGCCTTCACGTCCATGTCCCAACCGCGGTCGGTCATGGCCGCCCAACCGTCGAGACGCAGCTCCACGGCATTCATGCGCAGGCGGTTCTCGTTGAAAGAGAAGCGACGCTGCACGAAGTCGGCCGCGATGTCGGCCTCCAAATCGAGGTTCACATCGCTCAGGAGCGGCACACCGCCCGACTCGAGACTCGTCTTCCCGGCCGTAAGGCGCAGGTCGAGTCCCGTCTTCTCGGCCGACATGTCGCCCCGAAGCCGCAACGACAGGGGTGCGGTGCGGAACGCCACATGCGACGAGTCGTCGCGGAAGGCGATTGCGGCATCGGAGATGCGGAACTCCTCAATCCGCAGGCGGAACGACGACTCACCGTCCTCCTCCTTCACGGGGGCAGCCTCCTCCTCGGGGGCGGTCTCCACAGTCCGCATCACGTCCCAGTTCACGGCACCGTCGCCCAACTTGCGGGCATTGACACGGGGGGCCGACAGCAGTACCTTGGTCACCTCGAAACCCTCGTCGGAGAACAACGACAGGGGGCTGACCACCACCGAAATGCGGTCGGCCGCCACGATGGTATCCCCCTCGAAAGGCGCTTCGCCCACCAGCTGCAGGCCGGTGATTTCCACCGAAGCGTTGGGGAAGTGCCGCAGCAGGCTGATGTCGAGTTTCCGGAAGTCGAGACGGGCCTTCAACAGAGTGCCGGCCTCACGACGGACAATGTCGGCCACCGTGCCGCTCATGAGCGAGGGCAGCACCAGTGCAACAGCCAAAATTGAAACCACAACGATGGCTGAAATTTTAACTATTCTTCTCATCACTTATTGAATTTTACGGGCAAACAACGTCGTGTCGGCCACTTCGAAATTTTCGGAACGATAGAGTGCGTGCGCCGCCACACGGTGGGCCGACGAGGTGAGCATGAGTTTCCCCACACCGTTTTCGGCCGCCAGCTCCACGGCACGCCGCACCAGCTGGCGTCCCACACCGCGGCCGCGTACCGCCGCGTCGGTGACCACGTCCTCCACCCAGCCCTTGCGGCCCGACGGCACGTCGTACCACACCAGACTCAGCATGCCGACCACACGCCCCTGCTCCTCGGCCACGAGCAACCGTGACGAAGGATCGGCCACCAGGCGCGACAACTGCCGCACATCGGCCTTCTCCAAACGCGGCGACAGTTGCGGCAGAAGGCGGTCGACAGCCTCCACCAGGCGGTCGTCCACCGCTCTTGCTTCTCTTATGACGATTGACATATCTTCTTGGGTTTATTGGACAAATATACTCTTTTTTTCACGCTTTTGTTCATCTCGGAAGCGTAATTTTACGACGGCAACATCTTCTGCCACTCCCTGCCTCAAAGAACGGTTCCGACATGCGGAGTGCACCCCCGTCAGACGGATTTTCACGGCGGCATGTTCCCATTCGGGGCGCGTGGAGGAAGTTCCGCACTCCCTGTCTGCAACATCAGCCACGGCCGACCCGCCCCGCCGCCGTCGGCCATCACCCTCTCTGATACCCCTCAAAATCGGAAATATACCCGCACAAAAACGACAAATTGTAAAATAAATTTGTATCTTTGTTGAGTAACAAAACGAATCTGATATGCGTAACTTAGTCATTATACCGACCTACAACGAGAAGGAGAACATCTCGAAAATGATTGACAAGGTCTTCTCGCTGCCCGAGAACTTCGAACTGCTGATTATCGACGACGGTTCGCCCGACGGCACGGCCGCCATCGTCAAGGAGCGGCAGAAGAAGTACCCCTCGACCCTCCACCTGCTCGAACGCAGCGGAAAACTGGGTCTCGGCACGGCATATCTCACCGGATTCAAATGGGGTCTGGAACAGGGTTTCGACTTCATGTGCGAAATGGACTGCGACTTCTCCCACAATCCCGACGACCTGCTGCGACTCTTTGCCGCCGCACGTCAGGGCAACGATGTGGTCGTGGGTTCGCGCTATGTGAAGGGGGTCAATGTGGTCAACTGGCCCATGTCGCGCCTGCTGATGTCGTACTTCGCCTCAAAATATGTGAGATGCGTCACCCGAATGCCCGTTCACGACGCCACTGCAGGATTCGTCTGCTACTCGCGCAAGGCGTTGGAGACCATCGACCTCGACCATGTGAGAATGAAGGGCTACGGCTTCCAGGTGGAGATGAAATACACCGCCTGGCGACTCGGACTCAAGGTACATGAAGAGTCGATTGTCTTCGTCGACCGTCAGGAGGGTGTGTCGAAGATGAGCGGCGGCATCTTCCGCGAGGCCTTCTTCGGCGTGATGAAACTCCCGTTCCGCACCATCAGGGGACGCAAATAACCGCCCCCCATGAACCTAAAAAAGGACTCTGCCTTTCGAGGCAGAGTCCTTTTTTGTCACACGCTACGGACGGGACGCGCTACTTGAAATTGAAAAAGTAGTTCATGAAGAAATTCCAGAACGTCACCACTCCGATGGCACACAACTTGGCCAGATAGAAGTTCAGATGCCACTTCTCGTGGAGCAGGTAGATGGTGGCGTTGTTGATGGCCAGACCGATGGCCGCAATGCCCAGAAACCTCATGTATTGCGCCGTGATGTGGGGGTCGGTGTTCTCGAACGTCCACACCCGATTGAGCACATAGTTGGTCGATGCCGCGCAGAGGAAGCCCAGCGAATTGGAAATGTATTTGTTGAGCCGGACGGCCTCCTTGAAAAAGTAGGTCACGCCAAAGTCGACAAAGACTCCCGAGCCGCCCACGACACAGAATTTCAAAAACTGTTCTATCATATCCTACAACACCTCCACACGGTGAGGCTTTCCGTTAAACCAATTCACATAGCCCCGACGCGTGAGCGCAAAGCCCGCATCGAAACCCTCGCCCGTCTCCAGATCGTCGGGGACGGTCACCTCCACCTTCAGCCGGCGGCACTCATGGGGTGCCACGACGAGCGACATCTCCACGGGGGTCTCCACCACATAGAAGCGACCGCGCTTCCAGGTCATCACCGCCATCACCTCGCGGCCCACCTCCACGGCATGGTCGTAGGGGTTGTCGAGCGTCACGTCAAGCGTGAGCCGCTCACCGCGCCGCACGCGGTCGGGCATGCCCTCGAAACGGATATCGACCTCCCTGACAGGTGTGAAACAGGGGTCGGTCAGCCACACAAATTCGCGTCCGTTGGCCAGCACCTCGCTGCGGGCGTGGAGGGTCGAATCCCCGAGGCTCGAATGCGAGGTCACAATCACCGCCTCGCGACCGGCAAAACGGCGGTCGTCGTCACGGAACTGCCACTGGTGGGTGCGGTAGTAGACGTTGGGCTGGCAGAAGGTCTCGCCGCCCGTGTAGAAGCGGTATTTGGCTGCCAGCGCGTAGTGGTCGCGGAAAATCACGGGGCGTCCGTCGGCAATACGGGCGATACGGCCGTAGCTCTCGGGGTTGTCGAACACCTCGAAGCGCAGTCCCAGCGGATTGAACACCATCTCCAGACGCACGACGACCAGCAGCAGAATCACCACCCCACCGGCACACATCACATAACATCGCGTGCGCGCATGGCGGCGTGCATAGTCGAAAAGCAGGTACACCAGACCGAACACCGCCACGATGACCCACTGCGGCTGCACATATCCGCGGAAAGCCGACATGAGGAAGAAACCGATGAAGGCCACCGGCAGGAGCTTCAAGGCACGGAAAAATCCGTCCTGCGGACGGGTCTTGCGCCACGCCTGCACATAGAAGGGGACATACAGCGGATTGAACACCACCAGCATGTTGGCCACGAAGTCGGTGACATAGCCGGGTTTGAACTGCGAGTTGCGCGCCGACAGGTGGTAGACGAACGAGGCCCAGTCGTGGTCATACTGCCACATGAGGTGCGGCACCAGCAGCACGCCCGTCACAAGACCGGCCAGATAGAGCTGCGGACGGAGGAACGCCCTGGGATTGGCCGCCAGACAGAACAGCACCACCAGTGCACCGTGGTATTTGGCATAGGCCATCAGTGCCATGGCCACACCCAATCCCAGCCACGACCACGCCCTGCGCTCCAGAAACCATTTGAAGGCCACAAGAAAGAGGGCGGCGGTCATCATCAGCGGACCGTCGGGTACGGCGATGAAGCCGTAGAGTTGCAGCATGAGTGTTGCGGCCGTGATGACACAGTAGAGCTGCGCATCACGCCGTGAGGCCTCGCGGGGACGTATCAGTGTCCAGAAAAGGTAGAGGTAGAGGGGTTGCAGCAGTGTGAAGAAGAGTCGCACACCCAGCTCGCCCCCCGAGAAGAGTCCTCCCAGCCACACCAGCAGCGCGGTGAAGGGCGGATGGTCGAAATAACCCCACGCGAGGTTCTCGGCAAACATCCAATAGTAGGCCTCATCGTTGGCCAGCTCCGAACAGCCGGCCTGAAAAAGATTGCACACCCACCAGACACCGAGCCACAGCATCACCACGGCATCGGCACCCATACGGCGGTATATATTCATGATTTTTTCACCCATAATCTAACGGTTCAACACGACAAAGGTAACAATAAATTGCAGATTAGCACGTTCCGCCCCCGAAATTCGTCCTTTCGGCCAAAGGCAACTCCCCCACGGAGAGTGGGATACCCCTCATCGGAACGACAAAGTACGCCCTCTCTCCACACCGCGCAAAGCCGCCCCTCCCTTCCGGTGCATCAACAAAAAAAAAGCCTCTCGGAAATACCGAAAGGCTTTTGGAGTGGGAGCAAAGGGATTCGAACCCCTGACCCTCTGCTTGTAAGGCAGATGCTCTGAACCAGCTGAGCTATGCTCCCGTAGTGCAGTTCTTATCGTTTTGCGGTTGCAAAGGTAGTACAAAAATTCTTATCTCCAAAAAAAATCGCAACTTTTTTCATATTTTTTTTCACACACCCCCTTCCGCCCCACTCCCCATATCCGACAAAACAGTGAACAAACCAACACCCAAAATGAACAAACTTAAAGATTTCTTCAGATTTGAGTCTTATTTTTGTCCGTTACAAACAACTGCTACCATGAAAACAAAAATCATTCTCTCGGCCCTGTTCTGCCTGCTGGCCGCTTCGCTGACGGCTCAGGAACTCAGCCCCGAAACCCTCAGCAAGAGAGCCAAACGCAAGAACCTCATCATCAAGGAGTGGAACACCAACGCCAATGCCAAGACCCGATGGCTCGACCACTACACCAAATACGACGACCAGGGCCGCAAGGTGGAGGAGATAGAATACACCACCTACGGCCAGAAATCCCGCGAGGTAATCGAATACAACGAAAAGGGATTCGTCGACAAGGACATCATCTACGACGACCGCAACAAGGTGGTACGCGTACGCAAATACGAATACAACCCCGACGGCTCGCGCAAGAAACAGTACAACTACCTTCCCAACGGCAAGCTCTACTCCATCAAGATTTTCGAATACATCGAGGAGGGCGACAAATAACCGTCACCGCACAGGGTTTCTATGGTCACCGACGAGATATACAACGCCCCAATCTGGAAGCTGATGCCCCACATCGGTCTGGAGGAAATCAAATCCGTCAGACTCATGAGCCGCATCGACACCAAATTTGTGGCACACCGCCGCCTGCTGCTGCCGTTGCTCGAGGCCGCACAACGCCACGGCTACATGGTGCAGTACACCTCGGGGGCGGTGAGCGCCTACGACACCACCTACTACGACACCGCCGACCTGGAGATGTATACCCTCCACCACAACCGCAAGCTGTGCCGCCGCAAGGTCCGCTGCCGCACCTATGTCGAATCGCGACGCTCGTTCCTCGAAATCAAGAACAAGAACAACAAGGGGCGCACCCGCAAAATCAGAATAGCGGTCAACGACCCCTCGCCCCGACAACTGGCGGCCAATCCCTCGGCCCTGCAATTCATCGGCGAAAACACCCCCTACTCGCTGTCCGCCCTGCGCCCTGCGCTGCGCACACGCTTCGACCGCATCACGCTGGTCAACCGCGAGAAGACCGAACGGCTGACCCTCGACCTCAACCTGCGTTTCGACAACCCCGTCAGCTCGCGGTGCGGCGCTCTGCCCCACATCGTCATCATCGAGCTCAAGCAGGACGGCCACTGCGAGTCGACCATGCGCCGCATATTGCGCGAGATGAGAATAATGCCCTTCAAAATCAGCAAATACTGCGTAGGAACGGCCCTGACCCACCCCACGGTGAAGGCCAACCGATTCAAACGCAAGATTCACCTAATCGACAAACTCTGCAACGAATAAAAAAGTTATGATACAGGATTTCCCCGACTTCGACCCACAGATAGCCGCCGAGTTCGGATACGCCGAGACCTCGACCCTGAGTTTTCTGGGCATTCCGGTCTGCGACACCGCGGCGCTGCTCCACCTGCTGATGCGCTTCGTGTTTCATCTGCTGGTGTGCTTCGCCATCGTCCACTTCTGCTACTACCGCCACAACAAGAACAAGGAGTACTACAAGACCTTCATCTTCTTCGCCACGGCCATGTTCCTGCTGCTCTTCCTGCTCGAAAGCGTCAAGCTGCAAATCGGCCTCACGCTGGGACTCTTCGCCATCTTCGGCGTTATCCGCTACCGCACCGAGATGGTTCCCATCAAGGAGATGACCTACCTGTTCATGGTCATCGCCGTGTCGGTCATCAACGGATTATCGCTCAACATCTCCTATGTGGAGCTGATATTCGCCAACCTGATCATCATCGCCGTCATGGCCTTCTTCGAGTATCAGAAAATCTTTTCGGCCGACGCCTCGAAGCTCATTCTCTACGAGAAGATTGAACTCATATGTCCCGACCGCCGACCCGAACTCCTCGACGACCTCACCCGAAGAACCGGTCTGGAGATTCACCGTGTGGAGGTGGGACACATTGACTTCCTGCGCGACGTGGCCTTTCTGAAAATCTACTACAAGCCCCTCGAAGGAGAGTCCTGCACCATAGGCTCGCTCACTAAAATCAAACCATGATATGAAAAAAAATCTCTTTACCCTGCTGGTGGGAGCCGCCCTGCTGCTCCCCCTCACCACAACGGCGCAGGACTATCCCCGCGAATACCGTTCGAAGAGTGACCGCGACTTCCGCTTCCGCACGGGATTCACCCTCGAAAAAGATATCACCCGCACCCTCTCCTTCGAATGGGAGGAGCAGCTGCGCATGAAAAACAACTTCAACGACATCGACGGCATCTACTCCGGTCTGGGACTCTCGTTCAAGGCCCTCGACTGGCTGAAGCTCTCGGCCGGATATACCTACATCGCCGACCGCAACAAGGTGAGCCACAAGGACGCCGAAGGTATCAAACACTACTCCCACGAGTGGGAATCGAAACACCGTGTGAGCATGAGCGCCGCCTTCTCGGTGCATGCCGGCCTGAGGTGGAAGTTCACCCTGCGCGAGCGTTTCCAGGGAACGTTCAGCGGCGGCAATGTCGACCCGCGCGAGGAACTCGACAGCAAATGGATACTCAAGAGCCGACTCACAGCCTCCTACAAGCCGCTGCATTCGCGTCTGCGTCCCTACGCCTTCGTCGAGCTGGCCAACACCCTCAACACGCCCGACCTCATCGACGGCAACTACCTGAGCAAGGTGCGTGCAGGCGTGGGTACCACCCTGCGGCTGACCCGACGCAGCAGCTTCGACTTCTACTACCGTTTCGACTACAACTACGACGAGAAGGTCGACATCAAGAACAAGAAGCAAATCATACGCTTCACCGACGAGCGCGAATACAACCATATCCTCAACATCGGCTACAAGCTCCACTTCTGACCCCTTCAGCGGCCAGAAGACCAACAAAAAGCCGGACGACACGATGTCGTCCGGCTTTTTCCGTTACGGTCAACGGGGGGAGGCTATTTCACCAGCCGCTCGCCGACCTTCGCCCAGTCGAGAATCTCCCAGAAGGCCGACACCGCATCGGCACGGCGGTTCTGGTAGTCGAGGTAGTAGGCGTGTTCCCACACATCGACACAGAACAGCGGTGTGAGTCCCTCGCGCAGGGGATTGCCGGCATTGGGAGTTGCCACCACCGACAGTCCGCCCCGTGTATCGGCGGCCAGCCACACCCAGCCCGACCCGAAGAGCGAAGCCGCCTCGGCCGCAACACGGGTCTTCATCGCATCGTAGGAACCGAACGAACGGCTGATGGCATCGAGCAGGTCGCCCTGCGGCTCATGCTGCGGAGCGGCGGAGAACTGCTCGAAATAGAATTCGTGGTTCCAGGCCTGTGCCGCGTTGTTGTAGACGGCACCGTCGGCTTCGAGAATCATCTCCTCGAAACTCTTGCCTTCGTAGGGGGTGCCGACCACCAGCTCGTTGAGCTTGTTGACATATCCCACATAGTGTTTGTCGTGGTGGAAACGCAGGGTTTCCTCCGAGATATAGGGAGAGAGTGCCTGATAGGCGTACTCCAACTCTTTCGGGGCATAGTGTGCCTCCTGAAATGCTTGTGCTGCCATA
The DNA here is from genome assembly GCA_020026375.1 of Alistipes sp. Taxonomy (GTDB): domain Bacteria; phylum Bacteroidota; class Bacteroidia; order Bacteroidales; family Rikenellaceae; genus Alistipes. Next base: position 43,633 of record JAHHQN010000002.1, on the reverse strand, counting down.
GTCATGAAGTTTTTTCGCATAAGGATTTTACATCAGGTGTCTCATTCGTCCACCATCTTGAAACGGGTCTTGTCCGCACCGCAGGTCGGGCAACGCCAATCATCGGGAAGGTCCTCAAAGGCTGTACCGGGTCGGATTCCGTGTTCGGGATCGCCCTTTTCGGGGTCATATACATACCCACATGCGCAACGATACTTTTTCATCTTACATAAAGTTTAAAGGTTTTTAACGAAAAAGGTGCAAAGAGCATACCTTATCGCACAAGATACAAAAAAATCGGCACAAAACGAAATCCGCCGCTCAGCCGACGTCCCGTTACATTATATATATAAAGTCCGTGCGTCGGCCGACGAGGATTTCGTCGACCGACGCACGGGTAGTGGTACGGGTCGAGCGGCAGCGTCCGCCCCCCCCCGTTCAGAGATATTGCGGTTATCGAATCAGCGACTCGAGAATCTGTACGGCATTCAGGGCCGCACCCTTGCGAATCTGGTCACCCACGCACCAGAACGTGAGACCGTTGGGCGAGGTCAAATCCTTGCGCACACGGCCGACGAACACCTCGTCGTGGTCGGCCACGAACAGCGGCATGGGATAAACCTTGTTCTGAGGGTCGTCCATCAGCACGATGCCCTCACCCTTGCGGAATGCCTCGCGGGCCTCCTCGGGCGACACGGGACGCTCGGTCTCCACCCACACACTCTCGGAGTGCGCTCTCATGACGGGAACACGCACACAGGTGGCCGACACCTCGATGTCGGAGTGCATGATTTTGCGGGTCTCGTTATACATCTTCAGCTCCTCCTTGGTGTAGTCGTCGTCGGCGAACACATCGATGTGGGGAATGACGTTGTAGGCCAGCTGGAAGGCGAACTTGCTGACGGTAGGCTCCTTGCCCTCGGTCAACTCCCTGTACTGCTGCTCCAGCTCGGCCATGGCCGCCGCACCTGCACCGCTGGCCGACTGGTAGGTCGACACATGCACACGCTTGATGTGCGAGAGCTGCTCGATAGCCTTGAGCGCCACCACCATCTGAATGGTGGTGCAGTTGGGGTTGGCAATGATGCGACGGGGCGCATTCTTGGCATCTTCGGCGTTGACCTCGGGAACCACCAGAGGCACATCGCTGTCCATGCGGAAGGCACTCGAATTATCAATCATGATGGTGCCGTGCTTGGTGATGGTCTGGGCAAACTCCTTCGATGTGCCGCCGCCGGCCGACACCAGCGCGTAGTCGATACCCTTGAAATCGTCGTTGTGTTGCAACAGCTTGACAGTAAGCTCCTCACCGCGGAACTTATACTGACGGCCGGCACTGCGCTCCGAACCGAACAACACCAACTCGTCAATCTCGATGGGACGGGTCTCCAAAATCTTCAGAAATTCCTGGCCAACGGCTCCGCTGACACCTACAATAGCAATCTTCATATTCGTTTATAATCTTAACTAAAATCCTTAAAAAAAACAATCCTTACGGCACCTCACTCCCTGTCCGGAGGAGGGGGGGCATCAGTCGAAGAAGATGTCGTCTTCCGAGATGCCGTTCTCCGAGGCGCGCTCGTTCTGCATCAGCGACTCGTCCATGTCGTAGACCTTGACCACGGCCGGACGCGCAAACTTGTCATTGCGGGTGACACCCAGCTTTCCGTTGTCGTAGACCTGCTTGAGGAACTCACCCACGATGGGCAGCGCCACCACACTACCCTCGCCGCGCGAGACGAGGTGAACCGACTGGTCCTCGCCGCCGACCCACGCTCCGGTGACCAGATTGGGGGTCACACCCATGAACCACGCGTCGCGGTTCTTGTTCGAGGTACCGGTCTTGCCGCCGATTTCCACATCGTTGAAGCCGTACATCCATTTCAGACGTCCGGCCGTACCGCCCGACACCACATGCTTGAGCATGCCGAGCATCGTCCAGGCGGTCTCCTCGCTGATGGCGTCCTGCGAGTGGGGAATGAATGTGGAGATGACATTGCCCTGACGGTCCTCGATGCGGGTGACGAATATCGGGTCGGTATGCACACCCTGGTTGGCGAAGGTGGTGAAGGCACTCGTCAGCTCGAAGACACTCGACTCCGAGGTGCCGAGACACAATGCCGGCACGGGGTCGATGAAGCTGCGGATACCCATGTTGTGAATGAAGTCGGCCACGGCCTGCGGCTCCTTGGCCTGCTTCATGATCCACGCCGAGTAGTTGTTGCGGCTGTGAGCCAGCCCCCACTCCAGCGGGTGGAGTTCACCCAGCTGCTTCACCTTGCCGGCCTCCTTGGGCGACCAGGCCGTACCGTTGGCCGTCTCGATGGTCACCGGAAGATTCGGTACGGGGGTGTAGGGCGACAGGCCGAGGTGGCCGATGGCAAAGGTGTAGACGAAGGGTTTGATTGTGGAACCAATCTGACGCTTGCTCTGCTTGGCCATGTCGTATTTGAAGTAGCGGAAATTGGGACCGCCGACATAGGCCTTCACAAAGCCCGTGTTGGGTTCGATGGCCACCATCGCCGCACGCATGATGCGCTTGTGGTGGTAAATCGAGTCCTTGGGCGACATGAGCGTGTCACGCTCGCCCTTGTAGGTAAAGACCTTCATACGGCAGGGCTTGTCGAACGACGCGAGAATCTCCTTTTTGGAAAATCCCGCCTCGGCCATCTCACGGTAGCGGTCCGAATAGCGAATGGCGCGGTTCATGATACGCTCGCGCTCCTCGCGCGAGGTGTCGAGGAAGGTCACCTTGCTGTAACGGTACTGCGCGTCCATCTGCGGCTGTATGTTGTTCCGCATCTGCTTCTGCACGGCACGCTCGGCGTACTGCTGCATCTTGGAGTCGATGGTGGTATAGATTTTCAGACCGTCGCGGTAGATGTTGTAGGGCGTGCCGTCGGCCTTGTGGTTCTTGTGACACCAGCCGTAGAGGGGGTTCTGCTCATACTCCTCGACGGCACGGTCGTAGTCCCACTCGGTGTAGAACTGGTTGCGCTTGGGCGGGTGGGCCGTCATCACCAGACGCAGCATCTCGCGGAAATAGGTGGCCGAACCGGCGTTGTGTGAGATAGGCTGGTAACTCAGCACGATGGGCAGCTCGGCGATGGAGTCGGCCTCGTGACGGGTAAGCGCTCCCGACTCGGCCATACGCGAAATCACCAGGTTGCGGCGCGCGATGGAGTTGTCGTAGTTGCGCACGGGCGAGTAGCGCGTGGGGGCGTTGACCACACCCACTAGCACGGCGGCCTCCTGCACATTGAGCTCATGGGGTTCCTTGTTGAAGAAGGTGTGGGCGGCCGACTTGATGCCGTAGGCATTCGAGCCGAACTCCACGGTATTGAGATACATGGCGGCAATCTCCTCCTTGGTGTAGTTGTATTCGAGCTTGAGGGCCGTAATCCACTCTTTGAACTTCGAGGCCACGAGCTTCGAGGTGCGGTACAGTTTGCCGCGGTTGCGCACCGTGTCGCGCGGAAAGAGGTTCTTGGCCAGCTGCTGGGTGATGGTCGAACCACCGCCCTGCGAGGTGTTCTGCATGAGCAGAGTCTTGAACGCCACACGCGCCAGCGAGGGAATGTCGATGCCCGAATGGCTGTCGAAACGTGCGTCCTCGGTGGAAATGAGGGCAGCCACGATGGGCGGCACCTCACGGCCGTTGATGTAGAGACGGCGCGCCAGCGAATCGTCGGGGAACAGGTCGGCATACTGCACATAGGAGCGGTTCTGCACGAAGAACGAACCGATGGTCACACCGTCCTCGGAATAGATTTCGGTCGAGAGGTTGCTCTTGGGGTTCTCCAGCTCCTCGAACGAGGGAATGCGGCCAAAGACACCCAATGCGGTGAGTATCAACAGCATGCCCACCAGTGCAAAGGGCGAAAAGACAATCACCCATATCCATTTGATCATTCGGGGATTCAAGCCGTTCTTTTTCTCTTCTTTCATGAGTCTAAATTTTGGGGTAAAGATACGAAAAATATCAGAATGGTAGCCCTACTGCGGCCGTAAACCACACTCCGCCCGATGCGGGGTGGTACAACGAAAGTCTGACGCTGGAGGTGGCCGATGCCGGCTGACGGAAGACATTGACATCGAAAGTAATGTCGCCGCCCACCGCCCAGATGCGCCGCCAGCCCTCGCCGCGCAGTCTCATATCGCGGAACTGGGCGTACTCGCCGCCCAGATTCATGCGTATGCGTTTGATGAACAGCACCGAGGGGATACCGCCCTCGGGATAGCAGAGCGGGAACTGGTAGTCGGCCGAAAAGGCCGTGTAGTGGTTCGAGAGGATATCGGCCGAACTGTAACCGTGGGGAATGAGCCGTGTCGAGCGGTAGGTCAGCGGCGTGTAGCCCGACGGGAACTTGTAGCCGCCCACCGAGGTCTGGTAGGAGAAGGCCAGTCGCAGCGAGTTGTGACGGGCAAAGCCGGGCAGGTAGCCCTGTGCGTAGACCGACACCAGGTCGCCGAAATTGTGGTTCGAGGGGTTGAACGCATAGTTCAGGCTCAGGCCATAGCCCCATCGGGGCAGGAAGTCGCGGTGGGCCATACGCACATTGTCGGAGTAGTTCACCCCGAGCGACACCTTGTGGAGACCCTCGCTGAAGCCGATGTGTTCGAGATTGGAAATCGAGTGGTCGGACCATTCGATGTTGTCGAGCCGCGCCACCATGCCGTTGGAGTAGTTCCACCCCACGGCCACACCCAGCTGGCGGTTATGGTAGCCCCTCTGGTAGAAGAGCGGCAGCGAGGCCGTGAGTCCCACATGGTAGTATTTGTCGGGCGAGGGACGTTTCTGATACTCGTATTTGCCGGTCTCCTCGTTGTACTGACCCAGCGAGTAGAAGACCTGGTTACCGCCATAGGAGGCGTCGAAATCGAGATGCACGCCCAGACCGAAATAACGCACGCCCAGATTGAAGAGCGAGCCTTCCGACTTGTTCCAGCCATAGGCGGCAAAAGCCTCGGTGTTCGAAAGCAGGTTCTGCGACATGAAGGTGAAGCCCAGATTCACATCGACGATATGTTCGTCGACCGCCGCAAAGGGGTCGAAGCCCAGCGGCATCCAGCTGTGGATATTCAGCAGGTTGGGGGTCTTGCGGTAGCGTTTGGTGTGGGCGGCCATCTCGTGCGACAGGGTGTCGGTGAGGGCGAAGCGCACCGTGTCGAGGTTCACCACGTCCCACTTCGTGCGCGGAGGGTTCACCAGATTCACGGGCAGGCGGCCGGGCGTAATCTCCTCCACCGCCTCGTCGTGCATCGACTGCCGCGCGAGGGCATAGCCGCGCGAGGAGTAGCTCGTCAGCACCACCTCCTCATTCGAAGGGGTGGGCGAAGGCGAGAAGGCACCGTACTGCGAACGCGTGAGGCGGTACTCGCGTCGGGCAAGCAGGTCATAGCAGTGCGCCTCGTCGCGTCCCGATGCGATGGAACCATAGAAGAGCCGTCCGTCGGCGGCCGAGAGGTCGGAGAGGGTGATGTAGCGTCCCGGGGTGAGGGGGTGGAGTCCCTCCTCATCGATGCGCGCCGCATACATGCCGCTGTCGTCGGTGGCCAGCACATACCACGCGCGGGTCACACTGTCCCACGCCAGACCGTGGATTTCGGTATACAGCGGCAGCGAGCAGACCGTCCGCTCGCCCTCTCCGTCGCGGAAACGGAGCGAGTAGATTCCCCGGGGATTGTAGTCTATCCACGACAGGCCGTCGGGAGTGGGGGTGGCATAAAGCACCCGTCGCTGACGGTTCTCCTGACGCGGACGCCCCCCGTTGATATCCATGTAGCAGAGCTGCGAATTGACACGCTGCTCAAAGAGTTTCGAGCGGCGGAACTCCGTCCACCAGATTCGGCCGTCGCGGTAGTTCGGACGCGAAGAGAGCATGCCCGTGAAGGCCAGACGCTGCTCGTGTCCCGAGCGCAGGTCGACCTTCACCAGACGCGACGGTGTGGCCAAATCGCTCTTCACGGCCACCAGCGTCGAGTCGTCGATCATCAGCGGCCATTTATAAGTGGTGTGGTTTCCGGCCTCGAGGGTCGAAAGAGGAGTGGCACTCTCCTCCACACGGGGCAGCGAGTCCCAGTAAGAGTAGAGGTCGTCGAACGTCTCGCGGAAGAGTCGGGCCACGTTGGTCTTGTAGTATTTGCCCAGCGCGATGCGTGTGGTGGCCAGCATGTAGGGGTTGCGCGAGCCGTACCACGCCACCTTGTCCCACACATTCTCGCCATATTTCTCGTAGGCGTAGGAGCAAATCTGGTAGCCCAGCTCATAGTGGTCGGGCACATAGTCGCGGTAGGAGCCGCAGAACCATTTGTCGGAATTTTTCCTCGCGCGGGCGATGTTGTCCATCGCGCGGTAGCCCAGCGTGAAGGAGGGTTGCAGACCGCGGCCGAATGACGACATCTGGGTTTCGGACATCACGGCATCGCCCTCCATCGCCCACAACGGCATGCACAACAGACCGACGGTCGACCCCTGCTGACCGAAGATGTAGCTCAACGCACGTATGACACCGCGGTTGAGATTGTTGTACTGCACGGCATGGCGGTATTCGTGAGCCACCAGCTGCTTGATCCACGGCATGGAGTAGTTGTCGACCGAGGGGGTGGTGAGAAACTCCACACGCTTGGGGAGGTACATCACCAGACCGTTGGTCTGGAAATTCTCGGGGTGGAGGATAAAGGGGATACGCATGGGGCCGTGGCGGAAACCGTAGGCGATGTCGGGCTGCACGGCGCGGATATAGCAGAACGTGCGTTCGGCACCGCCACGCACCGTGTCGGGATAGATGATGCGCACGTCGCGCACCTTGAGCGTCGACCACTTGAGCCCCGCAGGATCGGAACCCCAGGTGTAGTATTGCGCCGCGGCACGCTGCACACCCACAACGGCCGCAAGCAGACAGAATATACGCAGGAGGAGTTTCAAAATCAGCTGCCGGCTTTTTTGCAACGGTAGCCGCTGCGGGTGAGAATATCGACCACACGGTCGCGGTGGTCGCCCTGAATAATGATTTCGCCCTCCTTGGCCGCACCGCCCACACCACACTTGGTCTTGAGCAGGCGCGCCAGCTCCTTCAGGTCGTCGTCCGTGCCGACAAAGCCCTTGACCAGGGTCACCACCTTGCCGGCCCGCTGCTTGCGGTCGAGCCACACCCTCAGGTTCTGTTGTGCGGGCGGAAGGGTCGCTGTCTGCTCCTCCTCTCCGGTTTCGTATTTGAAGTCGGGATTGGTCGAGTAGACCATTCCCAGACGTGCTTTCCAATCGTTGTCTGCCATAATATCCGTTTGACTGTTATAAGAGTACAAAATTAGGAATAAAAATCCTAATTAACCCCTTTCGGCAGGTGAAATTCGTCCGATCAGCTCATTTCCGAGGGCGGTTTTGGCTTCGATATGCTCCAGAACCGACATCACGAAGGGATTGCTCTCGAAAATACCCCTCACCTGTTCGAAGTCCCTGTCGCGCTCCTCGCGCGAGCCGTCGGTGCCGAAACCCGTCATCGACGACAGCGAGAACTCCTTGCGTGCATCATCGTAAATCATGCGGTCGAGGGTGGTGACGGCCTCCTGCCAGCGGCGGACAATGGCCACGATGTCGGCGGCGGTGACCTCCGACCACTTCACCCCGAAGAACTCCTCCGCACACGAGCGGGCCCATGTCCACTCATAGTCGTAGTAGCGGCGGTGCATCTGCTCGAAACGGAGGTGAAGGGTGTCGACATCGGCCACGCGACCGTTCTCTATCTCCTCCAGCAGCGCGTCGACCTCGCTCTTGGGCGCGATGAGTCCCGAGAGGTCGACCCACTCTCCCCCACCGGCCGCCGTCGTCGGACGCAGGCACTCGCGCAGCTCCTCGTCGCAGGAGGGTCTCACCCCCTTGAGTTGCTGGATAATGGAGTTGCCCAGAAATTTGGTGATGGCCAGCTCATAGAGACGGATACCGTTGACCAGCGACGAGTGTTTGATTTTGGCACTCTGGAACGAGTAGGTGTCGGAGGTCTCACCCGAGAGGCGGCGCAGCTGGCGGAGGATATCGCGTCCGGCCATCATCTTGCGTATGGTGAAGGGGCTCAGCAGGTTGAAGTTCACCTGATCGAGCCGCTCGCCGCGACGGCGGTCGCGCTGCGGCCACTTCTTCACATCGCGTATGGTACCCACACTGCGCAGGTTGACACCCGGCACCAGATAGCTCGTGTTGTTGTCCTCGATGAGGTAGGAGAACGGCATGGAGGAGGTGTCGGGGTGGCTGACATGGCGTCCCATGACCAGCGAGAAGGCACCGATACGCGCCGGCCACAAGATGTAGGAATCCGACGAGGTCTTGGCGCCGCGCTCCATCGTTCCCTGATGGATAGGCCCCAGCTTATACATGTGGTTGCTCTGGTTCGACCCCGAGCCGGCGTTCATGAACGAGAACATGCCGGCAATGAGCAGCGTCGACTTGTGGTGGGTGACCGTGAAGGGACCTGCAAAGACGGCACACGCCTCGCCGTTGAACTGCTGGCAGTTGCAGAAAAACAGCGAATCGGAGGCCGAATAGTTGTGTCCCAGCGAGCAGGCCTGCCCCACGAAACAACGGGTGAGGGTGGTGCCGTCCTCGACCGACGAGCCGCTCGAGATGATGAAATCGTCGCACACCACACCGTGGCCAATGTGGACGGGGGCTTCGGCCGTGCTGTTCACACTGCCGTTCTTCAGGCGTCCCGTACCCTCAATCTGGGTGTAGTCGCCCACCCTCACGTTCTTGATGTAGCCGGCATTGACGATGGTCACATGGTCGCCCACATGGCCGTGCGACGAGGCGCGGCTTTGTGCATAGTCGCCGATGATACGGCGCAGGCGGTCGACCGCCTGCGTGCGGTAGCGGTACTGCGCCATGATGTAGGCCTGATGCGACGACAGACGGTCGTGCATCAGCACCTCGCGGCCGCCCGTCTCGTTCAACACGGCCACCGGTATGCCGTTGCCGAAGGTCGACTCCCCGTCGACGAGCAGGATATCGACATTGTCGATGAACGTATGTTCGCCGATGGTGTAGTTGGCGATATAGTTGCGGATATTCTCCACACAGCTGTTGTCGCCCACGGTGACATTGTGGAGCGTGGCATAGCTCACACCCGAATGCTTCGAAATGCCGCCCGGAAGCGTGAACTCCCCGTCGAAGCGACCCAGACGCACCTTGCCCGAGAAACGGCAGTAGCGCACATGGTCGGGGCGGAAACCTTCCGCCACCTCGACATCGTCCCAGCAGACCGCCGTGCAGGAGTTGGCCTCGAGAGCCTGCCGCTCGTCGGGGGTCAGCGGACGATAGTTTTTCACAGGATTTTCCATAAAATCAGATTCAGAGATACAGAGTTACAAACGTAACCGCCCCTCAAATTATTATCCCTCCGCCCCACAAAGACGGCCGGAGACGAAATTATGACTCCGGGGACAAAAAATCAGCCCTGCGACGGAATTTTCACCCCGAAAAATGAGTATCTTTGGGAAACACGGAACTTAATCTTCGCTCACTATGGGAAACAGATTCAAGGAGACACTCCAAATATTCAATCCCTTCGCCCGAAAGCGGCCCGAACAACTCCCCCAACCGCTGCCGGCAGACCCCAATCAGCGGCTGGTCAGGGTCTTTGTCGAGGGATATGACGATGTGGCCTTCTGGCGCGGCATCTTCGACCATTTCCAGAACCCCTATCTCCGGTTCGAAATATCGGTGCCCACACGCGCCGACCTGCCCAAGGGCAAGAAGGTGCTGCTGAGCATGGACGACTGCTCGTCGTCGGAGCTGCTCCTGTGCATGGACTCCGACTTCGACTACCTCTTCGCCGACCACACCGAACAGTCGCGGCAGGTCAACCACTCGAAGTATATCTTCCACACCTACGCCTATGCCACCGAGAACTATCTCTGCTACTCGCCCTCGCTGCACAACGTGTGTGTGAAAGCCACCAAGAACGACACACGAATCTTCGACTTCGAGAAGTTCATGGAGGAGTATTCGCGCATCATCTACCCTCTGTTTCTGTGGTACGCCTACTCGGCACAGTCGGCCTCCGAAAGGGTCTTTCCGCTGGTCGACTTCAAGGCTTCGGTGCGGCTGGGCTACCTCGAAATCGCCGACAACGGACGTGGCACCCTCGACTGGCTGCAACGCAACGTCACCAAGCGCGAGCAGATGCTGCGCCAGCGCAATCCCCGAATGATAGAACCCATGAAGGAGTTTGAGGCGCAGTTGCACAGGCGCGGACTCACCCCCGAGACCACCTATCTGTTCATGCACGGCCACACGCTGATGGACAACGTGGTGATGATTCTCCTCAACTCGGTGTGCGAGAAACTGCGGCAGATGTCCATCGCCAAAATCACCCAATCGACCAAGCAGGGCGTGGCACTCAAGAACGAGATGGCCAACTACACCAACTCGCTGCGCTCGATACGCGACGTGCTGCTCGACAACGAGAACTACACACGCTGCATACTCTACAAGCGGCTGCAACGCGACATACAGCGTTATCTGGCACGCACCATCGTGGAGATGAAGCGTACGGGCGAAATCAAGGACGACTCGTTCTGGACGATACTCCGCAAATTCAAGATGTAGTCCCTCCCCCGCCGCCGACCATCGGCACGGACGCCCCCGAAGCGTACATCGGAGAAAAACGACACCCCCGAAACCGTTGCAGGTTCGGGGGTGTCGTTCGAATGTCCGGTCACCGACAATGGACCGACTAGCGTTTCTTTCTCACCACACGCACGGTGGTCTGCGTCGACTGGCGCACGAAGACGTTGGAGCCGATGGCGTACTTGTCCCACAGCTCCTGGTTGTAGCCGCGAATGGTCAGCAGCTCCATGTCGCTGATGTGCATCACGTCGAAGCCCTCCTTGTGGAGTCCGGCCACCGCCTCGTCGATGTGCCACGAGCTGTCGACACACAAGCTGAGGTTCACCGCCGAGTTGTGAATGAGGTTCACCTTGATGCGGTAACGCTCCAGCAGCGAGAAGATGGTGGCGAACTTCTCCTCCAGCACGAACGACAGGTCGCGCGAACGTATGGTCAGCAGCACCTGGTTCTTCTTCATGATGAGGATAGGCACGTCGATGGGGGCCGACAGACCGCGAATCACCGTGCCGGGCTTGCGCTTGTCGCCGAACGGACGCACATAGAGCGGAATATTCTTGTTCTGGAGCGGCTTGATGGTCTTGGGGTGGATAATCTGCGCACCGCTGTAAGCCAGCTCGATGGTGTCGAGGTAGTTCAGCTCGGCAATCTGCACCGCATCGGGGAAAATCTTGGGGTCGGCATTCAGAATGCCGTCGACGTCCTTCCACACGGCCATCGACTCGGCATCGAGAATATTGGCCACGATGGCCGCCGAATAGTCGGAACCCTCACGACCCAGTGTGGTGGTCGTGCCGTCGGGCGCACCGCCGATGAAGCCCTGACCGATGAACACCTTCTCGCGGCAATCCTTCAGTGCCTCGCGCAGCAGCGTGGTGGAGGTCTCCAAATCGACACCGGCGTCCTTGTGGCGCTGCTCGGTGCGGATACAGTGGCGCATGTCGACCCAATGGTTGAGCAGACCCACATAGTTGAGATACTCCGAGATGATGGTGGTCGATATCAACTCGCCGAACGCCACGATGGAGTCGTACCACAACTCGGCGTCCTCGGTGCGGTAGACCGTGGTCTCGGCCACCTGCTCCAGCTCGGCGAAGAGTCGCTCCACGCCGTCGAGTTTCTTTGTGGTGTCGTGCCACAGGTCGCCGATAATCTCGTCGTGGTAGCTCCTCAACGAGGCGATATGCTCCCTCGAGAGCGACTTGTCACCCTTCTGCAATCCCTCAAAAACCTTCTCCAACGCATTGGTGGTCTTACCCATCGCCGAAACGATGATAAACAGATTCTGTTCGTCACCCACAATCTTGTGCAGGTTTCTCACACCGTCGGCATTGCGCACCGACGCACCTCCAAATTTATATACCTTCATTTTTTAGTTTGAAATACTATCTCTGATTTACTTGATCTCTTTCTGATACTCCACGCCGATGTTCTGGAAGATGAACGAATAGACATCGGCCGCCTCCTCGATTCGCTTCGAGGTGGGTTTTCCGGCTCCGTGTCCCGCATTGGACTCGATACGTATGAGTATGGGCGCATCGCCGGCCTGGCAGTGCTGCATCGTGGCGCCGAACTTGAACGAGTGGGCCGGAACCACACGGTCGTCGTGGTCGGCCGTGATGACCATCGTGGCGGGATACTTCACCCCTTCGCGGATATTGTGCAGGGGCGAATACTTATAGATGTAGTGGAACTGCTCCTCGTTGTCGCTGGTGCCGTACTCCACACCCCAGCCCCAGCCGATGGTGAACTTGTGGTAGCGCAGCATGTCCATCACGCCCACAGCCGGCAGACACACCGCATAGAGGTCGGGACGCTGCACCTCGCACGCACCCACCAGCAGACCGCCGTTCGAACCGCCGGCAATGGCCAGTTTGTCCTTCGAGGTGTAGCGGTTGGCAATGAGGTACTCGGCCGCCGCGATGAAGTCGTCGAAGACATTCTGCTTGTTGAGAAGCATGCCGCCCTTGTGCCACTCCTCGCCGTACTCCGAGCCGCCGCGCAGGTTGGCCACACAGTGGATACCGCCCTGCTCGAGGAAGACGATGTCCGAGGGGCTGAAACTCGGGGTGAGGTTGATCTGGAAACCGCCGTAGGCATAGAGGTAGCAGGGGTTCGAACCGTCGAGCTGCATATCCTTGCGGTGGGTGACGAACATCGGCACGCGGGTACCGTCCTTCGAGGTGAAGAACACCTGTTCGGTGGTGAAGCGTTCGGGGTCGAAGGCCACATCGGGACGCTTGTAGAGGGTCGACTCGCCGGTGGCGATGTCGTATTTGTAGCTCGACGCAGGAGTGGTGTAGTTGGTGAACGTGTAGTAGAGTTCGGTCTCCTCCTCACGGCCGCTGAAGCCGCTGACCGTACCGATGGCGGGGAGCTTCACCTCGCGGACGAGTTTTCCCGAATAGTCGAACTGGCAGATTTTGCTCTGTGCATTCTCCAGATAGTGGGCAAAGAGGTAACCGCCTGCGGTGGTCACACCCTGCAGGAGGTTCTTCTCATGTTCGGGAATCACACACTTCAGGGTCTTGCCGCTCTTGAGGTCAAGCGCCTCGAGGCAGTAGTTCGATGCGCCGCGGTTGGTGCGCACATAGGCCACGTCGTCCTTGCAGTCGACCACATCGAAGTCGTGGTCGAAGCCGGCAAGCAGCACACGGAACGACTTGTCGCCCACACGCTTGTAGAGGATTTCGGAACCCGAAGTACCCTCGGTGGAATAGACGAACAGCCAGCGTCCGTCGTCGGAGGGGAAGGCGCTGAAGTAACGCATCGGATGCCCGGCATCGGCATAGATGAGCCGGTCATTGCTCTGCGCATCGCCCAGCTTGTGGTAGAAGACCTTCTGGTTGCTGTTCATCGAGGAGTAGACGCCCTCCTTGGGAGCGTCGTAGGCACTGTAATAGAAGCCCTCGGAATCGGGCGACCACACAGCACCCGAGAACTTCACCCAGCGCACAACGTCGTCGGTGAGGCTCTTGTCGTCGGTCTTCATCACGCGGATTTCCACCCAGTCGGAACCCGATTCGGCAGCGGCATAGGAGAGATAGCGTCCGTCCTTCGAGAACGACATGTTGATGAGTGCCACCGTGCCGTCGTCGGAGAGGGTGTTGGGATCGAGGAACACCTCGCCCTTCTCGCCCGGCGTGCGGGTACGGTAGAGCACCGCCTGATTCTGCAGGCCGTCGTTATAGGTATAATACCACCAGTCGCCGTGTTTCGAGGGAGCCGACTCCTTGGTGTAGTTCCACACCTGGGTCAGACGCTCGCGGATAGCGTCGCGGAAGGGAATCTGCGAGAGATAGTCCTGCGTGACGGCATTCTGCGCCTTCACCCACTGCGCGGTGGCCTGCGAATTGTCGTCCTCCAACCAGCGGTAAGGGTCTTTGACCTCGACACCGAAGTAGTTGTCCGACACCTCTTCACGCACCGTCTCGGGATAGGGCAAATGTTTGATACTTTTCATGTTGCTACAACTTACAGCGGCAGCTGCACCGCACACCAGCGCAAGCGCCAAGACTCTGTTTTTATTCATCTTTGTTGAATTTGGGTGGTTACGGCAACAAAGTTAGAAAAAAATTATGTAACTTTAACTCCCAAAAGAATACATATATATTATTATGAACACCGAACTCAAAGAGATTATAGAGCAGGCATGGCTCGACCGCTCGCTGCTGGAAAACGAGCAGACCAAAAATGCCATACGTCAGGTGGTGGAACTCGTCGACAAGGGTGAGTTGCGCTGCGCCGAACCCGTCGACCTCGAAAACCACCAGTGGCAGGTCAACGAGTGGGTGAAGAAGGCCATCATCATGTACTTCCCCATTCAGCCCATGCGCAAGATGGAGGCCGGCGAACTGGAGTGGTTCGACAAGATGGAACTCAAACACGGTTACGAGGAGCTGGGTGTGAGGGTCGTTCCCCACGCCGTGGCACGCTACGGCGCGTACATCGCCCCGGGTGCTATCCTCATGCCCTCGTATGTCAACATCGGCGCCTATGTCGACACGGGTACAATGGTCGACACATGGGCCACGGTGGGTTCGTGCGCCCAGATTGGCAAGCATGTCCACCTGTCGGGCGGTGTGGGCATCGGCGGCGTACTGGAACCCGTGCAGGCCGCTCCCGTGATCATCGAGGACAACTGCTTCATCGGCTCACGCTCGATTGTGGTCGAGGGCGCACACGTCTGCAAGGAGGCCGTGCTGGGCTCGAACACCGTCATCACCGGCTCGACCCACATCATCGACGTGACGGGTCCCCAGCCCGTGACCTACAAGGGCTATGTGCCGCCCCGCTCGGTGGTCATTCCCGGCAGCTACAAACGCCAGTATCCGGCCGGCGAGTACAGTGTGACCTGCGCGCTGATTATCGGCCACCGCAAGGAGTCGACCGACAAGAAAACATCGCTCAACGACGCGCTGCGCGATTTCGGCGTGTCGATTTAATCCTTCAGCCGAATCCCTCAACCGCAATCCGTCATGATTGAGCATATCGAAGAAACCACGTCGACCAACGACTGCGCCCTCGACCCCCGATACCGCCACGGCGACATCATCTGGGCCGAGCGGCAGACCCGCGGCCGCGGACAGCGCGGTCACTCGTGGAGCAGCGTCGAAGGCCGCAACCTGACCTTCTCGCTGGTCGTCGAGCCGCACTTCCTGCCCGTGGGCGAGCAGTTCCTCCTCTCGGAGGCGGTAGCCCTCTCACTCACCGACACCTTCCACGCCTTCGGCATCGACACCCGAATCAAGTGGACCAACGACATCTATGCCGGCGACCGCAAGCTGGTGGGCATACTCATCGAACACCACTACTCGGCCGCACGCCTCGGCCGCACGATTGTCGGCATAGGCATCAATGTCAATCAGGAGGAGTTCGACCCCACGCTGCCCAACCCCGTGTCGATGATACAACTCACAGGAAAGGCCACCCCCCGCGAAGAGGTGCTCGACACCTTCCGCGCGGCATTCGAAAAGCGCTACTTACAACTCGAAAGCGGCGACACGGCCGCCCTGCAGGACGACTACCGCCGAAAGATGTACCGTCTGGACGAAATGCACACTTTTGAACTCCCCGACGGGGAGCGTATCCGTGCCGAAATCCGGGGCGTCAGAGCCTCCGGCGAGCTGATATTGAGCCACGAGGACGGCAGCCAGCACGAATATTTGTTCCGCGAAATCAATTTCGTGTTAAAAGAATAACACAAATATATTGTCGTTAAAGAAATAACACCTATATTTGCATTTAGAAAAATTCAGTTTTTCATTTAAAAAAGAGCAGCCATGAATATTCCGGTCAATCTTAAGTATTCCAACGACCACGAATGGTGTCGTTTGGAGGGTGACATTGCCACTATCGGCATCACCGATTTTGCACAGAGCCAGTTGGGCGACATCGTCTTCATCGACGTTCCCACACTCGACGAAACTGTAGCCGCAGGCGAAGTGTTCGGCTCGATTGAGGCCGTAAAGACCGTCAGCGACGCCTTCCTGCCCATGAGCGGCGAAGTGGTGGAGTTCAACGAAGCCGTCGATCAGGACCCCGCACTGGTCAACAAAGACCCCTACGGCGAGGGCTGGATCGTGAAAATCAAGGTATCGAACCCCGAGGAGTATGACTCGCTGCTCTCGGCCGAGGATTACGAGAAACTCATCGGCTAAGGAAAAGAAGTTACAAAAAACAACAACTTAATTTTTTTTATAATTCACTATGTCAAAAGTTACCGTTGTAGGTGCAGGTGCAGTAGGTGCAACTTGCGCTAACGTATTGGCTTGCCGCGAAGTAGCAAGCGAGGTTGTATTGATCGATATCAAGGAAGGTCTCTCGGAGGGTAAGATGCTGGATATGTACCAGACTTCGACCCTGATGGATTTCGACACCAAGCTGACCGGTGCAACCAACGACTACACTCAGACTGCAAACTCTGACGTCGTTGTCATCACTTCGGGTATTCCCCGCAAGCCCGGCATGACCCGTGAGGATCTGATCGGCACCAACGCCAAGATCATGAAGGGCGTTATCAACAGCGTAATGGAGCACTCGCCCAACGCCATCATCATCGTTGTGGCCAACCCCATGGATACCCTCACTTACCTGGCACTCAAGTCGACCGGTCTGCCCAAGAACCGCATCATCGGTATGGGTGGCGCACTCGACTCTTCGCGTTTCAAGTGCTACCTGGCAAAGGCTACCGGCGCCAACATCAACAATGTTGACGGTATGGTTATCGGCGGTCACGGTGACACCACCATGCTGCCCCTGTTGTCGAAGGCTACCGTAAACGGTGTTCCCGTTTCGCAGTTCGCTTCGCAGGAGGTGTTGGAGGACGCTGTACAGAAGACCATGGTCGGCGGTGCTACCCTGACCAAGCTCATCGGTACTTCGGCCTGGTATGCTCCCGGTGCAGCTGCTGCATCGATGGTAGAGGCTATCCTCAACGACCAGAAGAAGATGATTCCCTGCTCTTGCTTCCTGGAGGGCGAGTACGGTCAGAGCGACCTGTGCATCGGCGTTCCCGCCATCATCGGCAAGGACGGTATCGAGAAGGTGGTAGAGGTTGAGCTCACTGCCGAGGAGGCCGAGAAGTTTGCTGCTTCGGCTGCTGCCGTTCACAAGACCAACAGCATTCTCCACGAGATCGGCGCTTTGTAGTCGTCCGCTCGTCAAGAGATACACATCGGCAGCCGTCCCCACAAGGGACGGTTGCTTTTTTTATGCCCTGCCCTCCCCCACGTCCTCCCGGGCAGCCCCCGGTGCAGAAAAGCAATGCACAAAAAAATGCCGCCCTCACCAATCGGTGGGGGCGGCATTGCTATGAACCGACCACTTCTCTTTAGAAAAACTCCGAAGTGAAGTGGAACTTGATGTCCTTGAAATTCTCCTGTGCCAGAGCCAGCGAGTAGCTGGTGTCGGCCAGGAAGACATCGCGGCCGTGCTTGTCGACCGCCATGTTGGTGTGCTTGCGGCGCTTGAAGTCATCGAGCTGCGCCTTGTTGTCGCTCTCGATCCAGCACGCCTTGTAGATGGAAATCGGCTCCCAGCGGCAGGCGGCATTGTACTCATGCTCCAGACGGTACTGAATGACCTCGAACTGCAGGGCACCCACCGTACCGATAATCTTGCGGCCGTTGAGCGACGAGGTGAAGAGCTGTGCCACACCCTCGTCCATGAGCTGGTCGATACCCTTGGCCAGCTGCTTGAACTTCATGGGATCGGCGTTCTCGATGTAGCGGAACTGCTCGGGAGCAAACGACGGGATACCCGTGAAGCGCAGCTTCTCGCCCTCGGTGAAGGTGTCGCCGATTTTGAAGTTACCCGTGTCGTGGAGACCCACGATGTCACCCGGATAGGCGAAGTCGATGACCGACTTCTTCTCGGCCATGAAGGCCGTGGGCGACGAGAACTTGAGCTGCTTGCCGCTTCTGACGTGGAAATAGTTTTTGTTGCGCTCGAACATACCCGAACATATCTTCATGAAGGCGATACGGTCGCGGTGGTTGGGGTCCATGTTGGCGTGAATCTTGAACACGAAACCGGTCATCTTCGCCTCGTTGGCCGCCACGGTACGCGACTCGGTGGGTGCCGGCTGGGGCGAGGGAGCGATGCGCACGAAGCAGTCGAGCAGCTCGCGCACACCGAAGTTGTTGACCGCCGAACCGAAGAACACGGGAGCCAGCTCGCCGCGCAGGTAGGCGTCGTGGTCGAATTCGTCGTAGACACCCTCGACCAGCTCCACATCATCGCGCAGCTGACGGGCAAACTGCGCACCTACATGCTCGTCGAGCAACGACGACGACAGGTCGTCAATCTCCACGGTCGAGGCACTCGCGGTGAGTTTCTCGTCGGAGGTGAAGAGCGACAGACGCTTCTCGTAGAGGTTGTAGACACCCTTGAACGAGGGGCCGTTGGAGATGGGGAACGCCAGGGGGCGCACTCTGATCTGCAACTCCTTCTCCACCTCGTCCAGCAGGTCGAAAGGCTCTTTCGAGGGACGGTCGAGCTTATTGATGAAGACGATTACAGGGGTCGACCTCATGCGGCAGACCTCCATCAGCTTGCGGGTCTGTTTCTCGACACCCTTTGCACCGTCGATGACGATGATGACCGAATCCACGGCCGTGAGCGTACGATAGGTATCCTCGGCGAAGTCTTCGTGACCCGGGGTGTCGAGGATATTGATTTTGCAGCCCTTATACTCGAAACCCATGACCGATGTAGCCACAGAGATACCTCTCTGTCGCTCGATCTCCATGAAGTCGGAGGTGGCTCCCTTCTTGATTTTGTTGCTCTTCACGGCGCCGGCCACATGAATGGCACCACCAAAGAGGAGCAGTTTCTCGGTTAATGTTGTCTTACCCGCGTCGGGGTGCGCAATGACCGCAAACGTGCGGCGGCGTGTAATCTCTTCCTGTAATGTCATTGAATTTTACTCTTCCTTCTTTTCTACGGGCGGATAGTCCACATTGTAGTGGCCACCGACCGATTCCTTAATCTCACGTCCCTGCTTGATGACCAGATAGGCCACGGCAATCATATTTCTCAACTCGCAGATGTCGCGGTTGGGTTTAATCTTGTTATACAGCTCCTCGGTCTCCTCGAAGATAATCGACAGACGGCGCATGGCGCGCTTGAGCGAGAGGTTCGAACGCACGATGCCCACATAGTTGGACATGATGGCCTGCATCTCGCGCTTCGACTGGATAATCATGAGCATCTCCTCGGCGTGCTGCGTACCCTCGAAATCCCAATCGGGAATACCGTCCTGGAAGTCGACCTTGTCGAGGCACGAAATGACGTGCTTGGCCGCCTGGTCGCCATAGACCACCGCCTCAATCAGAGAGTTCGAGGCCAGACGGTTGGCACCGTGAAGACCCGTGCAGGAGGTCTCGCCCAGCGCGTAGAGACGCTTGACGGAGGTCTCGCCGTTGGTGTCGACCTTCACACCGCCGCAGCAGTAGTGTGCCGCCGGAGTGACGGGAATCCAGTCCTTGGTGATGTCGATGCCAATCGACAGACACTTCTCGTAGATGTTGGGGAAGTGGCTCTTGATCGACTCGGGATCCTTGTGGGTCACGTCGAGGTAGACATAATCCTCGCCGCGCTTGATCATCTCGTGGTAGATGGCGCGGGCCACCACATCACGCGGTGCCAGCGACTTCATGGGGTGGTACTTGTCCATGAACTCCTCGCCCGACTGCAGACGCAGAATGGCACCGAAACCGCGCATGGCCTCCGTGATGAGGAAGTTGGGTTTCTCGCCCGGGTTGTAGAGCGTAGTGGGGTGGAACTGTATGAATTCCATATTTTCGGTAATGGCCTTGGCACGGTGGCACATGGCGATACCGTCGCCTGTCGCTACGACAGGGTTCGAAGTCGAAGAATAGATGTTGCCGCAACCGCCTGTGGCCACGATGGTGAACTTGGCCAGCATGGTCTCGATTTCGTTGGTCTCCTCATTGAGGACATAGGCACCGAAGCAGGCCAGACCACGGGTGTGGCGGGTGACGAACTCGCCCAGATGGTGCTGCGTGAGCAAATCGATGGCGAAGTGGTTCTCCAGCACGGTGATGTTGGGGTTCTGCTTCACCGATTCGATGAGTGCGCGCTCAATTTCGGCACCGGTCAAATCCTCGTGGTGGAGGATACGGTGCTCGGAGTGGCCGCCCTCGCGGTTCAGCTCGAAACGTCCGTCGGGGGTCTTGTCGAAACGTGTACCCCACGCTATCAGATCCTGAATCAGCTCGGGAGCGCGACGCACAATCAGCTCCACGGCCACAGGGTCACACTTGCCCGCACCGCAGACCAGTGTATCGTGAATGTGTTTCTCGAATGTGTCGGGGGCATAGGTAACCGAACAGATACCGCCTTGCGCGTAATTGGTATTACACTCGTTCATCTTGCCCTTGGTGACGATGGTCACATGTCCGTGGGCTGCGGCCTTCAGCGCAAACGACATTCCCGCTGCGCCCGAACCGATAACTAAAAAGTCGGTTTTCATAATCTTAATGTATGCAGAGAGCGTCTTCCAACGACTTTAGAGCCGCACTGTGTTACCGATAATCGACCGCCTCTGCATTGTTTGATGGGCGGAAACCACCCACGCCGACATCGATAATCCCTGTTAAATATCCTTTTTCGAAAGGGACGCTTCGTTTTTATTTGGCATTTAAGCGCCTCAAAGTTACAAAAATTTGTAATTTTGCCCAACAATATGTAGAAAATGGAACGACATATATCAATAAACGACTTCAATTACGAGCTTCCCGAGGAGCGGATTGCCAAATTTCCGCTCGAAAACCGCAGCTCGTCGAAACTTCTGATTTGGCGCGGCGGCGAGATTTCGCAACGTCATTTTTCCGACATCGGCGACGTGTTGCCCGAGGGGCAGCTGCTGGTGTTCAACAACACCAAAGTCATTCGCGCACGCATCATCATGCACAAGGCTTCGGGCGCACGCATCGAGGTCTTCTGTCTCGAACCTCACAACCCCTCCGACTACGAACGCGCCTTTGCCGTGAAAGGCTCGTGCGAGTGGTCGTGCATCGTGGGCAATGTCCGCAAATGGAAAGAGGGATATGTGGAAATCAACTTCGAACACGAAGGACGTGCGGAGTATCTGCGCGCATGGATTATGGGCGAGAACGGCCGCGAACGTCTGGTGCGCTTCGAGTGGTCGGCCGACATGACCTTCGGACAGCTGCTCGAACATCTGGGACGCATTCCCATTCCGCCCTACCTCAACCGTGAGAGTCAGGAGATTGACAACACCCGTTACCAGACCGTCTACTCGCGTTTCGAGGGTTCGGTGGCCGCCCCCACAGCCGGTCTCCACTTCACCGAGGAGCTGATGGACGACATGAGTCGCCGCGGCTTCGAGTTCGAGGGGGTGACCCTCCATGTCGGTGCAGGCACGTTCCTGCCCGTGAAGGACGACGACGCCACCAAGCACCCCATGCACACCGAGCATTTCGAGGTCAACCTCTCCACGCTGGAGCACCTGCGCCGCAAGTGGGGCGCCATCACCGCCGTGGGAACCACCTCGGTGCGCACCCTCGAGTCGCTGCCCGCTCTGGCATGGCGCATTCACGAGGGCGGCTCACCCGACTTGGAGCGTGTCATCGGTCAGTGGGAGTTATACGATATTCCCCACTCCTTCACCGGAGCCGAGGCGCTCGACACCCTCATCGGCTACATGAAGGCGCAGGGCATCGACCGCATGAAGTCGGCCACGCAAATCATGATTACCCCTCTCGACTACGAATTCCGCATCGTGAGGAACATCATCACCAACTTCCACCAGCCCTGCTCCACCCTGCTGCTGCTGGTATCGGCGTATGTGGGCGACGACTGGCGCACCATCTATAAGTATGCCATGGAACACGATTTCCGTTTCCTGAGCTACGGAGATTCTTCGGTGCTGATTCGGTAATCCGACCGTTGCGCGAGGGCATACTTACAGGATATGGACAATTCCTCTAAACAAAAAACCCCCGACATGAAAATGTCGGGGGTTTTCTTTTACTTCTTTCCTACGGAAGCAACTCTCCTGTTTCTTTTTAGAAGTTGTAACCTACCTGAATGGCGAAGTTGCCGTTGTGTACTTTGGTACCGCGCATCTCATGGTTATCCAGCGCAATGTTGGTCAGACCCATATCATACTGGAAACCTACATACCAGTGCTTGATGAAGGTGGCACCCACACCGAACGACAGACCCATATCGAAACGCGACATATCACCACGAGGTTCGTTCACTGCCGACTCACCGAAGAAGGGGAACTTCACGGTAACACCCTCATCCGGAGTCTTCACCTTACCTCCCAGACCTACACCGATGTAAGGACCTACGTTGAACTGGAGGTTGCACCAGTCGCAGACATCACCGCGGAACGAAGCCAGCACGGGAATATTCAGATAAATGGGGCTAATCTTGGTTTCATAATCATAATATTTGCCTTCGTCGTGAAACTTGCCTTCACCGAGCGAGGCTCCTCTCGAAGTGACGAACAGACCCGGCTGAATATAGAAACCGTTGAACAACGGAATATCGACGATACCACCCAACTGGAAACCTACACGCGAATCAAGATCAATGGTCAAACCATCGGCCTTTACTGTCAGATCCGAAATGTTGAGACCGGCACGCACACCATAGGTAGAATCCGTCTATCTCTTCTCCTGCTCCGCACCGAGAGCCAGACGCTTGACCATCACCACGAAACCGCCCGTGAGGACAAGGTTCAGCACCAGTGTCAGCACCGAGATGATGAGTGCCGGACCGCCGAGGTTGTAGCCCAGGGCGATGAACACCACGCCGGCACCCACCTCACCGCGGGTGAACATACCGATCGAGAGCGCCAGACGCTCACGCAGCGAACGGTCGCGGTAGAAGAACACGGGCATCAGCTTACCGATGTTGGAGAGTGCCGACACGGCCAGCACATGCACCATAATCATGCCCCACGACATGGCGGGCTGCGAGGCGGTCACCGCCAGTCCCTCCTCGGGGTGGGTCTCGCCGCCGATGAGCGGCATGCTCATGCCCACGAGCAGCATGAAGAGGAACGAGATACCCGAAGCCACACGGTGCTCGGTGGGGGTGTCGATGTATTTGTGCGACATGAGCATACCGATGACAAAGGCCGGCAGCAGCACCTCGATGTGGATACTGCCGTCATGACCCCACAGGAAGTCGGTCAGCAGGTAGATACCCTGCGTGATACCGGCCACCAGCATGGCGTAGAGGAGGATACGGTGCCAGCGCTGGTCGGCCTGCCAGCGTCCCTGCCACTTCCAGCCGATGGCCAACAGCACGGTCACCACCGCCAGAATGACACCCATCTGCCACTTGAGACCGATCATGAAAATCTGGAGCGGAATCATCAGCAGAATGGTGTCGAGGTCGTCGAAGATGGCCAGCACCTGAATCTTGCGGTAGATCCAGCTGTCCTTGAGGTTGATGGCCGCCAGCATCGTGAAGAGGATACCGGCCGAGGTGGGTGCGGCAAAACGGCTCAGGAGCAGGTTCTCCTTCCACGCGTCGATGTTGCCCCACAGCGACGAGGGCAGCAATACAAATATATAATATAGTGCGATGAGCAGCCACGGCAACGCAGCGGTGACCATGGCGATGAAATAATCGGCCGTATAACTGCGCCAGCGGCTCTTGTCGATTTCGAACTCGCGTCCCACGTTGATCATGATGAACGACAGCGAGATGTAGAGCAGAATGTCGGTGAAAGATTTGAATGAGGCATAGCCTTCGCCGCCCATGTAGCCGGGCAACAGTTGGGACAACACGAGTCCCAACATCAAAAAGAGTGAAAACGAAAGAACTTTTCGCATGATTTTGATGATAATTTGCAGATACTTAATTAATTCGCCTGCAAAGATACGACATCGGCCATTAATATAACGAATTATCGGGGGATTAATGCGAAAAAAAAGCACGAATTTTCCGAAATTCACAATTATTTTGTAACTTTGTGCATCGAAATCTGAGAAAAGATTCAAAAACCATAATTTCAAAACATTACAACTATGCAGATTGTAGAGATTCATGCAAGAGAGATCCTCGATTCAAGAGGAAATCCGACCATTGAGGTTGAGGTTCGCACTGTATCGGGTGCATTCGGTCGCGCAGCTGTTCCCAGCGGTGCTTCGACAGGTGAGAACGAGGCTCTCGAGCTTCGTGACGGCGACAAGAGCCGTTACCTCGGTAAGGGCGTTCTGAACGCTGTGAAGAATGTAAACGAGAAGATTGCTCCCGCAATCATCGGTATGAACGTAGACGACCAGGTAGGTATCGACAAGGCGATGATCGCTCTCGACGGCACCAAGACCAAGTCGAACCTGGGTGCAAACGCTATCCTCGGTGTATCTTTGGCTGTTGCTCGTGCTGCTGCCAATGCTTACGGCATGCCCCTCTATCGTTATATCGGCGGTACCAACGCCAAGACTCTGCCCGTTCCCATGATGAACATCATCAACGGCGGTTCGCACTCCGATGCCCCCATCGCATTCCAGGAGTTCATGATCCGTCCCGTTGGCGCTCCCTCGCTGCGTGAGGGTCTGCGTATGGGTGCCGAGGTATTCCACAACCTGAAGAAGGTCCTCCACAAGCGCGGTCTTTCGACTGCAGTAGGTGACGAGGGTGGTTTCGCTCCCGCACTGAACGGTACTGAGGACGCTATCGAGTCGATTATCGAGGCTATCAAGGCTGCAGGCTATGTTCCCGGTAAGGACGTGATGATCGGTATGGACTGCGCTGCTTCGGAGTTCTACAAGGAGGGTGTATACGATTACACCATCTTCGAGGGCGAGAACGGTGCAAAGCGTTCGTCGAAGGAGCAGGTTGAGTACCTGAAGGGTCTGGTGGAGAAGTACCCCATCGACTCTATCGAGGACGGTATGTCGGAGAACGACTGGGAGGGTTGGCAGCTGCTGACCGCCGAGCTGGGCAGCAAGTGCCAGCTGGTAGGTGACGACTTGTTCGTAACCAACGTTGACTTCCTGAAGAAGGGTATCGAGATGGGTTGCACCAACTCTATCCTCATCAAGGTTAACCAGATCGGTACCCTGACCGAGACTCTCGACGCTATCGAGATGGCTCACCGTGCAGGCTTCACTTCGGTTACTTCGCACCGTTCGGGTGAGACCGAGGATTCGACCATCGCCGACATCGCAGTTGCTACCAACTCGGGCCAGATCAAGACCGGTTCGATGTCGCGTTCTGACCGTATGGCCAAGTACAACCAGTTGCTCCGCATCGAGGAGGAGTTGGGTGATGAGGCTATCTACGGCTACACCAAGGTTTATCGCAAGTAATATTGAGATATTTCTTAACTCGGGCGGCATCGCGAATTTCGCGATGCCGCTTTTTTTATCCCCGTATCACAGTCACTTCACGACACGAAAAAAGCCTCCGACCGTAATGGGTCGGAGGCTTTTTCGTATCGTATCGCCCGCCCACGCGACGACACCCCTTCTCTACCACCCGATGTCGGCAAAGCAATAGGAGTAGCGCGTCACCACACCGTCATCGGTCTTGATGTCGTAGCTGCGCAGGTAGGGTTCGCCCAGACGGTAGGCCACAGGGTGGCGGAACAGCGGACCGTCGTAGCAGAGGGTGTGGTATTCGCCGTTCTCGCCGTTGGGGTCGGCACCCTCAGGTAGCGATGCGACGAACGACGCGTCGACCAGCCGTCCGATGGCCGCCATTCCCAGACCGTCGGCCATCGTGGTGACGACACGGCAGCGGATACCCGACTTCAGAAAGTCGTCCATCACCTCCTTCGAACTCTTGCCCCAAAGCGGCTCAACCACCTCCAGCCCCACCTCGGCGCATTGCGCCTGGCGATAGGCGATGACATCGGAGAGGTAGATGTCGCCGAAGATGAAATGCGTCACCCCCAGCTCCCTGAAGTGGAGGGCGGCGCGCTCCATCTCGCGCGAATAGTCGTCCATGCTGCCGCCCGATGCCAACCCCACGATATGGAGCGGTATGCCGATGCTCTCGGCCTGACGCTGCAAAATCTCGCACGGAATGGCGTGCATCGTCGAACGCTCCGAGTCGCGGTTGACGGTGGTCAGCAGGGCGACCACCTCATATTCGCCGGAGCAGAGTATGCGCCACAGTGCGTGGGCGGAGTCCTTGCCGCCGCTCCAGTTCATCACGGCCTTCTTTCTGCGCATCTCACTCATCGCCGTCACGTTTTACCCATTCAACCGACTCCGCATTGTGGAGAAAGCCGCACACCAGTATCAGATATTCGGGCATCACCCCGTCGCGACTCCACTTGAGCGGCAAGCCGAACAACTCTTCCGTGGTGCGTCCGATGTCGAAGCCACATGCCTCGAGCGAGGGACGCACCTTGTCGGGGTGGCGGCACGGCAGCCCCTGCAAACGGGTGCAGCTCTCCGACGGACAATAGAGACAGGTGCCGACATAGGAGTAGGCGCGCCCTCCGTAGCGGTGTTCCATCTCCAGCAGACGCCCCTCGAGACGGCGGCGTTCGGGCAGCAGCAGCTCGCCCGACCGCGAGAACGGCAGCCCCTCCACCGCGGGGGTGATGCGTGTGGCGACAATCAAAGCCCTGCGGTATCGGCGCAGCTGCTCCTCCACATCGAAATCAAAGGGGGGACACCCCCAACTGCGGCCATAGTTGTGACACGCACGACAATAGCCGCCCACACGCTCCGCATCGCGGAAGCGCGCGATATACTCCTCCACGTCCAGCTCGACGGTGAAGTCCTCGGCACGATATAAGCGTTGGTTTTCCATATCCGCAAATTTAACCTTTTTCACACGGGGATTCAATATTTGCGAAAATAATTCGCACTTTGAGAACAACTCTCGAAATAAAAATGTATATTTGTTCTCAGATATGGTTTCCGCGAGTCCCCTGTGGGGACGGAATCAAAAGGGAAACGGGTGGAAATCCCGTACAGTCCCGCTGCTGTGCAGCTCCTTTCATCGTTTCGGACATCTGTGCCACTGACCGCCAAAGGTCGGGAAGGCTCCGAAACAGGAGCAAGTCAGAAGACCTGCCATTCGATTCGAAATCACCAGAACGACTCCGAGGATTGGGTCGCGTGATATCGTCAAGTTTTTTTTGTTACATATTCTTTTTATCGTCATGGAACTTCGCCCCCCGACAACAAAACGGGTGTGAAGCTGCAATACGATGGGTGTTGTCAAGTTACACTATGATACCGTGGGGCGCTGTCCCGATAGGTTAAATATTGTATGGTGGCAAAAAAAGAAGTCAGTCCCCGGAGTGCGTATGTGGAGATAGGCACTCGGCGGTGTCGGCATAACTTGACACAACCCATCATTTTTTTCAACGACTTAAAAAGGGCGCGGTGTTTAGAGACTCGTTACTGCCATAACTTGTCTGGAGATTAGTGTGTTACCGCGCCTTTTTTTTCGTACCTTTACCTCATGATGGACAACAAAGGTTACATACAGCTCTACACCGGCAACGGAAAGGGCAAGACCACAGCGGCCTTCGGACTGGCTGTGAGGGCGTTGTGTGCCGGAAAGCGCGTGAGCATCGCCCAGTTCGTGAAGTCGATGAAGTACCACGAAACCCGAATCGGGGAGCTGTTCCCCACGCTGGAAATCCGACAGTGGGGACGCGGCTGCTTCATCGGCCGCAACCCCGACCCCGAAGATGTGGCGGCGGCTCACGAGGGGTGGCGCCATTGCCTCTCGCAGCTTCGGTCGGGGCAGTGGGACATGGTCATTCTCGACGAGCTGAACATCGCCCTCCACTTCGGACTGCTGGAGGTGGACGACGTCATCAGCGGTCTGCGCAGCCGGAATCCGCACACCGAGGTCGTCATCACGGGACGCTACGCTCCCGAGCAACTGATTGCGGAGGCCGACCTGGTGACCGACATGCAGGAGGTGAAGCACTACTACACCCGTGGGGTGGCCGCACGCGACGGCATCGAACGCTGACCCACCCCACCACCGACAAAACAGAGACGCACCCCCACATGGGGGTGCGTCTCTGTTTTTCTGCACGACGACCGTGTGCGCTACTTCAGTCTTTGGTAATAGTACATCTCCTCCTCATCGACAGGTTGAAGTTCGGGGTGGAAAATCTCGACCAAATCCGACAGCACCACATCGGGACGCATCACGCCCGACTCCCAGTAGTCGTTGCTGCCGGCCGCCGACATACGGCGGTTGCAGTTGAAGAGCCGTCCCTTGCGGATACAGGGCAGTCGCACGAATTTGGGATACTGCGACGCGAACTCCTCCATGCTGCCCAGCGTTCCCACATTGATCCACACATCGGCTTCCGAAGCCAACAGATAGGCCTCCTCCATATCAATCGGCACCGAACGGTTGGAGGTATTCTTCGTGTAGACGAACTCGCCGCCGGCATCGTCAATCAGCCGCGCCACATAGCTCTCGGTCGAGGGCATGAACCACTGGCCGCCGAAGGGGGTGTTGACCATCACACGCGGGCGCTTCTCACCACACGCCTTCACCTTCTCTTTCAGCGCATTGTAGCGCTGCGGCAATTTCTCGAAACAGGCGATGCCCTCCTCGCGGCGGTCGAGCAGTTCGGCCACGGCCACCACCCACTCCGCCTTTCCGAGGGGCGACTCCTCCAGATACTCGCCCACATAGAGGAACGGCAACGAGAGTTCCAGGAGTTTCTGCTCCATCGGACTGGCTCCGTTGATGCCATAAAGCAGCACTACATCGGCACGCTGCGCCACAATCCGTTCGTAGTCGATATTGCGGTCGAAACCGATGTCGGCAATGCGGTCGGCATTCCGACGCACATAGTCGTTGGTCACATAGTCGATGCCCGACACCCCTTTCACACGCGACACCTCGCCCAGCGCATCGAGCATGGCCACATGGGTCGACGAGAGGCAGATGATATTCTGGGCACCGGCCTCGACCACCTGCCCTTCGAAACCGCGCGGCGCACGCTCGCCGTCACGCGACACAAAGAGCTGCATCTGTGCGTTCTCGGCACCCTGCCACGGCGAAAAGACCCTGATGATGGAACTTTTCCACCCCTCGGCACCCAGAATTTCGAAACCCGAAGCGTATTCGGGGGTATAGAGTTTGAGGTCAAACTCCTCGATGGCAGCCCTCCGGCCGCACGAGGTGAGCAGCAGCAACAGCAGCCACACCCACCCCATCATTTTCATTCTTCTCATATTGTCAAAAAAAAACGCAGAAACCGACACGTCACGCCCATCATGCAGCGATGCCCTGTCCGTTTCTGCGACAAATCCCAAAAAAACAAAGTGTCTACCTTCGGCGGAACCTCTCCGTCATGTCCTCCATGCGTCCGTCGGCATCGATTTTATAGAGCCGCTGGTTGGTGGTCGGCGACGAGAGAGGTCCCAGCTCCTCGACCCACGGCCCCAGCTTGATGTAGTCGAACGCCGTGGCCTCCACCCCCAGAGGGAGTCTGTCGCGACCGGAATACCACCCCACCTTCAGATGAGGGCAGCGGCTCCGCACCGCAGCGGCCAGCCGCACGATTTCGTGGGGGGCGGCATCACCGCCCATGAAGCAGAAGCAGGTCACCGAACGTCCGTAGCGTTCCAGCAGCCGCCCGATTTCCTCCTCGTCGAGGACATCGCCGATATCCTCCAGCAGGTGCTGGCTGTGGCAGCCCTTGCAACGGTTGGGGCAGTTGGTGATGTTGACCGCCAGCGTCGTTTCCCCCGGAATCTCGGCAAAGACGACATCGAAATTATAGTAGCGCACCATATTATTTGTTGCCGTTGGCATAGTAGCGGCGTGCGGCCTCCTTCTGGCGCGCGGCCGAGAAGTTCGACACCCGCTTCATGTAACCGATGACACGCGTCAGGTAGTCGACATCGTGGCTGTGGCACTCGGGACACTCCTTCAGGTAACGCTTGTCGATGTGGCCGCAGTGGTTACAGATGGTGTTGGGAATGTTGAACGTGAAGTAGTTGCAACCCTCGTCGGCAGCCACTTTCAGCAGGTGACGGTACTGCTCCTTCGAGAGGTGGTCTTCGAGGTTCATGTGCAGTGCCGAACCGCCCGTGAGGTGTTCGATGTACTTCTTGCCGTGGAGACGGAACTTGTCGATGACGTTGAGCGAGTCGTCCTCCACCACATAGAAATAGGAGTTGTAGCAGTCGCGCGGAACGACATAGCCGTCCTCACGGTCCCACTTGGCATGCTTGACACCCACATTCTCGGCGGGAATCATCTCGCAGTTGAACATCAGCTCCTTGGTGCGGTACTTCTTGTTGTACTGCTCCACAAGACCCAGAATATCCTGCACGAAACGGGCATACTGCTCGTTGTCGGTAATGGGAATGCCCATATACTCGGCCGCCTCGACCAGACCGTTGACGCCCACTGTCAGATACTGGCGCGAGAGGTTGATGTAGCCGGCATCGAAGAGGGGCAGCATGCCTTTCTGCTGCAACATCTTCAGATTCTCGTTGTAGGCCGTCTGCACCTTATGCACCAGGTCGACCACCTCCTCGAGGTACGACATGTAGTTCAGACCGTTCTTCTGCGCATACTGGATACAACGGTTGAGATTGATGGTCAGCACGCTCTTCGAGCCGGTCGACACACCGCCGGCACCCAGCGTGTAGCTGAAGCCGTTGTCCTGAATCTCGTTGCGGAGGCGGCAGCAGCTCGACAAAGAGTCGGCGTTGTCGCTGATGTAGGTGAAGAACGAGTGGCCCTCGGCATACATCTCGGCGGTGAAGTCGCCCCATTCGGCGTCCCTCACGTCGCCGTTTTCGGTCAGCAGCGCCATGGTCTCGACCGGGAAGGTGAGCAGCACCTTGGTGCGCTCCTTGTTGAACCACTTCATGAAGCGTTTCTGCAACCACGACAGCGACTCCCAGTGGGGACGCGAACCGTCGGGGAAGACAAACTCGCCGAACAACGACTCGAAGTAGAACTTGTCGTAGTAGGCGATGTTCCAGAACACGGCCTGGAAGTTACGCGCACCGGTGGGCTGGTTGATCGAGTAGACAATCTGCTCGAAGCAGTCGGTGATGATCTTGTCGATGGAGCGATGCTTGTTCGAGAGGTCGACCACCCGGTCGGCATGCAGGTAGTAGTCCTTTCCGTACTCCAGCTCGATAAAGTAGTTCATATACATGAGGAACTCGGGCGTAGCGCACGCTCCCGACAACATCGACGAGACGATGAACACCATGTTGACAAATCCGCCGCAGAACGACTTGAGGTTGGTCGGACGCTTCGAGTTGCCGCCGATGGAGATGGTGCCGCCCAGCAACCACGGATACATGGTAATCGAGGCGCAGTAGTTGGCCATCGACGTTTCGTCGTTCTTGTAGATGAAGTGGTTGAGCAACAGGTGCATATATTTGTCCGACAGCTCCTTGCCGTACATCTCCTTGATTCGGTCGGTGAGGATACGACGGTTGAGTCGAATGAAATTCTGCTTGGGCAGCTCGCCGATGAGGGTGGCGATGTTCTTGTTCTCGACATTGGCGTTGGCATCGTATTTCGAGCCGGAAGCGGGATTGGCCGCCTCGCAGTAGTCGAGCAGGAAGTTGAGCTTGTCGCGGTCCTCGCGGTCGTCGTTGTGACGCTGGCGGTAGAGCATGTAGCTCTTGGCCACCGCAAAATAACGCTCCGACATGAGCGCAATCTCCACCTGGTTCTGAATCTCCTCGACACTCATGCCGTCGGCCACACGCAGACGGCTCAAAATCGACATATAGTCGTCCTCGGTGGCAAAACTGCCGACCGAAAGGAACGCCTTGCCTATTGCACGCTTGATTTTCTCCAACGAGAAAGGCTCACGTTTTCCATCGCGTTTCACGATGTTAAGTTCTGAAATACCCATTATAATAATAGTGTGTTTATATTCTGTCCGGGACATGGCTCTCTTCCCGAAGTCATCTCCTCATCAATCCTAAAAGGCAGGTCTTCTGACTCGCTTCCGTTTCCACGCCTTCCCATCCCCCGGGACAGTGGCAAAAGAGTGTGGAAACCGATGGTGAAGCACACAGCTACGGGTATAGTCCCTGTTTTGACAGGAGTTCCCTTTTCAACCCAAACCGACAAATCCTCGGAGGGTCACCTTTTACACTCACAAAGATATAAATTGTTTATCGAAGGGGCAAAATGCCCTGCGAAAATTTAATCAACAAAATTGTAAACAAAAAACGCATATACCTGATTATACGCGCTTTACAAACCACACAGACCAAGAATAAGACCTTTTAGTACAATCCGCCGCCGCACTACGTCTCCCTTTGGGAAGCACCCTGCGGCGGCTTACGTTTTCCAACCAAATGAACAATCTTTTTCACATCAAAATTGAAAAACATCGGTACATTATCCTTCCCGAAAACTTAATCTGCCAAAAGGGACAAAAAGAAATTTCGTGGCGACACCCCCTCTCTCCCTCCGACAGACAAAACCGACAATCCGGGTTCCGGGCGGCCGCCCCCACTACCTCCACGGATTCCGCCGCCCCTTCCGCCGCCGACAAAAAAAGAGGGGCGACCGAACCATCGGTCACCCCTCTGTCTGCAAATTATCGGAATGTCGATTAGAAGCGGAACTTCATGCCCACCAGCCAGCTGCGAGGCATCGAAGGACCGTAGACGTAACCCGAGTCACGCTCCACACCCTTGTCGAAATCCTTCTGGAAGGAGTTGAAAAGGTTCTGCACACCGCCGTAGACCTCCATGCCAATTTCCTTGTAGAGGCTGAACTTGTAGCTCACACGCGCGTTGACGTCGCAGAAACGGGGAGTCTTCACCGCCACGTCGATGTCCGTACCCGAACTCTCCATGTGCTGGACGAGCATCTCGCCGGTGCAGGTACCCGTAATGTCGATGTCGAAGCCCTTGACGGGTTTGAACGAGAACTGGAAGTAACCGTAGATGTCGGGCGTGCGGAACATGCGCTTCTCGGCAGCCACATTCTCATTGTCGCTCCATGCCTGTGCCTCCTTGTAGCGGCTCTGCTGCATGGTCATACCGGCCTGCATCTCGAACCAGCGGGTGAAGATGGCGCGACCCTCGATGTTCACACCGCGCACCGTGGCACCCGAACCGTTGTAACGCTCCTGTACCGAAGTTCCCGAGGCGTCCTCACCGATTTTACGCAGGGCGAACACATCGTCGAGAATGGTATAGAAGCCCTCGACGATAAGGTTGGTCTTCACATGGCCGAAGTTCTTATACATGTCGGCCGATACCGAGAAACTGTGCGAACGCTCCTCCTTGAGGTTGTCGGCCATGACGATGCGCAAAGGCTCGCCGCCCACCAGCGCGATGTGGAGGTCCTCGTCGAAAATCTGGGGCGCACGGAAACCGCCGGCATAGCTGGCGCGGAAGTTGAAATGGTCGCTGGGGTTAAAGCGCAGGTTGAGACGGGGGCTGAAGATGGCACCGTCGACCAGATTGTGCTTGTCGAGACGCGCACCCAGCAGGAACGACCACTTCTTGGTCTTCCACTCGTTCTGGAGATACATGCCGAAGATGTGTACCGACTGCTCGGTCGAGGTGTCGGTACGCTGGGTGTAGTCGGACAGCTCGTCGAAGTTGTACTCCGCACCGAAGGTCAGCTCCGAAGGCATGAAGAGGAACTTGTCGAACGAACGGACATACTGCGCACCGACCGCCGCCGTGATGCCGTGGGTCTTGCCATAGGCCTTGGGATCCTGCTTGGTACCGTAGTAGCTCTTGCGCGCGGTATTCTGGAACGAAGCGTAGGTGTTGAAGATATTCTTGCGGTCGGGCGACGAGATGTCAAACGACAGGCTACCGCCGTCAATCGAGTGGTCGATCTGCTCGGCAATCATCGCCTCGTGGGCCGGAAGGTCGAATCGGTCACCGCCACGGCGGAACTCGCCGATATGGTGGTACTGCAGCGTGATGCGCGAATAGGCACCCGTGCGGTAGTAGGAGCGCATGCCCACCGTCTGACTCTTGAGGTAGGGCAGCTCGGTGAAGCCGTCGCCGTCGTGGTCGTAGCCCGAACGGTGGCGGTTCTGTCCGAAGACCGCCAGACCGGCACGTCCGCTCTCCGACACCAGCGAGCCGTTGAGCATCGTAACGTTGTCGTAGGCACCGTTACCGCCGATGCCAGTCAGCGTATGGGAGAACTGCGCCTCGCTGCGCAGGGGTTCCTTGGTGATGATGTTCACCGTGCCGCCGATGGCCGACGAACCGAAGAGCGCCGAGCCGCCGCCACGCAGCACCTCTACACGCTCAATCATGTTGGAAGGAATCTGCTCCAGACCGTAGACACCCGTCAGAGCGGAGAATACGGGATGGGAGTCGACCAGAATCTGAGAGTAGTGGCCGTCGAGACCATTGATTCTCACCTGTGTGAAACCGCAGTTCTGGCAGTTGTCCTCCACACGCACACCCGGCTGGAACGACAGACCCTGCGCCAGACAGCCGGCGTTGGTCTTCTCGAAAATGTCGGCATCGAGGACACTCACCAGCGCAGGCGCCTCACGCTTCATACGTGCCGTGCGGCTGGCCGATACCACCACTTCGTCCATGGCGATACCGTTCTCCTCGACCGTGAAGTTCAGCTCCACGGACTTGCCGCCCACCATCTTCACCTTGCGGGTCTGCTCGCCGTAGCCCAGCGCGCGCACCGTGATGGTGAGTTCGCCCTCGGGGAGGTTCTTGATGAAATAGTGGCCCGAAGCATCGGTTGTGGTACCGAAAGTGGTGCCGTCGACAGCAATGGTGGCATAGGGGATATGCTCACGGGTGCGGCTGTCGACCACATGACCGAACAGATTGGCATCGGTGTTTTGAGGTTTATTGTCGTTGTCGGAGGCCGACGCGACAGAAGATACCGTTACAGAATGAGGTTTCAGCGGCTCGTTAACGGCTGCCTGAACCACAGAACAGGTCAGGCACGAGGCAGCGAGTGTCAGTAGGATAGAATGCTTCATTTCCAATTAAAAAAAAATTCCAACAAACTTAAACATAATTAATTCGGTCGCAAATATAGACATAAAAAAGGGGGTCGCAAAACCCCCTTTTGAAAATACCTTAAAATCGGTATTATACGATATATCCTATAAATTGTTCAATTTATCCGATATTTATATCCTTGATTTCGAACTGCATCAAGCCGGCCGGCACATTCACCTCCACAACATCGCCCTTCTTGTGGCCCAGTAGCGCCTTGGCAATGGGAGTGCCGATGGCCAGCTTGCCCTCGCGAAGATTGGCCTCATGCTCGGCCACGATGGTGTAGGTCACCTCGCGTTTGTTCTTGAGGTTGAGCAGGGTAACCTTGCTCAAAATCTGCACCTTGCTCTTGTCGATTTTCGACTCGTCGATTACGCGCGCATTGGCTATGGTGTCCTCCAGCTTGGCGATACGCATCTCAAGAAGACCCTGTGCCTCACGGGCAGCATCGTACTCTGCGTTCTCCGAAAGGTCACCTTTGTCTCGCGCCTCCGCGATAGCAGCCGAAATGGCAGGACGCTCCACCGAACGCATGTGATCGAGCTCCTCTTTCAACTTCTTATATCCTTCCGCCGTAAGATAAATAATCTCTTTTGCCATAATTGTAATAACTATAAAAAAAATAAGAATTCCGACCCGTCCGAGGTCAGAACCCTAACATTATCTCTACAAAGATAGAGACTATAATTCTAATTTCCAAATATTTTACACCCATCTGCACAAAATCACAACCGCAGGCCGCAGCCCGTCGCTCCCCACCGCCCCGCAACGGCAGTCTCCACCTCCGAAGGCGGTCCGCACGGCCAACCTATTTATATATGGCCACCTCCCTGCCCGCCCTTCCTCCACCGCATTTCCCCCACCCCGGCCTCCGATATGCAGTTCGTGGGGGCGCTATGTGATATTTTTTTTGCTTTTCGCTTTTTTATGTGTAAATTTGCACGATAAAATACGCGCATAACAGCCGTTAAAATTGCATAGATGAAAAAATTAGTGAAATATACCCTCCCGGCACTGGCTCTGGCCATGACTTTCAGTGCGTGCAGCGGCATCAGCAACCTCCTCAAAAGCGGTCAGCCCGACAAAATCTACGCCAAGGCCATGGAGTTCTACAACCTCGGCAAGTGGCAGAAGGCATCGACCCTTTTCGAGGGCTGTCAGCACTACTACTCCGGCTCGACCAAGGAGGACTCCATCTCGTTCTTCAACGCCCGCTGCAAATTCAAAAGCCGCGACTACGACACCGCGTCGGGTCTCTTCGACGAATTCCGCCGCAAGTTCGGCCGCAGCCCCTTCATCGAGGACGCCGAGGGTATGTATGCGCTGTGCTTCTACTACATGTCGCCGGGTCCCACCCGCGACCAGACCATGACCGGCAAGGCCATCATCTCCATCAACGAGTTCATGTCGCGTTACCCCGAAAGCAGGCGCATCGAACAGTTCGAGAAAATCAACCGTGAGCTGACCGAACGTCTCCACGACAAGGCCTACATCAATGCCTATACCTATTATAAAATAGGCCGCTACAAGTCGGCCATCACGGCACTGAAAAACGCGCTGAAGGACTACCCCGAAAGCAAGCACCGCGAGGAAATCATGTTCCTGATTGTAGATGCGAGCTACCGCTACGCCAGCAACTCCATCGACTCCAAGCAGACCGACCGCTATCTGGCCATGCTCGACTCCTACCTCTCGTTCAAGGAGGAGTTCCCCCAGTCGGAACACATCAAGGCCGTGGAGAAGATGGCCGACCACGCACACGATTACCTGGACAAAAATAACAAAGACAATATATAAGCAGTATGGAAATCAAGAAGAACATTCCCAACAACACCGTAACACGCAAACTGGCGGAATTGGAAGAGGGTTCGGGCAACATCTACAAGACTGTAAACATCATCGCCCGTCGTGCCAACCAAATCTCTTCGGAGCTGAAGGTGGAACTGAACAAGAAACTTGCAGATTTCTCTTCGCCTACTGACAACATGGAGGAGACCTTCGAGAACCGCGAGCAGATTGAGATTTCGCGCTACTACGAGCGTCTGCCCAAACCCGTCATCATCGCTACCGAGGAGTTCCTCGACGGTGAGCTGTACTTCAAGAACGGCAAGGACAAGGACAAAACCGAAGCTTAATCCCCCAAACGATGCAATCTCAGAGCAGTACATCGTGTCCTTCACTCGAGGGACGACACATATTGTTAGGTATCACGGGAAGCATAGCAGCCTATAAGTCTGCTGTGCTTTGCCGTCTATTGAAGAAGGCAGGTGCCGAGGTGCAGGTGGTCATGACCCCCCTGGCCAAGCAGTTCATCACCCCGCTGACGATGGCCACCCTCTCGAAAAACCCCATTCTGGTGGAGTTCTTCGACCCCGAGAACGGCGCGTGGAATTCCCACGTCTCGCTCGGCGAGTGGGCCGACTGCATGCTCATCGCCCCGGCCACGGCCAATACACTGGGCAAGATGTGTGCCGGCATGGCCGACAATCTGTTGCTGACCAGCTACCTCTCGGCACGTTGTCCGGTGGTGGTGGCGCCGGCCATGGATTTGGACATGTACCGCCACTACACCACCCAACGCAATCTCGACGACCTCAGACAGCACGGTGTCCATGTGGTGGAACCCGAAGACGGCGAGCTGGCCAGCGGTCTGGTGGGCAAGGGTCGCATGGCCGAACCCGAGGAGATTGCCGCCTACGTGGGACACCTGCTCTGCGAAAAAAAAAAGACACTCTCCGGTAAGCACTTCATGGTCACTGCCGGAGCCACCATCGAACCCATCGACCCTGTAAGATTCATCTCCAACCACTCGTCGGGCAAGATGGGCTATGCCATCGCCGGCGAGCTGGCACAGCGCGGCGCGCGCGTGACACTGGTCAGCGGCCGTACCGCCCTGCCCTGTCCCGAAGGCGTGCAACGCGTCGACGTGCTTTCGGCCGAGGAGATGTACACAGCCGCCGTGGCCGCCTTCCGCGAAGCCGACGGTGCGGTGATGTGTGCCGCCGTGGCCGACTACACCCCCACAACGGTGGCCGAACACAAACTCAAGAAGGGCGACGGCGAGATGACGATTCCGCTCAAGCGCACACGCGACATCGCCGCCGCACTGGGCAGCGAAAAGGGCCACCGTCTGATGGTGGGCTTCGCGTTGGAGACCGACAACGAGCGTGTCAACGCCACGGAAAAACTCCACAAGAAGAATTTCGACTTCGTGGTGCTCAACTCGCTCCGCGATGCGGGTGCCGGTTTCCGCGGCGACACCAACAAGGTGACCTTCATCGACTGCCAGGCGCGCGAGGAGC
The DNA here is from genome assembly GCA_020026375.1 of Alistipes sp. Taxonomy (GTDB): domain Bacteria; phylum Bacteroidota; class Bacteroidia; order Bacteroidales; family Rikenellaceae; genus Alistipes. The sequence goes on along the minus strand of JAHHQN010000002.1, from coordinate 5,276 downwards.
TGCCGCTGATGCCGAAGACGGAGGTGGCACAAAAAATAGTCGATAAAATCGAATCAATAATCAAATAGGAATATGTTGTGCAGTTTGTCGGTTGAAAACTATGCGCTCATCGACTCGCTTCACATCGGGTTGGCGCAGCATCTGAATATCATCACCGGTGAAACAGGTGCCGGAAAGTCAATTCTGTTGGGCGCCCTCGGACTCCTTCTGGGAGCCAGAAGCGACTCCGCAGCCATCAAGGACACCTCACGCAACTGTGTGGTGGAGGGCGAATTCGACCTCGAGGGACTCCACCTGGAGGCCTTCTTCGAAGACAACGACCTCGACTACGACCTGCACACCACGCTCCGACGTGTCCTCACGCCGGCCGGAAAGAGCCGCGCCTTTGTCAACGACATGCCGGTGACCCTCACCCAGCTGCGCGACCTCGGTGCGCGTCTGCTCGACATTCACTCCCAGCATCAGAATCTCATTCTCTCGTCGGAGGACTACCGCACCTCGGCCATCGACACCGTGGCGGACAACGCCTCCCTGCGCGAGAACTACCTCACCCACTATCGCAAGATGGTGCAGCAGCGCCGCCGCATCGCCGAGATGAAGGCCGCCGCCGAGGAGGCACGACGCAACGAGGAGTGGCTGCACTATCTGGTCGACGAACTGACGGCCGCCCAGCTCAAGGCCGGCGAACAGGCCGCCATCGAGGAGGAGCTGGCCGTGCTGGAGAATGCCGACCGCATCAGCGAGGCCTTCTCGCTGGCACGCAACACCTTCGATGCCGACGAGACAGGTGTGCTGGCACAGCTCAAGGCGGCGGAGAGCGCCCTTTCGCACATTCGCGAACACTACCCCGCGGCCGGAGAGTATGCCGACCGTCTGCGTTCGGTGAGCGAGGAACTCAAGGACATCAACTCGTCGGTGACCGACGACAGCGAGCGGCTCGAGGCCGACCCCGAACGCCTTTCGCGCCTGTCGGCACGCTACGACACCCTCCTCTCGCTGGAGCAGAAACACCATGTGGAGGACGAGGCGGCACTCATCGCCCTGCTCGACACCAGTTCGGAGCAGCTCTCCCACATTCTCCACGGCGACGAGGAGCTGACCGCCGCAGAAGAGGCCCTCGCACAGGCCACCGCACAGTGCAACACCCTGGCCGAGAAGCTGCGCCGCAGCCGTGAGAAAGCTGCTCCGGCCTTCTCGAAGCGCATCACCTCGACACTGGCACGTCTGGGCATGCCCGACACCCGTTTCGAGGTGGGCATCACCCCTTCGGAGCCGGGTCCCTCGGGTGCCGACCATATCGCCTTCCTCTTCTCGGCCAACAAGAACATGCCCCTGCAGCCGGTCGACAAAATCGCGTCGGGCGGTGAGCTCTCGCGCGTGATGCTCTCGCTCAAGGCCCTGCTGGCCGAGCGTATGGCACTGCCCACCATCGTCTTCGACGAAATCGACACCGGTGTGTCGGGACGCATCGCCGACGCCATGGGCGAAATCATCGAGCAGCTCTCCTCCACCATGCAGGTCATCGACATCACCCACCTGCCGCAGGTGGCCTCGAAGGGCGATGCCCATTTCGTGGTCTACAAACAGGACGGACGCACCGACATCAAGCGTCTCGATGCCGCGGAACGTGTCAACGAGATTGCCAAGATGCTGTCGGGCAGCACTATCACCGAAGCTGCCATCGCACAGGCTCACATTCTGCTGGGAAAGTAACACACCCTAAAATAACACCCCTATGAAGAAACTGCTACTAATTTGTATGCAGGTTTGTTGCGTCGTATCGGTATTCGCCGACGAAAAGAAGGAGAGGCTGGACCTCGAAATCGTCAACGATCCCAGACATTCCAATTTTTACTTCAATGCCTCCGCCACCATGAAGCGGGAATTCAAGGGGCAGCCTTTCACCTGCAAACTGGACATCGATTTGCGGCAGCCCAAAAACAGCACCTTCGGCCTGCTCACCTTCCACGACGACACCCGCGACATCACCTATTCCTACGCCATTACGGACAGGTACAACCACCCCACGGCTCTCTCCAAGGGAATCGTGCTGACAGGCGTCAACGGTTCGAAGGGGAAATACGACTGCAACGTCTCCTTCGAGCGCGACGGAAACCAGAGTTTGAACCTTCTCTTCTTCCAGCACTTCCCCTTCATGGACAACAGCCGGATTGAAGGCCTGAATTTCAAACACCCTCACATGCGTGTTCCACCGCGTGTCAAGTCGGCCGAGGAACTCTAGCGCGAGGAGATGCAAAAGGAACGCGAAAAGGAACGCGAACGCCAAAAAGAAGAGAAACGCGCAGAACGCCGTCTCGAAAATGAAATCGGCGACATGATCGGTTGCTGCATGGTGTTATTCGCACTCATAATGATGTGGCGCGCCATCAAACGCAGACGCCTGACGCAACTCATCCTCTTCACCTTCCTTGGACTGATTTCCACCTTCCCGCCCTTCCTGTTCCTGCCGATTCTGCCCGTCTATTTCTGGTGGTACTACCAACTCTTCAAGGACACGCACGACAACATGATACTGGAGTCGAGATTCGGCATCGCTCTCATCATCAGCTGGGTGTTCTTTGCGGTGCTCTTCCACAGCATCTTCGGAGGAATCGCCATCGTCTATGCCATCATCTGGGCCATTGCCTGCTTCTTTGCCTACCGTCTCATCTACATGCACAAGATGTATGCTTCACGTTGCGACCACTGCAACTACTACGGCCCGAACACCATTATCGACAAGGTGTTCATCCGGGAGCACATCCGACAAACCGTCACCCGCTCGCATACCCTGGAAGACCGCGTGGAGACCGATGAACAAATCACGGAATGGTATCGACGTCGAAGTGAAGGCCGACCAGCTTTTCCGCTATTACCGCTACTGCCCGCACTGCGGCTCCATCTTCACCTCCTATCACCATCGTACAAAAACCCTCGCCCACAGAAGATATTGACCCTGCCTCGGAATACAGAACTCCGACCGTTTCACGGCCGGAGTTTTTTTGTCTTCGGGCGGTTCCGCCCCTATCTTTCGATGAGCGTCAGCCCCTTCCATTGCAACAGGGTGGCGATGTGGGGATAGTCCGCGGGCGAGAGACGGCGCATCTGCGCGACATTGCCCACCACAATGAGTTTCGACTGCGCACGCGAAAAGGCCACGTTGAGTTTGTTGGGATTGTAGAGGAAGTCGCCCATCTCGCAGATGTAGTTCCAGTCGCCGGCCGCCAGCGACACGATAATCACCTCGCGCTCCTGCCCCTGCATCTTGTCCACCGTGTCGACGGCAATGGCGTGGCACATGTCGGCCGTGAGCCGCGGCGAGCGCTTCAATTCACGGCGCACCAGTGCCGCCTGCGCACGGAAGGGCGACAACACCGCCACCTCGGAGGGCGGCAGTCCCAGGGCAACATACTCCTCGATGATCGACACAATCCTGGCGGCCTCCTTCTCCGAACACTGCAACCCCTCGTCGTCAACATCGACCATCACCACAGGACTGTCGAACGAAAGGAGCCGATGGTCACAACGTATGCGCGTACCGTTCTCGGGGTGCATGGCCTGCAGCCCACCCCCATAGAAGAGTTCCGACACCAGACGGCAGATCTCGCCCCTCATGCGGAAGCTCACATCGAGCATCGTGTGGTTGTCGTCGCGCATCAGCCGCTCGAAGACCGACGCGCGCAGCTCCCCGGGGATTTTGTCGGAGGAGATAATCGGCGGCAACTGCTTGTGGTCGCCGGCCAGAATGATTTTCCGCGCCTTGGTCATGGCCATCAGCGCGTTGGGCAGGGTCATCTGTCCGGCCTCGTCGATGACCAGCGTGTCGAATTCGAGGTCGCGCGCACGGCTCGTGTAGAGCGAAAAGGAGGTGAAGCCGTAGAGCATCGGCACATACATCGCATTGTATTTGCGACTGTTGACGCGCGGCGCCTTCACCACTTCGAAACTCCGCCCGTCGCGCTCGACCTTCAGGTTGCGCGCATTGAACAACTGTCCGATTTTGAGGATACGCTGCTCGAGGTCGGGCGACAGACGCAGCACCTGCTTCAGGGCGTTGTTGATGGCCAGATGGTTGGGGCCCACGACGGCCACCTTGCGGTGGAAGTAGAGCATCTCCTCGAGAATGATGACCGCCAGCACGAACGACTTTCCCGTTCCCGGAGGCCCCTGAATCAGGTAGTAGTTGTCGGCAGCCATGCAGCCCACCACCGCCTCGCGCTGCCGTCGGGTGAACGACAGGCCGTACTCCTCCATCAGCGACGACAACTCGCGTTCGCAATCGCTGCGGTAGAGGAAATGCGGAGGAGGGATACGGTTGACCAGCTCACGGCTCCATGCCTCCTCGCCGTCGGGCAGCTCCTCGTAGAAACGGCTGTTGACACTGTCGCGCAGGTCGACCACTACGGTGTCCAGCACCAAATCGTGGCCCATGAGCTGCTCCACGGGGTAGTCGCGCAGGTGGAAGGAGCTGACCGAGATGATGATGTCGTCGTCCTCGGTGAAGGCATACAACACACAATTCAGGCCGGAACGCTCGTCGGCGCGGTGGAGCAGGAGGTATTCGCCCTCCTTGAAGTCGGAGAGGTTGCGCCGCACCGTCAGCCGCAAGAGCAACTCCTTCTCGGGCGATATCTCGTGCCAGTCCTCCACCAGCCGCAGGCCATCGACGGCCTTACGTTTGCGGATACGGTCGCTCACCGGCAGGCGCATCAGTTCGTTGTATTTTTGTCGGCTCACCTCGGCTTCGGCATCGTAGAAGCGGACGATTTGGGATTTGGTAATCATCTGTCGCGAAAAAATCTTTGTCTCCGGAAATAAAGGGTTTGTGAGGGGCAAATTTACAAATAATCGCCGACACTTCACTGCGCCGCACAGACGGTTTTTCGGCAGCGGCATGCAGCCACGAGGGCTGAGGAACGAAAGTTATCAACAATCAGCGCTCCCCTTTCCTGCGACATATCGACCGTTTTACAACAAACTCTGAACAGGGTTTTAACATCTTTTCAACATTTATTTCAACAATGTATGAACATTTTTTGTGCATAAAGTTTTCAACAAATTACATAACCTGCTGATTTCACGAAAATTAACACCCATCACCTCACCCTCCGCACATCTACCTCCAAAATCCGTCCACAAAATTCCTCCACACCCACGCCCTCGCCCACCGTCAACGCAAGTTATCAACAATCCTCTGCTCCGCCCCACTCCGACTCGCTAATCCGCTGGGCATGTAGGGATTATGGTTGGGATTATGGTTGGGGTTGGGGTTGGGG
>JAHHQN010000019.1 GCA_020026375.1 Alistipes sp. | reverse complement strand
CCAAGGTTGGGGTCGCGAGTTCGAGTCTCGTTTTCCGCTCACGAAGAGAGTTCAAATTTGAACTCTCTTTTTTTGTTTTCACCCCTCCCCTGCCGTCAATTTCCACCTGCTCCCCCACTGCCGTCACAAAGCCGTCGGGTCGGGCTGCCACCGCCCTTTCTTCCACGCACACCTTCGACGCCTTCAACCGCCTCCCCCCGCAAACAAAAAAGGGAGTGCCTCACAAAAAGGCACTCCCTCACGGGGGCTGAGATGCGCGACAGCCCCTATCGCGTAAATACTTTTCCGTCAGCCGTGCGAATCGTCAACCGCTTCCAATGTCCGGGCAGCACCGACGGCACACGCACCAGCCCCTTCTCGGTGATGTTCAGACCGCCGAAGCCGAAGATGACCGACTGCAACATACCGCCGGCTCCCGTCATGAAGTAGGGATTCATGCTGGTGGCCGTCTCGGCAATCACACCATAGGGTTCGCGTCGGTTCGGCTCATAGCCGCGACGGAACGAGGCGTAGGCCTGCTCCGCGTCGCCCAGACGGGCATACTGCACCGCAAAGACCGAATGACTCATGGCAGGGCCGTTCTTGGGATCGATGCGGTCGGCATAGTAGGCCATGTCACGACGCAGCGCGGCGGCATCGGTAATCACCCCCAGCGGATAGCCCAGCAGGTTCACGTCGGCCTGCTTGATCATCTCGCCCGAATAGGTGGAATGCTCGCGTGTGGTGCCGTCGTCGAAACGGAGGATACGGATATTCGCGGCGATGTCGCCCCACTGCGGGTCGGGTGTCTCACCGCAGATGCGCGCGGCAAGGGCGGCGGCCTCGAGCGACTTCTTCACCGCGCCGTTGGTGAAGGCATTGTCCGTCACACCTGTGGCGTACTCGTTGGCACCCACCACATTCACCACCGAGTAGCTGCCGTCGTCGTTCTTCGTCACACGGTCACACCAGAATCGGGCGCAGTCGCGGATAAGCGGATAACCCGACGCGGCGAGCCACTTCCTGTCACGCGTCACACAATAGTAGTCCCATGCCGCGATGGCGATGTCGGCCGTGATGTGGTGTTCCAGCGTGCCGCACAGGGCGAATGTGGGGGTCGACTCCTCGCCCCACGCATCGCTCTCCCAGGGGAACATCGCGCCCCGATAACCGAAGGTCATGGCCTTGCGGCGTGCCGCCTCCAGACGGTCGAGACGATAGTTGAGCATCTCACGCGCCAGCTCGGGGTGAAGGGCCAGCAGGGGCGGAAACATCCAGGTCTCGGCGTCCCAGAAGACATGGCCGTTGTAGCCGCACGACGAGAGTCCCATCGGAGCAATGCTCTGACGGCTGCCCTCCAGAATCGAGGAGTAGAGATTGAACAATGCGAAACGCACATCGCGCTGCGCCTTCTCGTCGCCCTCAATCTCGATGTCACCCTGCCACAGGCGTTCCCAAGCCTTCTCGTGCGCCGCCACCACCGCGTCGTGGCCGTGGTGCGCCACATAGACCACCTGACGCTCGCTCTCGGTCCACGGGTCGGCGAACGTGGCGGTCGTGGTCACGGCACCGGCCACCGAGAAGCGGAGGGTTTCGCCACGCTTCAGCCGCGAGGTGAGGAAGCCTGCACTGTGGTACTCCACCCCTTCGTCGCAGAGGAAGAGCGACGAGGCCACCACCTTGTCCGCTCCGTCGTTGAACGAAGCCCAGGTGCGGTTGATGCGCCGCCACGCGTAGTCGCACCACAAGTGGCGTTCGTCGCGATTGACATCGGTCAAATCGTCGGGTACACTGTGGTAGTTCTTCGCCGTGAGGAGGATATCCTCATGCGCCGTCACCTCCACATCGGCCAGCAGCACGTTGGGCAGGTTGCGCAACGCACGGAAACGACACGTCACATCGGCCTTGTCCGTGGAGACGGAGGTCTGATGCACGGCATGGCGCATGTCGATGCTCTGGCTCCACTTTTCGGTCTTCATGTTGCCCAGCTCGTCGCCGTCGATGGCCAGCAGGATACCCATGGGGTTCACCGCCGTGAGAATGGCACTCACCCGTTGGGGTGTGCCGCGTTTGAAGGCCGATTTGAGAATGACCTGTTTGAAATCGAAGGGGTCGTGACCGACCAGTATACCGGTTTCACCGTTAGCCATACACACAGGGACATACTCCCGACCCACACTGTCGGCCGAAAGCACCCACCCCTGATGATGAAAAGGTGTCTCCGCTGCAAAAAGCGGAGACACCCATATCATAACGATGAACAACCAACTCAAGGTTAATTGTCTCATGGCATCGCTCTGTTTTAGTCTTCAACCTCCATGAAGCTGACGGCAGCACCACCCTTGGCAGCCATGGCCACCTCCAGCGTGTCGGCCGCAGTGACCCTGCGCTTCTCGATGATGTAGGCCTCGGGGTCGTCCCTGGTGGTGTCGTCGGCATAGACAACGGCCTCATAGCTGACACCCTCCTTCAGGAAGTCGAGCGGCAGCGAAAGGGTACGCGCCTCGTGGTTGGTACCCACACCGAGGAAATAGTTGTCGTCGGCACGGCGCACCACGGCGATATACTCGCCAATCTCGCCGGCGATGGCCTTCGACCAGTCGCAATCGGCATCGAAGTCGCGGAAGAACTGGAAGGCGGGATTACCCTCGTAGTTCTCGATGAGGTCGGCCGCCATCTGCAGGGGCGAATAGATAATCACCCAGTTGGCCATCTGGCGTGCCAGCGTGGTCTTGATGCAGCAATGCGTGTTGTCGCCGTTCCACATGATGCGGCCCTTGTCGGCACGCGCACGCGAGTAGTCGATGTCGAAGATACCGGGGGTGTAGTCCATCGGACCGCCCAGCAGACGCACATAAGGCAGCACGCAGAGGTAGTCGGCACTGTTGCCCTCCGACCATGCGTTCCACTCCATGCCACGCGCACCCTCGCGGGTCATCATGTTGGGCCATGTACGGCGGATACCCGTCTCCTTGATGGGTTCGTGGGCATCGATCATCAGCTGGTGCTTGGCCGCCGTCTCCACCACCTTCTGGTAGTGCTTCACACCGTACTGCGAATGGTGGAGGTAACCGCCCTTGAAGCCGCCGGCGTAGCCGGTCTTGAGGGTGTGGACACCCCACGATGCGTACTTGGCCATCGCCTCGTCCATCACCGACTCATATTCGGGAATATTGCCGCCCGTCTCGTTGTGCATCCACAACTCGATGCCCTTCTCCTTGGCGTAGCGCGCGATGCGCTCCACATCGAAGTCGGGATAGGCCTGCATGTAGTCGAACGACTGCGAACCGCCCCAGTTCTCCCAGCCGCGGTTCCAGCCCTCGAACAACACACCCTGGATATTGTTCTCGGCCGCAAAGTCGATGTGGCGGAGAGCGTTCTCGGTGGTGGCACCGTGACGCTTGCCCATCACCCAGGTCTGTGTGCCGAGGTGCATGCCCCACCACACACCCACATACTTGTGGGGTTTGATCCAATCGGTGTCGGCAATCTTCGAAGGCTCGTTGAGATTGAGAATCAGCGACGAGTTAATCAAATCGACCGCCTTGTCACCCAGCTGCATGGTACGCCATGCAGTGTGGAAGGTCGAAGGCACATGGGCCTTTTTGGTGTCGGGCAGGGGTGCCAGATCCGACTTCAGCACGCCGTTCTTGTCGCGGCGCAGCACCATCTCGGGGAAGTCGTAGAGGGCCGCCTCATGCACCGAGCCGAACACACCGCTCTCGGTGCGGAACGTGAAGGGCGTGTTGGCGTCCTCCACCTCGGCAATCGGGAGGTTGCGGTACTGCAACTCATAGGTCTCGAAGTTGCCGGGAATCGACCACGAAGCACCGTTCTCCGCCAGGCGGAACTCGGTCAGCTCGTCGGTGACGGTCACCTTGTCGTCCTCACGGCCGCAGGCATACTCATAGCGGAAACCGTAGCCGTCGTCGAAGGCACGGAAGCGCACGGCCAGCTCCACATCGTTCTGACCCTTCAGACGCACAACCATCTCGTTGTGGTGGTCTCTCATCTGCTTGTTCTCACCCCAGGGCTGCTCCCACTCCTCGTTCTTCGAGGAGTGTTCCACCGCGCTGACCTCGAAACCGGAGTTCAGGTTGCACTCCTCGGCCACAAGACCCAGACGCGAAGCGTCGATGAAGGGTTTGCCGTCGCGCTCGACGGAGTAAGAGAGTTCGCCGGCCTCGGAAATCGAGAAATCAATCTTCGTGCGGCCGTCGGGTGAGCTGACCGAACGGTTGTCACCACATGCCATAAAAAGCATACTGCAACCCATGAGGGTTGCAATACGCACAAATTTGTTTATATACATTAATGAATGGATTTATATTCAATGGGTTATCGGGTCTCCAGACCTCGGGTCTTGTCGGGGGTGTCCTGCATCTCGAAGTCGAGGTGCGCACCCTTCGTCAGCTCGGAGTGGAGAATGATGTTGGTGTCGTGGTTCTTGCCGTTGAACTTCAACGCGCCCACATAGCGGTTCTCGTCGGAGTTGTCGCGTGCCGAAATCTCGACCGTCTGACCGTTCTCCAGATGAATCTTCGCCTTGCGGAACAGCGGTGAACCGAGTGCATACTCATCGGAAGCCGGACACACGGGATAGAAGCCCAGCGATGAGAAGACATACCATGCCGAAGTCTGACCGTTGTCCTCGTCGCCGCAATAGCCGTCGGGCTTCGGCGAGTAGAGACGCTTCATCACCTCACGCGTCCACCACTGTGCCTTCCACGGCTGACCGCAGTAGTCATAGAGGTAAATCATGTGCTGTGCCGGCTGGTTACCGTGGGCGTAGTTGCCCATGTTGGCCACCTGCATCTCCACAATCTCGTGGATACGGAAACCGTAGTAGCTATCGTCGTAGATGGGAGGAGCCACAAACACCGAGTCGAGCATGTGGGCAAAGGTCTCACGACCACCCATCAGCTCGGCCAGACCCTCGGGAGAGTGGAACACCGACCATGAGTAATGCCATGCGTTGCCCTCTGTGAAGACACCACCCCACTTGTAGGGGCTGAAGTTCTTCTCGAAAGTACCGTCCTCGTTGCGGCCGCGCATCAGGCGGCTCTCCTTGTCGAAGAGGTTCTTGTAGTTCTCCGAAGCCTTCATCAGTCTGGCCGCATCGTCGCTCTTGCCCAGATGCTGCGCCGTCTGTGCGATGCACCAGTCGTCGTAGGCATACTCCAGTGTACGCGCCGCGCTCTCGTTGATGCCCACATTCATGGGAACATAGCCCAGCGTGTTGTAGTACTGGTGGCCCAGACGACCCGTCGAGCTGACCTCGGGGTGAACCGCCTCACGGCCGTGCAACATCGCCTCATAGAGCAGTTCGATGTCCTCCTTGGGGGTGATACCCTTGAGAATGGCATCGGCTACAATCGAAGCCGAGTTGTTGCCCACCATGCAGCCTCTGTGGCCGGGTGATGCCCACTCGGGCAGGAAGCCGCTCTCGCGGTAGGTGTTGGCCAGAGCCGCCTGAATCTCGGTGTTGACCGAAGGATAGACCAGGTTCAGCAGGGGGAACAAACAACGGAAGGTATCCCAGAAACCGCTGTCGGTATACATGTAGCCCTTCTCCACCTTGCCGTTGTAGGGGCTGTAATGCACGATTTCGCCCTCGGCGTCCACCTCATAGAACTTGCGGGGGAAGAGCGTCGAACGGTAGAGACACGAATAGAAGGTGCGCATCTCCTCCTCGGAGCCGCCCTCCACTTCGATACGACCCAACACCTCGTCCCAACGCTGCTGTGCGGCAGCCTTCACGGCATCGAAACCGCGGCCCTCGACCTCCTTGAGGTTACGGAACGCCTGCTCCTCGGAGATGAACGACGAAGCCACCTCGGCCTCAATCTTCTCACCGCGCGTGGTGGCGAAGTGCACCTTCATGATGGCGTGGTCGCCCTCCACCATCTTCACGGCCTCAGGCTTCAGACACATCGAACCGGCCTTGTACTTGGCAGGCGATGCGGTCATCTCGACCGCCGAAACGGGACTCGAGAAGCGCACCACGAACCAGTTCTTGAAGTTCTCGGGTACACCGCCGCTGTTACGGGTGGTGTAGCCCACTACCGTGCGGTCGTCGACCAGCTTGAGCATCGAACCGCGGTCGAAAGCATCGATCACCACACCCGACTCCTTCGACTCGGGGAAGGTGAAACGCATGACGGCGGCACGCTCGGTGGGGGTCATCTCGGCAAAGATGTCGTGGTCGGCAAAGTAAACCGAATAGACATAGGGACGCGCCTCCTCCGACTGGTGGGAGAACCAGCTCTTGCGGCTCTCCTCGTCGAAGCACGCCACACCGCGCACGGGCATGATGGAGAACTGACCGTAGTCGTTGATCCAGGGTGAGGGCTGGTGGGTCTGCTTCAGACCGCGAATGGTGTGCGAGGCATAGGTGTAGGCCCAGCCGTCGCCCATCTTGCCGGTCTGGGGTGTCCAGAAGTTCATACCCCACGGCAGGGCAACAGCCGGATAGGTGTTACCCGTCGAAAGATTGTAATCGGACAACGTACCCACCAGAGTGGTCACATATGCCGAAGGGCGCACGTCCTTCTCCACTGCGCACTCCGTAGAGCAGCAGCCGCACATCAGGAACATGGCAAATGAAATAATCAAGCCTTTCATTCAGTGTGAAATGTTTAATTGATACTGTTCAGAAGTTCTACCTTACCCTCGTTGACCAGCTTGAGAATCAGCTCTCCGAAGAGGGTGTTCTGCCAAGCAAACCACTCGCGGGTGAAATTACGGGCATCGTGACGCGAGAACGACTCGTGGATAAATCCGCGGCCGGCATCGGTAATCATCAGCTGTATGATACAGTCGCGAATCTCGTCATCGTCCTGCGAAGTGAAGGCCTTCATCATGATGCTCATCGGCCAAATCATCTCCACACCGATGTGCGGACCGCCGATACCCTCGCCGGCCTCGCCGCTCCAGAAGTAGGGATTGGCCTTGCTCCACACGAACTTGCGGGTATTTTGGTAGATGGGGTCATTGACATCGACATCGCCCAGATAGGCCATCGCCAGCAGGCTCGGCACATTGGCATCGTCCATGAGCTGCTGCGAGCCGAAGCCGTCGACCTCATAGGCGTAAATCTTGCCATACTCGGGGTGGTCGACCACGGCATACTGTCTGAGGGCGGTCTCCACCTCCGAAGCCAGTGCCTCACACTCCTCGGCCATAGCCGTTTCGTGGTTGACTGTCGAGAGAATCTCGGCCGCCTTGCGAAGCGAGGTCACCGCCATGAAGTTCGACGGAACGAGGAACTCGAAGGTGGTGGCATCGTCCGAGGGACGGAACGCCGAAGCGATGAGTCCCACAGGCTTCACGGGATTACCGCGGCCCACATGACACTTGGTGTCGAGCTGGCGGTCGGTCACACGCAGGAAGGTGTAGTCGCCCGGCCCCTCCTTGCGCTGCTGTTCGCGCAGGGTCTTCAACACGGCACGCATGCCCTCCAGCCAGAGGTCACCGAAAACCGAATCGTCGCCCGTGGTCTTCCAGTAATGGTGGGCCAGACGAATGGGATAGCAATGAGAATCAATCTCCCACTTACGCTCGAACACCCACGGATTCTGGGGTTGGGTGAGGTAGGGATAATCCACGTCCTCACCGGCACCCGTCGCTCCGTCGTTGAACGCATTGGCATAAGGGTCGATGGCAATGAGTTTGAACTGACGATGGATAACGCCTGCAATCATCTTCTGCAGGGCGGCATCGTCCTTGCACAACGCCACATAGGGCCATACCTGTGCTCCCGAATCGCGGAGCCACATGGCCGGAATGTCACCTGTATAGACATAAGTGTCGGGGTTGCCTTCCTCGTCCTCGCGGTAGTGTACCGTGGTGTCGAGGGTGTTGGGAAAGCAGTTGGCGAACATCCACTTCAAACGGGGGTTTGTAAGCAGACCGGTTACGCGAGCGATCTCCGCCTCTATCGCTCGCGACTTAAAAAGGCGCCGGCCCTCCTCGGGACGCTGGTCGAGGTACTGCTCCGGTTCGTCGGCGCAGTACCATGTCTTAGGCTCGTTACCCATCTCGAAGCGAAGCTCGCCGCCCGAAATGATGTCACTGTGTGTGATATAGGGTTTGGTGTAGGGCTGGCCGTTGAGCCATACCTTCTGGATATACTTGTTCTCCTTGGAGTTGTTGTCGGCCACGATGGTGAACACACCACCCTCGACCTTCAGCTCGGCCTTGTCGAAGAGCGGCGAACCGAACCAGTAGCGACCACCGGCAGGCTCCACCTCATACATACCCAGCGACGAGAGTACATACCATGCCGACATCTGACCTACGTCCTCGTTACCCGAAAGACCGTCCTTCTCGGCGTGGTAGAGCGTCGACAGCACCTCGCGCACCTTGTCGGCCGTCTTCCAGGGCTGGCCCAGCATGGTGTAGAGGTAGAGGATATGGTGGCTGGGCTCGTTGCCGTGGGCATACTGGCCGATAAGACCCGAGATGTCGGGCGAAGCCTCGCCGCCCTCAACCACCGACGATACGGTGAACAACTCGTCGAGCTTGGCGAGCATGTTCTCGCGACCCGACTTGTTCTTGTCGACACCGGCGAAGCACTCCTCGAGGCCCTTCACATCGTGGGGAACCAACCAGGTGTACTGCCATGCATTACCCTCGCAATAGTCGTCCTCGCGGTGGGTCGATGCAAAGGGATTGAACGACGAACGCCACTTCTTGTCGGCAAAACGTCCGCGCATGAAACCCACCGAGGGGTCGAAATAGTTGCGGTAGGAGTGGCTGCGCTCCTCAAAGTAGCGGGCATCGTCCTCCTTGCCCATCGCCTTGGCGGCCTGTGCGGCGGCACCGTCGGCCAGAGCGTACTCCATGTCGTAGGCAATCGCCTCGTTGAACAGGTCACAGGGGATATAGCCGTACTTTATGCGGAAACCGTTGCCGCGACCCTCGTTCATGGCCGTAGCCTTGATGGCCTCGTAGGCCAGCTCACGGTCGAAGCCCTTGATACCCTTGACAATGGCATCGGCAACGATGGGAATGGCAGGATTACCCACCATGCAGTCGGTCTCGTTACCCCACAGATGCCATACCGGCAGACGGCCCTGCTCCTTGTAGATGTGGAGCATGGTGTTGATGATGTCGGGCATCTTGTCGGAGTGGAGAATGGTCAGCATCGGCATCTTGGCACGATAGGTGTCCCACAGCGAGAAGACGGTGTAGTTGGTGAAGTCGGCCGCCTTGTAGACCTTCTGGTCGGCACCGCGGTAGTCACCGTTCACGTCGGAGAAGGTCACGGGGGCAATCATCGTGTGGTAGAGCGCCGTGTAGAAAATCTTGCGCGCCGTCTCGTCGGTGGTCGACACCTTCACACGCTTCAACTCCTCGTTCCACGCCTTGCCTGCGGCAGCGGCGGTCTCCTCGAAGTTCCAGCCGGCCAGCTCGGTCGAGAGGTTGAGCTTGGCGTTCTCCACGCTCACGGGCGAGAGTGCCACCTTCAGCATCACCTGCTCCTTGTCCGAAGTCTTGAACGACAGACGTGCATACATGTTGTTCTCGCCGGCCAGCTCAAACTTCTCGAAAGGCTTCGACAACTCGGCGGCAAAGTAAACCACCTGGTCCTTGGCCCAGCCCGACGAGCGGCGGTAACCGGTAATCATGCGGTCACCCTCCTGCTCCATGTGGGTCTCGGTGGCCTTGTCCCAGCAGCCTCCGTTCTGGAGGTCGAACACCAGCGCAGCGTCATCGGCCACAGGGAAGGTGTAGCGGTGGAAACCCACTCTGTTGGTGGAGGTCATCTCGGCCAGAATGCCGTAGCGCGTCAGCGGCACGGAATAGAAACCGGGCTTTACGACCTCCTGCTTGCGGTCGGCATAGGACCACAGACCCGACTGCGGGTCCTTCTCCTCGCCGCGCGCATAAGTCACCTCACCCGTAACGGGCATGACGGTCACATCGAACAAATCGCCGATACCCGTACCGCTGAGGTGGGTGTGCGAGAAACCGATGACGGTCTCATCGCTCTCGTGGTAACCCGAACACCAGTCCCAGGCAACGGGAATGCTGGTGGGGCCGAGCTGCACCATACCGAAAGGCACGCTGGCACCCACAAACACATGGCCGTGGCCGCCCGTACCAATCTTCTGGTCGACATATTGTGTGAAATCCTCCTCCTGAACGGCAGGGGTACACGAAACGAGTACCGCAGCCGCCAGAGAAATCATAGACAGAATCTTCATCTTTTATTTTTTGTTTGAAAGTTCAAAAGTCAGTTTTTCACCGCTCATCAGTTCCTGATGCGAGATGCGGTATTTCTTGATGTTCTTGCCACCAATCTTCACGCGTGCGATGCGCCAGTCGTCGGGCGACGAACGCTTGCACTCGATATGCACGGGACCCCACTCGGTGTCAATCTCCACACTGTCGAAGACCGGTGTGGTGAGTGTGTAGAACGGTTCGCCCGGGCAGTCGGGATAGAAGCCCATCATCGAGAACACGGCCCATGCCGACATGGTACCCGCATCGTCGTTGCCGGGGATACCATCGGGCTGGGTGGTGAAGTGGGTCTCCAGCAGTCGCTTGACCTCCTTCTGTGTACGCCACTCCTCGCCCTTGAAACGGCTGAAGAGGAAAGGATAGGCAATGTCGGGTTCGTTGGCCGGGTCGTAGAGGCCCTCGTCGAAGACCATCTGCAACTTGTCGACGAACTTGCGCTTGCCGCCCATCAGCTCCGCAAGACCCGGAATGTCGTGCGGCACATAGAAGGTGTAGTTCCAGGCCGAACCCTCGTGGAAACCGGGTACAGGCTCGAAGTTCTCGCCCTGACGGGGGTCGAACGGCGCCATGAACTCACCGAACATGGTGATGGGTCGCAGCGTGCCGCTCACATCGTCGTAGTAGTGGCGGTAGCCCATCGAACGCTTGCGCATCATCTCGGCATCGCGCTTGTAGCCCAGCGAATCGGCCAGCAGCGACAACGAGTAGTCGGCAATGTAGTATTCCAGGGCGTGCGACACCGAGTTGTCACCCGACGCATCGGCCGAGTAGAGACCCAGAGGCACATAACCGCGACCGATGTAGGGGTCGATGTCGGGACGCATGGGGTTCTCCGAACCCTTGGTGTTCGCCGACTTCATCATCGCCTCGTAGGCGGTCTTGACATCGAAGTCGCGGATACCCTTCATCCAGCTGTCGACAATCACCGGCAACGCGGGGTCACCCTCCATGGTGAAGGTCTCGCGGCCGAACAGCTCCCATTTGGGCAGCCAGCCCCACTCGCGGTACATGTCGATCATCGTGCGAATCATCTCGCGCTGACGCTCGGGATAGACCAGAGTCATCAGCTGATGGAGGTTACGGTAGGTGTCCCACAGCGAGAAGACCGTATAGCGTGTACCGTCGGTCACGCCCACACCGTCGTTCTCCATGAGGGGATACTCGCCGTTGACATCGTTCAGCACATTGGGGTGAATCAGCGCATGGTAGAGCGCCGTGTAGAACACGGTCTGCTGCTCGTCGGTTCCGCCCGTCACGCGAATGCGGCTCAAATCCTTGTTCCAGGCATCGCGTGCCGCCTTGCGAATGGAGTCGAACGTGGTGCCGGCGGTCTGCTCGGCCTCGAGGTTCTTGCGCGCATTCTCCACACTGACGTAGGAGATGGCCATCTGCACCTCGATTTGTTCGCCCTCCTTGAGGTTGTCGTAGGAAAAGCGGTAGCCCAAATCGTCGCCGGCCATCTCGCGGCCATAGGAGTTGTAGACCTTGATTTTGCCGTTGTCCTTGTCCCACTCGGCCTCGACACCGTATTTGGGAGGCTGCTGTTTCCAGAAGCCGGCCTTCGAGGGAACCTTGTTCACACGCATGACGAAATAGATGGGGAACACCGCCTGAGAATTGTAGCAGAACGTACCCAGCAGCTTCATACCCTCGACCTCGGTGGCCGACACCTTGCGCAGACGCGCACCGCTCTCGTTGGTCAGACCCTCACCCAGATTGAGGATAATGTGGCCCTGACCCTCGGGGAACGTGTAACGCTCGACCGACGAACGCATGGTCGAGGTCGCCTCGGCGCGTATGCCGTACTTCTCGAGCAGCACACTGTAATAGCCGGGAGTGGCCTCCTCGTTGTCGTAGCTCGAACCGTACTTCTTGTAGTCGAGTTGCAAGTCACCCGAGGTGGCCATCGTCAGCAGAGAACCTGACTCGGGACAACCTACACCGCTCAACGAGCCGTGGGCGAAACCTGTGAAGAACTTGTTGTGGAATTCATAGGGTGTGGACCACCAGCGTGCGTCCTTGTCGTAGCGGTTCAGGCTCGACCCCATCACATTGAAAGGCACTACTGACATCATACCGTTGGGCATGACGGCACCGGGGTTAGTAGTTCCGAAATTGGTAGTACCTATA
Source organism: Alistipes sp. (assembly GCA_020026375.1). Taxonomy (GTDB): domain Bacteria; phylum Bacteroidota; class Bacteroidia; order Bacteroidales; family Rikenellaceae; genus Alistipes. The sequence goes on along the minus strand of JAHHQN010000019.1, from coordinate 29,778 downwards.
AACGGATTGACCTTATCGGCAGGCTCTTGTGCCAAGAGTCCGCCCATAAGGTTCAATGCCATTACTGTAAGAACTATTTTTCTGAATATCATAAATGACTTGTCAGCACCTTTAATGTTCCGTTAGGTATAAACTTTACATTCAGTGTTGTAGCAGGCAACAGGACGGTTTCACCCTGACGGATGGAAATCTCCTCGCCCTTGTCATCAATCAGTTTGCCCTCGCCGGCAAGACCCATCACAATGAGGAACGAGTCGAGCGACGACACATCTTTCGAAGTCTCTTCCGTGAGGTCGAAAAGCGAAGTAGTGAAGTAGTTGCACGACACCAGCTCCACCTCCTTGTTCTTCTCCTCGTGGTAGTGGGTGCGGTAGTCGGCCTCCACCGAGAAGTCGATGGCGTCCTTCGCCAGCTCGACATGCAGCTCACGCGGCTTGCCGTCCTTGCCCACACGACCGTAGTCGTAGATGCGGTACGTTACGTCGGAGGTCTGCTGAATCTCGGCCACGAACGAACCTGCGCCGATGGCATGCACACGGCCTGCCGGCAGGAAGAACACGTCACCGGCCTTGACATTGTAGTTGGTCAGCACCTCGGTAACGGTATTGTCGGCCACCTTGGCGGCATACTCCTCGGGAGTCACCTGCTTCGAGAAACCCGAAAGAAGGTGTGCGCCCTCATCGGCACCCACCACATACCACATCTCGGTCTTGCCGTTCTTGCCGTGGCGCTTGTGCGACAACTCGTCGTTGGGGTGCACCTGAATCGACAAATCCTGACGGGCATCGATGAACTTCACCAGCAGGGGGAACTCGGTGCCATGCTTCTCATAGACCTTGTTGCCCACCAGATCGCCCTTGAGTATCGAAATCAGCTCGGGAAGCGTCTTGCCGGCATACTCGCCGTTGGCAATAACAGACTCGTCGCCCTTGACACCCGAAAGCTCCCAGCTCTCGCCGACCGACTTCTGGTCGGAATCAAGGTGCTTGTAGGGGACGATTTTCTCACCGCCCCAGATAATAGACTTCAGTATAGGTTCAAATTTAAACATCTCTTTTTTTTATTTTTCAGCGTCCAACATTGAGAGTGCAAAGGCGTATGCACCCACCGAAATAGCCTGGCTGGCACCGATTTTCGAAATCGACACACCGATACGCTTCGAGGGATCGTAATCCACCAGACGGTCAGAACCGTAGACCTTGATCTTGCGGCTCTCGCCCTTGGCGAACTCCTTGAATTCCTCCTCGTCGTCGAGGTCATAGACCTTCATCTGCACGCGGTCCAGCTCGTCACCCGACAAGGTGGTCATCTTCGAGCGCAGCTCCTTGAGCAGCGCGGGCATGATGTACTTGCGCGCAGCGGTGATACCGCCGCCGATGACGATGAGTCCGTCGATGAGGGTCACGGCTGTGGCCATGGCATCGCCGGCCACCTCGCCCAACTCGGCAAAGGCCTGCTTGGCAGCCTCGCGGTCACCCTCAATCTTGCCGTCGGCAATGTCGCAGATGTCCTTGGGTTCGAAGTTGTGGTTCTTGTCGCCCGACAGTTCGCCATAGACACGCTTGATGGCTCTCACGGCCACACCCTCCTCGACAATCACGTCGGGGTATTTCTTGTGGCGCAGACAGAAGGTCTCCACACAGGAGTTGTCACCGCGGTTGAGACGGTTGTCGACCACCACACCGATACCGAAACCGGTACCGAAGGTATAACCGACCAGGTTTTTGTAACGCTTGGTGCTGCCTGCCTCCTTGAGACGGGCGTTGATTTCGGGAAGCACGCCTCCCAAAGCCTCGCCATAGGCAAACAGGTCACCGTCGTTGTTGATGAAGACGGGCACACCGAACTTCGACTCCAGGAAGGGTCCCAGAGCCACACCCTCGCGGAACGAGGGGAAGTTGGGCAGGTAACCGCCGATAATACCGTTGGGATAGTCGGCCGGACCGGGGAAGGCGAAGCTGATAGCCACCGGCTTCACCTCCAACTTCTTGATAACGGCCTCAAAACCCTCAACCATTGTTGCCAAACACTTATCCAAATCATCAGCCTGAGAGGGAAGAGTGATAGGTTCGACTATGTATTTGTTGCCCTGCATGGCACCAAACACGAGGTTGGTGCCACCGGCATCGAGTGTAATAACTACACGGTTGTCGTAACGATACATTTTCTACTTGAGAATATTGTTCTTCTTGGTAAATTCGATGATTTCGGGAATGTAACCGAAAGCCAGACCGGTCACAGTGTCGGCGCAACCGTAGTAAACGGCTACACGGCCTGTTGCGGGGTCATGCAACGATGCGCAGGGGAAGGTCACGTTAGGCACGTCGCCCATGCACTCGTACTGCTCGCGGGGAGAAATCAGATACGGGCCGCTGCGTGCAACGCACTTCCAAGGCTCATCGAGGTCGAGCAATGCCGAACCGAAGGCGTAGACATAGCCGTTGCACGAACGGAGTACGCCGTGGTAGAAGAGCAGCCAGCCCTCGCTGGTCTCGATAGGCACGGGACCCGCACCAATCTTCATGCACTGCCATGCGCTCTCCTCGAAGGGGGCGGGCGACATCACATGACGGTGGTGACCCCAGTACTCCATGTCGGGCGACTCCGAGTAGAAGATATCGCCGAAGGGGGTGTGGCCGGTGTCGCTCGGACGCGACAGCATGGCGAACTTGCCGTTGATCTTGCGGGGGAACAGCACGCCGTTACGGTTGTAGGGCAGGAAAGCGTTCTCCAGCTGGTGGAAGGTCTCGAAATCCTCGGTCCATGCGATACCGATGGTGGGGCCGTGGTAGCCGTTACACCAAGTCACATAGAACTTGTCGCCGATTTTGGCAACACGGGGGTCGTAGCCATACACCCAGGTACCCACCTCGGGATCGGCACCCTCCAGCTTGAAGTCCTCTTCCTTGATATCCCACTTGATACCGTCAACCGAGAAACCTACATGGATACGCATGCGGCGGTTGGTGTCGTCACAACGGAATACACCTGCATAGTTGTACTCGCCCTTCTTGAAAGGCACTACTGCAGAGTTGAAGATACTGTTCGATGTCGAAAGGAGGTCACGGGGAATGATGGGATTCTCCGAATAACGCCAAAGAACTTCTTTCGAACCTTCGGGACGCTCCTGCCAAGGCATGTCGGGCAAATTCTCGCCCACAATTTTCAATTCACTCATTGTTGTAAAATTTTATTTGTTAATTAATTATTTATTTGATTACTATCTCATCGGTGAAAATCCAGCCGCCGGCCTTGCCGCTGGCGAGGGCTTTCACACGGATATATCTTGCTTGTGCGGCCTGCTTCCACGCAAAGTTGCGGAAGAGCGGTCGTTTGTCTTCGAGCGACACCTCGTGGGTCAGCACCCCACCCTCACGGAAATGCTCGCCGTCGTCCGACAGCTCGATTTCCACCTGCGCAGGCAGCCACACCCAGGCGGCATACCACTGAATGAAGTCCATCGACACCTCGTTAAAGGACTTTACCTCGCCCAGGTCGACGGTCACATTCATGTCGCGGTTCAGGAAGCCCTGCCAACGGGTCGCATAGCTCCACGAGCCGCGCTCTCCGTCGGTGAGGGCCGTCTCGCCGCCGGCGGCGTACTGGTTGGCCCACTTGCTCTCATAGGTCACCTTGCAACCGCGTGCCAGATGCTCCACAGGCGAGAGTGACTCCTTGCGCTCGCCATACTCGTTGGCCAGGTCGAAGGTGTTGTAGCCGGCCTTGCGCGCCCACTCCACACGCTTGAGCGCACGGGGAAGGAACTCCTCGTAGTCGCGCCCCTCAACGGGACTCCATGCCACTTCGGCAAGGGCAAACACACGGGGATAGAGCATATACTCGGCATGCTCGGGTGTGGGGACATGCTCTGTCCACAGGTTGGCCTGCACACCCAGCACCATCTCGTGGCCCTCCATCTCGGCAGGCGACGGATCGTAGGAGTAGACCTTCTCGAGGGGCAGATAGCCCGACATGGCCATCGGCTCGGTCTCGGGATTGTTCTGATAGCTGTCGATGTAGCAGTGCGAACCGGGGGTCATCACCACATGGTGACCCATCGCGGCAGCCTTGCGGCCACCCTCCTCGCCACGCCACGACATGACGGTGGCATCGGGTGCCAGACCGCCCTCGAGGATTTCGTCCCAACCCAGCAACTTGCGGTCGTGGGCATTGAGGAACTTCTCCACACGACGAATGAGGTAGCTCTGCAACTCATCGACACTCTTCAGTCCCTCCTGCTTCATGCGCTTCTGGCATCGGGGGCACTTGCTCCAGCACCCCTTCGAAGCCTCGTCGCCACCTATATGTATATATTTAGAGGGAAACAGCTCAATGACTTCGGTCAGCACCCCCTCGAGGAACTCAAAGGTTTTCTCGTTGCCCACGCAAAATTCGCCCTGCGGACGGTAGGAGGCATTGGGACACGACAACTCGGGATAGACCTCGCCCACCTCTTCGGAGTGGCCCGGCATCTCGATTTCGGGAATCACGGTAATGTGCAGCGAGTCGGCACAAGCCAAAATCTCGCGGATATCGTCGGCCGTGTAGTAGCCGCCCTCGGCACCGGCAGCACCCTCCTCGGAGTATTTGCGGCCGCCGTCCTGCCAATCCTGCCACGTCTTGCCCTCACGCCATGCGGCACGACGGGTCAACTCGGGGTATTTCTTGATTTCCAGACGCCAGCCTGCCGCATCGGTCAGGTGGAGGTGGAGACGGTTCATCTTCAGCGAAGCCAGCATGTGGAGCTGCTTCTTGACGAACTCCTTGGGGAAGAAGTGGCGCGACACGTCGAGCATCACACCACGGTAGGGATAGCGCGGCGCATCGGAAATACGCTGTGCGGCGATTTCACCCCCGCCGTTCTCCACCAGCTGGAGCAACGACTGCACACCGTAGAAAAGACCTGTTTCGGTTCCGGCCGTGAGGGTCACCCCCTCGGGAGTCACCTCCAGCAGGTAGCCCTCCGAAGAGGTCACCTCATCGGAGAGGACAAAGCGGAGAGGCGTACCCTCCTTCTCGGAAAGACGGAGAGGAGTGGTAGCCAGATAATCCTTCAGTGCGAGGCACTGTGTATCGAAACTTGCCACAAAGGGCTTGTCACACGAGAGCGAACCCGAGGTGTACTCCACCGACACGGGACGGGGCAGAATCACATTCTCCTGCTTGCCGCCCTTCGAGTTGGTGCAGACCACAAAGCAGACCACCGCCTCGAAGACGATGAGCGCCAGCCACAGCATCTTGAGCTTTGCACCCGAAATCAGGTGATCCTTGCCACCCTTGTCGTCCTTATGGGTGAAAGGCACAAACCAGGTGACGAGGAAGGCCGGAAGGGTGAAAATCATCACCAGCATGAAGAACTTCTCGTAGCCCAGCGCGTCGCTCAGATAACCCGACACGGCACCGGTGACCATCACCGAGAGGTTCATGATACCCGAAGCGAAAGCGTAGTGTGCCATCTGGTGCTTACCGGGAGCCACCTGCTGCATCATGAACAGGGTGAGACCCACGAAGCCGAAACCGTAGCCGAAGTACTCCAGCACGATACCGCCACCCACCAGCCACATCGACGAGGGCTGATAGGCCGCCAGCAGGGCGTAAACGATGAAAGGCACATTGAAGATACAGCACAGGGTGAAGAGCGAACGCTTCAGACCGCGGTGTGCGATATAGTAGCCGGCCAGCAGCGAACCCAACAGGAAGGCACCTGCGCCGAACGAACCGTAGTAGAGACCAATCTGCTGGTTGCTCAGTCCCAGACCACCCACTGCAGTGTCGGCCTTGAGGAAGAGCGGCACGATCTTCATCACGAAGCCCTCGCCCAGACGGTAGAGAATGATGAACGAGATGTAGTACCAGATGTGTTTCTTGGTGAAGAAGTCGGCGATGACCTCCTTCAGGCCGCTGACACCCTCACTGAACGAGTGCTGCTCGGCGGCAGGACCGCTCGAGGGGAGCGACTTGGTGTGGTAGAGACCCACGCAGACCAGAATCACGCTCAGCACCATCATGATGATGAACCACGACTGCACATAGGCGTCGAACGACTCCTTGCCCGAAGCCGAGAAGGAGTTGTAGAGCCAGCCGGCCAGCCATACCAGACCGCCCGTGGCCACAAGTTTGGCCAGATTGTAGAAAGCACCCTGCCAGCCGATATATTTGGCCTGGTCGGTGGAATCCAGCTCCGACATGTAGACACCGTCGGCCGCGATATCGTGGGTGGCACCGCTGAAGGCGATGACCGCAAAGACCGCTATACACACGGCAAAGAACTGCGGCAGGTGCAGCGAGAGTGCAGCCACTCCGAACAACACACCGCTCAACAGCTGGGTGGTGACCACAAAGAATTTCTTGGTACGGAAAATCTCGAGGAAAGGACTCCACAGGAATTTAATCGTCCACGGCCACATGATCAGCGAGGTCCAGAATGCGATTTGAGCATCGGCAATGCCCAAATCCTTAAACATCACCGCCGATACCATATTGAGGACCACGAACGGAAGTCCCATGGCGAAATAAAGGGAGGGAACCCATCGCAATGGGTTGTTACTACTTGGTTTCATCAGTTATTTTTAGGTTTTAAACTTATTATTTTTCGATGTTGCGCTTTTTTACGCGTTCAAATATAGCTATTTTCGCGGAGATATAAAAACGAGATAGAGTAAAGTTTTAATATATTTTTAATATATTCCGGCCTCCGCCCCTTTCATTTTGCAATATCCGAACTGCCGAAATGCGCCTCCCACACGTCCAAAACCCTCATAAAAAGAGAAATATCCCCTCACAAACCGCCATGGGAATATCCCCGAAAATCGGGATACAATATTTAAGCAAAATCTTCAGCACGCCCTCTCTCTGCGGCGGAACATATCCCCCATTGCAGGTATATCGAACAAAAAAAAGAGGCGACGACCTTGTATTTACATAGAAATTTAATAACTTTGTGGTGATAGCAAAAAACCCGACAAACCAATAACCCCCAACCCCAATGATGGAAAAATTGAGAAAAATAGCGAATGAATTTCAGTTGAAGGGTGAAATCAGAAACATTGATTCACTGGGCGACGGATTCATCAACGACACCTTTATCATCAGGACCGAAGGCGATTGCCCCGACTATATCCTGCAACGCAAGAACAAGAACATATTTCCCGACGTGCCGGCCATGATGGAGAATATCCGCAAGGTGACCGACCATATCCGCAAACGGGTCGTCAAGCAGGGCGGCAATCCCCTGCGTGAGGTGATGACCGTCATTCCCACCACCGGCGGCAAACTCTACTTCGTCGACGACGAGGGACAGTATTGGGCCGTGTCGGTCTTCATCGACAACACCACCGCCTACAACAAGGCCGACACCGAGGAACTGGCCCGTAAGGGCGGCGAGGGAATCGGCAAATTCCAGGCCATGCTCTCCGACTTCACCGAACCGCTGGCCGAAACCATCAAGGGTTTCCACAATATCCGCCACAGATTCCTCCAGTGGGACGAAGCCCTGTTGCGCGATGCGGCAGGACGTGTCGCCTCGCTCAAGGAGGAAATCGGCTGGATTGAGTCGCGCCGCGAGGAGATGCTCGACTTCTGGAAGATGGTCGAGGACGGACGAATTCCCACCCGCACCACTCACAACGACACCAAAATCAACAACATACTCTTCGACGAGAACGGCTCCGTGCTGTGTGTCATCGACCTCGACACGGTGATGGCCTCCACCTCGCTCAACGACTTCGGCGACGCCATTCGCTCCTACACCAACACCGGCGACGAGGACGACAAGGACCTCAAGAAGGTGTCGATGTCGCTGCCCATGTTCCGCGCCTATGCCGACGGCTACCTCTCGCAGCGCGCCGCACAGCTCACCGAGCGCGAGTTGGAATATCTGGCCTTCTCGGCCCGCTACATCACCTATGAGCAGGTGCTGCGTTTCCTGATGGACTACATCGACGGCGACACCTACTACAAGGTCAAATACCCCGAACACAACCTGGTGAGAACCCACGCACAGTACAAACTCCTCCAGAGCATGGAGCAGCAGTACGACAAGATGTGCAGCATCGTGAAGGAACTGACCAACAAATACACCAAATAACATGATTGTAAACAAGATAGAGGGGTTGGACACCAACGACGAGAAGGCTCTCGACGAGGCCTTCGAGCGCATCGAACCCCAGAAAATAGCCTGCTGCAACTGGGAGAAGGAGTATCCCTATGCCCCCGACGTGGAGTTCAGAATGTTCCACACGGGCGACTACCTGCTGCTCCGCTTCCAGGTCTGCGAGAAGTACACCGCGGCTCTGGTGAAGGAGGACAACGGAAAGGTGTGGACCGATTCGTGTGTCGAATTCTTCGTGTCGCCCGACGGTGGCAAGACCTACTACAACTTCGAGACCACCTGCATCGGCCACATGCTGCTGGCTCACCACCTCTCGCGTGAGGAGGCCGAGTATGCCACCGATGAGATTCTCGCCTCGGTCAGACGCACCCCTTCGCTCCCCCGACGCAACTTCGAGGAGGTGGTGGGACACAACCGATGGACCATGACCCTGCGTGTACCCCCCACGGCACTCTTCCGCCACCACCTCACCTCGTGGAACGGCGCGGAGGTGACCGCCAACCTCTACAAATGCGGTGACCTGCTCACCTGCCCCCACTTCCTGTCGTGGAAACCCATCTCCATAGAGAAGCCCGATTTCCACCGTCCGGATTTCTTCCATGTTTTACAGTTTGAATAATTCCCCCAAGACCATGAATAACAAATATTCGCTCCCCGAAGAGGGAGGTTTGTTGGAGCATGCCGCTCCCAAGGACATTATCCGTCGTTTCGAGAAAATCAACACCAACATTTTCGACAGCGAATACGACGGTGTGCAATATGTAGCCGACAAAATCACGGCAACCGTGGCCGCCTTCACCGAGGAGCGTCCCTTCGTGCTGGGACTCACCACCGGTCAGACCCCTCTGGGTCTCTACCGCGAGCTGGTGGCCCGCCACAAGAAAGGCCTCATCTCGTTCAAGAACGTGGCCGTCTACTCGCTCGACGAGTTCTACCCCATCGCGTCCAACGAGCAGCAGAGCCGCAACTACCGTATCCACGAGGAGTTCCTCAACCACATCGACATCCGCCCCGAGAACATACACATTCCCGATGCCCAGATTCCCCAGGACAAAATCACCGACTACTGCCGCGAATACGACAAGGCACTCTCGAAGATTGACCTGATGATTATCGGATTGGGCGAGGACGGCCAGATCGGTTTCAACGAGCCGGGTTCCTACGAGCTATCGCGCACACGTCTGGTGCAGTTGACCTACAACACCCGCAAGGTGCAGTCGGGCGCGTTCTTCGGTCTGGAGAACACCCCCAAGATGGCCATCACGATGGGTATCGACACCGTGAAGCGTTCCGATGAGATTATCCTCATGGCCTGGGGCGAGAACAAGTCGTCGATTATCCAGAAGGTAGTCGAGGGCGAGGTGACCCCCCAGGTGCCGGCATCGTTCCTCCAGTCGCACCGCAACATCGAGGTAGTGGTCGACAAGACCGCCGCCGAGCATCTGACCCGTGTGGAGACCCCCTGGCTGGTGGGTCCCTGTGACTGGCAGCCCAAATTCGTGCGCAAGGCCGTGGTATGGCTGTGCGGTGTGGTGAAGAAGCCCATTCTGAAGCTCACCTACAAGGACTACATCGAAAATTCGCTGGGCGAGCTGCTCGAACAGCAGACCTACGACCAGATTAATATCAAGGTATTCAACGACCTGCAGCATACCATCACCGGCTGGCCGGGCGGCAAACCCAATGCCGACGACTCGACCCGTCCCGTGGCATCGTCGCCCTTCCCCAAACGCGTGGTCATCTTCTCGCCCCACCCCGATGACGATGTCATCTCGATGGGTGGTACGTTTATCCGTCTGGTGCAGCAGGGTCACGATGTGCATGTGGCCTACGAGACATCGGGCAATGTGGCCGTTCACGACGACGTGGTGCTGCAGAACATCGACACCGCCCGCGAGCTGGGCTTCGGCGACAAGACCGCCGAGGTGAAGCAGATTATCGCCGGCAAGCAGAAAGGACAACCCGAACCCCGTCCGCTGCTCAACCTCAAAGGCTCGATTCGTCGCGCCGAGGCACGTGCCGCCGTGCGTTCGTTCGGTCTGAACCCCGACACCAACGCCCACTTCCTCAACCTGCCTTTCTATGAGACAGGCGGCATCAAGAAGGGTCAGCTCACCGAGAAGGACTACGAAATCATCGTCAAACTGCTGCGCGAAATCAAGCCCCACCAGATTTATGCGGCCGGTGACCTGGCCGACCCCCACGGCACCCACCGCACGGCAATGGAGGCCATTCTCGCCGCTCTGGAAATCGTGAAGGACGACGAGTGGCTCAAGGACTGCCACCTGTGGCTCTACCGCGGTGCATGGATGGAGTGGAATCTGGGCATGGTCGACATGGCAGTACCCCTCTCGCCCGACGAGCTGATCATGAAGCGTCACGCCATCTACCGCCACCTCTCGCAGAAGGACATCATGCCCTTCCCGGGCAGCGACCCCCGAGAGTTCTGGCAGAGAGCCGAGGACCGCACACAGAACACCGCACGACTCTACGACGAGCTGGGAATGGCCGAATATCAGGCCATCGAGGTATTCGTCAAGATGTTCTAACGAAAGACTTTACAATTTAAAGGACAATTTAATAAAAGCACAGTTATCATGAGACTGATTATCGAAAACAAACCCCAGGAAGTTGCCAAGTGGGCAGCCAACTACATCATCGAGCAGATCAAGAACAAGGCACAGCACACCTCGTCGCCCTTCGTATTGGGTCTGCCTACCGGCTCCACTCCCCTGGAAACCTACAAGGAGCTGATCCGCCGCCACAAGGCCGGTGACGTATCGTTCAAGAACGTCATCACCTTCAACATGGACGAGTATGTGGGTCTGCCCGAGGATCACCCCGAGAGCTACCACACCTTCATGTGGGAAAACTTCTTCAGCCATATCGACATCAACCCCGACAATGTCAACATTCTCAACGGCAACGCCGAGGATTTGGTAAAGGAGTGCGCCGATTATGAGGCACGCATCGCCGAAGCCGGCGGTATCGACCTCTTCATGGGCGGCGTAGGCGAGGACGGCCACATCGCATTCAACGAGCCTTTCTCGTCGCTGACCTCGCGCACCCGTATGAAGACCCTCACTCAGGACACCATCAATGTCAATGCACGTTTCTTCGGCGGCGACACCACTCTGGTTCCCAAGACCGCCCTCACAGTGGGTGTGGGTACCGTTCTGTCGGCCCACAAGGTGCTGATTCTGGCCACCGGTGCCAAGAAGGCCCGCGCCGTGCGTCACGGTGTGGAGGGTGCCTACAACCACCAGTGGACCATCTCGGCCCTGCAGGTTCACCCCAACGGTATTCTGGTATGCGACGACCCCGCAGCAGAGGAGCTGCGCGTATCGACCTACCGCTACTTCAAGGACATCGAGAAGGACAACCTCATCTAATTTCGCCGCCGGGCGAAGTCAACACAGAGGACAACTTCCCCAAACGGGAGGTTGTCCTCATTTTTTTGCCCTCGGCCACCCCCTTTGCCGCAAAGAGCCGGCCGAAAACTTCCGCCGACCGACAAAAAAGGGTATCTTTGAATCAGAATAAAAACAAAAAAAATCATGTTAGCATATACCTATATTGACAAGGGGAGGTTCGAACTCCTCGAAAAACCCATGCCCCGTCTCCAATCGCCACACGACGCACTGGTGCGTGTGACGCTGGGCAGCATCTGCACCAGCGACCTACATATCCGACACGGATTCGTACCGCGTGCCGTGAAGGGCATCACCGTGGGCCACGAGATGGTGGGTGTGGTGGAACAAATCGGCAGCGAGGTACGCACGCTCAAGGTCGGCGACCGTGTGTCGGTGAACGTGGAGACCTTCTGCGGCGAGTGCTTCTTCTGCCGCCACGGCTATGTGAACAACTGCACCGACGGCGGCTGGGCGCTGGGCTGCCGAATCGACGGCGGACAGGCCGAATATGTGCGCGTTCCCCACGCCGAGCAGGGACTCACCATCATACCGCCGTCGGTGAGCGACGAGGCCGCCCTCTTTGCCGGCGACATTCTCGCCACAGGCTACTGGGCGGCACGCATCACCGAAATCTCGGAGGAGGACACCGTGCTGATTATCGGTGCCGGCCCCACGGGACTCTGCACCCTGCTCTGCGTCATGCTCCGACGTCCGCGCCACATCATCGTGTGCGAGAAATCGGAGGAGAGGGCGCAGTTCGTCCGCCGCCACTATCCGCAGGTGGAGGTCGTCGCTCCCGAAGCGTGCCGCCAGGCCGTCATGCGCCTCAGCGCGCACGGAGGTGCCGACCGTGTGATAGAGGTGGCCGGCAGCGACGAGACTTTCCGCATGGCGTGGGAATACGCACGTCCCAATGCCATTGTCACCATTGTGGCCATGTATGACCGTCCGCAACTGCTGCCCCTGCCCGACATGTACGGCAAGAACCTCACCTTCAAGACCGGAGGTGTCGACGGCTGCGATGCCGCGGAGATTCTGCGCCTCATCGCCGAGGGGAAAATCGACACCACACCGCTGATTACCCACCGCTATCCGCTGCACCGCATTGCCGAGGCCTACGACCTCTTCGAGCAGCACCGCGACGGCGTAATCAAGGTGGCCATCGAGAACCGATAACCGCGAAAGAGGGACGCAAAGAGGGGTCGGACGCAGAAATATGGATTAAATTATGTATTTTTGCGCCGAATTTATACGACAAACTATGAAATACACCCAATTATGGGCAGTGTGTCTGCCCCTGCTGGCCGCATGCGCTGCATGCAGCAACAGCGACGACACCACCCCCGCCCCCTCTCACAACGACACATTCCGCATTGCGGACATCATCAGTCCCGTAGTGCGCACCCCCCAGCTCGATGACAACGGCGCAGGACACTTCACCGCAGGCGACAAAAACACCCTCTTCTTCCGCACCGCGCAGGCCGAAGCCCCTCACAGCTTCACCTACACCCACGGCACGGAATACCGCTGGAGCGACCTCAACCTGGGCATCAACGACGGCGAGGTGACCCTTTCGGCCTGCTACCCCACCATCGAGAGTGCCACCCCCAAGCATCACGGCTGGGATATCCGTCAGAATCCGCAGACCGACCTGCTGCTGGCGCAGCCCGTCACCGCACCCTACGGCACGGAGAAGCCCATAGCGCTCTCATTCGGCCATGTTCTCCACCAGTTGAAGGTCAACCTTCAGGCCGAGGGTTCGATGAGCGCAGAGCAGCTCGCAAAGGCGCACATCACATGCAGCAACGTACTGTCGACGGCCGACCTCCAGCTGCTGGAAGGCCGCGTATTGTCGGCTTCGGGCGAAAAATGCTCGCTCTCGGCCGAGGGCATGAAGGCAGCCTTCCTGCTCCCGGCACAGGAGGTCGGCGACATTGAGGTAGCCATTGCACTGGGTGGCAGAACGGTGACCTACCGACTCGCGGAGTGCGAGGTCAACGGTCAGAAAGTCACCTCGCTCAAGAGCGGCCATGTGTTGTCGCTGACCGTGAAAGTCAGCGAGGGCACATTCACTGTCACCGGACAGGAAATCACCGGCTGGGAGAATCAGGGCGACATCAACGACACCATCATTCTCTAACGCCTCGCGGACACCGTCGCACAATGACGGCAAGACCCTCTGCCCACGTTCCCCTTGCGGACGTGGGCTTTTTTTTGTGTTCCTGCGGCCGACAAAACCGATACACACACGCAAAAAAAATCCGACGACCACAAGGGTCGTCGGATTATCATTTTGGTGTCGGACCGCCTACGGGAGACAGCCTTCCGCCGATATTTACAACTGAATCATCTCGAATACAGGACGCAGAATCGTTGTCTGCGAGGGAGCCTCGCCCAACGAGAAGCGAACGAACGAGTTCGTCGAGGTCTTCACCTCCTGAACCGCTGCCAACTCGAACACACCACCCAGAAGCGACGCTGCGCTGTAAGCCTGTGCCGATGCCTTCTCAGCCTTGGCAGGAGTCAAAACCAAATCTGAAACATCGAGAACAAGCGACTTGAGATTCAAAGACTGCCCCTTCACTTCGAAATAAGAAGGATAATACTGCTGCGCATCACCCTGCAGCACAAGATTCTTTGCAGAATCGAAGCCCAAAACGGTCGACTGGAATTCGAATGAACCATTATCGAAGATACCGAATGCAAGACCTGCGTTCAACATCACGACAGGCTTTTCAGCATCACCGGCATTCACATTCCACTGCACAAGCTGCAACTTGCCATCAACCTCCTTGTAGATCAAATCGGTCTCGAGGACAATGCCACCCTGATTGGGATCAAACTGCGCTACGAAGAAACCTTCAGCCTCGGCCATGATTATCTGCTCGTAGAAGATGGGAGGAACAAGACCTGTAATCTTCACCAGATTCTTCGACTCGTCATAAGCCTCGATTTTCACGGGAGAAGCAGGCAGCTGGTCGGCCTTACCCAAAACGCTCTTTCCACTCAAAGTGTAGTCGCCGTAGAAATCTGCAATCGCAACAGGCTCTTTGTTGCCTGCGTCGATGGCAAACTTGCAAGTCAGTGTCATGGCAGGCTTGCTCTCGGTGTCGTAAGCCACAACCATAGCCACATATTCACCTGTGCCGGGAACCTTCAGGGCTACACGGCCCGACTTGGTCACCTGGGTCGAAATCTTGCCCTCCTCGTCGGCCTTGATCTGCTCGAAGAGCTTCTGCTGTGCAGCCTCATTGGCAACATCGGCAGCCTTGACAACAGCCACACGGCAAGCAGAAATCTGATCATTGAAATCGAAGTTCAATACTGCGCTGGTGACGTTCTTTGCATCGGTGAATACACCTGCGTAAGATACGTTGCACTCGGGAGCGGGTGTGGGAATCTCGGCACCGGGCAGAACGATTCTCATCTTACCGCTGGCATTGACAGCCATACCACCGATACCATCGATAATCAAACCGACAGACTGTGCGGGGAAGGAAATCACGCCGTTCTCAATCTTGCCCACAGGAGCATTCGCCTGATCCTTGAACAAATCGCGAACCATACCTACGATAGTGGGACACATCTTGTCGGGGCCACTGAACAACTGACCATTGAGACTCATACCCAGCTCCGAACGCTCGATACGAACTTCAGCGGGGTTGGTGCAATCGATAACAATAGAAGCAGAGGTTGCATTGGGAGCACCTGCGTCAGCGAGAGCACCTGCAAACTGGGTAGACCAGAACGGACCGTTGGCACTGTAAACATTCGACAGACGATAGATATTCTCGTTGAGAATCGACTGATCCACCTGTACTTCGTAAGTCTCGATAGGCTGACCGAATGCCGAAGCGAAGATATCATCGGTATAAACGCCCTTACCCATAGGCTTGAAGGGAGCCTCACGTCTGTAAGTGAAGGTGTATTTGGTAGAACCATACTCATAAGTATAATCGGCATCGGTAAGCTCCAGCTGGATTTCAACGGGAACACCTGCAGGATACTCGTTACCCTCGGCAACGCTGACACCAATCTTCAGATCGGCCTCGGTAGCGTCCTTTGCAAAAGACACCACGGTAGGAATCTTGAGGTAGTCAGCCAAATCGGGGTTCGCAATCTTGCAGCTGATAGAAGCATCGAAAGCCTCGCCAGCACCATGACGCAACACCTTGATGACGAAATGGTCATCCTTGTAAGGCGATTCCAACTCGACAGGTGAATTGGCATCGAAGAATACCTGCGTCTTCGAATCATTTACCGGTGCTGCGGGGTTGTAGTCTACATCGTCCTCGCAAGAGGCAAATCCCAGCACACCGACAAATGCCATCATATATAATAATCTACTGACAATTTTCATAGCTCATCAATTTTTATTGTTTCTGACTGGTAATGGAGCAAGAGCCGGCCGTCGAGCCGGCCTTGCACCATTTGAAGTTTATTCTCGCGGATTATCTTCCGTCCCACTGACGCAACTTACCGGAAGGATCGGGATTGTTCAACTGATCGGTAATTGCGGTGTTGTTCTGGAACTCGGCGCGAGTGATGACAATGTTCCACTGGGGTGAACGGCCGTTGGGGCAGTTCAGCGCGAAGATGGTAGGCTGGTTTGTTCCCTTGTAACCGCGAACGAAACCAATGTCAAGACGCTTGAGGTCGTACATCACGATACCCTCACCGAAGAACTCGATTCTCTTCTGGAGCATCATCTCCTTGTGGAAGTCCTCCAGATTAGCAGCCTTACAACTGTAAGTTGCACCGTTAATCATACGGTAGCTGTTCATGTAAGTCTCAAGCAGAGACTTGGCTTTTGCCAAATCAGTCTGGGCAACAGCCTCCATCTCGATGAAGTACATCTCCTCTACACGCATCAAAGGATAGTCGTTGAGCGCACCGATGGTCCACTCCTGTGTCTCACCGTTGCAGGGACGGAACTTCAACGAAGCGTAGGGCTTGGTGTTGGCCATGTAGTCCTGAGCATCGCCGTTAATCTTGTAGTTGTAGTAGTCCCACTTCTTGGGATCGAGGAACGCGTGCTTACGGAAGTCATTTTCATTGATGCTCTCGTACAACGCACGGTCGATACCAATCATGGCGTAGTGATAGTCGGCATAACCCCAAACAGCCTCCGAGCAGAAGTGTGCAAACATATTGTGGAGGTTACCCAGCTGCGATGCAGTCACGGGCAGAGACCAAATCCACGAATTGTTGGCATCGGCATTGTTGAATGCTGTTGCGGGATCCTCCCACTGCTGCTGTGTCATGGGAGTACAGCCACTGACTTCGATAGCCTTGCGGGCATACTCGGCAGCCTTGGTGTAACCTGCGGCATCACCACCGGCACCTACTTCGAGGTAAGCACGAGCACAGAGTCCGTAAACGACACCCAGTGAAGGCATCATACCGCGCTTGGGCGCGTACTCGGCCAACAGCGTCTCGGCCATCTTCAAATCGGAGAGGATGAAATCGTACATATCTTTGTGCGATGCACGGGGATTGTTCTTGGCTTCAGCCTCTGTGGTACTCTCTTTGACGATAGGCACGGTCAGACCCTTGACATTCGAGATGTCATAGGTACCGTCGATGTCCTCAGCGTGGGGAGCCTTAGGCTCGAACAAACGCGCCAAATCGAGGTAATACTTTGCACGGAATGCGTAAGCGTGACCCAAAGCAGCCTTCATGTCACCCTCAGCTTCGGGCGAAATCAGACGGATAACCTTGTTGGCTCCCTCAATCCACTGGTAGTAAGCCTGCCAGAAGTAAGCGGGCATCACATAACGCGAATCCTGGAACTGGTTACGTGCATAACCACTGAAGTGGCAATACGTTGCGTTGTCACCCATGACAGCAATATCACCGCACATGAAGTCGGTTCTCAAACCGATAGATGCAATACCAAAGTCGGTCTGGTCGGCAGGTCTGACAGTACCTGCTGTAACCATCGATGCAGGAAGAGCGGCAATCAAAGCCTTAGTAGCAGCCTCATTCGATGCTACCTGCCCCGCCGTTGGCGTGCCACCTTTGGGGAATGTCTCTTTGATACAGCCTGTGAAGACAGGTGCTGCAAGCAAGAGAGCAGCTGATATTTTCAATATGCTTTTCATAATTGTTTCGTTTTTATCAGACGGTTAGAAAGTTACGTTCACACCACCGGAGATGGTACGGATAGGCGAATACATCGAAGAGTTGGTAGTACCCGACAGCGACTGACGAGGATCCAAACCACGACGATATGACCAGTAGAATACGTTGTCACATGCCAAGTAGATGCGCATACGCTCCACCTTGAACTTGCGAGTGAAGTTCACGGGAAGGGTGTAACCTACCTGAAGGTTCTGGAAGCTGAGGTAACTTGCGTCAACCAGGAAACGGTCAGACATCGCGTTGATGTTCTTATCGTTGAACTGGTAACGAGGAATGTTCGAATTGGGATTCTCGGGAGTCCATGCGTTGAGCACGTCCTTGTGAACATTCGAACCGCCCGATGTGGGAGCACCTACGAACGAAGCATAACCCGAATCATAGGTCAGACCACCAATCTGGTAAGTGAAGCTGGCCGAAATATCAACACCGTAGAACGAGAACGAAGTGCCGAAACCACCATATACCGAAGGTGTGGGGTTGCCACAGAGGTAATCGGTAGCCTCCTGATACTCTTCAGTAGTCTCACGACCAACTACATTACCGTCCTTGTCCAATTTGTTGCGGTACCACATGGGAAGACCATTTTCGTGGTTGATACCAGCGTACTGAGGCATATAGAAGGTATTGAGCGGCAGATTCTCACCCAGGAACGACGAACCGGTAGCAAAACCCGAATAACCCTGAACAGTCATGGTCTTCTTGGCATCGGGCAACATGGTCACCTTATTCTTGAAGTGGGTCAGGTTGAAGTCGAAATCCCAGCTGAAGTTCTTGGTGCGGATAAGACCGGCGTGCAACTCCATCTCGAAACCTGAGTTACGCATATCACCGACATTGTCGAAGTAACCGCTGTAACCCAACGAGAGAGGTACGGGGAAGAAGAACAACATATCCGTAGTCTTGCGGTAGAAGTACTCCATGCTACCGGTCAGACGGTTGCCGAAGAGTCCGAACTCGAAACCGGCATTCATATTGGTGTTGGTCTCCCAAGTGATGTTGGGATTACCGTGGTGACCGGCAACGAGTGCCAACTCACCGTCGTTGTTCTGAATCGAATAGGTATCGGTATAGAGGTAATCGCCGATGTTATCGTTACCCTGCGAACCGATAGAGAATTTGAGCTTCAAGAGGTCCACCCACTTGGCGTTGAACCAATTTTCGTGGTTGATAACCCACGCACCACCGACAGACCAGAAGTTACCCCAACGGTGATCGGGATGGAAGCGCGAAGAAGCATCACGACGATACGAACCGCTCAGGAAGATACGGTTGTCATAGTCATACTGTACACGACCGAAGTAACCCTCGTTGTTGTACTTCGAACGGTTAGAACCTACCTGCTGCTTATCGACAACGGCTGCGTCCAACTCATCGGCATTGGGAGTCCAGAGCATAGCCTTCGAACCGCCCAGGGTGTAGCCCTGCGACTTGTAGTACTCGTGACCCAACATCGCCTCGAAGTGATGATGCTCACCGAAGTTCTTGGTGTAGTTAATCAACTGCTGGAGGTTCAAATAAGTCGAACGGTTGTGGTGAACGCTCAAAAGACCGCCATCGATAGCAAACTGACCATACATGGCGTTACGTCTCTGGATCGAGCGAGTCTCATCGAGACCGAAACCGACATTGACAGTTAATTTCAAATCCTTGTAGAGCTGGAAGTCTGCAAAAGCAGTACCGTTGATGGCGTTACCCTCGCTGAGCGACTTATCCAACCACGAAGTCTGCAATGCGTTGGCCGAAGGCTGGATAGGACGCGACAGACCTGCGTTGCCCTTGTCACCGTAGTCATACATCTTCATACCGTACTTGTCGACCATGATGTTACCCTTACCGTCACGGATGTAAACGGGATAGATAGGAGCCATGTAGGTCGAGAAGGCGAAGATGTTACCGGTTGAAGAACCGTTACCCTCGTCACCGTTACCGTTGTTCCACTTGAAGTTGGCGTAACCGAAGTTGGCACCTACCTTCAACCATTTCTTGGCCTGGAAGTCGGCACGCAGACGACCGGTGTAACGCTCCATGTCGGAACCCTCGATGATACCCTGATTGTTCAGGTAACCGAAAGAAGCCGAGAACGAAGAACGATCGGAACGACCCGAAACGCTGATGTTGTACTCCTGACGGAGCGAGCTCTTATAGGTCTCGTCCAACCAGTCGTCGGGACGCAACCAGTAGTCCTGACCGCCGTAGTTGACCAGACGACCCAGCGTAGCGTTGGGGTTCACCTTACCGTTCTGACCGATGAACATCTCACCCTGGGGAACGGTATATACCTGGTAAGCCAGACCACCCGACATTGCGGGACCGACTACCATGTTATTAGCCTTGATGTAAGCCTGGTCGGGAGAGAGCTTCTCTTTGTCTACATAGTAGTTGTAGAGTGCGCCGTAGTACGACTCGTAATACTGTGCAGGGCTTGAGAGCGTCTCGTAGGTACGCATAGCGCGAGAGTTAACACCCCACTTGGCGTCAACATTCACCACAGCGTCACGCGACTTGGCTTTCTTGGTAGTAATCATGATGACACCGTTGGCACCACGAGCACCGTAAAGTGCATTGGAAGCGGCATCCTTCAACACGGTCATCGACTCGATATCCTGAGTATTGATGTTGTTCAAGTCACCGGGATAAGGTACACCGTCGACAACAATCAGAGGATCGGTACCCGCAGAAATAGAGCTGAAACCACGGATAACCAGCTGAGGCTTGGAACCCAGATCACCCGAAGCGGTAGTCATCTGCACACCGGCAACCTTACCTTCCAGAGCGCGGGTAACGCTGGTATTCTGCACCTTGGCAATATCCTCCGATTTGACCACGACAGCCGAACCGGTGAAGGCTTCCTTCTTGGCGGTACCGAATGCTACGACCACGACATCTTCGATGGTCTGTGTATCTTCCTTGAGAGAAACCTTGAGATAGGTCTGACCGGCAATCTCCACACGAACCGTGTGATAGCCGATATATGAAATCACAAGCGCATCTTTCTTGCCTGCGCGGATAACGAAGTCACCCTCGGCATTTGTCGTTGTTCCGACGCTTGTGCCTTCCACTAAAATGGTAGCTCCGACGATAGGTTCACCATTGGAACCTGTAACAATACCGGAGACCTGCTGCTTCTGGGCAAAAAGCATGCCCCACCCAAATACAGCAATCAGCAATAGTACAATTTTCCTTACCATAAGCGTTAAATAAATTGGGTTTGATTATAAAGTCCAATAGCAAAAGTAAGCAAAACCAAACATTTATGCAAGAGAATTATTAAAAAAAACTCACGGTATTTTGTATTATCAGCAAAGGTATATCTATCGATTACATATTTACTAAAAAATCTGAATTAAGATTACAATCTGTAATTATTTTAATATTTCGTCACTTTTTAAAATATTTTCTCGCTGATTATCAATAGTTTACACTTTCACCATATTCCCCTCACATGCTCCCGGAAGGCCAAATTCACCAAATTCAGTGATTGCAAGACAAATAATCGCGACAAAAATATACCTATATTATATATACACGACCGCCTATTCATTAATTTATTTATAATATGTTTAACAGTGTGACGCTTATTTATTAATAATTATTAATTAACGCCATTTATTCGGCTGATATTAAAAATTGCCTGTAAAACAAGTCCGAGATTGCCGATTTATAATAAAAATGTCCGAAAACAGAAGGAATATATTACCATAAACCGCAGCAACAACACCACGGATTCGCGGCACGGGACGCAAGAACTGCATCGCGAAGTGCGGAAAACCACCCTCACACCCCGACGGACAACAGGCGCAGGCTTACAAATGTCATGTTTTTGGCAGAATCCGACGACAGATTGTTACTTTCCGCCGCCCCACCCCACCAAAGTCGGGGAATTATCACTATTTTCGCGCCCATATTCGGCCACGGCCACAAGAAATCTGCTCTGAAATGGAAAAAACCACTCCCCGAATCCTCGGCGACACCCAATGGGACGGCCTGCGCGGCGCACAACTCTACACGGCCATGGCCGCCCTCCTGTGCGGACTCTTCTTCTCGGTGATGGACGGCACGGTGTGCAATGTGGCACTGCCCACCCTCGCACGCGAACTCGACATCGCCCCCTCCGACTCGATATGGATTGTCAACGCCTTCCAGATAGTCATCGTGATGATGTTGCTGCCGTTCGCCTCGCTGGGCGAACTGCTGAGCTACCGCAGGATTTATCTGGCGGGCATCGTGCTGTTCACCTCCGGCTCGCTGCTGTGTGCCGTGGCCGGCTCGTTCACGGGGCTGGTGGCCGCGCGCGTGGTGCAGGGACTGGGCGCGGCAATGGTAATGAGCATCAACACCTCGCTGGTCAAGCTCATCTACCCCAAACGACACTTGGGCAAGGGCATAGGACTCAACGCCACGGTGGTGGCCCTGGGACTGGTGGCCGGCCCCGTATTCACGGGCGCACTGCTCTCGGTGGCCTCGTGGCACTGGCTCTTCATCATCAACCTGCCGTTCGGTGTGGTGGCCTTCCTGCTGGCACGCAGGTCGCTGCCCGAGAACCCCACAAAAATCGAGGGACGCCGCTTCGACAGGAAAGAGGCCCTGCTCAACGCCCTCACCTTCGGACTCTTCCTCGCCTGCTTCGAGGGCTTCTCCCACGATGTGGAGCCCCGACCGCTCCTGGCCGGCTGCGCGCTGTTTCTCCTCACGGCCACGGTCTACCTCCGCCACCTGCGCCACAAGGAGTACCCCATGCTGCCACTCGACCTGCTGCGGCAGCCCATCTTCTCGCTCTCGATACTCACCAGCATCGTCTCCTTTGCCTCGCAAATGCTCGCCATGGTGGGCATGCCCTTCCTGCTGACCCACTCCTTCGGCTACGATGCCGTGCAGACAGGCGTGCTGATGACCTCCTACCCCATCGTCATACTCATCGTCGCACCACTGTCGGGATTCCTCATCGGACGCATCAGCCCCGAACTGCTGGGGTGCTTCGGTCTGATGATGCTCTGCACGGGCAGTTTCCTGCTGGCATTCCTGCCCGCCGACAGCGGATTCTGGGACATCGTGTGGCGGTTCGGGGTGTGCGGTCTGGGCTTCGGTTTCTTCCAGTCGCCCAACAACCATCTGATTCTCACGTCGGCCCCCACCCACCGCGCCGGAAGTGCCAGCGGCATGATGGCCTCGGCACGTCTTATCGGACAGACCACGGGAGCGGCCTGTGTGGCGCTGGCGTTCCGACTCTTCGACGACAAGGGGCCGATGGCGGCCATGATGCTGGGCGGCGCGCTCTCGCTGGTGGGCATGCTCTCGTCG
The DNA here is from genome assembly GCA_020026375.1 of Alistipes sp. Lineage (GTDB taxonomy): Bacteria > Bacteroidota > Bacteroidia > Bacteroidales > Rikenellaceae > Alistipes. The sequence goes on along the minus strand of JAHHQN010000019.1, from coordinate 6,813 downwards.
CTGGCACGCTACTATGGGGCGCGGAAAAAGGCCGCCGGCCGCCTCTGACACACGCAAAAAACTCCCTGCCCCGAAGGGTAGGGAGTTTTTGTCGGTCTTCGCACGGAAGACGGACATCCGTTATCGGATTTCAATCATGCGCGGCTGGTCGGCATGGGCTTCCAACGCCTTCTTGTGCAGGTCGATGGTCAACACCCCGTCGTTTACCGATGCAGCGATCTGCTCACGATCCACATCATCGGGAAGAGCCAACGACTGCTGGAACTTCGAGTATGAAAATTCGCGGCGCAGGTACTTCTTGTCTTTGTCTTCATCTTTCTTTTCCTCCTTCTTCTCTATCGCCACCACGATATGGTCGTCATCGGAGAGATATATCTTGAAATCGTCTTTGGTCATACCGGGTGCGGCAACTTCCACCTTGTAGGATTTTTCGTCCTCGCTGACATTGATTGCCGGAGCTGTGGCATGGGTCTTGGGCAGCCAATCGTTCTCAAAGAAATCGTTAAATAAATTCGGCAACCAATCCTGATTGTAATTTCTTCTTACAGGTATCATTATCAATTCCTCCTATTTTTTTAAGGTTTAACATCTTCTTTGGATTGAACCTCCTTTCGATATTCAATTCACCCCATAACCCATCAAATTGCGTGCCACGTCCCCCACATCTACATTTCGGGCCGTCTGGCACAAAACGAATGAAAATCAGCGCACGATTGGCACAAAATGTGACAATTTGTGTCAATTAGTGACATTCTGACGGTGTCAATTCTGCAGTTCTCCGCCCACGTTCGGCACAGGCGGAGGATTCCGTGATAAAAAACAGGGGGTTCGTTGAAAAAATTTTTGCAGCCACACGGCTTTATATATATTTGTATTTTGTAAAATGGATTAAAAGTGAACGATATGAAAATAAAATTCCTGACCCTTCTCGGCGCGCTTTCGCTCCTGGGCTCCGGCTGCTCCGACCCGACGGCCACCGACTCAGCCGTCCCCGACCGCCGCGTGAAGGTCATCGTGGGCTCTTCGCCCCGAATCGACATCGCCACCCGCACCGAAATCGGCGAAGACGGCACGACGGTACACTGGCAGGAGGAGGACAAAATCACCCTCTGGGCCGTCAACGCCCGAAACGAAGGCACCGTTGACGCCACCGACTTCGCCCTCTACCACTACAACGCCGATTTCTCGACGGCACGTTTCACGGCCGACATTCCCTCCATGGCACAGGGTACCTACACCTATTATGCCCTCTCGCCCCGTCCCCGCCAATACGACCTCGCCCGACGCAAGGCGAGCTACACCCTCCCCTCGACACAGGACGGCGGACGACAGCCGGCATGTGATGTGATGGTGGCCGCGCCCGTCACGGCCGAAGCACTGAAGGAGGGCGACAACAGTTCGATGGTCAACTTCCGCTTCGCCCACAAGATTCACCTGCTGAAGATACGCATCGCCGCAAACCGTCTGGGGAAACCGGTCGACCGGCTGACGCTGCGCTTCCCCGTGGCGGTGACCGGACAGATGGAAGTTGACATGCAGGATGCGGCGGCAGCCCCCACAGTGACCGACTCCGAGGAGGGACGCCTCCTCCGCCTCACCCTGCCGCGACCTGTCGACACGGGTGACGTGGTCTATGCGGCCATCGCCCCCACCGCTCTCGGCGAGCAGGATAAAATCGAAATACGTGCCTTCAGCGGCGAGGCACAGTCGCAGGGCGCAGAGATGCCGGGCAAGGATTTCGCGGCCGGACACACCACCCCCATTGCGCTGACCATACCCCGGGAGCAGCCGGCCACTCGTGTGGAGTTCTCACTCGACGGCGACGGCACACAGACCATCGGCGAGCCGCTCACCGCACTGACCCTCGTCGCCCCCGACGGTCTGACACTGCCCAACGGCACCCTCCGTCAGCCGCTCACCCCCTCGGGCGACAACCGCTACGAGCTGCGCTACCACGACAGCTACACCACCGACCTCTCGGGCAAAACCCTCACCCTCGAATTCGAGACCGAGAACACCCTCACCCGACGTGAGGTCACCCTGCCCCGACTCAACGAAGGCAAGGGCAACCGCATAGAGGTGGGTGTACCGTCGCTCTACGTCGAGGACTTCGCTTCGGTGCAGGCCTTCGACTACCACACTGCCGTGGTCAAGGGCTTCACACAGGACGGCTGGAACTACGCCCCCGTGGAGCTGGCACAATACGGTCTCGAGGGGTGGACGGGAACGCGTGTGGGTGCGGCAGCCGGAAAGGGTCTGCGCATCGCCTGCCGTGTGAATGTGGCCGTCATCGCCTACAACTACGACGGCCGCGTCGACTCGTCGCCCATCACCGCCATCAAGGAGGGCCGCAAGGTCAATCTCGAGGTCACCTTCGGCTATGCCGCCGACCGCCAGCTGTCCGGCTCGGTGAAGGACGGCAATCCGCTACTCACCGTCGGCTCGACCCGTGAGCAGGGTCCCATCGACATCACCCGTGCTACCGAGAACATCGTCGTCGACAAGCAGCAGCTTCCGGCCGAGGGCGACGGAAAGGGTACGCCCCTCTACGACAAGATGAAAAACACCATGACCCGACACATCACCAACGCCGACAACCAGACCCGACTCACGTTCCACATCACCGACAACGCCTCCGGCTCGTTCAACGGCTATGCCGTGTACTGGATTTATCTGGACAACGTGAAGGTCAGAATCGCCAAATAACGACTGCAATGAAACAAGTATTCTTCTATACGCTGGCCCTGCTGATGAGCGTGGGCTGCGCGGACAACGACTCCGAAGACACCCTCCCGGAGGAGTGCGGCACCATTCGTCTGCAGCCGCAGACCGACTCCCAAATCGCCACACGCGCCGAGGTGGAGTCGGGCAGCAGGCTCTCACCCGACGAGCTGTCGCTCCGCATCACGGGCAAGGACTTCGACCGCACATGGCCCACGACGGCCGAATATGCCGCCCAACGCCCCAAGCTCATGAAAGGCGAGTACCGCGTGGAACTCTTCTACGGCGACCCCACCCGTGAGGGCGAGAACCAGCCCTACTACCACGGCAGCGAGCAGGTGGTCGTGGAGCCGCGACGCGAGGTGACGGCCCGTGTGAAGGCCTCCATCGCCAATGCACAGGTGGTCGTGCGGCTGACCGAGGCCTTCACCGACTATTTCCACGACGCACATTTCACGCTCACCACCTCCCGTGGTGGCAAGTTCGACTTCCGTCCCACCTCAACCGAGAACAGTACTCCGGTGTATGTGGGTGCCGGAACATCGGTGACCCTCTCGGGCGATGCCGCCCGTCAGGCCGGCGACCGCGTGACCTTCGCCCCACAGCAGCTCTCCCCCACGGTGGCACGCACACGCCACACCTTTGTGTTCGATGCCAAGAACGCCGGACACGCCACCGTCACCATCACCCTCGACGACTCGCAGTCGGAAACCCACGACCTGGTCTTCGAGCTTAACGGCAACGCCTGACATCACCCCTAACGAATAAAACAGTCCTACGATATGAAAAGATTTTTCTCCTTTCTGACATCGGCCGTCCTGCTGCTGGCAACAGCCTGCGAGGACGACCCCAACTACGTCAACAACCCCGTTCCCTCACCGCTCCCCAACGAGGGTTATCTGTCGCTCGACGGTCTGGGAGTGAAGGTCATCTCCGAGAGTGAGACTCCTCCCCAGAACAACGACACCGACAAGAAGGCCGCCTCGCGTGCCGCCGAACAGTATCTCGACACCTCGCTCTACCGTGTGAAGGTCATCTCCTCGAAAGGCGAGGTGCGCTACGACGACAGCTATGCCGCCCTCCAGTCGCTGACCTCACCCCTCACCCTTCCCGTCGACAAGTACCATCTGACGGTCACCTCCGAAGAACCCTCCGCCCTGCCGGCCGTCGACTGGGAACACCCCTTCTACGGCGCCGAAAAGGAGTTCACCATACGCAAGGGACAGACCGAGACGCTGGGCGAGGTGGTCTGCAAGCTCAGGAACATCAAGGTGACGGTAGTCTGCGCAGCCGATCTGGCGGCACAGTTCACCCCCGATACCAAAGCCACCGTGTCGCTCAAGGAGCATCGTGCGGAGTTCTCGCTCAAGGAGAACCGCGCGGCCTACTTCGCTCCGCAGGAGGGGGCCAACACCCTCACCTTCACCCTCACCGGAAAGTTCACCACGGGGGAGGACGCCTCATTCTCGCGTGAAATCACAGGCGTGGCCGGAGGTCAGTGGCGCAAAATCACCATTGTCAACACCCACGCCGACCAGGGCAACGTGAAGCTCGACATCGAGGTCGACTCGTTCATTCTCGATGAGGAAATCATCGTCGACGGCTCCGACAACATCGTCGAGCCGCCCGTGGATCAGGAGTCGGGCGACAACGACGAGAAGGCGGTGAAAATCGAGTGGGCCGGACACGATTTCTCGCAACAGTACATCGTCGAGAGCGGCATGAGCATCGACATCGACACCACCGTTCCGGCCGGAATCGCCTCCTACGAGGTACACATCGTCTCGCAGGAGCTGGCCCCCTTCCTTGCCGACATCGGTCTGCCCGACACCTTCGACCTGTGCAACGTGGAGGGCGACCCCAACGACGCCAACTCGCTGGCCGGAAAGATTCACAATCTGGGATTCCCCATCAACGACGCCGTGAAGGGCAAGGAACAGCTCACCATCTCGATTTCGGGATTCGTGGAGCTGCTGCTCAACATTCCCGGCGAGCATAACTTCTCGCTCACGGTCACCGACCGCAACGGCAAGCACAACACCAAGACCATTCAACTCAAAGTCAACTGATTATGTTCAAGCACAGAAAACTCCTCCTGGCGGGTGCCGCCCTGCTGGCCGCCGCCTGCTCGTCATCGCCCATGGAGGACGACGGAGAGTTCACATCACCCGACCACGGACGGCTGGTCATGCACATCGCCACGCCGCAGCAGCCCTCCACCGGGGGCTACGACCCGATGCGCCATCTCAACGTGGAGGTCTTCAACCCCCGGGGCGAAGTTATCCGCCGCTATGAGAACCCCCAGGACCGGGACATCGAGCTGAAGGTCATCGCCGGAGAGTACCGCATAGCAGCCCGGGCCGGCGAGAGCGGCAAGACCCCCCAGATGAGCTATGCCGATTTCGAGAAACGACTGTACAGCGGCGAGCAGACCTTCAAGGTCGAGCCGCAGAAAACCACTCGGGTGGAGTTGCGCTGCAAGAGCGTCAACACCTGCGCGGAGGTGAAGTTCGACGACTCGGTCATCGGCAAATTCGAGCAGGGATTCTCTGTAACGGTAGCCGCCGACACGGAATACTCGCAGGAGCGCATCGACCGCCAGCAGGTGGCCGCCCTCCGCTACACCCGTAATGCGGCAGGATACTTCGACCTGCGCGAGGAGGACCGCACCCTGGTGTGGAAGTTCACAGGCCGCCACTCCACCGACGGCGAGGTGGAGCGGACTGGCAAAATCGAGCAGGTGGAGCAGCCCGGACGCTACACGCTGACCTTCAAATACTCGCCCTCCGCCCCCGGATTCGTGGAGTGCTTCCTCATCAAGGTCGACACCACAAGTCCCGAATTCGACGACACCATCATCTTCGACCCCGGACTCACGATTGTCGGCTCGGGATTCGACCTCTCCGACTGTCAGGAGTACCGCGGCGAGGACAAGACCTTCACCATCAGCGGCAAGAAGGAAATCTCGATGTTGCAGTTGGAAGTTGCCGGCCAACAGACAGACCTGCTGGCCGAGGGACAGCCCGAAGGGGTGAAGGTCACCAGGGAGAGCCCTTCGAAAATCATCGTCACCCTCTCGAAGCCCTACTTCGACCGTCTGGGTGCCGGCAACCACCGACTCTCGTTCTCGGCCGCCGACACCGGCGGCGGAACACTCTCCAGCCCCGTGATGTTCCGTCTGCGCGGCTTTATCCGCCCCACCACCGACGACTGCGACCTGTGGAACAACACGCTGACCCTCCGCTATGTGGAGTTTGACAGCGAAACCACCCCCGTAACGTTCGGACTCCGCGAACAGGGTGCCGCCGAGTGGCAGACGCTCGTCGGCGTGAAGGGCGACGACGGTATCTACACCGCCACCTTCACCCCCCAATGGGAGCAGGCCCAAAACGGAGGCGGACTCACCACCTACCGTCCGAAGGCCGCAACAGGCATATTTGCCAACCACACCTACGAGTGCTACGGCAAATCGGAGGAGGAGGGCATAATCGCCCTCGCCCCCACCTGCGACCAGCCCCTCCCCTTCCACGACATGGAAAGCCCCATCTCGGCCTTCACCAAGGACAACGCCAACTCCACGGCCTGGGCCAGCGGCAACAACGGCTTCACCCCCTCGCTCTGCACACAGGCACAGTTCGGAGGATCGAATTGCGCCAAGCTGGCCTCGTCGTTCCTCATGGTCATGGCCTCGGGCAACCTCTTCACCGGCACCTTCCGCGCACAGGGAACAGGCGGCTCGGCCTCCTTCGGACAGGACTACACCTGGCAGGCACGTCCCAAGTCGCTGAAGGTGCGCTACCACGCCAACATCGGCACGGTGAACTGCGTCAAGCACAAGAAAGACGGCAAGGACCCCATCGCCAACGGCCAGCCCGACAAGGCGCGCATCTTCGTAGCCATCGTCGACTGGGAGCGCCGTCACGAAGTGGCCTCCTCGATTAAGGAGGTGCGCGGCGCATGGGACCCCGAAGAGAGCAGCTCACAGCCCGAAGGCCGCATCATCGGCTACGGTTCGCACTACATCAGCGGTGTGAGTCAGGGCGAGGAGATGACCGCCCTCGAGATTCCGATACACTACTACGACACGCAGGC